>JAZUMR010000014.1:0-72853 GCA_045603685.1 Prevotella sp.
GGAAAGAGCAAAGAGGAAAAGGTTATCAAATAACTTGTCTACTCGTTTACTCGTCTACTTGTCAACTAAATCAATCTACTTGTCAACTAACTGTTTTTATTGTTTTTTCTTATAGCCTGACGTTAGCGCAATGTGAGGATAGAGCCGTGGGGAACTTGTTCGCCAGTGGCTATATACGCATATTGCAATGCTCGAAGAGCATCAGGCTATAAGTGGTTCTTTCTTGTTTTTTTCTATAAACATAATCCGTGTCAATCCGTGCAATCCGTGTTCGTTATAAACAACTCTCTTACCTGTCAACTATTCAACCAACTTGTCAACTCGTCTACTTGTCTACTTAAAAAATCTACTTGTCTACTTGTCAACTAAACTATATCTGCACATCTGCACAGACAACGTAACTTATTGATGATTAGAGTATTTGAGGACGTGCAGATGGTGTGCAGATTGGTACGGGTCGTTTTTCGGGTTTGATATGCTGGGGATGCCTGGATTACCTATTGGCTGGCTATCTCGTTAGCTTCATGGCATTGGAGAGTATGTTATTCCTCTTTGATGATTATGCTTTTGTAGATGTCACATCATAAAGATTCCGGTGGTATCTTGTGGGAGCACCTATGGTATCTCTATGCTGGAAACCACTATCCCGATTATTCTTGATGTCGATATGATTTTCTTGCGGCTGTATGCATATCATCTGCACTACATCTGCACTGTTATAACTGTCTATAATTTAAGAACTTAAAACGGCAGTGCAGATGTGCAGATGTATTAAAAAAAAAGATTATTATGGTGATAATGTTGTTCCAAAGAACAAAAAAAGTGGTGCGGACAGATTGCCCGCACCACCCTATTGCTAAAGTTATTATTCTTCTTCATTCAAAGTATTGTCGTCAGTGCCCCATGTTTTGTCGTAGAGTGGCGTGATCTCAAAGTCTTCCCAACCATTCTCTTTAGAATCAAAAGTGCCTTCACCCTCGCCAATTCCACCACCGAAGTTTCCGTTAGACTCACTTAGCAAAACACACTCTGACGCTAATCCAAATATTACTATACTTGGCTTAATATATGACTTTTTCATTTTCTCCTTATCATTAAATTAGCGTACAACAATTTTCTTTCCATTACGAATGTATATACCCTTCTGTGTTGGTATACCGTTTACACGCACACCATTGAGGTTGTAATAATGTCCGTCGCCCACAGTAACTGTCACATTCTCAAGATTCTCTATTCCAGTAGGAGTAGTAACGTCTGAAGAATAATCGAAATCCGTATCCTCAAAGACAATCTTTGTAGAAGTGCTTGCTGCTGACGCAGACACATGCGCTGCATAAAGGTCCTCATACTCCTCCTGTGTTATTCTGAGGTAAGCGCGTCCCTTGGCGATAGGACTTGCCACTGTGAATGTGAGGAACTTGTTCTGTGTAAGACCCATATTATGCCATGTCGTAACGGCGCCGTTATGAAGTCCTTCTTCTGTTGGCTGTACCATGCCATCCTCCATTGCACCTACAAGGCGATTCTTAGCGAACACTTCCTCAGAGATACCATGTTCAACAGGCTTATTACCCTCAGAAATATAGAGCACATACATGTCACGTGCATAACCCTTGAGCATTACAGGAGTATTGGCAGGGATATGCTTAATCTGCACCATGTGTACAAGGTTATTATCCTTGCCGTAGTAGTCGCAGATGTAAGCCTTCAGCGCTGTCTGTCCTGTAAGGTCGATGTTGTAAGGGCTTACGAATGTTGCATAACCATAGGTGCGCTGTATGTTGTTAATCTTAGGAGACTTCTCGCCGCCGCCAACATTCAGTGTTCCCATACCAGCAGGATAACCCACCATGATGTTTGTAATACTTGGTGCACTTTCATTCTCTATAGCAACAGTCGTACCGGCAGACTGCAGATAAGGGAAGACATTTGTCACACGGTTATATGGATATTTTGTCAGGTTTTCATCCTTTGAATCAGAATAGCTACTGTATAAAGATTGGCCCAAAGCCTGCACTTCTGCACCATCTGACGCTAACTGAACAGATCCCACACCTTCTTTTAAATTATTATCAGCAATGACACTCATCCACATTCCCGGCTTGATGTCATTAACACGGATAAACGCAGACTTACCAGACAACTGGATTGAACGGTAAGGTGTAACATGCTCATCCTTGTCAACACCAGTAATGCCACACATGTTTGTCTGTGCGTTAAACGTAATGTCAGAAACCTCATTACGTTTCGTTCCTTCCCATTCATTTTCCGCCTTTCTGAATGTATAGAATGTCAGCACATTCTTGTCATCCAGGCTGTCAGTTGACTCATAGTCGTAAGTTGACGTTGGCTTTGAAGCACGGAAAACATCAATTGTTCCCTTTGATGATGCGAAACAGTTTGTTGCTGTTGATGTAAGAGACAGATTATTCATTGGCTCATTAGCAATGAACGCAATAGATTCTCTGTCGATCTTGTTATCTGTTACAGTTATTGATATATTTGACTTCAGAGTATTATTCTCACTGTCATATATCCAGAAGTCGTGACCAGATGGGATATGGGTTATAAAGTTCTCTGCCTCGCCTGTTGAGTTACCCAATGCTGTATAACCATTATCATACGAACTTAACTCCGTTGCGTCAAAACCATTATGGAAGTTCCATGTGCGGTATGTTGAACCAGTTCCAATATATATGCTCTCGTAATAATCAGATTCAGTATCTTTTACTACATTAATCTTTATAGTAATATCTCTTGAACCATAAGTGCTACTTCCGTCAGTACACTGATTAGACTGCATAGAAACTGTTGCTGTTCCTTCCGCCACTGCGTCTATCTGCATTCTGTTATTAATCTTAACTACACCAGGATCCGCACTTATTATAGAACCCTTATTAAAGAACTTTTGTACGACAGTAGCATATGAACCTGCCGAAGTGGACATGTCAGAAAGTTTTCCCCATGTATTTTGATCTCCATCGCCATTTCCATATAAATTATCATCCAAGTCAATAACAACGTTGCCTGTTGCATCTATAAGTACACCATTTTCATCTTCACGTATCAAGCTGAAAGCACGTGTACCTACTGGCACAGTAATCTCCTCAAGCACTTCGAATGGCACCTGTTGTGTTGCAGATGTGATAGTATACGTTGCTGTCGGGTTGAAATAAATATTCTCCGGTGATATTGTCGCTGTCACAGTTGCAGTTTTTCCAGAACCGCTAATACTTGTTATGTTACCAGTATTAGAGTCAATACCGAAATCATTATCTACGCTATAAGTCACAGTACTGCTGCTTAGTGCTGCAGGCAATGTCAGCGTAGGCTCTGTAAAGCTTTCTACAAGGTTGCTTGCCAGTGTGTAATCTGTGCCAGAGAACTTCAACTGACTCTTTGTATATGTCACCGTACATTTTGCGACAGAGTGGCAAGCGTCACCGCTTGTGTTGGTGTGTGACACATGTGCCTCAAGTATTGCTGTACCCTCGCCGTCAATTACAAGGTTTCCGTCCTCGTCGAGATAGATAGTTGTGTTCTCTGTCTTGCCATCATCCTGGTATGAATGATAATGTACGCTTCCACCCTCTTCTGCATGTACATTAGAGAATGTAGGATAGTCGTGGATATCATCTGCCAGCTGCGCACCATTGATGATATACTCGTTGTTCTTCACTATCACGTGACCGATGCGGTCGAGGAACACCGGAGTAAACGTGATGGCATGTATTTGGAGAGCATCGTTTAGATTCTCTTCATCAGACTTACCATTACCAGCATTATAGAGGTAATATGTATGGTCAGCCTGCAGAGGAACAGAGAATTCTTTGTCTGCAAACTCATCTGTTTGTGCGCTATAAGAAGCCACAACTGTCTGAGTAGACTTGTCAACAAGAACAACATTCTGCGATGCGAAGTATGAAGCGTCAAGTGAGAGAACACCGTTCACTGTTGGCTCAAGTCCGAGATATGTACCACCTGTCGGATAGTTTGTCTCTTCATCAACTGTTGCTGCTGCGCCCTGTGCTACGATATCCGTTGTATATCCACTTCCCGGAGTGCCTACAGTCCAATCGCTATCGCCTGTCTTACCGAACGACAGTGTGAGTCCTGGTATTGCTGTTGTTACCTGACCTGCCTTGATTGTTCCGTCTTCAGTCATGGTAAGCTTATGTCCGGTAGAACCTACAGCTACAGACTCACCGTCAGCCACGACAAGCGAGAGAGTCCATGGCTCCTGTACACCTTCAGCCTCGTTTACTGTCAACGTGTATGATGCATCCGTATAAGCATAGTAGTTGTTTGCCTCGATGTAGGCTGTGATTATTGCTTCACCAGCGCTTACCAATGTCACCTCACCTGTTTCAGCCACAACAGTAGCCACCTCTGGGTTGCTGCTCTTCCATTTCACCACGTTCAGTCCCTCCGGATTCTTTGTCAGCACAGGCTCTACGAAGCTGAAGCCGAGTGTTCCTGTTGCTGTTGTCTGCTCATAAGAGATAGAAGCGGTATTAACCATACGCAATGTAAGTGTGGCGCTATGTCCATCTACTGTTGCTGTAATGGTATGAGTCTTTCCAAGTGTAAAGGTGTTTACTTTTACCTTGTCATTTACAACCTCAACATCTGTAGATTCATTTCCGTTAGCGTCTGTAATAGTATATGAAGCGCCTGTAGCACTATTCAGAGTGTATGAAGTTTCGCCAGACGTAGTAACAGCAACGTCTGTTACAGTATTGCTACCATCCGTCCAATAGAGCTCTGAATATCCAAGGTTGATAGAATAGAGATACAGACCGCCGGTAGAAGCCGACATGATGAGTTCCTCTGCACTGATGTCCTCTGTGACACGGTATGTCACAACATTCATTGTCTTTGATGTCTCTGCACCATATATCAGCTGCACCTTATCTGCACCTGTACCGCTGAACACCATACCACGCGCACTACTTTCCGATGCTGTCATCATTGTGAGTGTTATGGTCTGGCCAGCCTTCAGCTCTGGCATATATATCTTGGCGTTCTTGCTCTGCAGACGAATGCTTCCGTCTGTCTGACCGTCAGTGTTAGGATATATTCTTATCTGGTCAGAACCTGTGGTGGTGAACAGAAGACCTTCCATCACAGCAAGACCGAAGTCTGTTTTCGTGCCTTCGCCTGTCTTGTTCTTGTAATAGTCGTTATTATTATACTCCCATGTGCTGTCATCACCATCTACTGTTGTGATGTCCGCCGTGCTCCATGTTGTGAAGTCCCATGTCTTGCCAGCAACGCTCTCATCATCTACTACGGTCAGAGTGTATGAAGCGTTTGCAGCGTTGAAATATTCTGTTGCCGTTGATGACACAGTAATTGTTGTAGTGCCGGCAGCACCAGGAGTCACAGCACCAGTTTTAGCATCGACCGTTGCCACATCAGTATTAGAACTGTTATAAGCCAGAGGGTAATTCTTTGGTGTTGTTGTCAATGCGTTTGCCACATCACCCGTTTTCGCTACTGTCAACGAAGCGTGCTCAAATTCAAACACTGGCTGACATAGTTCTTCAGATGGTTGGGCTGTCGTGCTGATAGTGTAAGAACTTATATTTACAGTGGCAGACAGTTCGTTGGTTGAGATTACTACAGAAGAAGCACCAGCAGGCACATCTATTGTGATAGACCCATTTGCCAGAACTGGCTCAATAGTATTTCCGTCAGCTGTCACAGTAAAGCCATTTACCGCACTAACGTCTGTTGTACTTCCTATTACGATTTGCGTAATCTTATTATTAGCGTCAGTTGGCGCTATTGTAAGAGTACCAGCATTATTTCCTCTGAAGAAGAAATTATCATCACCATTATACTTTATCGCCTCACCGCCAGTATACGTAAACGAAAAACCGCCAATTGTTCTGTCAAGATTCTGTTCCTTTGAACTTGACTGTCCTGCATAATTGAAATCAGAAACGTTGAAGGTGGTAGTTCCAGGTGTCACCTCGGTGATGGTAAGGGTATATGAAGCTGGAGTTGCAGCCTTAAACAGATTATTATCGCTGTTTGTTCCATCAAACCTTTCTCCACTAAAGTATGCCTGTACTGTAATCGTGCCAGGAGTATTGCCGATAGTCACAACACCTGTGTTCTCATCTATTGTAGAACCTGTATTATTATTATCTTCGTCAATCTCGTAACGCACCTTAAAGTTCTGAGGAACCGTTGTTACAGCAGGACTATTTACTGTGGCATTCGTCCCTATCTCTGCAGTCAACGCATCTGACGCCAGTGTGATAGTAGGAGTCTGCTTACTACCTACATTTGCAGGAACAGCCGATGTGCAGATAGTCATGGCAGCAATAGCGAAGTCATTGCCATTACCTGTGAAAATAATGATCTGATTTGGAGTAGTTGGCGTAAATCTAACAGCACCATCTACCTCCGACCATGTGCCTTCGACATTTGTATCAATACCACTATTAGAAATATTTCCACTCTCAGCCTTAGTGAAGTCAATATACCCAATAGTATTTCCTTCATCTACTGCCTTTACTGTCATAGTACCTCCATTGCCTATAGCCAATCCTAACTCATAAGAATTGAACTTCGGTGCACTGGCATCGCCCGTAAACGTCACGTCAAATCCGTCTACCCCAGTACGGTCTAAGCCATTAAAGACGGAAGTGCCAGCATTATAGTTGAAGTCAACGATGTTCAGCGTTGTCTTAGGCTCGATCACACTTAACGTGTAAGATGAAGAAGCCGCATTATAGTAGTTATTGCCAACGAAGTTAGCAGTGATAGTTGCTGTGCCTGTGGCATCAGTATTTAAAGTCACCTCACCAGTAGCCGCTATTTCTGAAATAATAGAATTAGAATCTTCTGTTATACTATATGTTACAGCAAAATTATTTGGTGTCGTAGTCAGAGCATTTGACACCTCACCGCCTACCGTTGTTGTAATTTCTGCAGACGCAAAAGAAAGCAGCGGAGTAACCATATCTGTCGGCATCTCTGTGTCTGTAACAAGTTTTATTTCAGAAAGGTTAAATTCCCTTCCGTTAGTATGACTGTCATCAGTGTCTTTATCATTGTTTGCAACATTTTTCTTTGCGAAGACAATCTTAGAAACTCCTGTTGTCAACGAAAGTTTGACAACACCATTATCCACAGTAGCATTTGATGTAAGGTCATTGACATCTCCATCTGTGATAGTGAAATATTTTGTCTCGCCGTCTATCACACCAGAAGTACAAGTGAACTCAGCACCCATTATCTTCGCTTCGTTGGTTGTAGAGATTGCCACACTACCGTTTTGTGTTGTGTTTCTTGTTCGGAAAGTCAGTTTATCCGTTGCATTACATTTCAAAGCGTCACCACCAGAGAACTCAAACGTAAAGCCGCAAAGACTGCGGTCCAGTCCAGCATTCGCATTCTTATTGGTTACATAATTAAAATCAGAGATATTGAATGTAGATACCGACGTTGCCACAGGATCATCTGTATCATCGCCAGCAGATGGAGTGAAGGTAAAGCCACCTAAACGCAGAGAACCTGAACCAGACATGTAAATATAATATGTGCCATCTTTAATTACATCGAATTCAACTTGCCCTGCTATTTTTTGTTCGCCACTTCCTTGAAAGCTTGTAATATTTTTACCAGCCCCATCTACAACATTGACTGATTTCGTTGTTTTAGTATTTACGAAAACATTATACGTTATTTTACCTGTGGCAGAAGGACGAATCTTCACAAAAGTGCCGGAAGTTGGTATATTATTTTCCAATTGCGCACTCCTTTCCGCAGTTGCCCATATAGTTCCATAGGCATCACCATTCTCTGGGGTTCTTGTTTCTATCATCCATCCACTAGCATTTTCTACTCCATAGGTTAAATTAACAGAAGCAGTTGCTTGGAATTCTTCTCCAGGAGTAATCGTACTTTCGGCTATTACAGAATACGTCTCCTGTCCCCATGCGCTTCCTATGATACTCATCAGGAAGCAGATAATTAGATAAAATCTTTTCATCCTTTATACTGTATTTTTTGTTATTATTTTTACTTTCGTGTCACTCACTGCCGGTCAGTCTGCACAATTTTACTCTCTGTCATGGATAATTTTCCACCGTACAGAAGAAAATTCACCCAGCACACGAGCGGATTTTACTCCTTTTCATCCCGCTGTCCGTAGCCGGAAATAGCGAATGCTCTCTGCTACACACTTCCATGGTAGAGGAGAGAGGGAATGTGCGTACTGTGGTCACTGCGAACCGCCAGCCGTAAGTCGTGAATACTAATAATTGTTCGGTTAGTTGGTCAACAATCTTTTTCTGTACGACGGCTGTGCATGTCGTGCCTGCCGCTCTTCCTGTTGGTTGTCTGTCCTAACTTGTATTAATAGTTTTTTGCTTTATCTCGCATGTCGGCAGCACTCGTATTTTTGCCGCTGCCTTATATATAATGTATACAGGGTGCAAAGTTAATATATTTTTTACAATCAGCAAAGAATTTTAGCAACTTAACACGTTAAAAAATGATAACAAAAAGACAAGGGCTGAACATGTGAGTTTGTTTCAAACGCTGACTCTTCCATTTCCCCTGTCTCACGAGATACATGGAAGTATTTTCTTTTCCACTGATGACACTGATAAACACGGATTTATCTTTAATTGAATAAAACCTGTAAAATCTTTTTCTTTGTTTTGGATGTTTTGTTTATAACGAACACGGATTGCTCGGATTGACACGGATGATTATTCACAAAAACATTAAAGAACCACTTATAGGCGGATGCTCTGCGAGCATAATGATATGCGTAGATATCCATATGTAAACAAGTTTCCATTTGTCTATCTTCACATATCACGTCTGACAACCGCCTATAAGAAAAAACAATAAAAACAGTTAGTTGACAAGTAGATTTTTAAGTTGACAAGTTGACGAGTAGACGAGTTGACAAGTTATTTGATAACCTTTTCCGAGGTGCTCTTTCAGCTTTCAGTTTTCAGTTTTGCCAGCATTCACTGTTCGCGCACCAAACGGTACGAACCGCGTCCGTACTTCGTTTGACGTTCGCTGCTCATGCTGACGAAGCTTCGCTTTCCGTTTTCCGTTTTCACCTTTCCGTTTCCAAGTTGTTGTCTTTAACGATGTTACGGAGTGTTGTGCCGTCGTCGATATTACCGATAAAGCGGGTGAGCACACGAATCTTCGGACCATGGCCTGCCTGCACGAGGTCTTTGATAGAATTGCCTACGCAGTAGTCGCCGCAGAGTCCTGCAACGTATATTTCCTGTATGCCGTTGTCTTCTATGATGCTGAGGAGTTTCGCTGCGCTGGCGGCGTTCGCCATGATGGAATACTCGTCTACTGCCACGTTGTCGCCCTTTGTTAGCACTGGCGCACATGGTATCAGCTTATTGACCGCCTCGAAGACAGGCTGATAGATGCTTGCTCCATGACTATGAGCGACACAATGTACTGGCCACAGTCCTCCGTTGTCCTTGAACGATGAATGGTTGTAAGGATGGAAGTCGGCGGTCATAACTATCTGGCTGAACGTATCTGCTGGCTGCTCTGCGATATATGCTGCCAGGCTATCCATAATGGCTGGCGCTCCGTCTACTGCAAGAGAGCCATTGATGAAATCATACTGCACATCTATGAGAAGCAGAAGTTTCTTCGTGTTTGTTGTCATAACTATTGTGATTTATATGAGGAGGGGTGAGGTTAAAGGGGGTGCGTTATCGTTCACGCCTACCCTCACCTGCTGTCTTTATTTGCGAAGAGCAGCAATGATGTTTTTATTTACGTGTATATACTAAAGTATGTGCAAATTTACAAATAAAATTTAGAAAGCATGGCGTTTTTATCAAAAAAACTTAAAACCGACTATACTTTTTGCGTTCTCTGACGTCTTATAAGTAATTTCGCAGATGAAAAGCATAGTATCGGCAAAGCGAATTTACAATAAAGAGTACAACACAGATTATTAACACTTAACTAAAACGTAAGAACATGAAAAAAAGCATTTTAGCAATAGCAGTATTGGCGGGCGCAATGGCATTCAGCAGTTGCGCAAGCAAGAAAGACCTGGAGAACTGCCGTCTGCAGAACAGCGAACTGACTGCGAAGTTCCAGGACAGCAAGGAACAATTAGCGGCTGCCAACGAGCGCATCAACTCTCTTTCTGACCAGCTGGCACTAAGCCGCGAGCAACTGGCAGAGGCTAAGGAGAACTACGCATCGCTGCAGAAGAGCCTCGACAAGAGTCTGAGCAACACTACTGACAACAACATCAACATCTCAAAGCTTGTTGACCAGATTAACGAGTCAAATCAGTATATCCGCCACCTTGTGGAGGTGAAGAGCAAGAGCGACTCGCTCAATATGGTGCTGACAAACAATCTGACACGCTCGCTGAGCCGTGAGGAGTTGAAGGAGGTTGACGTGCAGGTGCTTAAGGGCGTGGTATACATCTCTTTAGCAGACAATATGCTGTATAAGAGCGGCTCGTATGAAATAAACGAGCGTGCAAGTGAAACGCTGTCGAAGATTGCGAAAATCATCATGGACTATAAGGACTATGACGTGCTGATAGAGGGCAATACGGACAACGTGCCTGTTAACGCTGCTGCGGCTTCTATGAAGAACATCCGCAACAACTGGGACCTCTCTTGTCTGCGTGCGTCAAGCGTTGTGCAGGAACTGCAGAACAAGTATGGCGTAGACCCTAAGCGTCTGACTGCCGGCGGCCGTGGCGAGTATAACCCGCTCACAGACAACGACACAGAACTGGGCAAGCAGCGTAACCGCCGCACTCAGATTATCATCACTCCGAAGCTCGACCAGTTTATGGATCTCATTGACAAGGCTCCAGAGGAGTAAGCATCTGGTCATCATAAAAAAAGGCAGGCTGATTCAGGCCTGCCTTTTTTTATGACTATAGATGTTCTAGAGGCTCTAGATACTCTAGAATTTCTAGATGTTCTAGAGGGTCTAGATGTTCTAGAGAGACTATACTGCTTATTCTGCCAGGAGTGCATCAGCCAGTTCCTGGAGTTTCGGTATGTCTGTTGTCTTCATTCTCGACTTTATGGTTACCATCGGCTGCACGATAGTGATGTTCTTCATCTCCTGCAGCATGCTGGTCATAATCTTACCTGCTGTCGGCGCCCATGAGCCGTTCTCGATTACAGCCACACGGCGGTTCTGGTAGTTCTTCATCTGCAAGTGATGGAGGAACTTGTGCATCGGCGGGAAGACATTGGCATCGTATGACGCCGCAGCCACTACGAGGTGTCCCATACGGAAGGCGTCTTCCACAGCCTCTGCCATGTCGTCACGCGAGAGGTCGGCAAGTGCAACTTTTCCTGCACCTTTTTCACGCAGAATCTCTGCCATACGCTCTGCCGCCGCCTTTGTCCCGCCATGGATTGAAGCGTAAGCCACCAGCACACCCTCTGTCTCTACTTCGTATGCCGCCCATGTCTTATACAGTCCGACATAATAGTCGAGGTTTTCTGTCAGTATAGGTCCGTGAAGCGGGCAGATGATATTAATATCGAGCGCGGCAGCCTTCTCCAAGAGGCGTGTCACCTGCGGGCCATACTTGCCGCAGATATTGAAGTAATAGCGGCGTGCCTCGCAAGCCCAGTCTTCGTCAGCTGACAGTGCGCCAAACTTGCCGAATCCGTCGGCAGAGAAGAGAATCTTGTCAGTATCGTCGTAACTTACGATAACCTCCGGCCAGTGTACCATAGGCGCGGCATAGAAAGTCAGCGTGTGCTCGCCGAGCGACAGACGGTCGCCCTCCTTCACCTCTATGGTGCGTCCCTCCAGGTTTATCCCCTCGAAGAACTGCGGCAGCATCTGCAACGCCTTGGCGGAGGTTACGACAGTCAGTGACGGGTATTCTGCCAGCATGTCAGCAACAAGCGCAGCATGGTCTGGTTCCATGTGATGCACAACAAGGTAGTCAGGCTGTCGGCCGCCGAGAGCCTCAGCAAGGTTTTTCTTCCATTCGTCTGCCTTGCGTGCATCGGCAGTGTCGAGCACTGCAACTTTCTCGTCGAGTATTATATATGAATTGTATGACATGCCGTTAGGTACGTCATACTGGCTTTCAAACAAATCAATATCAAGGTCATCCACCCCGATATATCTTACCTTTTCTGTGATTTTTGTATTCATATTATTATATCCTATATTTTTTCTTTTTACCTTTCTGCATATTACAAAATCCGTGCCGATTTGATTTGTCTGCAGGATATGCTGTTGTTATGTCATGAAAGTGACAATGACGGTGCGGAGCGTCATGGGGAAGCGAGTGCAGCCCAAGGGCTACCATAGCAGCAGCAGTCCGGCGAAAGCTGCCATCAGCAGCATCTTGATAGGGTTTACCTTCACCCAGAATGTGCCGATGAATGTTGCTGCGAATATTGCTAACGATATGTAGAAATGCCACGGACTGGCAGGGGTGTAGAAGTTGTCGGCGTTGCAGAGCAGCAGTGCAGCAGCAGCGAGCATGCCTACCACCGCAGGACGCAGTCCGGCAAAGACACTCTGCATGGTTCTGGTGTGCATGTATTTCATGAACATCTTGGAAATCAGGAGCATAAGAATAATGGAAGGCAGCACGAGCGAGAATGTGGCAATCACGCTGCCAAGCATCGACATAGTCTCACCGTAGCCCGCATTATGCACGACGGTATATCCGCAATAGGTGGCAGTGTTTATACCTATCGGCCCTGGCGTCATCTGCGATATCGCCACGATGTTAGTAAATTCTGCCGATGTCATCCATTGATGGCGCACTACGACCTCTGTCTGTATGAGCGACAGCATGCCGTAGCCTCCTCCGAAGCCGAAGAGACCTATCTGAAAGAATGTTATAAACAGCAGCAGGTATAGCATATTTTTTTATAGTTGACGAGTTGATTGTTTAGTTGACGAGTTGATTGATTAGTTGACAAGTTGACAAGTAAACGAGTAGACAAGTTGATTGATTAGTTGACAAGTTGACGAGTAGACAATTTGATTGATTAGTTGACGAGTAGGTTCGCTTTCATCTTTCATCTTTCACCTTTCCGTTTTCCTCTTTGCCAGCTTTCCGCTTTCAGTTTTCACCTTTCAGCTTTCCGTTTTGCCATCATTCGCTGCTCATGCTGACGAAGCTTCGCTTTCATCATTGTCTGACAGCAGCCCGTAGACGTATCCTCCGGCAGCGGCAACGATGATGATATATATCGGATTGACCCCCATGAGCCATATCAGCATGGCGGAGACGACTGGTATCCAGCAATTGGAGAATGTTATCTTAGCCGACTTGGCAAGGGTGAAGACAGGTGCAGCGATAAGCGCCACAACCGCCGGACGTATGCCGTTGAAGCATGATGCCACCCACCCCACATCCTGAAACTGATGGAAGAACATGGCTATGAGCAGTATGATGACAAACGAAGGGAGAGCCGAACCTAAGGCGGCAAGCAGCGCGCCTGGTGTGCGGCGGAGCCTGTAGCCTATGAACGTGGCGATATTGACAGCGAAAACACCGGGGCATGACTGCGCCACAGCAATGAGGTCGAGAAATTCGCTGCGCTCTATCCATCCTCTTCGCTCCACGACATCGCGCTCTATTAGCGGTATCATAGCATATCCGCCACCAAGGGTGAATGCCCCGATGCGCAGGAATGTGCAGAATAACTGCCAGGAGATATTATGCGATAGATTTGCCATATATGGGTGCAAAGATAATAAAAATAATTCGTGCTGGCAAATTTTGCATGGCGGTTAATAGTTTTTTTGTTTCTCAGAGAGTATTCATCACACCATAAGGACTAAGCAATCAGAAAGTAAAGACTGAGTAATTACCACAGGAAACGACGCAAATAACGGCACAATGGGTGGGAATATATACATTATATAATAATAAATAGCGGCAGAAAGAAGCGTTTCTCGTTTTTTATTTGTAATTTTGCATGAAGAACGTCTAAGCCGCAGGCTTCGTCAGCATGAGCAGCGGACGTCAAACGCAGTACGGGAGAAGCTCGTAGCGTTTTGGGGGTGTGAATAGCACATGCTGGCAACTGGACAACGGCAACGTCAACGGGGACGGGAATGAGGGCAGGGACGGACTTGCTCCATCTATGCCGAGAAGCGAAAGGCTATAAAGACACAAAGCGGAAGAACAAGGACTGATGAGCTACACAAACCCCATACTGGAACTGGAGAAGCAGAAGATACTGCTGGCAAAGGAATACGAAGCGGAGCGCGAAGCATTCCAGCAGCAGACTGAGGCGCATGGCATTGGCCGCAAACTGCGTCGCGGCGATGCGTGGTGGCCGCTGACTACGGGCAAGGCGTACTATAACTCGCTGAACCAATACTGCATTGAGGTGCATCGGCAGCATGACGATGACACCGACCATAACTTCGAGTATGGGCGTCCGATATGTTTCTTCCGCCTCAACAGCACAATTACTGACGGTAAAATCGTTGCTGCCGCTGGCGAGAAACCACGATATATGCCGTTCACAGCCACTGTCTCGTATGTCGAAGGCGACCGTATGGTGGTGGCGCTGAACAGCGAGAGCCATGCCGCAGAACTGCTGCAGGCGGCTGGACTGGGTGTGCAACTGTCGTTCGACGAGACATCATACCGGACGATGTGCGACGCTCTGGAGCGTGTGACACGCAGCCGCGGCAACCGTCTGGCATATCTGCGCGACCTATTCTACACTGACATGCCAGCACAGCGGTATACATTCGGCGACATACGCCTGCCGTGGCTAAACCCTACTCAGGAGCATGCGGTGAACGAAGTGCTGCGGGCAAAGGATGTAGCCATCGTACACGGCCCTCCTGGAACGGGCAAGACAACGACTCTCGTAGAGGCTATCTTCGAGTGTCTGCAGAAGGAAAACCAGGTCATGGTGTGCGCACAGAGCAATATGGCTGTGGACTGGATTAGCGAGAAACTTGTAGACCGCGGCATTCCGGTGCTGCGAATAGGCAATCCGACACGTGTGAATGACAAGATGCTGTCGTTCACCTACGAACGCCAGTTTGAGGCTCACCCTGACTACGAGCAGTTGTGGGCGCTGAGAAAAGCCATGCGTGAGCTGCGCAAGAGCCGCCGACGCGGCGATCGCTCATACCATCAGAAAATGGACCGCCTGCACTCACGTGCCACAGAACTGGAGATGAGCATCACGCAACAGTTGTTTGGCGAGGCGCGTGTGATAGCCTGCACACTCGTAGGTGCTGCCAACCGTCTGCTGGAAGGGCAGAAATTCAACACGCTCTTCATAGACGAGGCGGCGCAAGCCCTTGAGGCTGCATGCTGGATTCCCATACGCCGGGCATCGAGAGTGGTGTTTGCCGGCGACCATTGCCAGCTGCCTCCTACCGTGAAGAGTTACGAGGCAATGCGTGAGGGGCTGGGCGTGACGCTTATGGAGCGCATCGTAAAGCAGAAGCCGGAGGTGGTCACACTGCTGAAGATGCAGTACAGAATGAACGAAGACATCATGCGCTTCTCGTCAGAATGGTTCTACAAAGGACAGGTAGAGTCGGCTCCGGAAGTCAGGAACCGCTCCATACTCGACTACGACATACCTATGCTGTGGATTGACACTGCCGACATGGCATGCCGCGAGGAGTTTGTGGGCGAGTCATACGGCAGAATAAACAAGACGGAGGCACGCCTTACAATAGCTGCGCTGCAACTGTATTTCGACAAGATAGGCAAGGAGCGAATCATAGAGGAGCGCATTGATGTGGGCATCATATCGCCATACAGAAGCCAGGTGCAGTTTCTTCGGCAGATGATAAAGAAGGATGCGTACTTCAAACCGTTCCGCCACCTTATCTCGGTGAATACCGTCGACGGATTCCAGGGGCAGGAACGTGATGTGATAATGATTTCGCTGGTGCGCGCCAATGATGAGGGGCAGATAGGATTCCTGCGTGAACTGCGCCGTATGAATGTCGCTATCACACGTGCGAAAATGAAACTGATAATACTGGGCGATGCGCCTACCATGACGCACCACCCTTTCTATAAGAAGCTTTATGAATATATTGACTCTCTCTGACCTCAGCATCGGCTACGGCAAGACCGTAATAGCCGAGCGGCTGAACGGCGAACTGCATTCGGGCGAACTGACCTGTCTGGTGGGACGCAACGGCATCGGCAAATCGACGCTGCTGCGCACGCTTGCCAGATTCCAGCCTGCGCTGGGCGGTATGCTACAAATAGCCGGACGAGACATAAACACGCTGTCACGCAAGGAGTTGTCTATGCTGGTCAGCATAGTCATGACGGCACGTCCTGATGTGCAGATGATGACAGCAAGAGAGGTGGTGGCGCTGGGCCGTTCGCCGTATACGAACATCTGGGGCACGATGAGCGAGAAAGACCATAGCATTGCTGACAGATGCATAAAGGAGGTTGGTGCGGAGCATTTGGCTGACAGACGCATCAGCACACTGTCTGACGGAGAATGCCAGAAAGTGATGATAGCGAAGGCTATGGCGCAGGAGACACCGATAATAATCCTCGACGAACCGACCGCTTTCCTCGACTATCCGTCGAAAGCGGACACCATGCGGCTGATAAAAGACATGACACGGAGGACTGGCCACTATGCCGCAGCACAGTCACCCGCAGCACTTCTCTCCACCCACGACATGGAAATGGCGCTGAAAACAGCCGACCGCCTGTGGGTGATGACATCTGACCGCCAACTGGTGTGCGGCACAGTGGAGGAAGTGAAGGATATACTAAAAGAAGAAAGACTAATGCCATGATGAAACAAACAGGACTTATAACATCAGCATTCACACTGTTAGCAATGCTGTGCCTGCTCTCTATCCCAGCCTATGCAGACAGCGGCAAATGGCTGAGCGTGACTACTGGCAGCGAGATAGGCTACACCACCTACAACAATCCGAAGCAGCCAGCACTCGACTACAGCGGGAAGAGAATGACTGTGGTGTATCTTACAAACCTCACATGCGAGAAGATAGGACGCGTGAGCAACAAAGAGAACATACAATGGCTGCTGGATGAGGGCTATCAAGTGATAGAACTGGACTACGGGCATCATGCCATGACGGTGTCGCCATACATAAACCGCGACATCATAGCCATAAACAAGGAGCTCAACAAGGGGGAGTTCTGCGGCATGGGGAATATCTCTGCCGACCGTGCATACATCCTGTTTGAGGGCTACCGCATACGCCGTGACGTGGCATACTGCAAGGACGACCCGACGGTATACAACTATCCGGAGGAATACAAGACCATGGAGGGCGACACGCTGTATATGGATATTGTCTATCCGGAGAGACCTTCACGCCGTGTGCCTACAGTGCTGTCGTTCGCATACAGCAACAGTTACGCTGGTACGGCTGGCGAGGGATACACCAGGAAATACCGGCATAAGCGCATGTTCTTAGGATATACATTGGCAATGTTCAACGACTCGTTTCTCGAGGGTGCTCCGGCGGCTGGCATGGCATGGGCTATTGCCGACCATCCGAAATACTGCGACTGGGGACGCGGCAACCGTTCAGACGGCAGGCAGAAGGAGTTCGGCTCGATAGAGATTAATCCTGACGCTGCAAGGAAAGTGCATGCCGCCATCCGTAAGTTGCGCTCCGAAGGCAGGAAACTGCGGTTGGGAAAGGGCGTTGCGCTCTACGGATTCTCAAGAGGCTCTACTGCGGCATCGCTTGCCATTGGCGATGCGCCTCACAAGGAATGGACGAAAGCGGCAGACGGGCTGAGCGGCAAAGGCAGCAGCAAGATACAGGCGGCGCTGCTCGGGCCGGGAGTGTTCGACTATGCTGCCATGTCGGAGTCAAGCCGTGAATACAAGAACATGTCGACATACTGCTCTTCAGCATCTGACGCCAAGGCTGCATGGGAGCAGCAGGGCGGAATATACGGCATAAAGCGAAGAAGCGTGCCGTGCTTCCTGTTCTATAACACAACGGACGATGCTGAATACGCCACACAGATGAAACGGCTGACGAGTCTGATGGACAAGACTGGTTCAAGATACGAAATGCTAATAGACTATGGCACAGGGCATTCCGTACCGCAAGAGACAGAACATCTCAGACAGATGTACTCTTTCTTGAAGAGTGTGATGAGGAAATAGAACAGACGAATAGGAAAATCCGAACACGCTATAGGAATTTTCCTCTTGCCTTATTCGTGAACATTCGTTAACTTTGCAAACAGAAAAGATAAGCTGGGAGGCACAACGCAATGCTGCTGACGGCTGTCACAAGAAAAAATAATAACAACTAAAAAACATACGACTATGAAAAAGAGATTACACGCAATGCTGACAGCCGTAATGCTGGCTGCTCTTTCTTTCTCGTTCACATCATGCGAAGACGAGTCAATAGCAAGCTCACTGCAGGGCACATGGGAGGGAAACATGTATATATCAAGCGAATGGAACGGCCGTGTATATAACGCTACATACACCGAGATAGAGTTTCTGCTCGACCCATTCCGCTATACAAAAGGCTCAGGCTACTGGGTTGACCACTACAGCGGAGCACCGTGGGACTATATCGCAAACCATATTGACTGGCGTGTAGACGACCAAGTGATAACCGTATACTTCAGAGAAGAGAACACATCTATTCAGATATACGACTACCGCCTGAGCGACAACTACTTCAGGGGAACGATATACGACAACGGAAACTATGTAGATTTCTCTCTCGTACACACTTCTTCACCAAACTGGGAGTATGAATACGACTACTGGGGCTATGACGACTGGTACTACTACGACGGCTGGTACGGCTATTCTAAGAAGCAGAACAGCATGGAGTTCGACGGCATAGAGATGACTCCTGACAGCATCGGAAACGACAGCACAAAGCCTTCAATAGAGAAGCCTCGCAGATTTGTTAGGGCAAAAGAATAATATAACGAACAGGAAAATATCATACTGAGAATCTAAACGCATCCCTCTGGTCTACCCGCCAGAGGGATTTTTCTTTGCCACGCCATGCTTATAGCGGCTGTCTTGCTGGCCGCACATCGCTTGCCTCCCTACCCTCATAGGCTGAAACATAATGGACATGCTCACAGGATACAGACATGCAGCGGCATTATGCGTCTGTTTTAATAGGGAGAAATATACAGGCGAGCGCAGAAAAAAGGCAAATATAGTCCTGCCGGGTCGGATATTTAGAGAATAATTTGTATCTTTGCACAGAAAGAACAATTACGTAGAACATATAACAGACGTGCGAATACAAACATCACCACATACCGGCAAAGAACGCAGAATACGCCTGTCAACTCCCGGCGACCTGCATGTCATCCTCCATCTGATAGACTGCGGACGGCAGAAAATGAGGGATACGGGCAACATGGAGCAATGGGCTGACGGCAGTCCGGCAGAAGAACAGATAGTGCAGGATATAAATGAGGGGTGCAGCTATATCGTAGAAGAGGACGGCACACCCATCGCCACCTTCGCATTCATAGCCGGTCCTGACGTGACCTACAGCAAGATATACGACGGAGAGTGGGCGGACGACACGCAGCCGTATCATGTCATACACCGCATAGCCAGCGAGCACGGAGCTCACGGAGTGTTGAAAGATGTGCTCAACTACTGTTTCGGCGTGTGCGGGAACATACGCATAGACACCCACCGCGACAATGTCATCATGCGAACTGCACTGAAGAAATACGGTTTCGCCTACTGCGGAATAATCTATCTGCTCAACGGAGCAGAACGCCTGGCATTTCAGCGGTGCCTCGTTTGATAAGTATATGCCTGCAAGAAAATAATGGCTGAAGGGCTAAACACTCTCTCAACTACTGACAACACTTCGCGACTGGAGAGCTGAACGCTGTGTCACATGCAAACAAAGTTCCGTGACTGAAAGGTAAACTCCTGTGAACAGAAAGAAAAACACTCTGTGGCTGGAGAACGATACACGCTGGCTGAGAACACAGCACAGTATGGATAGTGAGCGAAATACGCTGGCTGAGAACACAGCACAGTGTGAATAGTGAGCGAAATACGCTGGCTGAGAACACATCACAGTGTGAACAGTGAGCGAAATACGCTGGCTGAGAACACAGCACAGTATGAATAGTGAGCGAAATACGCTGTCAAGCAATAAAGACATACAGCATTCAGTGCGCTATCTGTGGCGAACTGAAACGAAGAAAGCCTCATCTGCATTGCTGCAAATGAGGCTTTCTGTTATTTATGTATTCTCCGCTGATTAGTCAGCCTGGAGTGTGAAGCGCTTGAAAGCAACCACTGTGAGGTCCTTGTCAGCAGCCTGGAGATACTGAGCGACAGTCATCTTAGAATCCTGGATGAACTCCTGATTGAGGAGGCAAGACTCCTTGAAGAACTTCTTCAGACGTCCCTGTGCGATGTTCTGAATCATCTGCTCTGGGAGGTTTGCTGCCTTCTCAGCAGAAACTGTAGCGATGATTTCTTTAGCCTTCTCTACGTCCTCAGCTGTAATCCAGCCCTTAGACATGTTAGACTCCATGTGAGCCTCGCTGTCAACGTGTGCTGGGTTGATGCCTGCCTTCTTGAGTGCAGCCTCAACAGCCTTCTGAACCTGCTCCTGCTTTGTCTTCTCAACAGCAACCTTGATCTCCTCGTCGATTACAGCCTGAGAAACAGACTTCTCGTCGAGAGCGATTGGGTTCATAGCAGCTACCTGCATAGCTACTACGTGAGCCTGCTCAGCAGCCTCCTTGTTTGTCTGTACGAGTGTGCAGAGGAGGTTACGGTTCATGTGGTTGTAAGCCTCGATGTTGTCACCCTCAAGGAAGTTGTATCCATCGAGCTCCATCTTCTCGCCTGTAACGCCAGAGCGCTCTGTAACAGCAGCAGCAACAGTCACGCCGCTTGCGAGTGTGAGAGCGTTCACCTCGTCGATGCTCTTAGCCTTAGCAGCAACAGCAGCGTCGATGATCTCCTGTGTCAGCTTGATGTAGTCAGCGCCGTTAGCCACGAAGTCAGTCTCGCACTTGAGTGCGATGATAGCAGCGAAGCCGTCAGCAACCTTAGCGAGTACGCATCCGTTAGATGTCTCACGGTCAGCACGCTTTGCAGCGATAGCCTGTCCGCGCTGGCGAAGGATTTCCTTTGCCTTATCCATATCGCCCTCAGCCTCTGTGAGAGCCTTCTTGACATCAGCGAGTCCAGCGCCAGTCATAGCGCGGAGCTTCTTGATGTCTTCCATTGATATAGCCATGTGTGTAAAGTTTTTTAGTGGGTTATAAGATGCAAAGATGCAAATACCATATTGGAATATTTGCATCTTCACATAAATTCTATTTATTCAGCAGCAGCCTCTTCTGTTGCCTCTTCCTTGCGAGCACGGCGTGAACCACGCTTCTTTCCCTCTGCAGCTTCCTCAGCCTGCTCTGCAGCAGCCTTTTCGTCAGCCTTCTCAGCCTTGCGCTCTTCGAGACCTTCAGCGATAGCCTGGCAGCATGCTGTAAGGATTGCATCTACAGAGTCCTTAGCGTCGTCGTTAGCAGGGATTGGGAAGTTAACCTTGTTAGGGTCAGAGTTTGTATCGCAGATAGCGAAAACAGGGATTCTGAGGCGCTGTGCTTCAGCGATAGCGATGTGCTCTTTGAGTACGTCAACTACGAAGATAGCAGATGGCAGGCGTGTGAGGTCAGCGATAGAACCGAGGTTCTTTTCGAGCTTAGCGCGCTGGCGTGTCACCTGCAGGAGTTCGCGCTTAGAAAGGTTAGAGAATGTTCCGTCGGCAATAAGTTTGTCGATGTTCGCCATTTTCTTGATAGCCTTACGAATTGTAGGGAAGTTAGTGAGCATACCGCCCGCCCAACGTTCGTTAACGTATGGCATATTTACGCTTGCTGCCTTCTCGGCAACGATGTCCTTAGCTTGTTTTTTAGTAGCGACGAACAGGATTTTCTTTCCTGACTTAGCGATCTGCTTGAGTTCCTCTGCAGCCTGTTCTGTCATAGCGACAGTCTTGTGGAGGTCGATGATGTGAATGCCGTTACGCTCCATGAAGATGTAAGGAGCCATAGCTGGGTTCCACTTGCGGCGGAGGTGTCCGAAGTGACAGCCTGCCTGAAGCAGCTGTTCAAAATTTGTTCTTGACATAGTCTTTTTGTTTGTTTTTTTTGTTGTGACGCTGGGTCTCGCCCTGTTTGTCTCAACGTTGTTTACGTTCTTTTTAATTCTTTTTGTTTTTAGAATCAGCCAGCGAGTAGCCATGCGGGTCTCGCCAGTTTAGATGCTAAACATCCACTATGTATTCTGGGTCTGCCGATATGCGTCATGCTGTGAATCTCACGTTCAGGAAGCATAGTGCCAGTCCCATATCCATTGTCAGCGGAGCGTTCTCTGTATTAACGCTTAGAGAACTGGAAGCGGCGACGTGCTTTTGGCTGTCCTGGCTTCTTACGCTCTACCTCACGAGCATCGCGAGTGATAAAGCCTGCCTGACGGAGTGCCTTCTTGTCGTCAGCGTTAACCTTAACGAGTGCGCGAGCGATAGCGAGGCGGAGAGCCTGGCTCTGTCCTGTGAAGCCGCCACCGTCGAGGTTAGCCTTAATATCATACTTCTCAGCAACCTCGAGGAGCTGGAGTGGCTGCTTAACCACATACTGGAGGATAGCTGAAGGGAAGTACTGGTTCAAATCTTTCTTATTGATAGTGATCTTGCCTGTACCTTCTGTAAGGTAAACACGAGCTACAGAGCTCTTGCGGCGACCGATTGCATTAATCTGTTCCATCTTCTGCTGCTAATTATTTGTACTGGTTGATGTCGATAACTTTTGGCTGCTGAGCCTGCTGCTGGTGCTCTGTGCCCTCATATATATAGAGGTTCTTGAGGAGTGAGCGTCCGAGTGGGCCTTTTGGGAGCATGCCTTTTACTGCGTGACGAATGATTCTGTCTGCGCCGTCCTTCTTTGTACGGAGCTGAGCAGGAGTGTTGAAACGCTGTCCGCCAGGATAGCCAGTGTAGCGTGTGTACACCTTGTCTGTTTCCTTCTTACCAGTGAATACAACCTTAGCTGCGTTGATGATGATTACATTGTCTCCACAATCAACATGTGGTGTGAAAGTTGGCTTGTACTTTCCGCGAATAAGCTTTGCAACCTTTGAAGCGAGGCGACCTACAACCTGGTCTGTTGCGTCGATAACGACCCATTCCTTCTTGGCTGTTTCCTTGTTTACGGAAATAGTCTTGTAACTTAAAGTGTTCATTTCTAATTTAAATTTTACTACTAAAAAACATTTAATTTCCAATTGGTGAGCAGATTCACTAACCGTCGTGCTCGGCCAAGGGCACAACTATTAACACTACATCACCTGGGGATTCTAAGTTCACCCCCGGACATAATCGGACTGCAAAGGTACTATATTAAAATGAGGTAGACAGCAGCGAGCGAGTGTCAACCTTTACTTTTTACAATAGTTTAACATTTAAATACAGGAAGTAACGTAAAAATTCACAATCCGCACATCAAAACACACATCACACGATGTTAAGAAAATATCATCTCACGCAGAATCCAGACCCACTCCAATACTTTCTTGCAGCATGCAGAAATCCGCAGATTCACACTCCGACGACTGCAAACCAGCAGGAAAAAGCGCAGAGGGCAGGCCTTCGGACAGGAAAAGCAGCGAATCATGACGCAAGAAGCAGTGTCTTGGTGTGCAAAAAGTAGCGAATGAGCATGCTAAAAGCAGCGTTTTATGGTGCAAGAAGCAGCATCTTGCATAGCAGAACGAGGAGAATTAGAGAAAGAATATTTGTAACACACTATTACACAATCACTTACGCAAAAGCCGAAAATTACGAAAAATCCAGCCAAGCACACATCCGCGAGAAACAGACGCAGGATTCTGGCGCAGGAAAGTATCACTGCATGCAGGAATAAAGGCATGGCTGACACTTTCTTGACATAGCAGTATCAAAATCTGGTAATAACAGTCCATGCCATTGGCGGCAGCGCACAGCTTCCGCAGAATACAGCAGTTCAAAAATAAGAAATAAAAAACGTGCCATCAGCAACAGAGCACAGCATCCGCAGAATACAGCAGTACATAAACAAGAAATAAAAAACGTGCCATCAGCGGCAGAGCACAGCATCCGCAGAATACAGCAGTACATAAACAAGAAAATAAAAAACGTGCCATCAGCGGCAGACTGCACGACACAGCCTGCCACCAATGGCACACCAGCCCCTCGTCATCATGGCAGGAAGCCACGGCGAGGGTAATATGCGAATACGTTTATGGCGTATCCAGCCGCAGATTATCTTGTGGCGTAGAAGAGTCCGTCGTAAACCTCCATGCGCAGCTGGTTCACGCCCTCCTTATTGAGTGCCACGTTCATTGTCTCGCCGTTAGGCAGCACAGCCTGTATTGTACCGTCTTCATTGAAGCGGAAGAGCTCCTTCATCTTGCCGTCAGCATCGCTCGACCAAGACTTGTTCTTCTTGTCGTAGATGAATGTAACTGTCTCACCCTCAGGGTTTGTTATCTCATAGCCCTTCTTTGTAGTCTTCACTGCATACATGATACCGTCGCCGCCCATGACATTCTTCACCTTGCCATTGTCAGCCACAGGGTTGTCTCCAGTCCAGAACTCAATGCTGTTGAGCACGAGCACGTCTACTGCTCCGCACACGGCATAGGCTGGCGAGATGAGCACGAAGATTATCTCGTTTATGAATTTGTCGCTGATGGAGCTGTTCCATGCCAGCAGTTTGTTAAACAATCCGAATGAACCGATACACGATGTCATTCCCATTGACAGTGCTATGATGCACGCCATGGCTTTGATAGAGATTTTTTTCATGTCTGTCAAGTAATTTAATTGATTAAACATATTGTGTTTGTAATAGTCATCATCTTCCCAACTACTGCCCGCAGCATCTGTCCTGAAGGCATTGCATGGGGCGGATTAGCATGTCATGGACACCCATCCATGCATTTCCGTTTGCAAAGATACGTTTTTTTATCCATTATCCATAAGTAAAAAGGCTATATTTTGTATAAAAATGTTATCTTTCGCAAAATACTTGTGTTTTTCCACAAATATGGTTTGCCAGCCTATTCCTGTCTGTCCCGGAGCGAAAACCGCAGACGCAGGGCGGTGGCAGAGAAGAACTGAGTGCGGCAGGGGAAGCCACGACGCATGTAAGCAAATCGTGCCGCATAGCAGCAAAGTGACACCTTTACACCGCATTCGCTCACCCAAGAGCGGCTTATCACCCCATACGCTGCCGTTTCTCCATAGCAGCATGGCAACATATCGCTCTGCGGCATACGCCGGAAAGGGCGCATTTAAAGTTTTTTATATATTATATCTTTTTAATAATGTGTGTAGTTTAAAACATTTTAGTATCTTTGCAGAGAATTTGAGTTAATCTTTCACACGCTCTTATAACATGCAAGAGCGCAAGAACAATTATATACTATGACAAAAAGAACTTTATTTGCGATTTTCGCAGCATTTTTCTGTGCCTTAACCCTTCAGGCGCAGGAGTATCGTTTGTGGTATAACTCTCCCGCAGAGGTATGGACAGAGGCGCTGCCATTGGGCAACGGACGTCTCGGAGCAATGGTATACGGCATACCGACAACTGAGCGTCTGCAGCTGAACGAGGAGACGATATGGGCGGGACAGCCTAATACAAACGCCAACAAGAAGTCGAAGCCATGGGTGGAGAAGGTGCGTAAGCTCGTGTTCGACGGCAAATTCACCGAGGCGCAGGACATGGCTAACGAGCACCTGATGTCTGGCTCGAACAGCGGAATGCCTTATCAGACATTCGGCGACCTATACATCTCTACCCCATCGCATGCCGGATACGAGAACTACGAGCGCTATCTGTCGCTCGACTCGGCTGTGGCTGTGACCGAATACACCGTTGATGGCGTGCGCTACCGTCGTGAAGCGCTCACCTCTTTCACGGACAACGTGATAAAGGCCAGACTGACTGCTTCTAAGCCGGGCAGCATAACATTCAACGCAAACATGACTTCGCCTCACCACGATGTTATCATCAAGAGCGAAGGAAAAGAGGTTTCGCTTGAGGGTGTGACACCAACTCACGAGAAACTAAAGGGAAAAGTGAAGTTCCAGGGACGCCTTGCGGTGCAGACAAAGGGCGGACAGACCATCTCACGCGATGGCGTTATCAGCGTGAAAGGGGCTGACGAGGCTATTGTATATGTAAGCATCGCAACAAACTTCGTAAACTATAAGGACATCTCTGCCGACGAGGCAAAACGCTGCAAGGAGTATCTGCAGAAGGCAATGAAGAGCGACTATGAGGCTGACCGTGCAAAGCACATAGCCTTCTTCCAGCAGTATATGAACCGCTCAAGACTATGGCTCGGGGAGAATAAGTTCCCGAACCTCACCACATCGCAGCGTGTGGAGCAGTTCGCAAAGAACAATGACAATCATCTCGTGGGCACATACTACGCCTTCGGACGCTACCTGCTCATCTGCTCTTCACAGCCTGGCGGACAGGCGGCTAACCTCCAGGGCATCTGGAATGACAAGCTTCTGCCGTCATGGGACTCAAAATACACTTGCAACATCAACCTCGAAATGAACTACTGGCCGTCAGAAGTGACTAACCTCACTGAGCTGAACGACCCGCTCTTCAGCCTCATACGCGACGTGAGCGTGACTGGCGCGGCTACAGCGCAGACCATGTACGGCGCTGGAGGATGGGTGCTGCATCACAATACCGACATCTGGCGCATCACAGGACCTGTAGACAGCGCATCGTCAGGACTCTGGATGATGGGCGGCCCATGGCTCTGCCATCATCTGTGGGACCACTATCTCTTCACTGGCGACAAGGATTTCCTGCGCCAGTACTACCCTATCATGAAAGGCGCGGCTGAGTTTGCAGACAATATGCTCGTCAAAGACCCTAATACAGGATACATGGTGATATGCCCGTCTGTATCGCCTGAGAACTATCATCCTGCTGACCAGGGCAAGAAAAACATAGCGGCTGGATGTGCCATGGACGACCAGCTGTGCGCCGAGATATTCGGAACGGTAGCACAGGCGGCAGCAGTGCTTGGCGTTGACGACGACCTCGCTAAGTATTATCTCGAAAGAATAAAGCTGCTGACTCCTGGCACTGTGGGCCGTTGGGGACAGCTGCAGGAATGGGCTGAGGACTGGGACGACCCGAAGGATGACCATCGCCATGTGTCACACCTCTACGGACTGTATCCTGGCACAAGCATCTCGCCATTCCGCACTCCTGAGCTCTTCGATGCAGCACGCACTTCGCTCATTCACCGCGGCGACCCTTCTACGGGCTGGTCTATGGGATGGAAGGTGTGTCTTTGGGCTCGAATGCTCGACGGAGAACACGCATATAAACTCATAAAGGAACAACTGAAACTCACTGACGACAAGTTTGTGCCTTACGGAAAGAAGAAAAAGAGCGGCGGAACATTCGGCAATCTCTTCGACGCACACCCTCCTTTCCAGATTGACGGCAACTTCGGATGCACGGCAGGCATAGCCGAAATGATAGTGCAGAGCCACGACGGCTGTGTCTATCTGCTGCCTGCAATACCTTCTGTATGGAGCGAAGGACGCATAACGGGTGTTCGTCTGCGTGGCGGATTCATCATTGAGGAACTGGCATGGAAGGACGGTAAGATTACCACATGCAAGATAAAGTCAACTATCGGAGGCAATCTGAGAGTCAAATCAAACTATCCTATTAAGGGAAAAGGCCTGCGCAAGGCTAAAGGCGAGAACCCTAACGCACTGTACAAGGTGCCTGTGACTCTTGAAACACGTAACAACAGCAAGGTAGAACTAAAGCCTGTCAATGCTCCTAAGTCATACTCTTACGACATAAAGACTAAGGCTGGAGAGGTTAAGACATTCAAGAACTAAGAGAAACAGCTGACGTGTGGCTCACAGGATGCTGAGTCTGAGGGCCACACGGCAGGACTGAACCACTAAGAAACAGATAAAACGGAAAATAACAATAACTATGAGAAAACTGCTTACATTCTTATTACTTGCCGTAACGTTAGGCGTTAGCGCGCAAGGCAACCAGAAGCCATGGGACAACGGCAAACTGGTGATTTCTAAAAATCAGCGATTCATGCAGCATGAGAACGGCGCTCCGTTCTTCTGGCTCGGCGAAACAGGATGGCTTCTGCCAGAGCGTACTGACCGCGCAGAGGCGGCTTTCTATCTGCAGCGCTGCCGCGAGGCTGGATACAACGTCGTGCAGGTGCAGGTGATTGACGGTGTGCCGGCATACAACGCATACGGACAGATGTCAAACATCGACGGATGGAACTTCGAGAACATCGACCGCAAGGGCGTATACGGCTACTGGGACCACATGGACTACATCATCAAGCAGGCTGAAGCTGAGGGTATATACATCGGCATGGTATGTATCTGGGGCGGACTCGTGAAGGCCGGACTACTCTCTAAGGAGGATGCTGTAAAGTACGGAACATTCCTTGCAAACAGATACAAGAACTCGCCAAACATCATCTGGATGATTGGCGGCGACATACAGGGAGACATCAAGAATGACGTATGGAACACATTGGCACGCACAATCAAGTCTATAGATAAGAATCATCTTATGACTTATCACCCACGCGGACGCTACACAAGCGCTAAATGGTTCAGCAAGGCTGAATGGATGGACTTCCATACCTTCCAGTCTGGTCACCGCAGATACAACCAGAGAATGGGAAATAAGGACTATCCTATACAGGAAGGAACAGAGGAAGACAACTGGATGTATGTCGATTCAACATGGGCTTACAAGCCTATAAAGCCTGTTCTGGATGCTGAGCCAAGCTATGAGGATATCCCACAAGGACTGCATGACGCAAACGAACCTCGCTGGATGGACTGCGATGTGCGCCGATATGCTTACTGGTCTGTATTCGCTGGTTCATGCGGACACACCTACGGACACAACGCTATAATGCAGTTCCTCAAGCCAGGATACGGCACAAGCTACGGCGATGCTGGCGATGTGAAGACTTGGTATCAGGCTCTTCGTGACCCAGGATTCTCTCAGATGAAATACGTGAAGCACCTGATGCTGGCTTTCCCATATTTCGATCGCGTTCCTGACCAGAGCATCATATCTGGCGAAAACGGAACACGCTACAACCGTCTCACTGCTACAAGGGGTAATGACTACCTGCTTGTGTATAACTACACCGCAAGGGATATGAACATTGACTTCCGCAAAATATCTGGCAAGACAAAGAAGGTGTTCTGGATGGATGCCGCAACTGGCAAACTGCTCTATGTAGGAGAGGTTAGCAACAAGATTCACCGCATCAATCCTGACATAAAGGGTGGAAGCGGAGTGAACGACGGCGTGCTTATCGCTTTTGATGCATCAAAGGATTATCTCACTTCTGAAATGGAGGTGATTCCTTCTTCGTCTAACTGGAAGAACCTGCGCGACCTTAACGAATAATTTCCCCTTACTGAAAGAAAGAGCATATTAACACTAACAAAAAAATGTCTTCCCGCCTTCAACAAAGGCGGGAAGACATCATAGCAACGACATGAAAAGCATGAAGAATATCTTTGTTATAGCATTGACTGCCGTACTGACAGCGACAACCCATAACGCTTCAGCACAGAGTAAGGCTGAGAACGGCATGAGAATGTATAAGATTGAGGCTGCAAACTTCAGGGCCGGAGAATACATGAGTGCGGTAGGCGACACCGCAGGACAGGCTGTTTACATCATCAGCGAGCGCCAGAAGGTTCCTTTCACGCAGCAGTGCGTGAAGCAGGAGAGAAGGCCTGCTGCCGGAGATGTCAACGAAAAGCGGATGAAGAAACCATACTTCAACGTCAGAATGGCTATGCCTGTTCCTGCATGCTATACTCCGACGGAGCAGGGAGAGAAGGCTGGACTTGACTGGGGAATATATCATCACAGCCATTCTGCATCGCTTGAAGTGATGCCTAACGGCGACTTGCTTGCCATATACTTCTCGACTCCAAGAGGAAAGTCTGAGGCTGATCCTGCCACAACATTCGTGCAGGCACGCCGCAGATATGGCTCAGACGAATGGGACATGCCTGAATTGTTCTTCAACACTGTAGGCGGAAACGACCAGTCGGCATTGTTGTTCACTGACAACGATACCGTTTGGTTCTTCGGAGGCGGCAGAGACATGACTGACTATGTGCCTTTCCGTATATGCAAGTCTACGGATAACGGAGCAACATGGACATTCTCTGTGCCGCAGATGGACAAGAAACTGGAGCGATATACTGCCCAGCCTATCAGTAATGCCTTCAGGAACAAGAACGGAGAACTGTTTGTTGCTATCGACGGAAAAGGCTCTGAAAGTTTCCTCCTGCGCAGCAAGGATGGCGGAGTGACATGGCACGACATGGGCGGACGCACTTCTTCACGCCACTCTACTATCGTTCCGCTAGACGATAAAGGCACTCTCTTGTCGGCTGGAGGAAAGAATGGAAATGTCAACGGATGGAATCCGCAGAACATATCATACGACTGGGGAGCAACATGGACTAAGGGTGAACCTTCACCATTCCCTCCTACAGGCACTGCACAGCGACCATGCATGATACGTCTCGCATCTGGTGCGCTATGTATCGTCGGCGACTCATACCTCCACAAGAGGAAGACTTCGCCGCCAGCAGGATGGAACTACGGCAACGACTGCTACGTCGGACTGTCTTATGATAACGGTAAGACATGGCAGATAAAGAATATTCCTGTCGCACTTCCGCAGCATCACCGCCTCGATCATCCGTCTCTCGGATACTGCACTCTGCGTCAGGGAAGGGACGGAATGATTCATATACTCACCACATCAAACTATCCTGGACTGGAGATAGAATTCAACGAGGCTTGGATTCTAAGCAAGCAGGTGGACTACAAACAGCCGAAGAAGGCTCTATGCGACTTCACTAAGAGCGGAACATTCGTCCTGAACGGCACCTATACCGACTACTTCCCTAACGGAAAGAAACAGCATGAGGTGACATACAGGAACGGACGACGCACCGGAACGGAGACTCTGTGGCGCGAAGACGGCACAGTAGAATGGACATGGCAGCGTGATTTGAAAACCAATATCGGTGTGTGGACCCAGTACTGGCCTAATGGTAATAAGCGTGTTGAAAGCACATGGAACCTAAAACCAGCACCACGTGACTTGCCAGGAACCCCTCTGAACGGCGCGATGGCTCATGGCGAGGCGCGTCATTATGATGAAAACGGCACGCTCGTTGCAACATATAACTTCATAAAAGGTACAGAAAACGGCATCGACGAGCAGGGCTCGAATGCTGGAATACTCAATGAGGGAAAATAAAACTCTCAATCAGGGGAAATAAAAACCTTAATTAGGAAAATTGAAGTCCTAATATGGAGTGATGAGAATCCTTATGAATGGAAGCAGAAACCATAGTATAGGGTAATGCAGGCCTTAATGAAAGGCAACAAAAAGCATTGGGCAGCACCATAACAAAACATCTTTTACAGGATGTCAGAATGCGCCTAATAAAGAAAACAGTGCATACAAGCAACCTCATTATATATAAGAACAAGGTAAAGATACAGACTTAAGGCATACAATAAAAAAATATTATATTAATGAAAAGACTCTTGACAATGCTCACCATGCTTGTCGTGGTGACAATGATGATGGCGAAACCGAAGGTTGTCCATCTCACAACGGAGAACATGACAAATCCTTTGGGATTGTCAACGCATACTCCGCGATTCTCGTGGCAGATTACTGAGACGAAGAACAACACTGTTCAGACTGCCTATCATGTACTTGTGGCTACATCGCCAGAACTCCTTGTGCCTGGCAAAGCCGACCTCTGGGACACAGGAATGGTGCAGAGTGACCAGCAGCTGTGGCTCGCTTATGCCGGCAAAAAGCTCAAAGACACTGATCATGCCTACTGGACTGTTAAAGTAAAGACAAACAAAGGCGAGACAGAATGGGCTGCTGCACAGCGGTTCAGCGTAGGTCTTACAGTGGAATCACACTGGGCTGGCCGCTGGATTGGCATTGACGAGCTGTTTGAAGGCGAGCGTCAAGGCTATCGCTCACGTATCGCTGCACGCTACATTCGCAAGGAGATTGACATCAAGGCAGAGGAAATCAAGCGTGCAACAGCATACGTTGCAGCCGTAGGTCTCTACGAGTTCTATATCAACGGGCAGAAGCAGGGCATTGATGTCCTTGCTCCTCAGCCTACAGACACCCGCAAGTCAATCATCTATAATACATTCGATATTACAGATGCATTGCGTGCCAAGCAACTCGAACCAGAGCAGAAAGCAAACCAACAGGGTGCTGTATCAACCATGATGGCACTCGCTCCAGAGGCTTCAAAGTCATGTATCGGTATTGCTCTCGGTGCAGGTCGCGCATTCCCTATGCGCCAGTCAAAACCACACAAGAGCCCATTCATGGGATTTCCTAAGTGCCGTATCAACATTATAATTGAGTACACAGACGGCACAACGCAGAAAATCTCAACAGACGAGAGCTGGAAACTGACTGCAAACGGCCCTATCCGCGCCAACAACGAGTTCGACGGAGAGGAGTATGACGCACGCATGGAACTCGGCGATTGGTCTGTTGTGGGTTATGATGACTCAAAATGGATATGGTCAAAGCGTACGGATATACCTATGGCAGAGCTCATAGGACAGCCTGCACCGAACATGCGAGTGCTCAATACCCTTAAGCCAAAGAGCATCAGCACACTTCCTGACGGCCGCTACATTATCGACTTCGGCCAGAACATGGCAGGCTGGATACAGATGAAAGTGCGCGGCAACAGCGGCGATACAATACGCATCAAGTTTGCAGAGAAACTGAATCCGGATGGCACTCTCTATCTCGCAAACTTCCGCGATGCACTTTCAGAAGACATATATGTATGTAATGGCAAGGAGAACGGCAGCACATGGCGTCCTACATTCATCACACATGGCTTCCGCTATGCTATGGTTACAGGATATAAGAATGCCAAGACAGATGACTTCGAGGCACAGGTTGTCTCAGACGACATGACCGTTTCAGGCAATATAAAGACAAGCAACAGTGTGCTGAACAATGTATATCGCAATGCATACTGGGGCATATTGTCCAACTACAAAGGCATGCCGGTAGACTGTCCGCAGCGCAATGAGCGCCAGCCATGGCTTGGTGACCGCACCATGGGAGCCTTCGGCGAAGCGTACATTTTCAATAATGAGCGTCTATACTCTAAGTGGATGCGTGACATCTGTGAGACACAGCGCACCGACGGAGTATTCTCTGACGTAGCGCCAGCCTTCTGGAATTACTATAACGATGACGTTACATGGCCGTCAGCACTGCCATTCATCTGCGAGATGATTTACCGTCAGTATGGCAACAAGCAGCCAATCATCGACTCATACCCATATATCAAGAAGTGGATGAACCACCTTCTGACTGAGTATATGGAGGATTATCTCATCACAAGAGATAAGTATGGCGACTGGTGCGTACCGCCAGAGGACCTCAAGATGATACACTCTCAGGACCCTGCACGCAAGACTGACGGCACACTTATCTCAACAGCATACACCATAAAGAACCTCCGACTGATGCAGATGTATGCCGACATGCAAGGCTTCACTGCCGACAAGGAGGAGTATGCTGCACTTGAGAAGAAGATGACCGAGGCTTTCAACAAGAAATTCCTCACCATCAAGCGCGGCACATCAGAGCAGCCAGGCCATATACTCTATCCGGACAGCGTGTTCTACGGCAACAACTCAGCCACCAGCAACCTGCTTCCTCTTGCATTAGGCATTGTGCCTGATGACTGCAAAGAAGAAGTTGTGAAGAATCTTGTGACAAACATCTGCGGCAAGAACGGCGACCATGTGTCATGTGGAGTAATCGGAATCTCATGGCTGATGCGTACACTTTCTGAAAACGGACGTGCCGACCTGGCATACCGCATAGCTTCACAGAAGACCTATCCTTCATGGGGTTACATGGTAGAGCAGGGCGCAACGACAATCTGGGAGCTATGGAACGGCGACAAGGCTAATCCTCGCATGAACTCAGGCAACCACGTCATGCTTCTCGGCGACCTCCTGATATGGTACTATGAGAATCTGGCAGGCATCAAGAACGCCCCAGGCTCAGTAGCCTTCAAGAAGCTCATGATGAAGCCAAACTTCGAGATACAGGACCTCGACAATGTCGATGCATCATACCAGACACCTTACGGACTGGTCAAGTCAAGCTGGACCAAGACCCTCGAGCAGGTAGAATGGAACATCACGCTGCCAGCAAACACAACTGCAGACGTATATCTTCCTGACGGAACAGTCAAGACCTTAGGTTCTGGCACACACACACTGAAGTCAAAGATAGCACCTCGTGACAACAGCATCATCAACGATGAGTTTGTCTACGACCAGTCTATCTATCCAGAAACCCATGCTTCTTCTATTGTAGAACTGGAGAACGGCGACCTCGTGGCTACATATTTCGGCGGCACAAAGGAGCGCAATCCAGACGTATGTATCTGGACACAGATAAAGAAGAAAGGCTCTGACACATGGTCAGCGCCAGTACTTGCAGCCGACGGCGTATTAGCTTTAGGTTCAGAGCAGGGCAATATTGCCGGCATAGACACACTCTGCGCCAAGGCAAACGTAGGTCCTGTGAAGAATCTGAATATCGGCTGGGCTCAGGCAAAGAGTCCTGAGGCTAAGAATAACAAGGCGCTTGACGGCTACTACCGCAAGGCCTGCTGGAATCCGGTGCTCTTCCAGATGCCTTCAGGCGAACTGTGGCTCTTCTTCAAGATAGGCCTCAAGGTGGCTGACTGGACAGGCTGGCTCACCAAATCGACTGACGGCGGCAAGACATGGAGCGAGAAAGAACCGCTGCCACAAGGCTTCCTCGGTCCCGTGAAGAACAAGCCAGAGATTATCAACGGCCGTCTCATCTGCCCTACATCAACAGAAGGCGATGGCTGGAAATTCCATGTAGAGATACTCGACCTTAAGACCAACGAGTGGAAGTACGTAAAGATACCACGTGAAGATGCAATTCTCACGACCGACATGGTACCAGTGCTTCCAAAGGACGGCAACATGCCGGAGATGATACTTAAGGAAGGAGCGAAGAAACGCCCAGTAGACTGCATCCAGCCTTCTATCCTTAAGCATAAGGACGGCCGTCTTCAGATGGTTGGCCGCACACGCAACGGCCGTCTCGCATCGACATTCAGCAGCGATAACGGCGACACATGGACACCTGTGACACTGCTCAATGTGCCTCAGAACCAGTCAGGCACTGACGCCGTGACGCTAAAGGACGGCCGTCATGTCCTAATATATAATAATGTATATACAGTCCCAGGCAAGCGCAAGGACCACCGTTCGCCATGCTCACTGGCTATTTCAGAAGACGGAATCACATGGAATCACTTCCTCACCCTTGAGGACAGCCCTATCGGCCAATATTCTTATCCGTCAATCATACAGGGCAAAGATGGTTCGCTCCACTGTATCTACACATGGCGCCGCCAGCGTATTTCATACAAACAGATAAAACTTAAATAACATCAACATAGGGTAAATGGGGAAGAAAGGCAGCTGCCGGCTTTCTCGTTTACCCTTTATTTGTTTATATCCATGAAAAGACTATTATCTACTATCTTATTTTTCAGCGCGATGCTCGTGGCTTATGCGGGCAGCGTGAACATCGTTCTGCCAAAGAAGGCAACAAACCGAGTGGAGTATGCAGCAGAATATCTGCAGAAGAAACTCTCTCAGCAGGGCATCACAGTCAGTGTCACAAAAAACGGAAAGACAGACAAGAAAGCCCAGCATTATGTATATCTCTCTGTAAGCAAGAACTCATCAGCCCTCAAGAAAGAAGGCTTTGAGATTACCACAGCAGCCAAGACCACCAAGCAGGGCAGCAGCACAAAGGTCACAATTGTTGGTAACGACGGCACAGGATGCATCTATGCCTGCAACGAACTGGCAGAGCAGATAAAGAAAAAAGGCATCCAGAATCTTCCTGCAAGCATAAAGGATGCGCCAGAGATGGTGCTTCGCGGCGGATGTATCGGTGTGCAGAAGCCATATCTGCTGCCAGGCCGCATGGTATACGAATATCCTTACACACCAGAACTCTTCCCATGGTTCTACGACAAGCAGCAGTGGATAGAATACCTCGACATGCTTGTAGACAACCGCATGAACTCTGTCTATCTCTGGAACGGCCATCCGTTCGCTTCGCTGGTGAAACTTCCTGACTATCCTTATGCAGTAGAGGTTGACGATGCTACATTCGAGAAGAACAAGGAAATCTTCGCATTCCTCACAAAGGAGGCCGACCGCCGTGGCATATTCGTCATACAGATGTTCTATAACATCCTGGTATCTAAGCCTTTCGCAGAGCATCACAAGATAAGAACACAAGACCGCAACCGCCCAATCACACCGTTGCTCCACGACTATACATATAAGTCAGTGCGTGCATTCATCGAGAACTATCCTAACGTAGGACTCCTTGTATGTCTGGGCGAAGCTATGGCGACATACGAAGACGACGTCAAGTGGATGACACAGACCATCATACCAGCTGTGAAAGACGGTCTGAAAACCCTCGGACGCACAGACGAGCCGCCAGTGCTGCTCCGCGCACACGACACCGACTGCAAGATGGTCATGGAGGCGTCGCTCCCTCTCTACAAGAACCTCTACACAATGAACAAGTATACAGGCGAGTCGCTCACCACATACACACCGCAAGGCCCATGGGGCGAGACCCACAAGTCGCTTGCTGCATTAGGTTCTACACATATTTCTAATGTACATATCCTTGCAAACCTTGAGCCGTTCCGCTGGTCATCGCCTGACTTCATCCAGAAGACAGCACAGGCTATGCACAAAGCACACCACGCCAACGCCCTTCATCTCTATCCGCAGGCTTCATACTGGGACTGGCCTTACACAGCCGACAGCGTAAAGACATCTAACGGAAACCGCATGAAGCAGCTCGAGCGCGACTGGATGTGGTATTCAGCATGGGGACGCTACGCATGGAACTGCCAGCGCGACCGCAACGAAGAGAAAGCATACTGGGATGATACCCTCGCCGTAAAGTTCGGCACGACAACGGCATCGGCTGCCAAGATACGTGAGGCTATGGAGGAGAGCGGCGAAATTGCGCCTAAGCTCCTGCGTCGTTTCGGCATCACAGAAGGCAACCGTCAGACTCTGCTCCTCGGCATGTTCTGTTCTCAACTGGTCAATCCGTACAAGTATACCGTATATCCTGGATTCTACGAAAGCTGCGGACCAGACGGTGAGAAACTCATTGAGTATGTCGCAAAAGAGCATGGCGCACCGCTGCCTGTCAATCAGAACTTCCCGGACAACGTCAACGTGAAGGCTGCAAGCACCAAACAGCACATCGGAGAACTGCCGCTGCAGATTGTCAGCGAGACCATGGCGCACGGCGACAAGGCTGTGGCAGCTATTGACGAAGCATTCGCCAGCGTAGGAAAGAACATACAGGAGTTTGCACGTCTGCGCAACGATATGCACTGCTATCGTGAGTTTGCATACGCATTCGGTCTTAAGGTGCGCGCCTGCGAGCATGTTCTCAACTACAAATACACTAACGACATCAACGAACTGGAGAAGGCTGTGCCGCTGCTCGAGAAGAGTCTTGCACACTATCGCACGCTCGCAGCCCTCACATCGTCAACATACCGCTATGCCAACAGTATGCAGACATCTATGCGCCGCATACCTATCGCAGGCAACGACGGACGCATGAAGCACTGGAACGAACTCCTGCCGGAGTATGAGAAAGAGCTGGCTAACTTCAAGAAGAACATCGCGCTGCTCAAGAGCAAGGCTGACGGAACATATCAGGAGGAGAAGGTAGAGCTGAAGCCTCTCACACCAGCCGCAATCACTCAGGTGGCATACAACGGAAAGCCTGTTTCTTCGGTTAAGATTGAGAAGGGCGCAAAACTCTTCTCTGACCTCGACTCACTCGTAACAGACTACGCCATCGAACTCGACGGCATGCAGGCATACGTCCTTCCTTCTAAGGAACAGCGCAACACGGGAACAGCCGTGACATTCACAACCGACAAGCCTGTCACCCTCCTCGTCGGATTCTTCCGCGACGACCAGTCGAAGTACGCCAAGGCACCACGTCTCGAAATCGACGCTACAGCCAGCGAATTCGGACAGCAGGAGCCATGCTACACCTCAGCAATACGCATAAACGGCATGCCGCAGGTGAATGTTCACCCGTACAACCTCTCAGCAGGCACACACACGCTGAACCTGCCTAAGGGATTCCTGCTCGTTCTCGGAGCTACTGCCGACAAGATCACACCACGTGACGCAGCACTGGCAGGTGCCGACAGCTCTATAGACTGGCTGTTCTATTAATACCTTACAGAATTAAGATTTCCGTGCGATGACACTGAGAGAGCATTGAATTTGTGTTATGCTGACATATTGTAAGAAAATAACGTATTTTGCTAACGCAATTCTTTTGCTTTCGACAATAATCCAAGACACTGCTTTTGGGCATGCCAAAAGCAGTGTCTGACCCGCTCAGAAGCAGCCTTTTGCAACGTCAAAAATAGCACTATCAAAACGTAAGCAGTGCCGCTTGCTGCACAGGCATGATTTTGTCATCATCTGCTTATCACACGTTACTAAACCAATATTTACAAAACATGAAAAGAATCACTACGCTGATACTCGCTTTCTGCTCAGCGCTGGCATACGCTCAGACTATTTCTGACGATACGATGCGTGACATATACGAGGAGGTGAAATCGCCATACAAATACGGAATGGTGGTGGCTCCTGCTGACAACAACCACAAGATAGACTGTCCGACGGTCTATCGCGAAGGCGGCAAATGGTATATGACATACGTTGTATATAACGGCAGCGACGGACTCGACGGCCGCGGTTACACCACATGGCTTGCTGAGAGCGACAATCTGCTCGAGTGGCGCACGCTCGGCTGTCTCCTCGACTATAAGGACAGCGGCTGGGACATGAACCAGCGAGGCGGATTCCCATCGCTCGTCTCATGGCAGTGGAACGGCGACTACCGCATGTCAGCATACAAGAACCGCTACTGGATGACTTACCTCGGCGGAGAAGGTACTGGCTACGAGGGCGTACGCGCACCGCTGTATATAGGACAGGCGTGGACTGATGCTAACAAAAAGCGTCAGGACAATGCTTCTGGCGAGGCAGACCCTGCCATAACAACAGCACACGAATGGCAGGCAGCAGACAAGCCTATACTGCACATAAACGACAAGGATGCACAGTGGTGGGAGAAACTCATACAGTATAAGAGCTATGTGTATGAGGACAAACACCGCACGCTGGGCAAACGCTTCGTCATGTTCTACAATGCAGGCGGCGTAAACCCAGAAAACAATCACAAGGCGGAGCGCATCGGCATAGCACTCTCTAACAACATGAAGAAATGGGAGCGCTATGAAGGCAATCCGGTCTTCGCACAGGAGGTGCCAGGCATAATCACAGGCGACGCTCAGATTGCCGATTTCACCGATTGGGAAGGCAATTCTGTCAATGGCAAGAACAGCCCGCTCTACGTCATGTTCTACTTCTCTGCATACGACCCGCAGCGCAAGTATAATGCGTTCAATACCTTCGCCGTGTCACGCGACCTTGTCAACTGGCAGAAGTGGGAGGGTGCAGACCTCGTATATCCTACCAAGGACTACGACGAAATGTTCGCCCATAAGAGTTATGTGCTGAAGCATGACGGCGTGGTGTATCATTTCTACTGTGCTGTAAACAACGATGGACAGCGCGGCATAGCACTCGCTACATCAAAGCCGATGGGCAAGTCGGCTGTCACTTTCCCTGAGCCAGAGCGCAAGGGCAAACGAATCGTCACATCGCTCAACGATAACTGGCAGACACGCCTCCTCACAACGAATGCCGAGGTGGCAGGCGAGAAAACGGCAACAGTAAACATCCCGCACAACTGGGACGACTACTACGGATACCGTCAGCTCAAGCACGGCAACCTGCACGGCTCTGCTGTATACGAAAAGACATTCGCCTACGAGAAGAAGCAGGGCAAGCGATACTTCCTCTTCTTCGAAGGCGTTGGATCATACGCTACTGTCACGCTCAACGGACACACATGGCCGAAGCAGTCAGTAGGACGAACCACATGGACTCTCGACATTACTGACCACGTGAAAAACGGAAGCAACAGCCTCTCAGTGCTCTGCGACCATCCTGAACTAATCACCGACATGCCGTGGGTTTGTGGCGGATGCTCATCTGAATGGGGCTTCTCTGAGGGCAGCCAGCCGCTCGGCATCTATCGTCCGCTATCGCTCATCGAGACTGACGAGGTGCGCATAGAGCCGTTCGGAGTGCATGTGTGGAACAATAACGCATGTGACACCGTATACATAAACAACGAAATAAAGAACTACGGTGCAGCAGCGGCTGAGTTCGAGGTTGTCAACAACTTCAATCTCGCCAGCGGGAAGCGCATCTTCCGCCTCACAGAGAAGGTCACACTGCAGCCTGGCGAGACACGCATCGTGAGCCTGAAATCCGCCATCAGCAACCCTATGCGCTGGTCGCCAGCAGAGCCTTACCTCTATAATGTGGTCTCTATGATAAAGCGTAACGGCAAGACCACCGACCAGGTCGTAACGCCTTACGGCATACGTAACATACAGTATGTGCGCAAGAATGCAGCGCCGGGATTCTTCATGAACGGCGAGCGCACGTTCATCAACGGCACATGCGAATACGAACATCTCCTCGGAGGCGGACACGCATTCTCGCCAGAGCAGATAAAGTCGCGTATAAAGCTCATACAGCAGGCTGGTTTCAACGCCTACCGTGAGGCCCACCAGCCGCACAACCTGCTTTATCAGCAACTGCTCGACAGCAAGGGAATACTCTTCTGGAGCCAGTTCTCGGCACACATCTGGTATGATACTCCTCAGTTCCGCGAGAACTTCAAGCGTCACATGCGCCAGTGGATAAAGGAACGCCGCAACTCTCCGAGTGTCATCATGTGGGGATTGCAGAACGAATCAACGCTTCCAAAGGCCTTCGCTGAGGAGTGCTGCGCCATTATCCGTGAGATGGACCCTACCTGCGCCATGTCTGAAGGACAGCCAGGACGTCTCATCACCACCTGCAACGGTGGCGACGGAAGCGACTGGAACGTCATACAGAACTGGAGCGGCACATACGGTGGCACCGCACTCAACTATGACAACGAGATGAAACGCCCTGACCAGCTGCTCAACGGAGAGTATGGCGCATGGCGAACCATAGGACTCCACAGCGAGGCTCCTCTCGATTCGCTGCGCAAGGAGAAGGCATACAGCGAGGAGCGGGCCACTGACCTCATGGAGACTAAGGTGCGTCTGGCGGAGGAAGTGAAGGATAGCATCTGCGGACACTATCAGTGGATATTCGCCACTCACGACAATCCAGGACGTGTACAGCCAGATGAAGCTTACCGCATGACAGACAAGATTGGTCCGATAAACTATAAGGGACTGCTCACGGTGTGGGAACAGCCTGCCGACATGTATTTCATGTATCGTGCCAACTACGTCTCTCCAGACGACGACCCGATGGTTTACATCAACTCACACACATGGGCTGACCGTTTCAAAAACACTGGACCGCGACGCACAGACATAGCGGTTTACAGTAATTGCGATAGCGTCATGCTTTACAATAGTGCCAACGACAAGGTGTATCTCGGACGCAAACGCAACGCCCGCAAGCCTGGCACACACATGCTGTGGGAGCATCGCATGGTAAAATACAATGTGCTTCGTGCTGTAGGCTATCGTCACGGAAAGGCTGTGGCAGAGGATATCATCCTGCTCGAGGGACTGGAGAAGGCTCCTGGATACGAACTTCTCTACGGTCCGTCAGCAGTTGTCCCAACACCTGCTGATAACAATCGCGACATCATGAAGCCTGCTGACGGCAACTATGTGCTGCGTCTGAACTGCGGCGGCGACTCATATACCGACTCGTATGGCAACAAATGGCAGTGCGACGACATGACATACAGCCGTTCATGGGGCGATTTCTTCGCAAATAAAGATACTGTGCAGTCAGTCCTTAATGTACAGAAGGCAAAGGCTTCACAGGCTTCTGTCAGCGTGCCTATACACGGAACACGTGATTGGAATCTCTTCCAGACCTTCCGATACGGACGCCATCGTCTGCAGTATGAGTTCCCTCTGCCTGACGGAACATATCATGTGGAACTCTATTTCGCAGAACCTTGGCTCGGAATCGGCAGCGGAATAAAGGGTGACTATGAGGGACAGCGCTTGTTCTCTGTAGCCGCAAACGGCAAGACCGTTATCCGTGACCTCGACGTATGGGCAGAGGCTGGACATGCGGGAGCATTGAAGAAGACTGTCGCCGTTGATGTAAAGGGTGGAAAACTTACGCTTTCTTTCCCTGAAGTGAAGGCTGGCGAGGCTGTCATATCAGCCATTGCAATCATTGCGCCGCAGGGTGTTAAGCCGCTGCCGGTAGGAAAGGACGGTGTATGGAAGGCTATCGAGGCTGACCGCGTGGAGCGTCTGCCGAAGTCAATGCTGCCTGCTGACGAGGAAGCATTCCCTGCAAGCCGCTACACACCGCTGAAGAATCTCAAGGCACGTGATAAGAGTGAGACAATGTTCCTTATCACTCCAGGCGTTGCCCGTGAGTATGCGCTGCGCTTCAGATACCGCAACGAGGGCGAACCAGTAACCGCTCAGATGCGAATCATCGACGAAAAGGGCATCACACTTGTCGACAGAGAGATTCTCATACCGTCACAGCCAAGGAAGTTCAAGATGATTAGCACCACTACGGGCACACAGATTAATGCCGGAAACTATCATCTGCAACTCCTGCAGCCTGGCACTAAGAAGACCATAAAGGGCGTTGAGTTCGAGTATGTAGAGGTGCAGTGATGTCAATGCACAGGCAATAACAAACATAAAGACAATATATGAAACAGTGTCATTGCTGTCTGCGTCCTGCAGGAAGGAAGCAGACAGCATGATAGACCTAAGAAACAGATATACCATTATGAAGCAAAGACATATCGCAGTGTCGTTTGCCATGTGCTGCATATCAGGCGTATCAGCAGCACAACACGACTGGGAGAATGAAAATGTAATACAGATAAACCGTGAGCCGGCGCGTGCATACTTCATGCCGTATGCTTCCAAGCCAGGCGACCGCCAGCTGTCACTCAACGGAACATGGCAGTTCCGCTGGGCACCCACGCCTGAAGCGATTGACAAGGCGCAGTGGACCACCATCGCAGTGCCAGCCAATTGGGAGGTGAATGGTTTCGGAACGCCTATCTACTCTTCGTCTGGATATACCTTCAAGGTAAACCCTCCTTACGTCATGGGCACTCCGAAGAAAGGCTATACGACAGAAATAGAGCGTAACCCTACAGGACACTACCGCCGCACATTCACTCTTCCGGAGACATGGAACACTGACGGCGGACAGACATATCTGCGTTTCGACGGCGTGATGTCTGCATTCTACGTCTACATCAACGGCAAGAGAGCAGGCTATTCGCAGGGAAGCAATCATCCGTCAGAGTTTAATGTTACGCAATATGTTAAGGCTGGCGAGAACGAAATCAGCCTTGAGGTGTATAAATACAGCGACGGCTCGTATCTTGAAGACCAGGATGCGTGGCGTTTTGCCGGCGTTCATCGTGATGTGACGCTCTTCCATACACCATCAATTCGCTTGCGCGACTATGCCATCCGCACCGTTGCAACAGATGACACATACCGTAACTTCTCGCTGCAGATAAATCCTAAACTGCAGAGCCACGACGGACACAGCGGCGAGGGCTACACGGTCAGAGCCGAGCTGTATGATGCTGACGGAGCAAAGGTGACTGAGATGTCTGCCGATGCACTGCCGATACTGAACCTTGCACATAAAGCTGGCGTGATGAACGAATGGTATCCGCAGCGCGGACACATGAAGTTCAACCGCATGGATACTGTTGTGAACAACGTGAAGACATGGACAGCAGAGACTCCATACCTCTATACGCTGCGCCTGTCGCTCGTCGACGACAAGGGAAATACCATTGAGCAGGCGGTACAGAAAGTAGGTTTCCGCCATCTTGCCATAAAGGACGGCATGTTCCTTGTCAACGGCAAGCAGGTCCGTTTCCGCGGAGTAAACCGCATAGAGTTCGATCCTTACCACGCACGTGTCGTTTCAGAAGAACGCATGCTGCAGGACATACGCCTCATGAAAGAGGCTAACATCAATGCCGTTCGTACAGCCCACTCGCCAGCACAGCCTCGCTGGTACGAGCTGTGCGACTCTCTCGGTCTTTATGTCCTTGACGAGGCGGATGCTGAAAACCACGGCGTGCGAGGTGAATTTACGTCGACTCCGTCATGGAACACAGCCATGATGGACCGTGTCATACGTCTTGCGGAGCGCGACAAGAATCATCCTTGCGTGGTATTCTGGAGCCTTGGCAATGAAAGCGGCTACGGAGCAAACCATAGCGCGATGGCCGGATGGCTGCATGAGTTCGACCCTACGCGTTTCGTTCACTACGAAGGAGCACAGGGAACGACAGAGGGCAACATCTCGGAGACAGAGAACCCGCAGCCAGACCCTGTCTGCGTGGATGTCATCTCACGCTTCTATCCGCGTGTCATGCAGGAGTATCTCAATCCAGGCGTACCAGAAGGCTCTGACAAGGAGCGCGCAGAGAATGCCCGCTGGGAGCACCTGCTGGGTATAGCACAGAGAGAATGGAAGTTCTCTGGCGGCTATCTTGACGGTGTGGTAGACAACCGTCCGGTGCTGACATCAGAGTATGCCCACTGCATGGGCAACGCCCTGGGCAATTTCCAGGAATACTGGGACGAGATATATTCTAACCGTCGCATGCTTGGCGGATTCATCTGGGACTGGGTAGACCAGGGCATCATACGCGACGGATGGGCGCATTACGGCGGCGACTTCGGCGACAAGCCTAACCTGAAGGCGTTCTGCTTTAACGGAGTAGTAATGTGTGAGCGTCAGACAACCTCTAAATACTTCGAGGTGAAGCACGTATACGCACCGGTGCAGTTCTCTCGTCATGGCGCAGACATATACGTCATAAACCGCAATCATCATATTTCGCTCGACGGATACACACTGACAGGAACAATCAGCGTCAACGGCAAGAAGCAGAAGCCGTTTGTTATCCCGACACCAGAGGTGCAGCCTGGCGACAGCGCAGTGCTTGGAACGCTTGCCCAGCGCATAGCCGACGTGAAGAAGGAGGGCGATGTTCGCCTCAATATCCTTGTTACATGCGAGGGCCAGACACAGCCAGTCATGGAGGAGCAGTTTGCGGTTTCAGGTTCGGTAATGGACTATGCAGCATCTATGAAGCCGTCAGCAAAACGTCTGAAGACGCTTGAAGGCACTCCGCTCGGCAACATCAAGGCATCCTTCTTCCGCGCCCCTGTAGACAACGACAAGTCGTTTGGCAACTGGCTGGCTAAGGACTGGACACGCAACAATATGGCGACACCGGAGGTGAAGACTGTGAGCGGACTGAAGAGCGTGGGCGACAATGCTGTCGAGAAGGTAGAGGAATATGTCTTTGCCAGTGGAAGTATACTTGTCACTACCACCACCACGATTCTCAATAACGGCTCTGTCGATGTGGTACAGGAATATGAATGCCGCGGAGAACTGCCAGAACTGCCACGCCTCGGCATGCAACTGACACTGCCAAAGGAATACGAACAACTCGAATACTACGGCCGCGGACCATGGGACACATATCCTGACCGCTGGCAGTCATGCCATGTCGGACTCTGGAAATCGAGCGTTACAGACGAGTACGCACACTTCCCTATGCCGCAGGATTGCGGCAATCACCGCGAGTGTGCCAGCGTCATGCTGAAGACAGCGAAGGGGAAGACATTCCGTGTGACAGCAGTAGATGAGCCATTCTCGTTCTCTGCGCTCCACTATACGCCGCAGGACATCATTGCAGTGAAGCATGATCACGAACTGAAGGAAGGCGACTACACCATTCTGACCATCGACTGTGCAGTACTGGGCATAGGCAACAGCAGCTGCGGCCCTGGCGTACTGAAGAAATACAGCATAGACAAGACAAAGAAACACCGTCTGCATGTGAACATACAGATGCGCTGATAACACCATCTGGCAGCACTGCCAGACTGCCTCAGCGATACCGCAGGCAGAAACAGAACCCATCAGTTGGGCAGCATGATGTGTGGTTCATGCTGCCCAACTTCTTTATACAGGATTCACTTCCCCCTACTCTGCGATGCAAAGTTACATAATCAGAAAGGCAGAATCAAGTTTTATGTGGATAGACTTATGGATAGAGAAGAGGATAGACGCATATTCCGCAAGAGCAAGAAACACCTATTCACATATATATACTGCGGCAAGAGCATAGCCATCACACACACCGCAGCATAATATCCGCCATCATACACAGACAGGAGGCAGCACCTGAATGAATCAGGCACTGCCCCCTGCACTATATAATATATGTATTAGTCGTTCTGTACGGACATCAGCGTCCGCTACCGCTATCGTACTATAAGCACCACAGCATACGCCGACATGCCCTCCTCACGCCCCGTAAAGCCCAGTTTCTCTGTTGTCGTAGCCTTTATAGACACATTCTCGACATCAGTATTGAGTATGCCAGCAAGACATTCCTTCATGGCTGGCACATGAGGATTAATCTTCGGACGCTCAGCACATATCGTAGCATCAATATTCCCGACATACCAGCCCTTCTCATTCAGCAGCTCGTTGGTCTTGCGCAGGAGAATCTTCGAGTCTATTCCGTCAGTTTCGGCTGCTGTATCAGGGAAATGATAGCCTATGTCACGCATATTCGCAGCACCGAGCATGGCGTCGCAGATGGCATGTATAAGCACATCAGCATCACTATGTCCAAGCAGTCCGAGGCTGTGATCAATCTTTATTCCTCCAAGCCAGAGGTCGCGTCCCTCCACGAGCTTATGCACATCGAAACCCATGCCTACCCTTATATTAAGCGCAGGAGCAGCATTCGGCTGTCTGTTTTCTGTATTCTTGTTGCTGTTCATCTTGCTTTTTTATTGTCAGTCCGTTACCCTTTTGGTTATAAGATATAGGCGTTCCATTGTCAGTCCGCTGTCTTCTTGGTGTCAGACTGCTGTCTTACGGGGATTCAGCGGCAGTCTGCCACGACGCTGGCAGCATTTATCTGCGCTGGAAGATGTCCTTTATGCCGTCCATATCAAACGCCAGCGAGAAGCGCAGAGTCTGGTCGAGAGGGTTCGACTTAGCAGTAGCGATAACGTAACCCACATCAAGTGAGAACACATTCATCTTGAATCCGGCACCGAGAGTGAAGTATTTACGGTTACCTTTGTTCTCTGCCTCGTGGTGGTATCCTGCTCGCAGAGCGAACTTGTCATGGTAGATATACTCCGCACCCACACTCCACTGTATTTCCTCCAGCTCCTCCTTCATGCCGTTAGGGGCATCAGAGAAACTCTTGAAGATACCAGATATAGCGCCCACATCATAGTATTCCTTCTGCACACGATCCTCATATTCCGAGCTCGACTCACCGTCTAACTGCTTCGGATATGTCGGCACGAGCAGTTTGTTAGCATCAGCAGCAATGGTGAAACGATTGTATTCATCTACAGGAATCATCAGCGAAGCACCTAAACGCATGTTTGTCGGTATGAACTCCGCATTGTTTGAGCCGCCGAAAGTTATCTTTGAACCGATATTAGAGACATTCAGACCAAGTCCGAGCTGACACTCTCGCATGCCGATATTCACATAATTCTGGTAGTAGCATGATATGTCGGCAGCGAAAGCCGAACCTGGTGATGTATCCTCCGTATAGTCCCAGGTAAGGTCAGAGTAAATCCAACGCACGGCAGCGCCTATAGAGAATGACTCGCTGAGCATCATAGAGTAAGCCACATCAAGAGACATTTCATAAGGATTGATAGTCATGTCGTTCGAACCAGATATATCGCTGGAGGTGAAGACCTCGCCAAGCGAGAAGTATCTGAGCGAGCCTGACACGGCAGAATAGTCGCCTATGCGGTAGTATCCGGCAAGATACGCCAAGTCCATATCGCTCACCAACTGGCGGAGCCATGGCGTATAGTTGAGCGCAACGCCCGCACGCGAGATAGTAAACGGATATTTTGCAGGATTCCAGTACTGCGATACAACGTCCGGATCAGTAGCCGCTCCGACGTCACCCATACCGGCAGAACGCGCATCAGGCGCAATTGTCTGCGATGTAACACTGGCGTTAATCGGATTAAACATATTCTCCTTGTCCTGTGCTGCTGCCTTCAGTACGGCAATGCTTAGCATCAGGAGCATCATGATTGATTTTCTCATTATCTTATACTATATTTTTTATTTTCAGTCTTGTTATTTCCCGCTCCACAGGAAGGTTCTCCGGGCAGAATCAGGAATATCAGTTCGTCACGACAATCTTCTTTGCCTTCGACACGTTCCGGCTGCCATCGCATGATATGTTGACGCGATAGAGATAGACTCCCGTTCTCAGACGCTTGCCGTTGGCTATTGTCACATCCCACGGAACAGTGCATGTGGTAGTGCCCGGTGTAGATGGCGATATAATCTTATGCAGCAGTCTGCCGCTCATATCGAATATCTCTATCATCACATCAAACTCCGATCCTGGCCTGTTGTGCGTCACAATGAATGTCGTGGCGTCCTGTGCAGGATTCTGTGTGGCATTTACATCGACGATATTCGGTGCGAGTCCCTCTACGACATTGAATGACAGGCGTGTCACGGAAGGGTTGTTCAATACGTCCCACACTCTGAACTGCAGCGTATGTATGCCTGGCTCGAGATGCGGCAGATAGCAGAATGTGGTGCCTTCGGTATATGTTCCGAAGTTATAATTGAAGTTTTCGTTCAGATTATAGGTCATGCTGGCATCATTGTCTATTATCAGCTGCATGTCATGTCCTATTCCTGCGCCCGACGCATTGATGCCGTCAGCATCCTTTATCTCCGCCACGAAGAACGGAGTATTGTTCACATTGCCGCCGTTGACAAACATCGGCGAGTTAAGATAGCAATACACTGACGGCCCTATCGAGTCGTTATGCTGCACCGAAGAACCGCCTACACGGAACTCATCACACTCGCCGTGGGCAGTCATCTGCCCGTCGCTGGTGTATGCGAACATAGTAATCAGTCCGTTATCATCTGAGTAATTGATGTCCTTCGGCACTACGAAGGTTATGTCGAAACGTCCGTTGCGCACACTATCCGTACCCGAGAACAGTGTCTTCGTGCGGTCGTAGAACGTGAAAACTTCATCGAGTGCAGGGTCATTGCCTAAGCATTCCTGCATCTCACGGCTGTCTCTGACAAGCACAGAGATGAGTCCGCTGAAGTCAGACATGACATTCTTTCCGTCGCCTACGTATCCCTTGACACGCACCTTGCTGTTAGCCTTAAGCATAGGGACAGCCCCCTCGCCCACTCTGACGTCATTAATAGAATCCACTACGCATTTCGCCACAGGCACATTGAGAGCCAGGGCTGGGTCGCCCAGGAGCGAGTACTGCAACTTATTGACAGTCTTGTCCTTGCCCGACGTAACAAGATACTCTTTCACACGGCGGTTTGCCTCGCCCAGTGTGATGCGTCTGCCGTCCTCCGTCTGCAGAGCTATCTCCAGGAAAGCCTTGTTCGTATGCTCGTTATAGTTAGAGTAGACGGTGCGTGTGGTGCCGTAGAACGCTACGCCTCCGCCATTCTGATTCAGCAGGATGCTCTCGCCTATTGTCGGCGTTGTTCCGTCGAACGGGCCGATATTGCACGATGCTGTAATCCATACAGGCAGGTTGGTATTCTTGAAAGCATTGAAATCGTCTATATCGAGAACTCTTTCGTGTGATATAGACTGCGGTTCACCGTGTCCGCAGAAGTCCATTATCAGCGCACCCGTCTTCTGCTGCGCCTTGATGATGTTAGTGCAGTCAGGGTATCTGAAACCTGTAGCGGTCTCCACACGCTTGAATGAGTCCCACATAACCTTGCGCACATTGAATCCGGGGTATCTCATCGCTATGGCATCCGCTGTCTTATTGAGGTCTCTCATGTGCAGATTCTGGTCGCCATCGTCGCCCATGAACATGATAGTGTTCTGCCATTGGCCTGCATTTCGGTTCTCGGCGTATGCTATAGTCTTGTCAATCACGCTGCGAGCCTCATCGACCGTAAGCACCGGCATACGGCCGATTGCTATGTCAGGTATGCCGAGTGAGTATCCGTCAGACATAATCTGCTCATTGTCATCGAGCATTCCTATGAAGTCGTCAGACACATAGCAGTCTATCTCATTGTACGAATTTTCGCTCTCATAGCATAATAGCATGTTGTTAGCATCAAGCGAACGGCAGTCGCCTGTGAGCAGGCGGTTGTCCCAGACGCAGTCGCCAAGCAGCAGAAGGTGCATTCTCTGATGTGCCGCCCCCTCACTCCTGTCGTACATCATCTTCATGTATCGCTTGTATGCCGACACATCCGGCGTACCGCTTGAGAACTCATTGTACAGCTCGTCAGCAGGAACAATGCGCACAGACATGTTGTCAAACTGCTCATGATGCTGCTTCAGACGCTCCGCCTGGTCACGAAGATGCTGTGACGCAGGTATGATTATGGTCAGGTCGACCGCCTCGTGGGCGTGCATGTTCTGGTTTGTGATGTTATGAACATACTCTGCTGGCGGACATGCAAGTGCTGCAATGTCAATGTCGGTGCCGACTTTCTCTGCGCAAATCAGTGCGTAGTCCAGCCTGACTGGTCCGCCTGCGGTGCACGAAATCTTTATCTCGTTTGTCTCACTGAGAGCCTTCAGACGGTAAGTCTGTGAAGCGAAACATGCCTTGTCGTAATACCCCATCGTCAGGTTTCCCGTTCCTAAGAGCGAGTCGCCCAGATGTATCTGGAACTTGCTGTCGCTCTTTGCGCTGACACTGACCGTCAGCTGCGCCCCGGCACTCAGCACAGCATTATGCGGAGCGTTGATTTTTACTGTGTACTGTCTGCCTGACGGAATCTCCGCAGCCTCAACCAGATTGCGTCCGCCCTGCATCCAGGCGTAGTTATCCACCTCATGCAGCGCATAGAAACGCTCGTATGACTCTATCCATTTCTGCTCAAGCGACTCCTTGCTGACAGTGTCCTGCGGCTCGTCACGCTGCGTTATGAAGTAGTATCCGTATTCAGAATACGGGTTGCGGGTTCTTCCCTGCATATTCTTCCGCTCCCACGAGACAGGGCCCTTGGCATAGAACAGGCGGCGTCCGTCAACGATGGCGCTCTCCACCGGCACCAGGTCGTCATGCTCACGAAGGTATTCGTCGGTCAGAACCTCTGGCACAAGGTTTCCGCCATAGCCATAAATATGCACCTTGCTGATGTCTGTGAATCCCGCACGGCGTATGACATCCGCTGTCAACTCATAGAAGCCAGTCTTCGGCACACGTATCTTTGCCCACTGCCCCTCTGCAAGAAGCGAATTGCGCACATACCGCTCAGCGTTCAGAGTCCCAGCCCTCATGGCTCTCTGCTCTCTCCTCTCTGCTCTCTCCTTTGCCTTCGGAGTGACCTTCAGCATGAAACTTACAAGGAACCTGTACTTGCCTTCGCGGAATACAATAGGCGTAATGGAGAAGAGCATGGAGGCTTTCTTCCTGCTATGCACTACATGCTGCTCTACAGCTGGCAGCACCGGAGGCTGTTCGTTGCATATTCTTCTGTATGCAGCGATGTCTGCCTGCGTCATGTCAATAAACTCCGGATAGAGTATCTCAGCGGTATAGAGCGAGTCAGAGTAATATCCTTCAAGCGGCATATTATGGCTCACAGAAGGCAATACGGAATCAATCTCAACGTCATCTGCCGTGAGATTATAGAAGCGCTGCGCCATCGCAACCTGCGCCACGATAGCCGCCAATGCCAGTATGATATAGCGTAATGCCTTCATTAGGGTTTTCTATCCTCTATTGTCTGTTCTCTGTACTCTATTATCTGTTCTCTGTTATCTAACATTAAAGTCAAGCACTTTGCGCTGTTCGAGATAGCCTTCTATATGGTCGCCTATCGCCACGGGGCCCACTCCAGCAGGAGTACCGGTGTAGAGTATATCGCCTGTCTTCAGCGTGAAATACTGCGATATGTAGCTCACAAGGCGGTCTATGCTGTGAATCATGTCTGATGTGCATCCCTCCTGCACCGTCTTGCCATTGATGTCGGCATGAAACTGCATGCGCTGTATATCGAGGAATTTCTCCTTGTCCACCCATTCGCCTATCACTGCCGAGCCGTCAAAGCCCTTGCATATCTCCCAAGGCTGTCCTTCCTCCCTCAACCGCTTCTGCAGTTCGCGGGCTGTGAAGTCGATTCCCACTGTCACTGCGTCGTAGTATCTGTGGGCGAAACGCTCCGGAATGCTCTTTCCCAGACGGCAGATTCTTACCACCACCTCCGTCTCATAGTCTATCTGACCCATGAAATCTGGCAGGAAGAACGGCTTGCTGTCCTTCAGAAGCGCCGAATCTGCCTTTGTGAATATCACCGGGTCGCGGTCGTCCGTAGTGCTGACACTCTTCTGTAATAACGTGTTTTTTACTTCTTTATTGTGTAAGGCGTAGTTCATGCCCACTGCAAATATCTTCATAACGGTATTTTTATAATTTTTTTAGGTAGGTTCTATTAATTAGCTTTGTCTTGTTTTCAGTTTGTTTTTGTGGGTAGGGTGTCATTTTTCTGAAGGAATATAGCGGGCTATATGACTGAAGAAAATGGCAGTCTGCACAAAAAAGAAACAAAAAGAAGGCAAAACGTTAATGCACATAACAAAAACAAGATAACGGTGGTGATTAATAGAACCTGCCCTTAGTTAATCTTATTCAAGTCTTCCAGCCGCAAAGCACTGCCTGACGGTCAGAATGTCTGGCATATCTCACACAGCATACGCTCTGCCTCAGCAAGCTTGCCTTCTATCTCCTCCGGTGTGCTGTAGTCGAGATTGTGCGCCGAGACGGTTATGACATCGCCGCAGCCCCAAAGTGCCGAGAGGGCTTGCAGATATGTGCTGCCCTGCTCCAGAGCAGACCCTGTCGGGATGTTCATGCCGCGTGTGGTGACATACAGCATGCGCTTGCATTTGCAGAGTCCAGCGCATGTTGTACCGTTGTCTGTGAACGTCACATTATAAAGCGACATATTCTCTATGAACACCTTCAGAACTGACGGTATGCTCATATCCCAGAACGGTGCGGCAATGACTATCCTGTCTGCCTCGGCAATGCGACGTGCTGTCTCAACGATATTCTCCGGCACATATCCTTCGTTTCTCTCGCATAGTATTGCTGGTGTTACAGGCGTCAGCGGCATGGCGTTCACGTCTATCTCCTCTATGTCATAGCGCCCTGCCAGCAGCTTCCTGGCATGCTCCATAAGCCGTCTCGTCCTTGACTCGGCACGCATGCACGAATTTACAAGTATGAGTTTTTCCATTTGTGTGTTACTGTTATGATGTGTTTCCGCCGTGCGTCACGCTCCGAAAGCCGCCGTCATGCTCCGCACGTGCATAAATGCAAAAATACGAAAAAACTTATGTATAGCGGTTAGAGAGAAGCGGAATTTAACCGAAGTTAACAGAACCGGGGCTTCAATAGCGGCAGGACAGAAGCATTAAAGCATTCTTGCGGAGGGGAAAACTGACATAGAAATCTGCTCTGAGTTTTCTATGAAAAACCTCAACTCCCACCGCTCAATTTCGCTTTCCCTGTCTCTTTTATCTGATTTTTTGTTGTTCAGACAACGAAAAATGCCAAAGAACCGACTGATTTGCAGTGGGCAGACGGGTCAAATAGTGCATGTCATTTTGCCAAAAGCTACTTCTTGCAGCGTCATTCGTAGCCTCTTGGCTTGTAAGATGCTGTCTCTTGCAGCGCCAGTCCTGCCATTTTAATCGCACAGACATAATAACCTTCTGTATTACAAGCATTTACGTCAACCGTAATTTCCTTGCGATATTTCTGCACTTCGTCGCTTCCGAAATTCTACAGACGATTCTCGCGCGTTAATAAATGTAAAGTTTTCTAATTCGGAATCCATGCGGCGGAATGCAGAACTGGCTGTCTGGATGAGCAGAACGGAGGCGCATGAGGGTATGAACAAGTGCTTGGGATGAGCAGCACAAACTGTCTGAAAGAGCAGGACGGCAGCGTGCAAATGGCAGGGGCATGTATAAAAACAGCGTGGCTGCCCACGACCATATTGTCATGAGCAGCCACGAGCAAAAAGCATAGTTATGTTCTGAAACCGCTGCGAATGCGCCTTGGCGTCGCCTATTCCATCACAAGAAGTTCGTAGCGTATGCCGTCTTCTGATACAGGCACACCTGTCAGCACTTCTGCCGGAGCTGTTTCCTGCCTGCTGACCGCCGGAAGGGTGCGGTATATTGTGTCGCGCTCTGTCACACGCTCCACCTCCTTTATGTATACTGTGTCTGTCTTAGCCATCGCCAGCACATCATCCGGCGGGCAATTCTCCCTGAACTGCACTCCAAAGAAGAATCCGAGAAGTGCGGCGGCTGGGATAAAGACCGCCCACGAAGGTATCACCAGCCGTCTGCGTCGCCACGGCTTGATGCGCAGATGTTCGTTCTCTGCATCTCTGAGTCTTCTGGCAGACTCCGCTATCTCATGTTCGTTAATCTTCATATCTTTTCAACTGGGTTTTTATGTTGCTAATAAGTCTGTGCAATCTTGACTTTACTGTTCCCTCGGGAATGCCTATAATGCCTGCAATCGCCGCCACGCTCTGCTCTTCCTCATAACGAAGCGAAAACAGCACACGGCTTTCATCGCTGAGCGATGCGAGTATCTCGTGCAGCGCACGGTCAAGTGTAGCGCGGTCAATATCCACTTCTACGCTTGGCGATACCGCTCCGTCTGCGGCTGTCTGCCCGTTTTCCTCTGTCCATCTGCTCTCCACCTGCTGATGTCTCCATGTGTTGCGGCATAGATTATAGGCAATGGAGAACAGCCACGGCTCTACTTTCTTGCCCTCACGCCATGTGTGGCGAGCAGCGTATGCCCTTAGGAAGACATCCTGCGTAAGGTCGTCGGCAAGATGGCGGCAGGAGTTCTGGCGGCTGAAGAATCCTTTCAGACGCAGCGCATAGCGGCTGTATAGCTCCTCGAACGCTCGTTCGCTGCCATGTGCCGCACGCTGCATCAGTTTCTCATCGCTCTGCCGCGACAATATAAATCCTATCATGTCGGTATCAAGGTAATATCTTCTTCATGTGCGCTATCCGCTCCTCACCGATGCCACTGTTGTCTAATGCCGCTGTCAGGATTCTGTGCAGCCATTTATATCGCTCCAGATTGGTTTTCTTGTAGTAATACAGGAGGTCGTTGAGTATCACCGCATAGTTCAGGTTAAACCTGTTTCCGCTCACCCACATGTTAGGCGTAAACGATTCTACAAGATACTCCAGCATGTAGTTCTGCTCCACATTCCTGCGCTTTACAGAGAAGTTGTCATACGATTTCTCTGAATATTTCAGCGTGAGACCCTCATTGTAGAGCCTTGCAGCCCACGGCCCTATAACCTCATGCTCTGCGCACGAAGAGAAATACATAGGGCGGCGGGTGCCATTGCGCAGCGCTTCGATGGCTACATATTCATTATAGTCATAGTCAGCCTGGCTCTTCGCCTCCTTAAACTGCGGCAGCTCCACGCCAAGCTTTGCAAACATACGCTCGCGATACTGCCTTATGGCGAGAAACGGCAGGCATACTATGACCTTGTCCTCATGCAGTCCCTTGGCATACTGCAGCATCCATTTGGGTATGACGAGGGCGTCGCCGTTGCCGATATATATTCCGCCTTGCTCCATGCCCTGCATCTCGTTGTAGCTGTACTGCAGGACGGCTGGCGAATACAGTCCGCTCTCGTAGTATCTTTTTGCTATGCTCGACATCTTCTCCTCGTCAAACGTCATTGCTGAATAGCAGAACCATGTGTCATAGTCGAGATAGTCCATTGTCTCCGGCAGGCGTTTCATGGCCTCGACGGCATACTGATGGCAGTCTAACGTGCCCATCTTGCTGCGGTAATTGGCAAAGTAGAACGTATAGGTGTCTGGTATGGCTTCTTCCATTTCGCGCAGTACACGGTTCAATGTGCTGTCGCTGGAATTGCTGTCTCTGTCGTAATACCATGCCGCAAGGAAATAGTTGCGCCATGCAGTCTCGTCATCTGGCTTCTGACGCGTCATCTGCCTCCACGCTTTCATCTGCTCCGAATAGTACGAGGCATTATGTTCACTGACAACCGGACCTGTTATTTTCTCCGCCTTGGTCTGTCCGTTAGTCTGGAGAGTCATCGCTGTGAGGGCGATAATGATAAGAATCTTTTTCATGTGTTCTGTTGTTTGGGTTTCTGATAATGCATACACCTGAACACGGGAAACGTTCGCTCGTCTGACGTTTTTTTTGTTTTTACAGAAACGAAAAAGGGGTGACAGACGCCGTCTTGCGGCATGCTGTCACCCCTGTTCTTGTGGTTTTGTATGTTTATGGCTGCTTGCCGATGTATGCGAGGATACCACCGTCAACGTAGAGCACATGTCCGTTCACAGCGTCTGACGCCTTTGAAGCGAGGAATACTGCAGGTCCGCCCAGCTCTTCTGGGTCGAGCCAGCGTCCTGCTGGTGTCTTAGCGCAGATGAATGAGTCAAATGGATGACGGCTGCCGTCTGCCTGACGCTCACGGAGTGGTGCTGTCTGAGGTGTAGCGATGTAGCCAGGGCCAATGCCATTGCACTGGATGTTGTACTCACCGTACTCTGAACAGATATTGCGTGTAAGCATCTTCAGACCGCCCTTAGCAGCTGCGTAAGCAGATACTGTCTCACGGCCGAGCTCTGACATCATAGAACAGATGTTGATAATCTTGCCCTCACGGCGCTCCATCATCTCTGGGAGAACTGCACTTGCGCAGATATATGGAGCCACGAGGTCGATGTCAATCACCTGCTGGAACTCTGCACGCTTCATCTCATGCATAGGAATACGCTTGATGATACCGGCGTTGTTTACGAGAATATCTATCTGTCCTACCTCAGCGTGTATCTTCTCAACGAGAGCCTTAACGCCTTCCTCGTCAGTAACGTCACAAACGTAGCCCTTAACGTTCTCTATACCAGCAGCCTTGTAGTTCTCAAGACCACGCTGCAGAGCAGCCTCGTTGATGTCGTTGAAGACAATCATGTTTACTCCAGCCTCAACAAAAGCCTTCGCAATGTTGAAACCAATACCGTAAGATGCGCCTGTGATCCATGCGTTCTTACCTTCAAGAGAGAATGGATTTGCCATAATTATTCTGTGTTAGTTATAAGTTGATATTATATTACAATGTGTTTACTATAGTATGATTGTGCTATGGAGTCTGTCAGCCGCAGGATGCTGCATAGCACTATTACGCAACAAAGTTAATAAAAATTCTTTTTATTCGGCATAATACCCTGCATATTTAGCATAATTTTGTATTTCAGGGGAAACAAAATACTGCGGATGGAGGGGCAGAAAGACAAATGGCAGCGATAGGCTGCGGCAATCAGTGCTTTTAAGGAATAGGACTTACAGGACAAGACTGTGCTTTACGGACAAAAAACAGCAAAAAGAAAAAGGCTAACATACTACTAATGAGCATATTAGCCTTTTCTTGTGTTGTCCCACTAGGACTCGAACCTAGTCAAACAGAACCAAAACCTGTTGTGCTACCATTACACCATGGGACAATCACTGCATATTTTTGCGGTGCAAAGGTAATAATTTTTTACCTAACACCCAAATTATTTCGCAATAATTAGGAAATATTTTTTCTTGCCTTGCTGTGCCAGAAGGTATTTCCCGTCGAGGAGGTCTGACTCTGCAAAAGCATAGTTTGCGTCAGCCAGTTTCTCCTTGTTGATTGACACTCCGCCGCCCTGTGTCAGCTTGCGCATCTCGCCTTTTGAAGGGAACACTGGCGCATCAGCTGTCAGGAGTTCTATGGCTGGCTTGCCGATGATAGCTTCCTTAGCCACCTCATAGTGAGGAACGCCTGCGAATACATCGAGAAGTGTCTGCTCATCAAGCTTCAACAGAGAGTCCTTTGTAGACTTGCCGAAGAGTATGTTAGATGCTTCCTTCGCCATATTGAGGTCGTCAAGCGAGTGCACCATCACTGTCACCTCGTCTGCAAGACGCTTCTGCAGAACACGGCGGCCTGGATCCTGATGCTGCTCCTCTATGATTGCATCTATCTCTTCCTTATCAAGCGATGTGAAAATCTTGATGTATTTCTCTGCATCCGCATCAGGCACATTGAGCCAGAACTGGTAGAACTGGTATGGTGTGGTGCGGTTACGGTCGAGCCAGATGTTTCCTGTCTCTGTCTTTCCGAACTTGCGGCCGTCAGACTTTGTAACGAGCGGACATGTCAGAGCATAGCACTCGTTGCCGTTAATACGGCGGATAAGCTCCGAACCTGTTGTGATATTGCCCCACTGATCTGCTCCGCCAAGCTGCAGCTTGCAGTTCTTGTGTTCGTTGAGGTATAGGAAGTCGTAGCCCTGAAGCAACTGGTAAGTGAACTCTGTGAATGACAGACCGTCGCGAGCCTCACCATTCAGACGCTTCTGCACACTATCCTTCGCCATCATATAGTTAACGGTGATGTGCTTACCGATGTCGCGTGCGAAATCAAGGAAGGTAAAGTTCTTCATCCAGTCGTAGTTATTAACAAGCTCGGCACGGTTTGTTGCGTCGCTGTCAAAATCAAGGAAGCGAGCAAGCTGCTCACGTATACACTTCACATTGTGTGCCAGTGTCTCCTCATCAAGAAGGTTACGCTCCTGCGACTTGCCTGATGGATCGCCTATCATGCCAGTAGCGCCACCGATAAGTGCCAGCGGCTTGTGGCCACAACGCTGGAAATGACGCAGCATCATAACGCCGCAGAGGTGGCCGATATGAAGCGAGTCGGCTGTTGGGTCTATTCCGAGATATGCTGTCACCTGCTCTTTCTGCAGGAGTTCCTCTGTGCCTGGCATCATCTGGTGTATCATGCCACGCCATGTAAGTTCTTCAACAAAGTTCTTCATCTTATATCGTTGTATTATATATTATTGTTTTTGGCTTGTTTCAAATTACCATGCTATCCGTGCGACACTGCTTTTCACTGCACAAGACGCTCTGTTTTACTTGCCAAAGCGCTGCTATGCTTTCCGTACAGCACTGCTATCTACGGTTGGAGTCATACAGTCCACATGGGCGAGACCTATGGTACAGGGTCATAGCCAGAGCCGCCCCAAGGATGACACCGTGCCAGACGTTTCAGTCCGAGCCACAATCCTTTCAGTGCGCCGTGCTTGACTATTGCCTGACGCATATATTCTGAGCACGTCGGTGTGAAACGGCAGGAGGCTGGCGTATAGGGCGATATGCAGTGCTGATAGACCCATATCGGCATAAGCAGTATTTTCTGCAGCAGCATCTTAAAGATTCTCATCATTCTGTCTTTTCTTTTTCGGCTGGCGATGCTGACTACCACAGAGCCTGCGCCGCTGTTATCTTGGAAAGAATCTTTATCATGCGCTTCTCTATCTCGCTGGTAGTGTAGAGCCGGTCGGCTAACCATACAAACGCTATATGCAGCTGGCGGCCAGACGAGGCGTATCGTTCCGTCAGCTCATGGCTGATGTTCAGACGGTAAGCCTCACGCATCTGACGCTTCACACGATTTCGCTTTACTGCACGCTTGAAGTGTCGCTTCGGCACACAGAACATGACCTGCACCGGGACATCATCGCTCTGACACCGCTCCTCTCTGTATGTCACACGGACAGGGAATACGGTAAAAGCCTTGGTGTCCGCAGCGCTGAACAGCCTGTCAATAAAGATTTTGCTCTTCAGGCGTGGCGATAATGTGTTAGTCTTCGAGGTCACGCAAATATGCTCGTAATGCAGTTATCATTGAAGGATGCTTTGGAGTAGGCGCCTGCAGTTCCAATTCGTAACCCAGGTCCTCTGCCGCCTTGGCTGTAGCAGGTCCGAATGTAGCCACCTTCAGTCCGTTATGAACATTCTCATCGAGGTTATCGTGCAATGTCTTGACGCCTGTAGGGCTGAACAGCACTACCATGTCATAGTCGAAAGCTTCTTTCTCAGCCTCTGTGAAATCATCATTGACTGTCTCATACATCACACATTCTGTATGATTGAGCCCATGGCTGTCTAACAGATTCTTGATATCGTCGTTGTGTACAGAACTCAGCGGAACAAGGAATTTCTCTGTCTTGTGCTTCAGCATTGAAGGAATGAGGTCGTCAATCTTTCCAGACACTCCGAAGAATACCTTTCTCTTGCGGTAATGTGCGTACTTCTGTATGTAGAGAGCTATTGCTTCTGTCGTACAGAAATACTTCATTGTCTCAGGTACAGGAACACGCAATTCCTTTGAAAGAGCAAAGAAATTGTCGATAGCATACTTAGAAGTGAATATCACTGCTGTATGCTCTGCCAGTGAGACATGCTGCTGTCTGAATTCTTTAGAACTAATACCTACTACCTTGATAAAAGGTCTGAACACTAACTCCACTTCATAGTCGCGCTCGATATCAAAGTACGGAGATTTTTCACTTGTTGGTTTTGGCTGCGAAACAAGTATTTTCTTAATCATTGTATTACTAGTAATTTACTTTCAGGAAGTTGGCTACAGAGACCAAAATTCCCCATATCAGAAGGGGAGGGATTATTTCGAGGGCACAAAAGTACAAAAAATTTCGCAGAAAACCGTCTGTTTTCTTGAAAAAGATTTGATAACTCTTGTAAATCAGCAATATTTTAACAAAAACGACAATGGCAAGCGTGTAAACCAATGAATTTTCGATAGATAAGCCGAAATACGCCATCAGCAGGAGCATAGGTGTCAGCATGATGCCTGCGATGGCAGTTGTAAAGAGTTTTGATGTTGTCCAGAGCTCGTTAGAATATTGCGAAAAGAAGATGTTATTTACAATTTTCTGCAGCAGATATTCAAAGACAAAAAACGCCATGAATATTCCGACATATATCGCCATAAGGGTGTATTCGCTGTACGTGACATATGTTTCGGCAATGTAATGCTTTGAATAGAAGAAAAACATTATGCCGAGGGTAACGGCAGCATATATGTCTGTGTATAGGAGGTATCGTTTTTCTGTGGCTGTCTCACGCTGTATACTTGAGTCCGTGCGTACTGTATGGAAGAAGTTCTTGAGCTGGAAGATGAAGAGGCGGGAAGATCTTCGCACACTGTACATAAGCATCAGTATGCCGAAAATGAGCAATGGAGTAAGCACATTGTCATTGCGCACGCTGTAAGGCACGGGGTCGCCGGCTATGCCATAGCGTCCGCTCTGGTTCTCTTTGTATATCAGCGTATCCTTTGCAAAGAAAGACTGCTTGTAATACTCTGGCATCTTGTTTACTGTGACAGGTATCGGTTCGTCCTCCTTAGGCATAAGCAGCGAGTCTATCTTCACAGGCCAATGGTTTATTCTGGCGGTGTAGATAGACCTTGCGGTGCTGTCCTCCTGTGCATGAAGCAGCTGCAGGGCCCCATTTTCTGCTGCAATCTGTTCTGCGGGAGCCTGTTCTGCCACATGCGTCTCCTGCACATCTGCTGCCTGCGGATGCACATCAGGAATAGCCTGCTGGTGTTTTATGGAATCTGGTTGCTGTATCAAGGAGAGTGTGATATATGCTTATTAGAGTGTGGTCATGCCTGATGAAAGCAGCATACATGCCTATAGGAAACGTAAGGGCTGCCTGATGAAAGCGTCATACATGTCTATTTAAAATAGCACAAGGCATGAGAAGGGATGCGATGAACGTCACCCCTCCTCATGCCTTTATGTTCTACAGGCCGAAAACCTGCTTTATCTCTTCTACACGGTCGAGCTTCTCCCATGTAAAGAGTTCTACTTCCATTTCCTTTGTTTCATGATACAGCGAAGTGAAAGTTTTCTTCACAGTCTTGCATTCACGGCCCATGTGTCCGTATGCCGCTGTCTCGCTGTAAATAGGGTTGCGCAGTTTCAGCGAGCGTTCGATAGATTTCGGACGCAGGTCGAACATGCCTCGTATCTTCTCTGCTATCTCGCCGTCAGTCATTCCGACATTAGAACGGCCGTAAGTGTTTACGTAAATGCTTACAGGCTCTGCCACGCCGATGGCATAAGAAAGCTGCACAAGCATCTCGTCAGCCACGCCTGCCGCAACCATGTTCTTCGCTATATGGCGTGCCGCGTATGCAGCAGAACGGTCGACCTTAGAAGGGTCCTTGCCAGAGAAGGCGCCACCGCCATGCGCGCCCTTGCCGCCGTACGTGTCAACGATAATCTTGCGTCCCGTCAGACCTGTGTCGCCATGTGGTCCGCCAATAACGAACTTGCCCGTAGGATTAACGAAATACTTGATATCATCGTTGAAGAGGCTGAGCATACGCTCGTCCTTCAACTGTTCCTTCACTCTCGGTATGAGAATGTTTATCACGTCGTGGCGTATCTGCTCAAGCATTTTCTCGTCCTCATCAAACTCATCATGCTGTGTAGACACCACGATAGTGTCTATCCTCTGAGGCACGTTGTTATCGTCATACTCTATGGTTACCTGCGACTTTGAGTCCGGGCGGAGGTACGTCATAACCTTTCCTTCGCGGCGTATGTCAGCGAGTGTCTTCATGAGAAGCTGCGCCAAATCGAGCGAAACAGGTATGTAGCGGTCGGTCTCCACTGTAGCGTATCCGAACATCATGCCCTGGTCGCCTGCTCCCTGCTGGTCTTCCTCCTCTCGTGACACACCTCTGCGTATGTCACCCGACTGCTCATGGATGGCTGTAAGGATACCGCATGAATTGCCGTCGAACTGATATTCCGACTTAGTATATCCTATACGGTTGATTGTCCTGCGTGCAATGGTCTGCAAATCGATATATGCTTCAGATGACACCTCGCCCATGATGATTACCTGTCCTGTAGTTACGAACGATTCAATGGCACAGTGCGCCTTGTCATCATACGCAAGAAACTGGTCGAGGAGAGCATCGCTAATCTGGTCAGCCACTTTGTCTGGATGACCCTCTGAAACTGATTCTGATGTGAATAAATACATATTTCTTGTTGTGTTATACTATTACTGCCGCTGCAGGACATGCGGACACAATGCATGGAACAAGCATCTGCACACAGTCCTGCCGCCGATTATTCTTTATAAAAGCTGTTTTTTCGCCCTGGTTATTTCTTTGTGGCTTTCACGAGATAAACCATCAGCGCAATATACATCACGAGAGCCAAGGCCTCTGACCACGGATTAGCCAGCCAAGCGTCGTTTATGAAGTTGTAGCCCATGAATCGCATGAGCGCCGAAACCACACCCATGAGTGCGCCGCCAGCAATGAATCCACTGGCAATGAGCGTACCTTTCTCGCCGCGCAGCTTGTTCACCGCCTCGTCCTTTGAGCGTGTAGTCACATACCAGTTGAGCGCACCGCCGATAAGTATTGGCGTATTCAGCTCCAACGGGATGAACATGCCAAGGGCAAAGGCGAGTGCAGGCACTTTCATCCATGTCAGGACAATGGCGAGCACAGCACCGATGGCATAGAGAAGCCATGGCGCTCCGGCACCGTTCATGAGCGGTTCGATAACCGCCGCCATAGCATTGGCCTGCGGAGCAGCAAGCTGTCCTGATGCGAATCCGTATGTCTCGTTAAGCAGAATCATCACGCCAGCCACCGTAGCGGCAGAAACCAGCGTGCCAAGGAACTTCCATTGCTCCTGCTTCTTTGGCGTTGTACCTATCCAGTAGCCTATCTTGAGGTCAGTGACGAAGCTGCCCGACATAGACAGTGCGGTACATGCCACCGAGCCCATGATAAGCGCTGCGAGCATTCCGGTTGTGCCGTTGAGCCCCATGCCCGCCATCACTACTGAAGCCAGGATGAGCGTCATGAGCGTCATGCCTGACACAGGGTTAGTGCCTACGATAGCGATGGCGTTGGCAGCCACTGTCGTAAAGAGGAATGCAATGATGACAACGAGAAGCAGAGACACCACAGCAAAGAGCCAGTTCTGCTGCATCACGCCGAAATAGAGGAACAATCCGATGGCGGCAATCGTTGCCACGATGCCTATAGCAATCAGCTTGAAAGAGATGTCCTTCTGCGTGCGAGCCACCTCAGCCACAGCATTTCCCTTGCCATGGAGCTCACGTGCGGCCAGCGAAATGGCACCTGTGATTATGCCCCACGAACGTATAATGCCTATCACGCCAGCCATGGCGATACCGCCGATGCCTATCGACTTGCCGTAGCTTGTGAATATCTGCTCTGGTGTCATGTCGCCCACCGGCATTGTAATCGTTGCGTCCCACTGGTTCAGCACCGTATCATTGAACACCAATGCCATGACAGGAACAATGAGCCACCATACTGCAAACGAGCCGAGGCAGATGATGAAGGCATACTTCAGACCGATGATATAGCCCAGTCCGACTACAGCTGCCGAGGTGTTCACCTTGAACACAAGCTTCGCCTTGTCAGCAATGACATCGCCAAGAGGCAGGATGCGTGTGGTGAAAAGCTCGTTCCACCATCCGAAAGAGCTTACGACAAAGTCGTAGAGTCCGCCTATCAGACCTGCGAACAGCAGCGATTTAGCCTGGTTGCCGCCCTCTTCGCCGCTCACGATGACCTGTGTCGTGGCAGTAGCCTCAGGGAACGGATACTTGCCGTGCTGCTCCTTGACGAAATACTTGCGGAAAGGAATGAGGAAGAGAATGCCGAGCACACCTCCGAGAAGCGACGCTATGAATATCTGCCAGAACGATGCAGTCATCTCAGGATACTTCGCCTGAAGGATATAGATAGCAGGCAGTGTGAATATCGCTCCGGCGACAATTGCTCCGGAGCATGCTCCGATGCTCTGGATGATGATGTTCTCGCCCAGCGCATCCTTACGCTTAGCCGCGGCAGACATGCCCACAGCAATGATAGAGATAGGGATGGCAGCCTCGAACACCTGCCCCACCTTCAGTCCGAGATAGGCTGCGGCAGCCGAGAAGACAATAGTCATAAGCAAGCCCCACCCCACTGACCACAGCGTAACCTCCTTGTGGTCGCGTTCCGGAGACAGAAGCGGTTTGTATTCCTCGCCTTCTTTCAGTTCGGTGAAGGCGTTATCTGGTAATTTAGCCATAAATTATGTTGTTTGATTTGTTATTCCATGCGTTTTCCCGTGGCAAAGAAAGCAACGGCAACACCATTGCCTGGCGTTTGCGTGCAAAATTACTCATTTTTTTTCACAAAGCCGAATAAACCCGCATTTTATTTTGATTTCTCATCAAAAATGCTTACCTTTGCATTCACTAACCCAATTAACACATTCTATGTCATTTACAGAAACAGCAATAAAGATTTTCAATCAAGCCATAGCAGACTATCATGTCACAGACAATGTTGACACTCCTATCCAGAACCCGTATCAGCGCGACGAGATAGAGAACCGCCTATACCTGAAGTGCTGGATAGATACTGTGCAGTGGCACTATGAAGATATCATCCGCGACCCGCACATCGACCCTATCGAAGCAGTGTCGCTCAAGCGCCGCATAGACCAGTCTAACCAGGACCGCACCGACCTCGTGGAGCAGATTGACTCATATTTCCGTCAGCTATACAGCGATGTCAGCGTGCTGGACGACGCAACAATAAACACTGAGTCGCCAGCATGGGCTGTCGACCGCCTAAGCATTCTGCAGCTGAAAATCTACCACATGCAGGAGCAGGTGAACCGTGAGGATGCCTCAGCAGAACATATTGCCAAGTGTCAGGCTAAGCTCGACGTGCTGCTAGAGCAGAATACCGACCTCTCTACAGCCATCGACCAGCTGCTCAGCGACATCCAGGCAGGCAAGAAATACATGAAGGTGTACAGACAGATGAAGATGTACAACGACCCTGCCACTAATCCTGTGCTCTACAAGAAATAAGCGCAGCACTCTGGCTTAAGCGAAACAAAGGCTCCGAAGCATACGGTTCCGGCATGAATACGGCTGTATGATTCTGGCATGAGTTTTCTATAAAATTCATAGATTCACAGCATCAGAATCTGCATCCTATGCTTTCGGAATCTGCATTTTTGCCGTTTACGCAACAGAAAACGCCTGATGAATGGCTGATTTCCAGCAAATCGGGGCACAAGCAAATACATTTCGCATGCCCATTCGCTACTTCTTGCATCGTCATTCGTAGCCTTTTGGCATGCTAAAAGCAGCCTTTCACGGCGCAAGCCATGCTGGCAGACGCTCTCTCGCAACGCAATCAGTTATCATTCAGGCGGTTATCAAAAACGTGAAAATCCTGCGATTTTTCACAGCGCAGCCGCCAATGAAACTCTACAGGCGATTCTCATGCGTTAAAAAACGTAAAGTTTTCTAATTTCAAGCCTACGCATCTCAAAGGGTAAGAAGACACTGCCAGTACTCAGCATAACAGAAATGAAAGCATCAAACAGCAACGCAGCAAACACAACAGGGATAACCCGGCTGCTCGTAACACGGTTTTCTGCCATAGGCGATGTAGCCATGACAGTGCCGGTTGTCAAGGCTTTAGCCATGGCATACCCCGACATGCGCATCATGGTGGTGAGCCGCCCTTTTGCAAAGGCTTTCTATGAATCACTGGCAGAGAATGTGGAGTTTCATGCGCTCAACCTGAAGGAGCCGCGTTACAAAGGACTGCTGGGCATGGAGCACGTATATCAGGACCTCCGTGCGCTCAATCCTGACGCCATGGCCGACTTGCATGATGTATTAAGAACGAAATATGCCCGTCTACGAATGCGTATGGCGGGCATTCCTGTTTCTGTCATTGACAAAGGCAGAAAAGGCAGAAAAGAACTCGTAAGGCTGGACGGCAAGGTGAAAACGCAGCAGCCTACAAGCTTTGAAAAATACAAGGCGGTATTCAATCGGCTGGGGCTGGACTTCCCTCTCGGAGACGACAGGACACCGGCCGTATGCCTCGACACTTACTGTCCAGGCGAGAAAGCGGCTGCGCTGATAGCGTCTGTGCGGGCTGAAGGCATGAAGGCGGTGGGCATTGCGCCGTTTGCAGCTCACCAGGGCAAGATTTATCCGATAGAGAAAATGGAGCAGGTGATAAAGCTCCTGACATCAGCATATCCGCAGCTCAAGATTCTTCTCTTCGGCGGAGGCAGCGACAAGGTGGTCTTCGGCAAATGGTGCGAGGCTTTTCCTAATGCGGTCTTCGCATCTGAACTATGCCAGAACATGCGCGAAGAACTGGCAGTAATGCGCCATCTGAACTGTATGGTGTCGATGGATTCGGGCAATATGCACCTCGCCTCGCTGGTAGGCACACCGGTGGTTAGCATCTGGGGGGCTACACACACCTTGGCAGGATTCTACGGATGGCAGCAGAATACCGCAGACATTGTGGATACCGAAATGGCGTGCCGTCCATGCAGCATATACGGAAGCAAGCCTTGCGCAAGGGGCGACTATGCCTGCATGAACAGCATCAGCCCGGAACAGGTGGCGGAGAAGATTATCAGGCATCTCAAATAAGCGCCTGGCAGCTGGCGGAGAACCACCTCACCGGCGCCAAGCCATTACTGACAATAGCAGAAAAGACAAGAAACAACAACATAAACTCATGAACAAAATTATCCGCAAAGAGCAATTCTCAGAGAATGTCTTCCTCTTTGAAGTGGAGGCTCCTCTGATTGCCAAAAGCCGTAAGGCAGGACATTTCGTCATTGTACGTGTAGACGAAATGGGCGAACGCCTGCCTCTGACTATCGCTGACGCTAACATAGAGCGCGGCACAATCACTCTTGTAATTCAGAAAGTGGGACTCTCAAGCACGAAAATCTGCAGTCTTGAAGAGGGCGAATACTTCCTCGACATCGTCGGCCCGCTCGGCAATGCCACTCACATCGAGAACTACGGCACAGTACTGTGTGCTTCTGGCGGTGTGGGCACTGCTCCGCTGCTCCCTATCGTGAAGGCTCTGAAAGCCGCTGGCAACCGTGTCCTGACCGTCATTGCGGGACGTACGGCTGACCTCGTGATTCTCGAAGACGAGATTCGCGAGCACTCTGACGAGCTGATTATCATGACCGACGACGGCTCAAAGGGCGAGAAGGGCGTAGTAACCGTAGGCATGGAGAAATTCATACAGCAGGAGAAGATTGACAAGGCTTTTGCCATCGGACCTGCAATAATGATGAAATTCGCATGTCTGACTACTCAGAAATATGACATTCCGACTGTCGTATCGCTCAATACCATCATGGTTGACGGTACTGGCATGTGCGGTGCGTGTCGTCTGACCATTGGCGGCAAGACTAAATTCGTATGTATTGACGGACCGGAATTTGACGGCTCGCTTGTCGACTGGGACGAGATGTTCAAGCGCATGTCGACATTCAAGCGCGAGGAAATTGCAGAGATGGAGCACATCGAAGAGCATCTGCATGAACACGTCAAACCTGCTGAGGAGACATGCAAGCTTGACAACATTGCTGAAACAGCTGACGACTGCGGATGTGACGACGACTGCCAGCTGACTGACCGCAACGCTCCATGGCGCGAAGAGCTCAGAAAGAGCATGAAGGCGAAGGAGCGTACAGCTATCAAGCGTGTCGTAATGCCAGAGCTCGACCCAGTGTATCGCGCTACAACTCGACTTGAGGAGGTGAACAAGGGTCTGACTGTTGAGCAGGCTCTCGTAGAGGCTAAGCGTTGTCTTGACTGCCCTAAGCCGCAGTGTGTGGAGGGTTGTCCGGTGAATATCAATATTCCTTCGTTTGTCAAGAACATCGAGCGAGGCGAGTTCCTTAAGGCTGCACAGGTGCTGAAGCAGACTTCTGCGCTGCCTGCTGTCTGCGGACGCGTCTGCCCGCAGGAGAAACAGTGCGAGAGCAAGTGTATACATACGAAGATGGGCGAGCAGCCTGTGGCTATCGGATACCTCGAAAGATTCGCCGCTGACTACGAGCGTGAGTCGGGCGAGGCTGCACTGCCTAAGTGCGCTCCTGCTAACGGCATCAAGGTGGCTGTGGTTGGCTCTGGACCTTCTGGCTTGAGCTTTGCCGGCGACATGATTAAGAAGGGCTACGAGGTGCATGTGTTCGAGGCTCTCCACGAGATTGGCGGCGTACTGAAATACGGTATTCCTGAATTCCGTCTGCCTAACCGCATTGTGGATGTGGAGATTGACAACCTGCGCAAATTAGGCGTGAAATTCTATACTGACACTATCGTCGGAAAGACTATCACCGTTGACGAACTGGAGGAGCAGGGCTTCAAGGGCATCTTCGTAGGCTCTGGCGCTGGTCTGCCTAACTTCATGAACATCCCTGGCGAGAATCTTATTAATATAATGTCGTCTAACGAGTATCTGACACGCATCAACCTCATGGACGCGGCTAACCCTCTGACCGATACGCCTATCAATCCGGCTAAGAGCGTGCTCGTAGTTGGCGGCGGCAATACCGCTATGGACTCTTGCCGTACAGCAAAGCGTCTGGGCGCAGAGGTAACTCTTGTGTACAGACGTTCTGAGACTGAGATGCCTGCTCGTCTGGAGGAGGTGAAGCATGCGAAGGAGGAGGGCATCAACTTCCTCACACTGCATAACCCAGTAGAGTATCTTGCTGACGAGAGCGGCGCTGTGAAGCAGGCTGTGCTCGCAGTGATGGAACTGGGCGAACCTGACGCATCTGGACGTCGCTCACCTGTAGACACCGGCAAGCGCATAACTCTGGATGTCGACCAGGTGGTAGTAGCGGTAGGCGTTTCGCCTAACCCTCTCGTGCCAACGTCTATTCCAGGGCTGGAACTCGGACGCAAGAACACTATCGCTGTGAATGACTGCATGGAGTCAAGCCATAACGGACTATATGCCGGCGGTGACATCGTTCGCGGCGGCGCTACAGTTATCCTTGCCATGGGCGACGGCCGACGCGCTGCTGCAAGCATGGACGAGAAGCTGCGAGGCTAAGACATACACAACACGGCATTATGCCAGAAACAATACGACGGGCTGCACCTTTGTAGGATGCAGCCCGTCTTTATTTTATACTTCCCCCATACGCCACTCTCGCATGCAATATGCCCTCACACACTGCCCTGCCTTACATTATCCTTCCCCCATACGCCACTCTCGCCAGCAATATGCCCTCACACACTGCCCTGCCTTACATTATCCTTCCCATACTCCACTCTTGCCAGCAATATGCCTTCACACACTGCCTTACATCATCCTTTCCCCATACGTCACTCTCGCCAGCAATATGCCCTCACACACTGCCATGCCTTACATTACCCTTTCCCCATACGCCACTCTCGCCAGCAATATGCCTTCACACACTGCCCTGCCTTACATTATCCTTCCCATACGCCACTCTCGCCAGCAATATGCCTTCACACACTGCCCTGCCTTACATTATTATTGGTGTCCGGTAAAACTTTTTCGTGGGGCGTTGTCCATAGTGAATAGGTTAAATTACTGCGAGCTGCAAACGTATTTTATTATTAACACTCCTGTGTACACAAACACGGCTGGCGCTGCACAGAACAAGCACAAACTGATTCTACGCAGAGATACAGCAGGGCATACCGTCATTGCATACAGGCACAAAAAAAGCCTCCCACCCGAAGGTGAGAGGCGTATAGTAAGAAATCCGTTAATTCAGATTACTTTGTGATACAGATAGTAACACGGTTTGAATCGTTGTCAGCGAATGGCTGAACTGTGTCACCCTTGAACTCTGTGAAGATACGCTCTGCCTCGATGCCATACTCCTCACGGAGGAGGTTAGCAACGTAGTTTACACGACCCTCAGAGAGGCGAGAGTTGATAGTAGCGTTACCTGTGCCCTTGTCAGCGTAGCCAGAGAGAGTAACCTTTGACTCTGGGTACTTCTTCATGTAAGCTGCAAGCTCAGCAACCTTAGCAACTTCCTGTGCCTCAGCAACAGTCTTGTTAATCTTGAAGAATACGTTGCACTGGAATGGCTCTACCTTCTCCTCAACTACTACAGGAGCTGGAGCAGGAGCTGGTTCTGGTTCTGGCTCTGGAGCAACTACTGGAGCTGGCTCAATAACAGTCACGTGCTTGTTAACAGTCTTGCCAAGAGCAATCTTAACACCTGCGAGTGCGTTGAAGTACCAGTCAGCGTTGTCTGTGTGCTTGCCGTTATAGTGGTCGTTGAGAACGTGTGCCATAGCCTCGAGGTTGAGAGATACGCGCTCAGAAACTGCGAAGTCGAAGTCAAGACCGAAGCGGCCGAATGGCATGAGTGATGTTCCGTCACGATAGTGCTCAAGGAGAGTTGGGTCGATGTTACGGATAGCCTCTGCGTCGTCAAGGCTCTGTGCGAAGTTAACACCAGCACCTGCAATGAGGTTCATAGTGAACACGCGGTCCTTCTTCCAGCCCCAGATAGCGTTGATGATATTGAACTTAACGTCTACTGCAGGAGCAACGTAGTTCCACTTGTAGGTGTTAGTTGGAAGACCGAAAGAGTTTGCTGTGCTCTCGCCCCAGCCGCCTTTGCTCTGCCATGCGTTAACACCGAGGCGTACAGCCCATACTGGAGAGAACTGATAGCCTACTTCAACCTGTGCTGTTGGAGAAACGAGGTCGAAGAACTTAGCCTCACCGAGAGTGTGCTGAGCACCGCCCTGAAGCTGCATGAACCAGTGAGGGTTAAAAGAGTAAGTAACCTGCTCTGTTGGCTGGTTCTGCGCAGAAACCATTCCAAATGCCATCATTGACAGCATAAGGAGAGAAAGAATACGCTTTTTCATGTTTTGTTTTTATTTAATCGATTAAAAAATAATCATGTTCCGTGCACAGATATTGCATCCGCACACAATATTTCTGTGCAAATTTAGATATTTTTCATGAAACAACCAACACTTTCATTGAAAAATTTATACTTTTACATGGTAAATAAAGGCTTTTTCGTTATTTTACGTATAAATTCGACCATAAATGCATGCCTACATAAGAGAAACTGACGTAAAGATTCGCTTTTATGCTCTATGATGCTGATTAGTAGCGGAGTGGACGGCAGAGGCATGGCGAAACAGAAAACTAATGCGGAAGAACGGCATGCGGAACAGAGCGGTGCGGGCTACCACAACCGATAGTCTGACATGTAATCAGGCCTGAGCGTAAAGCATCGGACCATATACAGCAGATTATATATATATGTACGCGTAAAATGAAAATTATTAAACTGTTTGTCAAGGGCAGTGGCTGACATATATATATTACTGTCCGCTAAACATGCTTTTGTGTCGAATTATACAGGTTTGGGCAACAGACAAACCACCTCTTAAGAGGTGATAACGGCTGTCCGCTAAAAATTCCGCCCCTTACAGGACATAGACTTAACCGCGGATGGCTATATTTGCTATTTTGAGGCTTATTCTGTCATTTTATAGCAACACAAAGGCTGCTTATACGTCCAGT
>JAZUMR010000015.1:0-116371 GCA_045603685.1 Prevotella sp.
CAGAACACTCGTATCCTGCAAAATGAGCTATTGAGCATTTTCATACGTCGAAATGTGTCCTGAAACGTTTGAAACTCTCAGAACACCTGTAGGAATCGACCTTTGAGGGCTGTTCCATCCTGCAAAATGAGCTATAGGTCGCAAAACTTACAAAACAGTTATGCTTATAATGGGGTATTCTCTCAGAGAGTTTTTTACCGTGAACCGGACACGGATGCTGAAGGAATACACTTATAACATCTGCGACTCAGCAATGATTATCCATGCATAATGGCAGTGAAGGCGCAGAGCACGGGGAATGGAAAGACGGAAAAGGCAGGACTGGATTATTACTCCTTCGTCCTTCGCCTTCGCTGACGTTATTGCTTTCCGTCCTCGCTCACGTTCACGCTACCGTTGACGTTACTTGATAATCTTTTCGAGTTGACTGATATTCTTGTCTATCTCCTCCTGCGGAACATCGAAGTCGTGGAGCGAGCCAGAAAGATACTGGTCGTAAGCTGCCATATCGATGAGTCCGTGTCCTGAGAGATTGAAGAGGATGACCTTCTCTTCGCCTGCCTCGTCGGCTTTCTTCGCCTCGTTGATGGCTGCCGCTATAGCGTGGCATGACTCTGGTGCTGGTATGATGCCTTCAGCCTTTGCGAATATCAGTCCTGCACGGAATGTCTCTGTCTCCTGCACGTCGACAGCCTCCATGTATCCGTCGCGCATGAGCTGCGAGATAATCATGCCTGCACCATGATAGCGCAGACCGCCCGCATGGATATTCGACGGCATGTAGTTATGTCCGAGTGTATACATCGGGAGCATCGGTGTGAGTCCGGCGAGGTCGCCGAAGTCATACTGGAATACGCCGCGTGTGAGCTTCGGGCATGACGCTGGCTCTGCTGCCACGAAGCGTGTCTTGCGTCCCTCGAGCAGAGTGTGGCGCATGAATGGGAATGTGATGCCAGCGAAGTTTGAGCCGCCACCGAAGCATCCGATTACGATGTCAGGGTATTCGCCTGCCTGCTCCATCTGCTTCTCAGCCTCAAGGCCGATGACTGTCTGATGGAGAGCGACGTGGTTAAGCACCGAACCGAGCACATACTTGCAGTTTGGTGTCTGCTGCGCCAGTTCTACGGCCTCAGAGATGGCTGTGCCGAGCGAGCCGTTATTGAATGGGTCGGCTGTCAGCACGTCCTTTCCTGCACGTGTAGACATTGATGGCGATGCAGTCACCTGTGCGCCGTATGTGCGCATGATAGAGCGGCGGTATGGCTTCTGCTCGTATGATATCTTCACCTGATAAACCGCTGCCTCAAGTCCGAACACCTTTGCGGCATAAGAGAGTGCTGCGCCCCACTGTCCGGCACCAGTCTCTGTAGTGACGTTTGTCACACCCTCCTGCTTGCAGTAGTAAGCCTGTGCAAGGGCTGAGTTTATCTTGTGCGAGCCGATTGGCGATACTGACTCGTTCTTGAAGTATATATGTGATTTAGTGCCTATGGCCTTTTCGAGGTCGTATGCTCTTACGAGCGGTGTAGAACGGTAGTTCTTGTATTTCTCACGCACTTCCTCAGGAATGTCAATCCATCTGTCTGTCACATTCAGTTCCTGCTCGCTGCATTCTCTGGCGAATACGACAGAAAGGTCATCAGCCGTCATTGGCTCCTTTGTCTTAGGGTTAAGCGGCGGCAATGGCTTGTTTGGCATGTCTGCCTGTATATTATACCACTGTGTCGGAATTTCCTCCTCAGTAAGGAAAAAACGTTTCTGCTTTGTGCTCATTTTCTTACAATTTGTATCTTGTTACCTTAAATTTGTCTGCAAAAGTAGTAATAATATTTCATACGGCAAAGAGAAAAGGCATGTTATTTTTGGGGAATTGGATAAAAAGCAGTAATTTTGCAGAACAAACACGACAAAACGCCTGACGCCTGCTGAAAGGCGCTGGCAAAGCAGAAAACGAAACACAAGATAACATACATATATGTCAGAAAAGAATCAATACGTGCGCCAGGTGGCGGAGCAGAAATATCAGCATGGCTTTACCACCGATGTGCATACCGAAATAATACCTGTCGGACTGAACGAAGACATCGTCCGCCTCATATCAGAGAAGAAGGGCGAGCCGGAATGGATGCTTGAATTCCGCCTTGAGGCGTTCCGCTACTGGCAGACTCTGACTCCGCCGACATGGGGACACCTGCATGTGCCGGAGGTGGACTACCAGTCTATCTCGTACTATGCCGACCCTATGGCGAAGAAGAAAGACGCGCCGAAATCGCTCGACGAGGTTGACCCGGAACTGCTGAAGACCTTCGACAAGCTGGGCATTCCACTGGAAGAGCGTCTGGCTCTGAGCGGCGTGGCTGTCGATGCCATCATGGACTCGGTGTCGGTGAAGACGACTTTCAAGGAGAAACTGAAGGAGAAAGGCATCATATTCATGTCGATAGGCGAGGCGGTGAAGGAGCATCCCGACCTGGTGCGCCAGTATCTCGGAACGGTTGTGCCGTATCGCGACAACTTCTATGCTGCGCTCAACTCGGCTGTCTTCAGCGACGGCTCATTCGTCTATATACCGAAGGGCGTGCGATGCCCTATGGAACTGTCGAGCTATTTCCGCATCAACGCACGCAACACAGGACAGTTTGAACGCACGCTCATCATCGCTGACGACGGTGCATACGTGTCATACCTCGAGGGATGTACAGCGCCTATGCGCGATGAAAACCAGTTGCATGCAGCCATCGTGGAAATCGTGGTGAACGACCATGCGGAGGTGAAATACTCTACGGTGCAGAACTGGTATCCTGGCGATGAGAACGGAAAGGGCGGTGTGCTTAATCTCGTGACCAAGCGCGGCGACCTGCGCGGCACAGGTGCAAAGCTGTCATGGACTCAGGTGGAGACAGGCTCGGCCATAACATGGAAATATCCGTCGTGCATCCTGCGCGGCGATGACTCCGTGGCAGAGTTCTACTCTGTGGCTGTAACTAACAACTATCAGGAGGCTGACACCGGCACGAAGATGATACACATGGGCAAGAACACAAAATCAACCATCATATCGAAGGGTATCTCTGCCGGACACTCGCAGAACTCTTACCGCGGACTGGTGCGTGCGACATCGAACGCTGACAATGCACGCAACTACTCATCGTGCGACTCGCTGCTGCTGGGTTCGGAATGCGGTGCGCATACCTTCCCGTACATGGACGCAAGAAACGACACGGCTATATTCGAGCATGAGGCTACAACATCGAAAATCAGCGAAGACCAGCTCTTCTACTGCCAGCAGCGTGGCATTCCGATGGAGCAGGCTGTAGGCCTCATAGTCAACGGCTATGCCAAGGAGGTGCTGAACAAACTGCCTATGGAGTTTGCCGTGGAGGCGCAGAAACTGCTGAGCGTATCGCTCGAGGGCACTGTAGGATAAAAGGTTTTGAGGGGTTAAGGGTTAAAGGTTAAGGGTTAAGGGCTAATGTCGTCAAGCAACTCGTCAACTTGTCAACTTGTTAACTCGTCAACTTGTCTACTCGTCAACTAACAAACTACTTGTCAACAAAAACACAACATAATTCATGTCAAAACTCGCGCTATTAGCCAAGGACACAGCTATATACGGACTGAGCAGCATAGTGGGGCGCTTCCTCAACTATATGCTTGTGCCGCTATACACCTACTGCATGCCGAAGGACTCGGGCGACTATGGTGTAAGCGTCAACATGTACGCATATACCGCACTGGCTCTCGTAATACTCACGTTCGGCATGGAGACAACGCTCTTCCGCTTTGCCAACAAGGAGGGCGAGAAACCTGACACGGTGTTCTCCACAGGATTCGGCATCGTGGCAGCGCTGTCGGCAGTGTTCATGCTGGCGGTGTGCTGTCTGTCAGGCACGATAAGCGGGGCACTGGGCTATGGGCAGCATCCGGAATATCTGCTCATCATGGCCATGGTGACCGTGCTCGACGCACTGCAGGCGCTGCCGTTCTGCTATCTGCGTTTCCAGAAGCGGGCAGTGAGGTTTGCATCGCTGAAACTGCTGTTCATCGCGCTGAACATCCTGCTCAACGTGGTGTTCTTCGTGTTCCTGCGACGCACGGAGGTGATATATGTCTTCGCAATTAACCTGCTATGCACCGGCGCCATCACATTCTTCTTCATCCCTGACCTGATAAAGATAAAATGGAACTTCGACTGCGGACTGCTGCGCCGCATGCTCGGCTATTCATGGCCGCTGCTGATACTTGGCGTGGCAGGCATACTCAACCAGACTGCCGACAAGATTATCTTTCCGCTGGTGTATGACAAGAGCGACGCACAGGCACAACTGGGTGTATACGGCGCATGTGTGAAGATAGCCATGATTATGGCGATGATAACCCAGGCGTTCCGCTTCGCCTACGAACCGATTGTCTTCGCAAGCAGCAAGGACAAGGACTCGAAGGAATATTATGCCGCCGGCATGAAGTATTTCATCATCTTCACGCTGCTCGCATTCGTATGCGTCATGGCATATATGAACATTCTGCAGCACGTAATCGGTCCGGAATACCGCGAGGGACTGCGCACTGTACCTATCGTGATGGCGGCAGAGATTATGATGGGCGTATACTTCAACCTGTCGTTCTGGTACAAGCTCATCGACAAAACCATCTGGGGCGCATGGTTCTCGCTGGCAGGATGTGCGGCACTCGTGGCTGTAAACGTCATATTTATTCCTAAGTATGGATACATGGCATGTGCGTGGGGCGGCGTGGCTGGCTACGGCACGGCGATGGTGCTGTCATACATAATGGGACAGAAGAAAAATCCTATAAACTACCCGATGGGCTCCATAGCCGTCTATGTAGCGATTGCTGCGCTGTTTACTGCTGTCATCATGTGGAGCAACAGCCATCTGCCTGCTCTCGCTGCACTGGCGCTGAACAGCGTGGTGGTAGTGATGTTCGTCGGACATATCGTCTATCACGACCTGCCGTGGCGCAGTCTGCTGGCAAGGATAAAAGGAAGACGATAAGAGAAGCTTAGATAAACTAGAGAGGATAGAAATTCTAGAGAATCTAGAGAGTCTAGAAGATCTAGAGAGTCTAGAAAATCTAGAGACTCTAGAAGATCTAGGGCATCTATAGCCCCGGATTATTAGCAAGAACAAAAAAACTGACCATGAAGATTAAGCAATACCTGATACTCGCAGTTCTGCTCATAGCGATATGCGTGGCAGCATTCATCGGCGTGCGCAGCATCTTCGCCGAAAGCGGAGCAGGAACGGAAACAGAGGAGAGAACACAGATGACACCTGTGGTCATCGACTCCATACGCAGCATAGGGCAGTGGGAACTGGCAAGCATAGAACTCACAACCACCATTGACACCGTACAGAAACGATGGATGGGACTGGTGAAGGATAAGGTGCGCTGCTCTTATCAGGGCAGAATGTCAGTGGGCATCGACATGAAGACCCTGCCGGAGAAATGGTATCGCACAGACAAAGACACCATATTCCTGCGCTATCCTGACATCTGTCTGCTCGATTCAAACTTCATTGACGAGAGCATGACAAGGGTGGTTCTATCTGAGAACGACGACTTCGCACAGAATGCCAAGGTGAAGAAGGGCATGCTGGAGAAAGCACGCAGCCGCATGATTAAAGAAGGCATAACATCGCTTGTGGTGGCAGAATGCAAGGAAAAGGCTGTCAGGGAGACTACCGAACGATTCAAGGCCATCGGATACAAGAACGTGGTGGTGGACTTCGGAACGGATAAAGCCAAGGAATAAGGAGCATCACTGCACAAGACAAAACACAGAAGAAACTAAATCACTAACACAACTAATAACTTAAAACGGACAGAAGAATATGAAAAAGATTCTTACACTCTTACTTTCGTTGTCATGCGTAGCATCATACGGACAGTCAGCACTGAAAGTCAATCAGGTGGGATACCATGCCGAAGGGCAAAAGGTAGCGGTGGCTGAACCTGAGGTGAAGTCGAAAACCTTCACGCTGAAAGACAGCAAAGGCAGGACAGTATGGAAAGGAAAAGCAGTACGGACAGCCGTTTCGCCATTCAGTGATAAGATACGACAGGTTGTTGACTTCTCTAAGGTAAGCAAACCTGGCACATACACCCTTTCTGCTGGCAAGCACAAGCAGCAGGTTATCATAGCTGAGAAGCCATACGGCGACATCGCAGTGGCGGCAATGAAGAGCTACTATCTGCAGCGAACAGGTATGCCGATAGAGGAAAAATATGCAGGCAAGTATGCACGACCTGCCGCTCACCCCGACACGAATGTACAGATACACCCTTCAGCAGCATCGCCACAGCGTCCCGCTGGCACCGTAATTGAGTCGCCATACGGATGGTATGATGCTGGTGACTATAACAAATACATCGTCAATTCTGGATTCACTGTCGGCACAATGCTTATGGCTTACCAGATTAACAAGGAGAATCTGGACAAGATGAATCTGAACATACCAGAGTCTGGAAATAACGTTCCTGACTTCCTCGATGAAATCATGTATAACCTGAAGTGGATGCTGACTATGCAGGACCCTGCCGACGGCGGCGTATACCACAAGCTGACAACGCCTAATTTCGAGGGATTCATCATGCCGAAGGACTGCAAGCAGCAGCGCTACGTGGTGCAGAAGAGCACACAGGCTGCGCTCGACTTCGCCGCTACAATGGCTCTGGCAGCACGCATATACAATGCCTACAGCGAATACGGCGAGTTCTGCAAGGAGGCAACTGCTGCTGCAGAACGTGCATACGCATGGGCAGTAAAGAATCCTGGCGTGATGTATGACCAGCCTGGAAACAACGAGAAGTATGACCCAGATGTGGCAACCGGCATGTATGACGACAAGAATGCCGAAGACGAATTCTTCTGGGCGGCTACAGAACTCTATCTGACAACTAAGCAGACTGCGTATCTCGCTCAGGCAAAGGCTTTCTCTCCAAAGAAATTCATGCTGCCGTCATGGGGCAATATCAGCGGACTGGGAGCCATGCAGTGGCTCAACCAGGTGATTCTCGGAACGGAAGAGGCTAAGGATATATGCACCAACTGCATGAAGAAATCACTTAAGGCGCAGTGTGACAAATGGATTGAGGAGATGAACGGTTCTTCGTTCCACAGCGTTACAGGCAATCATGCGGAGGATTTTATCTGGGCAAGCAACTCAGAGATGGGTGCCGGACGTGGCATAATGCTTATGTATCAGTATACGCTGACAAAGGACAGCAAATACCGCGACGCTGCAATGTCAACTCTCGACTATATCTTCGGCCGCAACGCCACAGGCTACTGCTTCGTGACAGGATTCGGAACACAGCGTGTGATGCACCCGCACCAGCGTCTGTCGTCTGCTGACGGAATAACTGACCCTCTGCCAGGATTCCTCATCGGCGGACCAAACCGCGGCCAACAGGACAAGGAGCACGTGCCACCGTATCCTTCTTCTATACCTGACGAGTCATACATGGATCACGAAGGAAGCTATGCTTCAAACGAGGTGGCGATTAACTGGAACGCCTATCTCGTGAATCTGCTTTCGTGGTTCTAAAGAAAGGAGAAAGGAGAAATCAGTAAGGAGAAACACAGCAAGTTCATCAATTCTGATTTCTCATTTCTCCTTAATATCTAATTGTTTAATCATTAATCCCCTAATATGTACACCTACACCTCAGAAGCGGTGGCGCTGCTGCAGCAACTGATTGCCACACCACGTGTAAGTCGCGACGAGACAGCGGCAGCAGACGTCATGCAGCAATGGATGACGGAGCACGGAATGCAGCCCGTGCGCATCGGCAACAACCTGCTGCTGGTGTGCCACGACTATACGCCTGAACGCCAGACCATCATGCTCAACGCACATATAGACACCGTAAAACCTGTGGCATCATGGACACGCAACCCACATGCGGCGGACATTGAGGGCGACACGCTCTACGGACTGGGCAGCAACGACTGCGGCGGCGGACTCGTGACTCTGCTGCAGGCATACCGCATCATGGAGGAGAAGGAGCGCACATATAACATCGTATATCTCGCTTCTTGCGAAGAGGAGGTGTCGGGAGTAAACGGCATACGCCTCATAATACCAGAACTGCCGCGGCTGCTGAACACTACAGCGGAGGCGCTGGCGGAGAACGTGACGGCGATAGTGGGCGAACCTACTGCCATGCAGCCGGCAGTGGCGGAGAAAGGCCTTATGGTCATCGACATGACGGCTCACGGCAAGTCAGGACATGCGGCACGATGCGAGGGCGTGAACGCCATATACGAGGCTTTGGACGACATGATGTGGGTGCGCAACCATAAGTTCAGCCGTGTGTCAGAGTTTTTAGGCGAGACGCTCATGAACCTCACCGTAGTGAACGCTGGCACGCAGCATAATGTGGTGCCTGATGTGTGCAGTATGGTCATTGACATCCGCTCAAACGAACATTACACTAACGAAGAACTGTTTGAGGAGATAAAACGCAGTGTGAAAAGCGACGTGAAGGCGCGCTCGTTCCATCTGCGCTCATCGCATATCAGCATGGAGCATCCATTAGTGAAACGCTGCACAGCAATGGGCATGACGCCATTCGGCTCCCCTACCCTGTCTGACCAGGCGCTGATGCCATGGCAGTCGCTGAAGTTAGGACCAGGAAATTCATCGCGTTCACATTCGGCAGACGAGTTTATCCGCATCTCTGAGTTGCGCCATGCGCTCGAGACTTACGTCAACCTGCTCTCTGACCTGCAGCTGTAGTTCTCCCCTGATAACAGCTTGCTGCCAGTCATCGCACTCATAATTATGATTGTCAGAACAAAACGGATTGGTGAGAAGAAGAGGCAAGACTAAGAGAAAAGGAAGAATTTCCGTCTGTTTATTTTATCAATGAATACAATATGGGGATGTGCCGCATTTGACACATCCCCATATTCCTTTTTATATCGCCGTCAGTTTGTTATCTCTTATCATTTATCCGTCATAAACGTATGCCACAGATAAATGCTTGAAATATTACATCATGCAGACTACATACACAGTTCCCTTAAACGTTTAAGTATAATATGAATTTCCTCTTGTGATTTACAGGATTCATTCATATTCTGGCAACCTGCTCCAATTAGATATTGAACAATCTTCTTAATATCCTTTCTATTTTCATCGGTAAGTATCTGTCTGCAATCTGCCACATTAACATTATACCCGTACTCCTCTAACCAAGGGCACTCACGCAAGAGATTCAGTCTTGCTTCCTGTGATGTTTCCCCTTTTGCACGACCTAATATCTGGCAATTCTCCACATCACAACCGTCTTTAGGGGAAAGTGTATGCCCTTCGTAAGTGTAAAACATATATTCGTTCATACTACATAACCTTTCTATAATGTCCTCTGCCAGTAAATTCCAAAATTCCTTTATCTCGCAACACCTGCAACTGCTGTCTTATTTTAGGTTGAACAAAATTGTTTTCCGGGTGTTTAAGTTGTAGCATGTCGGTAAATGAATACATTTCATCCAAGGTAAACTCCACTCCCAATTTATCAACACATTGCAAAATATCCATCAACCATCCTCTACCTTCCAATGAATTTGTTCTTAACGCTTCTATTTTCTTGTAAGATTCTATAACTGTATGACGATTAACTTCTACAGAATCCTTTACAATGTATATTTTCCCATAGTGAGGTATTGAGGTTAGATTAATGTTACACCCTGTCCACCCAGCACGACGTGCATTTGCAGATAAAGGATTACGTTTCTCAATAATTTCAGGAACAAAGAAATAGTTGGGAATAAGGACTAAGTTGCGTACCATATTATTGTGATACGTCAAAAAGAAAAAATTAGGGTTGTTTAATGACGTTATTCTTCCAATCATCGTGTTATATTCTCCGTCAACAATTTTACTACCTATTCCCTCAGTTGCACGCTCCTTACTTTTTAATTCATACTCCGCATGACAATCTTTACTATAAAAATCTGCAACAGGACGGTTTGCCTCAAATTGTGAAAGTATAGGGGAGCCACATACTGGACAATACATATTCCTACCTAACCAATCTTCGGTAAGTATACGAGCTTTTTGCGCAGAACTATGATATCCCTCTATTAGTGATGCGTTAAATTCAAAAGTCATAACATTGATGTAAAAATAAAGTATATACTAACCTCTTGGACACAACTTTCATTACTACTTCAAACGTCTCTTACAGCAGCGCCTGCAAAACCATCAGATGGTTATTTGCATGCATAACTATAATATTATGTCATTGTCACTCCTAAGCATGTTTTACAAAAGCAAGACTCATATCGTGACATAAAAGATTCACAACACAATATATTCATGAATAATAAACTTCCTAATGGACGTAGACACATTTGCAAAAAACACATCTCCGCACTAATATCGTGCATACAATTACAGAGGACAAAGTTAATGTTTTTTTTATTATTACCGTTATTTTATGCGAAATATTTCATGCTTAACCGCAAAATTCATGCAGATGTGGGCTGTGTGAATATGTGCCTGAGCATGCGAAAGAGTATATGCTGGCGGAGGCTTTGGCTGCTCGTTTTCCAAAAGGTAGCGAATGAGGAGATGAAAGGCTGCTTCTTGCATGCCAAAAAGCTACTTTTGAGGGGGCAAAAAGCTACTTCTTGGAAAGCATTCTGTAACTCTCTGAAAATCAATAATATGAAGCTAACGGTGCTGCATACTGTAACAGAAAAAGCCGCTCACCTTTTCGGCGGGCGGCTTTCATGCTGTATATGGCGGCACAATGCTGGCGGCGTGTCTGTCTGCTTCTGCAGTTTTCGTTACAGGGATAGGCGGACAGCGTCAGCACCTGATGTCGGACGGTTGTTACTGTGCCTCAAGATAGATTACGCGGCTTGACCAGTCGACGAGCTTGTGGTATTCAAGGTCGTGTGAGTATGGCATCTCCAGTCCGTTGTCCATGAGATAACGGCCGCTGTATGTCTTGCCTTCTTGCTGCAGAGGTGTCTTGTCTATGCGGTTGAGCTCGCGTACCTTATATCGCTTGTCTGGGTCGAGACCGTGCATCTTCACGCATGGGAAATGCTCGTCTTTGAAGCATTCAAGCTTATACCAGTAGAATACTGCCTTCTGCTTGTCTTCTGACACATACATGAGCGATGCGAGGTTGTCGCCTGAATATGGAGAATGGAGGCGGTAGAGGTCGCCGAACTGCACTACCGGACGTATCATCTTATAGTCTGTGATGGCCTGGCGGCAGAGGGCTTTCTCCTCGTCTGTCATGTTCTTAGGCTGTATCTCCATGCCGAGGCGGCCTGACATTGCTACGTCACAACGGAACTTCATCGATGTGGTGCGGAACACGGCATGATTCGGCACGGCAGAGATATGGCTTGCCATGGTTATGGCTGGGAAGAAGAATGATGTGCCCCACTGCATGTAGATGCGCTGGAGGGCATCGGTATTGTCTGACACCCAGAACTCATCGAAATATGGCAGAAGACCGTAGTTGGCGCGTCCGCCACCTGAAGCGCAATCCTGTATGACTACATCCGGATATTTCTCTCGGATGCGCTTGCAGATGTTGATAAGTCCTTCGTGATACTTTATGTAGAGATGACTTTGCTCCTTGAGATACTGCGAGCCGTGGTTCATGACCGGTGCGTTGGCGTCCCATTTGATGTAGGCTATCTCCGGATGCTTTGTCAGAAGATTGTCTACAACACCGAAGACAAACTCCTGCACCTCCGGATTAGAAAGGTCGAGCACGAGCTGTGTGCCGCCGCGTCCCTTGACTGGCTCGCGCTGCGGTGCCTTGATTATCCATTCCGGATGCTTCTCGTAGAGTTCTGATGTGGTGTTTGTCATCTCTGGTTCTATCCAGATGCCAAACTTCACACCGTTCTTCTTAGCATCGCGCAGGAGACCTTCTATGCCTTCAGGGAGCTTGCGGGTGTCAACCACCCAGTCGCCGAGGCTCGATGTGTCTTTGTTTCGCGGATATTTGTCGCCAAACCAGCCGTCGTCCATGACGAAGAGCTCTCCGCCCATCGACTTGATATCGGCCATCATCTGGTCCATGCCTTTCTGGTTTATATCGAAGTATACGCCCTCCCATGAGTTGAGGAGTATCATGCGCTCACGGTCGGCGTTACGAACCTGATAGCGGCGTGCCCAGCGATGGAAATTGCGTGATGCTCCGGAGAGTCCCTCCTGAGAGAATGTGTATGCCACACGTGGTGTGGTGAATGTCTCGCCGCGCTTCAGGTAGTACGCTGAGTTGTCGGGGTTGATACCTGCAAAATAATAGTGGTATTCCGTGTCGTCTGTGTCGACGATGACATCATAGTTACCAGAATACATCAGCGCCGCACCGATTACGCTGCCGGCATTCTCCTGCGGCTTGCCGTCGAGTGAGAACATCACCTCCTGGCGGTCTGTCGTTGCGTTGCGCAGTCCGTCCTTGTTCTTTATGCGAAGAAGACCGTTATTGAGTTCTTCCTCTACCATCTGCGCCTCCGCAGCCCACGAACCATGGAAGTGGTTAATCCAGACATTGCCGCGGCGGATAGGCATACATGAAGAATAGAACTGTGTCAGCTCCACCGTTTTCTTCTCGCCGTTGGTGATGTCGGTCCAGCATTCTATCATGTCGACATCTGAATAGGCGAAGTAGTAGAGATTGACGTAAGTCGGATAAAGAGGGTCTTTCATCTTGATGGTGAGCAGCTGGCCCTTGCGCGGCTTGCCGTTAGGAGCCTGCTCGTCGACAGCTGTGATGCCGTATTCCTCTACGAGGAGCTGTGTAGACATATTGCCGTCGGCATGGCGCATGGCAAATGCTGTCTCTGACATGGTGTGTGTAGCGCCGTAGGCTGGGTAGATATCGAGGTGACTCCAGTTGGCATTGGTAGGCGATGGCAGCACTGCAAAGTCTTCTGCTGAGAGCTTCGCTCCGTAATATACGAACTTTGGTTCGCCACCTTTCCACACGTCAAGGACGATGGTGTTATTTGGTGTGCTTAGCTGCACCTTCTCTGCTGATACTGCCAGCGGAAGAAGGGCGCAGCAGAGGGTAAAGAGTATTTTCTTCATAGATATATTTTGTTAGTTATGTTACAACGGATAGCTCGGCTTATGGCATAAAAAAATCGCCATAGAACAGGCCGGAACCATGCCAGTCTGCTCTATGACGATTCTCCATTTATACTCGCTCGATTATTTCGAGACACATGCGTGAATTATGATACGGACACTTCCAGAATCCGGCATGGTCGTCGGTGGTGTTCAGCGTGCCGTGTTCATCACGGCTCCAGTACCATTCGCCATGCTCATAGTCTATGAGGTTGTCCTTGATATACTGCCAGCAGCGCTGCGCCTTGCCGAGGGCTGCCTCATCGCCGAAATGCTGGTAGATATTGTAGAAGCCCACAACAGCCTCTGCCTGAACCCACCAATGGCGGTCGCTGTCTACGTGGCCCGTGTCGAGGTTTGCTTCGTGGGTCATTGAGCCGTCGGCGTTCAGACCCTTCTCTGACGCTTCTGCCACCAGGCGCACTATAGGTTCGACTTTCTCAAGCACCTGCTTGTCGCCCAGAACGAGAGCGGCTTCGTGCATGAGCCACGAGCACTCGATGTCGTGGCCGTAGCTCTCCAGCCAGCCAGCGCCACGCCGCCAGTCCATCTCGAAGAAGAGATCGAGGTGCGAGGTCTGCGGATTGAGTATGCGGTCGGTGAAGATGTGTATGAGATTTCGCAGCGAAATCTCTACCTTCGACTTGCGGCTGATGTCGATATCGCATCCTTTCTCCTCCAGTTCCTGCAGGCAGCGGAAGAGATTGGTGTATGGTTCTATGATGTGAAGATGCGTGTTCTGCGACTTCGGGTAGTTGGCGTCGAGCTTTGAGAGACGCATGTCTGCTATGTCGCCCCACTGTCGTGTCTGCGCCTCGATATAGCCGTTGTAGACCTCGTCGAGTGAGTGTTCTTCGATGGTGTCATACAGATTGAAGCACATGTCGAGGGCTTCCTGCACATCGTCTGCCGCCACCTGCGGGTCAGCATACGCTGCACGGACATACTCGCTGAGACCGTAGAGCGTGAAACCGATGGCATAGAACTGTTTCTTCGTGTCTATAGGATTGCCCTGATGGTCGAGCTCCCAGTATGTTCCGCCATAGACTGGGTCGACGAAATGCTTCAGTATGTAGTTCTTGGCGCGCTGGGCTGCCTTCAGATATTCAGGCTTTTGGAGCACACGATATGCCGCCGAGAACGACCAGAGGATGCGGGCATTGAGTATACAGCCCTTGCTTGCGTCCTTCACAAGCGTGCCGTCGCCGCGCATGCGGCCGTAGAAGCCGCCGTGCTCTTCGTCTTGCATATTGTCAAGCCAGAACGACAGGATGTTGTTCTCTACAACATCGAGCATCTCGGCTTTCATGTTTCTTGTTATGTCATTCATATTTCTGTTATAGGGTTTCTGTCTTATGCCTGGCTGGACGATGCCGGAAAGGCCGTGAGTGAAGACGGTTCGCACGGCTGATACGGCTGTGACGCAGGCAAGAGGCTGCCGTTACTTCTTGATAGGATAGAGGTATGCCAGCACAATCATAAGCACTGCAATGGCTGCAGGGATAAGTGAGAAGAGCGACCAGACCATGGTCAGCACAGAATCGGTAATGGATGCCGGGTCGATAACTGAATTGCCGTATGCGTCAGGAATCATGCGTGCACCAGCAAGTCCAAGGAACAGCGCAATGAGCGAGCCTGAGATGGCGCCTCCGAGCTTCTGTGACATCGTGCCAGAAGAGAATATCAGTCCGGTAGATGATGTGCCGTTCTTCTCTGTGGCGTAGTCGGCTACGTCGGCATACATAGACCACAGCAGTGGTGAGAAGAGGCCGACACCTGCCGAGGTAAGCACAACGAATGCCACCATCAGCCAGATATAGGCTGGATCCATCGGTATGAAGAAGAATCCGACAGAGAAGATGATGCAGATTACTGATGCCCAGATGAAGGCGCGGCGCTTTGAACCGACCCATGCGGTGAAGGCTGGAGAGATGCCGCCGAATATCATGCAGGTCACTTCGCCGAACGCCATGAACACCGTGTAGTTGATGATAAGGCTGCCAACGGTTATGTCGCCGCCAAGACAGTATGCCAGCATATAGCCCGCCACAGCATAGCGGAAGCCGTTGAAGAAGTTTGTGCATACGCCGATAAGCGTCAGATAAATCCATGGCTTGTTCTTAAACAAGTCGCCAAACTGGCGGAACGAGAACTTCTCCGCACGCACTGGCTTCAGTCTCTCCTTAGTGAGCAGACCGCAGGCAAGTGTCATTACGGCTGCCAAAATGCCGAAGAAGGCGCCTAAGACAGCATACTGATGGGCGTCAGTGCCACCGACAAACTTCTGCAGATACGGGAAAGAGAGCAGCGTGATAAAGCCCATGGCATAGGCACCAATCATACGGTATGACGAGAACTGGTTCTTCTCGTTGTCGTCTTCAGTCATAACTCCGAGCAGAGAACCGTAAGGTACGTTGACCATAGTATACACCGCCATCATCAGCAGATAGAGCGTATAGGCGTAGACACGCTTGCCTGTCGGGCCGAAGTCTGGCGTATAGAGCAGCAAAGCGAAGATAAGTCCGAACGGAACAGCACCGAATATGAGCCACGGGCGGTATGTTCCCCAGCGCGACTGGGTGCGGTCGGCAAGGCTACCCATAACCGGGTCGGTCACAACATCGAACATTCTGGCGATGAGCATGAGCGCTGCAGCGTCAGCAAAGGTGAGTCCGAAGACGTTAGTAAAGAACAGCGGGAACGCTATCGACATTATTTTCCATGTTATACCGCCAGAGGCTGCATCGCCAAGGGCATATCCTATTTTCTCTTTTAATGATGCCATGATTGTTTATTTGGTTTTGATTGTTATTCTATATAGTACGGACAGCAGCATTATCTGATGCTTCTGTTCTTCTCAATAAGTCTCTTTATGGTTTCTACTGATGCTGCCGTGTACAGTCCGTCAGCAGGGGTATTCATGCAATAGTCTATGAGTTTGTCGATAGTTGACTCCGCCACATGCATTCTGGTGTCAGATGATGCGTAGTAGATAAGCACTCGGCCGTCCTCGTCTGCTATCCATCCGTTAGCAAAGGCCACGTTCATTACATCGCCAATATATTCTTCTCCCTCTGGCACAAGGAAGTATCCGCCTGGCTGGGCAATGACTCGCGTAGGGTCGTCAAGGGCAGTCATATACATATAAAGCACATAGCGGAGACCTGAGGCGCAGCCTCTCACGCCGTGGGCGAGATGGAGCCAGCCCGCAGGAGTCTTTATAGGGTGTGGTCCTTCGCCGTTTTTCACCTCCATAATGGTATGGTAGTGGCGTGCGTTGATTATCTTCTCCTCCTTTATCTCAGCATGTTCGATATCGTCAACCAATGCCCATCCGATGCCGCCGCCTGAGCCCGCATCGATGAAACCGTCCTGAGGACGGGTATAGAAAGCATACTTTCCGTCGACAAACTCTGGATGCAGAACGACGTTACGCTGCTGTGATGCGGCCTTAAGGTCTGGCAGGCGGTACCATGTTTTGAGGTCTTTTGTGCGCGCAATGCCTGCCGTTGCCGTTGCAGCCGAGAGGTCGCCAGGCTTTGTATCGTCGTGTCTTTCAGCGCAGAACACTCCGTATATCCATCCGTCCTCATGCTGTGTGAGGCGCATATCGTAGACGTTTGTCGCAGGAATGACATCCTCCGGCATGGTGATCGGCTCTTCCCAGAATCTGAAATTGTCTATTCCGTTAGGCGATTCAGCCACTGCGAAGAACGATTTGCGGTCAGCTCCCTCGGTGCGAACCACTAACAGATACTTTCCATTGAGTTTTATGGCGCCCGAATTGAGTGTCGCGTTCATCATGATACGCTGCATGAAGTGCGGGTTATCCTGCTCGTTGAAGTCGTAACGCCACTCGAGCGGAGTATGCTCGGCAGTGATTATGGGATAGACATACTTATCGTAGATACCGTTCCCCCACTCTTTCTTCACGTTAGGACGTGTAATCAGTTTCTCATGACGCTCACGCACAGTAGCGACTTTCTGTTCAAAAGATGTTGACATTGATGTGTTGATGTTTTATATTCTATATTATTATATTCCACTTACGCATATATTGCGGGCTGTTTCGTAATCATTTACGTGCCGCACAAGCAAATGTTGCAGCATGCCTTGCTACGATTTACATGCCGCTCATATATATAATGCAGGCAGAGGCGTAATGACAGATATGATGTCAATGCGCCTTTCGCCTATCATAATGCTATTTTATATCCTTCAGGAAGAGGAATTGCTTCTGCTTAGCCCATGCCTTGAAGTCGTCAGCAGTCTTTGCTGCAGGCGATGCACCGAAGTGTTCCTTGTGGTAGTTGCGCCAAGGCAGGAGGTAGCAGACAGGATATTTCTCGATGACTGGCTTGAATACGCGCTGCCACCATGTAGGGTCAGGCGAGTTCTGGTATCCGCATTCAGTCATTGCGATGAGTTTTCCGCGCTCCTTTGCCAGTTTTGTTATAAGTGCAAGTTCTGCATTCAGTTCCTTTACAAATGCTTCCTCTGTGCCCCACTGGTAAGCATCCACTCCGAGAAGGTCTATTCTGTCGTCACCAGGATAGCGCACAAGCCACTGCTGCTCAGTCCATCTTCCTGATGCACTTGGCGAGTATGACCATACGATGCTCTCTTTCAGGGTGGCGTTAACATAGTCCTGTGTCATATTCCAGAGAGCGAGATACTCCTCGTCAGAGCAGTTATCCTGTCCCCACCAGAACCAAGAGCCAGAGTTTTCGTGATACGGACGGAAGATGAGCGGCACCGGATTGCCTTTCTTATCCTTCAGCGAAGCGAGGAAATCCGTCACTCTCTTGAGCCACAACTGGAACACGCCGTGGTGTGAACCGCCAGGAATGATTGAGCGTACCGTATGCTGCGGGTCAGCCACCTGCTTAACCACGTCATACTGACGCATCTGTTTCAGGGCCTCCACGGCCTGATTATAAGCGACTGTATCCTTCTGAATCCAAGCCGTAGTGCCCAGCAGAGGATTGCGCGGATGCCATGAAATGGTGATTATTCCGCCACGCTCATGATGCTTTACTATCTCGTCACGCATACGGTCGAACGGCACTGAGTCGAGGTTCTTGCTGTCGCCGAGCTCTATGCCACCAAGGTCGAATCCCATGACAGCCGGATAGTCGCCGACGAGCTCGTAGGTGTCAGAGCGTCCTTCGTCCCAGTTCCATGTGATGCCATAGAACGGGTCGTCCTGATGTCCGTACATGTAACCTTTCTTCTGCAGTTTTGTCATGCGCTCAATGAGTTTCTCACGAGGGGTCTTCTTTGCAGCATTGACATTGACAAATGCTATAGACGATAATACGAAAATTAGGGTTAGCAGTGCTGTTTTCTTCATAATAGTATGCTTTCTTGTTATTAGTTTCGGTTGCAAAGATAATGCTATTTGGCAATACATGCTTTGCATTAAATATCTAATAGTTATACTTTGGCGGGGTAATGCCATGCTGGTGTCTGCAAGGCGTATATTTACAGCATTTCCAGACTCTGCCGACGGCTCTCCAACTGGCTGCGTTATGGCTATGCACAATGCTGTCTGGCGGTTAACACCACACAGCAAGAAAAAAGCGGGGAACGGCATTCTTGCGCCGCTCCCCATAAGTAAAACACAAATTATTTTTTAATCGTCATCACATGTCACGCTAAATATGACATGGCAGCCAACACTTATTACCTATATATTTATATGCGGGCAGCAATGCGCCTGTTACAGTCCAACTGCTGCGTCCGGCATATCCAGTCTTACCATTCTTTGCTGCGGACCATAGCGTCCGCATTGTTTTTCAAAGCAAAAGGGAGGTGCTGCCGTAATTGTTTTTAAGAAGAATATACATTATATATGTTTAGCAAGCTACTAAACGTTATTACGCACATCTCCCCCCTTTTACTTTTCAAACATCTAATTCTTCGCTCACGCGAACATTTATAGTCATTTACTTAACAAAAAACTTCTTTCCGTTGCGTATCACAAGACCCTTTGCAGTGCTGTTCACACGCTGTCCTGCGATGTTATATGCTGCTCCGTTGCCTTCTGGCTGAACTGTGATGTTCTCTATGCCAGTGTCTGTTCCTGCGCTTGTAGGGTCCTTGTAGCCCTCGCCAGTGAACCCTGCAAGCTCGTATGCCTTCACGCTGACACGAGTAGCAGTCACAGCTCCGTCGCCCTGTCCCCACATGTTCCAGTAGAGGCCGTAGCGTCCGTACTGGTCAGGACCTGCATTAAGAGCGTGCTTGATGTCGCCAAGCTTCATCACCATTGAGTTGTCGCCCAAAGCTGTAATAGGGAATGCCTTGTTGAGGTCGACAGACTGGTCGATGCTCTTCAGCTGACCGCAGCCCCAGTTCATAAATTCGTCAATTGTTCCGGCTATGTTATACACGAATTCAATCTTTGCATCATCAGACAAACCGTTAAATGCGCTTGCCAAGATGCTGCCGTATTCGTCAAAAGCAATGCTCTTGCCCTCTGTCTCGTAGTTAACCTTTGTAGTCAGAGTGACTTTCTTCAGCTTGATGTAAGCGTCTGGATTAGTGCTGGTGTCAGCGCTGCCTTGGAACGCAACAGAACCTCCAGCCTTCATTGCCTCTATCATTTCAGGTGTCAAATCGAACGAGTCAGTGCTCTCGCCCACTTTGCCACTGGTAAATGTTGAGAAACTTCCACTTGTAAAAAACTCTGCTCCACAGAACTGAATCTTTGGCCATCCTTCGACGGTTGATGCCATGCAATACTGGCACCAGTCGCCAGAGTACTCTACAGTGACATTGAGTGTAAGGTCCTTTGTCTCTGTGATAGATGATGTAGGAAGTATGCAACCGCCCCAACCAAGGACTTCCGATCCCTCAAAGAGCACGATTTCCTCTGCCTTAGCAGTATTGAATATTGCCATAAGGGCAACGATAAGAGTAAAGATTTTCTTCATAGACTGATAGTTATTTGATTTGTTATATTATATTGTTAGTGATTTGCATGTTATTCTATCAGCATGCGACACCGCTGCTACTAAATTGCCGGCAGCGGATGTCGCCTTGCCGTAAGTTAGTGATATACGTTTCTTTAGGTTACCGGCTATTGGCCGCATGACGCTCTGTCATGTTTTCACGATGCAAAAGTAAAAAATAACAGTTTTAATATCTTTGCAGTATTTTGCAAAACATGATACTTTAGCACCTTATGAAACATAATGTACCCAAAAAGTGACGTTTTTGTTACGTTCTACGTGTGTTTTTCTGTATTTTGATTCGCTGAGTGTGGCGTTTCGATATACATGGCGCAGCATGTTTAGGGCATGCAAACTACACCGCAAACGACTTTCCGCGCCATTTCTGCGAGTGCCATCTGCGCATCAGGATTATGCCGCGCAGATTCTCGTCGAGGCAGAAGGCGAGCCAGAAGCCTATGAGTCCGTAGTCGAGAGGTATGCCGACAAACCATGCGAAGCCTACCGCCACGACCCACTGGAATATTACGCCCACCACTACGGGATAGACGGCATCGCCCGTGGCACGGAGCGTTCCGCAGGCGAAGATATTCTTCACGCGGCCGATGTTCAGCACCCAGTCGATGATGAATATCCATGTGCCGAGCGCAATAATCTCTTCGTTATCGGTAAGAAACTGCAGCAGGGGGCGTCCGCACAGTGCAAGCACAGTGGCAACAATAAGCGTTAGAATCATGCCCGTGCGGAACACGTAGTTTCCGAGGATATATGCGGCACGATAGCGCAGCTGTCCTACATAGTGCCCCACGAGTATGTCGCCTCCCTGCACGATGCTTGTGCTGAAGAGTATGACAAATGTTATGGCTGTAGAGCAGTAAATCTTTGTTGTCAGCGCCTCGGTGCTTATCTGGTTGATGAAATATGTTATCGCCACCTGCGACAGGCTGTAGGATAGCTCCTCGCTCATGGCAGGTATGCCGATGTAGAAGAGATTCTTCAGTTCCTGCACTGGGAACGGGCGGAAATATGCAGCGAAAGCCCTCGCCTTGCCTGTGATGCACACCCCAAGATGCTTCAGCGAGCGGCATGCCGCCTTGCTTCCAGCCTTGGCTGCAGGCCATACTGTAGGCATGAAGCACAGGAGTATGAACATGGCTACAACACGGCTCACGGCCGTAGCCCATGCTGCACCTTCGACACCCATGGCAGGGCAGCCCCAGTTACCGAAGATAAGGGCGTAGTTGCCGCAGATGTTCATGATATTCACCGCCACCGTAGCAAGCATCGGGTAGAGCGTCTTGCCCGTAGAGCGCAGTATGGCGCTGAACGTGAGCGAGAGTGCCTGGAAGAACGACAGCGCACCGGTTATCTTCAGATATGTCACGCCGTCAGCCATAAGATTCTCTCGCAGACCGAACATGGTGAGTATCGGTTGCGCCCAGAAGAACATGACAGCGCTGAGAAGCATGCCGAGCAGCATATTGACTACTATCGAGATGCCTGCTATCTGTATGAAGCGCGAGCGCAGCCCGGCTCCGAAATACTGTGCGCACAGTATGGCGGCACCCATTGAGAAGAACTGATAGATGAGGAAGACGAGCGACACCAGCTGGTTGTCGAGCCCCACAGCAGCCACAGCGTCATCGCTGAAGCGCGAGAGCATGACGGTGTCTACCGCACCCAGAAGCATTACGAGCGCGATGTCAATGAATATCGGCAGTGTCAGCCGGTAGAGGTTTTTCTTTATGGATACGTTGCCTGATGTCTGCATGCTGTGCTTATTCTTTAGTTTGTCGGTGCGTCTCAGCGCATTAAGTTATAAAAACGGATGCAAAGTTAACAAAAAATCAGATACCCAATGCTGTCTCTCTGGCAAAAAAGATGGCGCTGCTGCCAGTTGTTGACTATCGTCAAGGCTTGGCGCAGCATAGTTTACGCATCAGCGCAGAATGGCGGCACAGACACGCTGGCGGCATGCCATACGTTGCGGTCTGAGGGGCATGGCAGGCTGATGCAGGAAGACTGGCTCACAATCTTACATTTTGTCAGTTTTCTGATGCTTTTTCTTACACTTTTTCCCGATATTTCCGCATTTTCCCAAAGGCTACTTCTTGCATGATGAAAGGCTGCTTCTTAGCCTCCAAGATGCTGCTTTTGGGCATGCAAAAAGCAGCACTTACAAAGTGTAAGCGTAGCATGTGGCAAAACTGACATTCTTGCTGCACGGCACAGACGATTCTGAATGCTTCTCCTGCAATATTATCAAGTGCTGCTGCTACATCTTCTACGAAGCACAGACGATTCTGAATGCTTCTCCTGCACTCTGCACCGCTCGCTGCTGCCAGGGTGTTCCAGCGGGGCGTAGGAGGAATAATGGCATGAAAAAAAGGAGACTCATGCTCTCCGGTGAGGCATGAATCTCCTTGTATTGCATTATTTCGCAGCATGCTGCTACTTCACTTCCCAAATGTCGTTTGTCTCGAGGAGTTCGGCGAAAGTATGGTATTTCTTCGCTGCCTTCACCTCTTCTATCTGCGCTGTCACACAGTCGTCGTATGTCGGAGCCTCTACGTCACGAATCACACCGAGTGCCACTGGGAAGCCGTCGCCATTGCCCATGAGCGCAAGCTTCAGCTGCAGGGTGTTGTCTTCGCAGTGTGCGTCGTGCACGAGAATATCGTTCTCTGTCACACCATTCTCTCCTATGCGCACAATCTTCAGTCCGAAGCCCTCCTGCACAAGGCCGAACTCGCGGTTCTTGCCGAAGATTAGCGGTTTGCCATGCTCTACGTAGATAGCGTTCTCGGCACGTCCTGCGCTGGTATATACTGACTCATGTGTTCCGTCATTGAAGATAACACAGTTCTGCAGCACCTCAGTCACGCTGGCTCCCTTATGCGCATAAGCCGCCTTGAGCACCTCCACTGTGTGCTTGCCGTCAGTAGCCACAGTGCGTGCGAAGAAGTGTCCGCGTGCGCCGAAGCAGAGTTCTGCTGGGCGGAACGGGTCTTCCACCGTGCCGTAAGGCGACGATTTGCTGACGAATCCGCGTGGCGATGTAGGCGAGTACTGTCCCTTTGTCAGTCCGTAGATACGGTTGTTGAGCAGTATCATGTTGAGATTGATATTGCGGCGGTTGGCATGTATGAAGTGATTACCTCCGATAGCGAGGCCGTCACCGTCACCGCTCACCTGCCATACCGTAAGGTCTGGGTTGGCCACTTTGCAGCCCGTAGCGATTGCTGCGGCACGTCCGTGAATGGTGTTCATGCCGTATGTCGCCATATAGTGTGGCAGACGGCTTGAGCAGCCGATGCCTGAGATTACCGCTGTGTTATGTGGTGCCACGCCTATCTCTGCCATTGCCTTATGCAATGAAGCGAGGAAGAAGTGGTCGCCGCAGCCAGGACACCAACGTGGCTGTCCTTTCTTGAAGTCTGATGCTCCCCATACAGCCTCTTCTGCATTAGAAGCGAGGTTAATATTGTTTGCCATAATTGTTGTCCGTTAAGTTATTTTTCTAATAGAGAATTGAAGTATCCGACGAGTGTGTTCACATTGAAAGGCTGACCCTTCACCTCGTTAAACTGCTCTGGTACGAAGCCGTCGACCTTCATGCGCAGCCATCCTGCCAGCTGGCCCATGTTCTGCTCTGCCACCACTACCTTCGGATAGCGCTTCAGAACCTCTGCGGTGTTCTTCGGGAGTGGGTTGATAAACTTGAAATGCGCCTGTGCTACCTTCTTGCCTTGTGCTCGCATCTCGTCCATAGCGGCACGGAGGTGTCCGTAAGTTCCGCCGAAACCTACGATGAGAAGCTCTGCATCGTCCGCATCGCCGATAACCTCAAGGTCTGGCACGACTATGTTGTCTATCTTCTGCTGACGCTTGCGGGTCATCAGGTCGTGGTTGTCCGGATTGGTAGAGATAGCGCCTGTCTTGTCGTCTTTCTCCAGTCCGCCCAGTATATGCTCGAATCCCTGACGTCCAGGCACTGCCCAGTAGCGGGTGCCATTCTCTGCTCGCATGTATGGAGTCCATGTGCCCTTCATCTCTTCTGGCACGTATGGTGGCTCTATCGCTGCCATGGCGTTGAGGTCTGGCAGGCGGAATGCGCCCGAACCGTTAGCCACGTAGGCGTCAGTGAGCAGGATTACTGGTGTCATATGCTCCAGCGCCATCTTCGATGCTTCGTATGCTGCATAGAAACAGTCTGTAGGCGATGTGGCTGCCATGACTGGCATAGGCGATTCGCCGTTACGTCCGAAGAGTGCCTGCAGAAGGTCTGTCTGCTCTGACTTGGTTGGAAGACCTGTTGCAGGGCCGCCGCGCTGCACGTCGAGCACTACAAGCGGGAGCTCCATGATTACCGCCAGATTCATCGCCTCTGACTTCAGACAGATGCCAGGGCCTGATGTTGAGGTCACTGCCAGTGCTCCTGCAAATGCTGCTCCTACTGAAGAGGCGCATCCGGCTATCTCATCCTCACACTGAACGGTTGTCACACCGAGCGACTTATGCTTTGACAGCTCGTGCAGAACGTCAGTGGCTGGTGTGATAGGATATGAACCAAGATAGAGCTTCAGCCCTGCCTTCTCCGCTGCAGCAATGAATCCGTATGCCGTAGCCTTATTGCCTGTGATGTCCATGTAGCGTCCCGGAACCTTCTCCTTGGTCTCGATGCGATAGACATTCGTAGCGTTTGAGTGGGTATTGTGTCCGTAGTCATAGCCTGCCTGGATAACCTTGATATTGGCTTCAGCAATGGCTGGCTTCTTAGCAAACTTCTCCTTGAGGAAGTTAGCGACAAGGTCGAGGTCGCGGCTGAACAGCCAGCACACCAGACCAAGCGCAAACATGTTGCGGCACTTGAGCATGGCTTTGTTGTCCATGCCTGTGTCTGACAGGGCGTCCTTCACCATCTGAGTGATAGGACACTGTATGACGCGGTCTGGGTCGATGCCCATCTCGCCCAGATAATCTTCTGTCTTAAACTGCGCCTTCTCCAAATCCTTCGGTCCGAAAGCGTCTGTATCTATGATGATTGTAGCCTGTGGCTTCGCAAACTTATACTGTGTCTTCAGTGCGGCAGCATTCATCGCCACGAGAACATCACACTCGTCGCCTGGCGTAAACACCTCGCCCTCGCCTATATGAACCTGGAATCCAGACACACCGGTAAGCGATCCTTGCGGAGCTCGTATGTCTGCAGGGTAGTCAGGGAATGTACTGATGCCGTTGCCTACAGTGGCTGAGACCGTAGAGAAGATGTTGCCGGCAAGCTGCATGCCGTCGCCTGAGTCGCCAGAGAATCTTACTACAACGTCTGCGACCTCTTTTATCTCCAATTTATCTGTCATAATGATTGTATGTTTATACTATTTTCTTACTATAAGTAATAATGCCTGGTTATTTAGGTTGCAAATTTACACATTACAACCCAAATATCCAAGCATTTTGTGATATATTTAACTGTAAATTGACATTGAACAAGAAAATTACTGGTTTCCTGCAAATTATAGCGTCATTGACAGCCTATTACTTCTTTCTTGCCTCTATCCACTTGCGTGCATTGACAAATGCTTCATGCCATGGCGTCACGGCGTCGGTCATGCGGCGCTCTTCCGGATAATATCCGCACTGCCATGGGAACTGCGTACGCTCTGGGTGTGGCATGATAGCGAGGTGTCTGCCGTCGCGGCTGGCAATGGCTGCAACATCGTAATCCGAACCATTAGGGTTGGCTGGATACTCATGGTGGTTATACTTAGCGGCTATGTTATACTCGCCTTCCTGCTGCGGGAGACGGAACTTTCCTTCGCCATGTGCAACCCAGACGCCTATCTTTTCGCCTGCCAGCGAGCCGAGCATGACGCTGTCGTTCTGAGGGATTGTCAGCGTAACGAATGTCGATTCGAACTTGTGAGAGTCGTTGTGGAGCATCTGAGCGTAGTCGCGTGCATCGGTAGATGCCTGTGTGTTGTTAAGCAGACCGAGCTCTACCATCAGCTGACAGCCGTTGCATACGCCAAGAGAAAGCGTGTCTTCACGAGCGTAGAACTTGTCAAGAGCCTCCTTAGCCTTAGGGTTGAAGAGGAAAGCGCCTGCCCATCCCTTAGCCGAACCAAGCACGTCAGAGTTAGAGAATCCGCCGCAGAATGCCACAAGGTTAACCTCCTCAAGTGTTTCACGGCCGCTGATAAGGTCAGTCATGGTAACGTCCTTAACGTCGAAACCTGCCATATAGAATGAGTAAGCCATCTCGCGCTCAGAGTTAGTGCCCTTCTCACGGATGATAGCCGCTACAGGACGGTCAGCCTCTGGGCGTGCCTCAGGCATGAGAGGTTCGCCGCTTACAGTCCATTCTACAGGGAGCGACTTGTAGTTCTGGTATCTCTCGTCAGCCTTGCCGTTGAAACTCTGGCGGCGATCGAGCAGATATGATGTCTTATACCATGCGTCGCGGAGTGTGTCAATATCAAACACGAAGGTCATATCGCGGTCAGCAATCTTGGCATTAGGCACCTGTGCGTTGCTGATATTCTTCACTATAGTGACGTTGCGGTCAGCTGTTGGCACGCCAATCTTAGCATATCCCACGCCTGCATCCTCAAGAATCTTCTTCACACGAGGAGCATCAGCATCGCTAACCTGTATCACTACGCCCGGATTCTCTGCGAACAGAATCTTGATAATGTCATCCTCGCAAATCTTGTCGAAGTTGAGCGAAAGTCCGCCCTTAGTGTTTGCGAAGCACATCTCGAGCAGTGTGGTGATTATACCGCCGGCAGAGATGTCGTGACCGGCAAGCACGAGGCCCTGATTCACAAGTTCCTGTATTGCAAGGAACGCATCGCGGAAGTACTCAGGGTTCTTTACTGTCGGTACGTCAGAGCCAACCTTGCCCTGCGACTGTGCGAATGCCGAACCGCCGAGCTGCAGTTTGTCAAACGAGAAGTCGATGTAATAAAGACGGCTCTTAGCCACATCCTTGATGACAGGCGACACCACCTTCTTTATGTCAGAGACTTCGCCGCCGGCAGAGACAATGACTGTGCCTGGAGCGATAACCTTCTTGCCGTCCGGATACTTCTGTGTCATTGAGAGAGAGTCCTTGCCTGTCGGCACGTTAATCTGCAGTTCGCAGCAGAAGTCAGAGAGGGCTTTCACGGCAGAATACAGACGTGCGTCCTCGCCTTCCTGCGCACGGCAAGGCCACATCCAGTTTGCTGAGAGCGAGATGCTGTCCATTCCGTCAGCCATCGGTGCCCAGACGAGGTTTGTGAGTGCCTCTGCGACTGAGAGAACAGAGCCTGCAGCAGGGTCAGCGAGTGCTGCCTGCGGCGCATGGCCTATAGAAGTGGCGATTCCTTTCTCACCATTGTAGTCGAGAGCCACAGCACCACAGTCAGAGAGCGGCAGCTGGAGCTCGCCCTGGCACTGCTGGCGTGCCACGCGTCCTGTCACGGAGCGGTCCACCTTATTTGTCAGCCAGTCCTTGCAAGCGACAGACTCGAGCTGCATAACGTCAGTGAGATATGCTGAGAGCTGCTCGTTGAGAGTGGTCTTTTCGTCTATTCCTGTGAGGTTATATGTAACCACGTCGTACTTGCGCTCTACAGTCTTGTCTACCATGTAAGTCTTAGGCGATGAGCCAAACATCTGCTCTACGGCAAGATCAAACGGACGGACGCCATCCGCCTGCTCAAAGGCGAAGCGGTGGTCGCCTGTTGTTTCGCCCACAGTATACATCGGTGCGCGCTCGCGGTCAGCAATCTTCTGCACGTGTTCGATAGCGCTTTCGTCGATGAGGAGTCCCATTCGCTCCTGCGACTCGTTAGCGATGATTTCCTTAGCCGAGAGAGTCTGGTCGCCAATAGGCAGCTTGTCCATGTGTATGAGTCCGCCGCACTCCTCCACAAGCTCAGAGAGACAGTTGACGTGTCCTGCTGATCCATGGTCGTGGATAGAGACGATAGGATTGTTATCCTCCTCGCCGAGGGCACGCACTACGTTGTATGCACGCTTCTGCATCTCAGGGTTGGCGCGCTGTACGGCATTGAGTTCGATGCCGCTTGAGTATCTTCCGGTTTCCACAGACGATACTGAGCCACCTCCGAGGCCTATTCGGTAGTTGTCGCCACCCATCACTACGACTTTGTTTCCTGGCTGCGGCTCGCCCTTAAGGCAGTCGCGCTCTATGCCATAGCCTACGCCACCGGCAAGCATTATGACTTTGTCGTATGCGTACTGCTCCTCTTTCTCCTGATGCTCGAATGTGAGCACAGAGCCGCAGATGAGCGGCTGGCCGAACTTGTTGCCGAAGTCAGATGCGCCATTTGATGCTTTTATGAGAATCTGCTCAGGTGTCTGATAGAGCCATTTGCGTACAGGCAGCATCTTCTCCCACTTCTGGCAGTCGGTCTCGTTGCTCCATGCTGGCGAGCTGACCATGGTGTTCTGGTCGGCAGCATTCTTTCTTGGGTAAGATGTCATGTATACGGCAGTTCCGGCAATAGGCCATGAGCCTGTACCGCCACCCATACGGTCGCGTATTTCTCCACCAGTTCCTGTTGCCGCACCGTTAAACGGTTCGACTGTAGTCGGGAAGTTGTGTGTCTCTGCCTTGAGCGAGATGACCGACTTAACCTTCTTTATTCTGTAGAGGTCAGGCTGGGAGTGGTCAGCTGGAGAGAACTGTTCAATCTCCGGACCAGCCGAGAATGCCACATTGTCCTTGTATGCTGAGAGAATCTTGTTAGGGTTCTCCTGTGTTGTTTTCTTAATCATCTGGAAGAGGCTTGACTCTTTCTCTTCGCCGTCGATGATGAATGTTCCTCCGAAAATCTTATGGCGGCAGTGCTCAGAGTTAATCTGTGCGAATCCGAATATCTCAGAGTCAGTGAGCGGGCGGCCGAGTTCAGCCTCCACCTTGTGCAGGTATTCTATTTCCTCTTTTGACAGGGCGAGTCCTTCCTGCTCGTTGTATTCCTCGAGGTTTTCTACGTGCTTGATAGGCTCTGGCTGTATATTGACAGTGAAGATGTTCTGGTCGAGCCCTTCATACATACGCTGGAGCATTGTGTCGTGCTCAGCTTCGGCAGATGATACAGGGTAGTATTCCTCAATACGCATGATGCCTTTGAGTCCCATGTTCTGCGTTATCTCTACTGCATTGGTGCTCCACGGGGTAATCATCTCACGTCGCGGTCCTACGAAGAATCCTTCGAGGGTTTCGCTGTCGATAGGCTGTGCATTGCTGTAGAGCCATGATAGTTCTTTCTGTTCATCTGCCGTAAGCTGGTGGTCAGCCTGTGTGGCGATGATGGTGTCTGCTGGTGTTTTGAAGAATATTACCATTGTAAGTATGTATTATTTGTTTATTATACCCTTGTTATGTATATATTACGATGCAAAGTTACGCAAATTATTTCTATTTACATCTTTTTGTCAGGAAAAAACACACATGAATTGCATTTTTATTGCTGGCGGGCGTCTTTGTGATTGCTTGCGCTGGCAGTGAGGATTTCCCCTATACGACATAGAATATGTTTATGTATATGTCACCGTTTGACGGGTCTGTACCTGTCACGCGCTTTATTTCGCTGTATAGCGCTTTCGTTCCGAACGTGTCAAGGAATCTTGCTATCTCTGTATTTTCCGCCTTCGGGATGAATCCCATTATATCTTCCATTGCGAATTTCCCTGCTTCATAGTCTTCTCTGAGCACAACAGCCACAGCATTCTCGTCGTGGGTGTTGCCTTTATCCCTAACGAGCACCACTTCTTCTCCTGCTTCGTAGAACTCCCACAGTTCGGGTATGATATGATAATATGTTCCTGCTATGCGGCATTCCTTGTAGAAGATGCGGCTGTCTCCTTTGTGTTCTGTTGCCGTGGCTTTGTGTTCTGGGCTGTATGCTTTGTGAGGCTGATTAACGTTCTGCGCTGTTTTAGGTTTCGTTCTTGTGCCTGACGCTGCTGGCTGATGCTCCGCCCATGCTGTGTATGTATTATTCCTTGCTGTTTTTTTTGCTGGATTTGTATTTTCTGGGGCTGGCTGTTCTGCTCTCCTTTGCTCTGTATTGACCTTTTTACGGTGTGAGTTCTCTGCTTTCTGCGCCTGTTCTTCCTGATGTCCCCCGAGGCTGTCGCTCATCTGCGGCGACTCGTACACAGGATGCTGCACGGAAGTCTGCGCCGGAGTCTGGCGTGAGCTGATGTCTCTCCGGCTGTTCCAGAATTCGTCCATGTCTATTCCGTTGTTACATTCCTGGTATTTCATGGGCTGCAACTCTCTGCTCACGATGTCCTCGTATGATTCATAATGCTGCTCCACCGTCTGCCTGCTGTCGTCCGGTGTGATGCCTTCTGCTACGCTGCCGCTATTGTTTTTCCGATTCATATTTCTCTGGTTATAGTATTTCTACGTTGTTTTCTTAGTATCAGGAAGTATGTGTCAGGGTGTTGGGTATATAGCACAAGAGGACATCAGATTCTTTGTCTGATGTCCTCTTGCTTGGCTTATTCTGTCATCTGTAATATTTTTATTCGATAACGCCCATTGACTTCTTCAGGAGCCAGAGTCTTGGCGATTCGCCAGTCACTGTCTTGAACTTATGGTTGAAAGCTGATGCATTCATGAATCCGCTCTCACGTGCAATGACATTCTGGTTTGCCTCTGGATGCTGGAGCATGAACTGTATGCTCTGCTCTATACGATAGCTGTTGAGCCAATGTCTGAATGGCATAGAGAAACACTGGTTTACAGTTCTCGAAAGATACGTACGGTTAGTGCCGAGATGCTCTGCGAGCATTTCGATTGTCAAGTCTACCCTTTTGAAAAGCTTCTCTTCTTCCATTGAGTAAACAAGTTTTTCTATCAACTTTTCAGGAGTAAACGCTCTTGACTGAGCAGGCGCATTTTCGTTTTTTTTATTCATTGGATGATATAAATTATGTTTTTTCATTCTGACGGGCTGCGTCGTGCCCTATTCTGTATTATTATTCATTTCAGGGTGCATGTTTGCACACATAGGCATAATGTATTCCTACTGTATCAATAGTAACACTGATGTACACCTATTCATTTTTCAAAAATACATGTCATGCGACAATACACATTAACAAAACTGACCCTTCAACACCTTGTCATTTACTTCCGTCGCTGCTATTGCAGGCGCTGTCTGCGGCTGATAGCAGGGAGTGCTGTTTACGGCTGTAAATATCAGGCATCCCTGATAACAGAAAAAGATGTCTTGCAAACAAAGCTTGGCTACGACCCTCTTTCCTGTCGAGCCTTTCTCATCTTTATTGTGCTGTATGGATCATCGCCATGAGGCATTATTGGCAGCATTTCAGCATTTTCAGTGACAAAGGTAGCAACAATTCTACATATTGAGAAATATTGTTGACGAAATTTTATCCGAATATGTGATTATTTCTATTTTATTGACAAGTTAGATGATTGTTTTAACATATTTTTTGTATATTTATTGTATCAAACAAACATATTCAGCACTCACGACATACATATACCTTTCTATCAAACTACGGATAACCTTCTGAAAAGCTACTTCTTGCATGCCAAAATGCTACTTCTTGCATGCCCAAAAGCTACTTTTGGGAGGGTCAAAAGTAGCATCTTGCAAACTGCTGTAATACAAAGCGTTACAGAGGATGCAAACAACCATGCGGACAGTGGGTATTTTCTGTCTTCCGAGCCGTGTATGAATTTTTATTCACTATGCGCATGCCTGCCTTCTGGCGGTTAGCGGGCAGCGGGTCTGCTGATGAGGGAAAAGGCGAGGGGCAGACCTGGATTTTCGTCCAGACCTGCCCCGGCAAGGATTATCATTTATGTTTTCTTCAATCGTATCCTTATGTGTCTGCGCCCCACACTATCGTGTCAGAACGTTGGCATTGTTCAGTGCGTCTGTCCACCAGGCAGCGTCTGGCATATTAGAGCCGTACCATGGCATGAACCATGACCAGCGTGCACCGGCATTCCATATATCAGACACCTTGGCAAATGCCTTTGAGCCGTCCATGCCACACTCTGAGAGGGTGACTATCTTGTTAGGATAACGCTCGGTAATCTCCTTATACTCCTGTGCGTTGAGCTGCGCTGACTGTCCGTAGAGGTCGCGGCCGATGATGTCGACATATTTGTCGCCTGGATACCAGTTGGCATCGTTGTTATACTGTGTCTTGTCGCAGTTGTAGTTCTGTGTGGTCCATACCCATATAAGGTTGTGCACGCCGCGCTTCTGGAAGTGTTCGTACATGGCTATCCAGAGCTGCTTGTGCACCTCAGCTCCTTCATATCCCCACCAGAACCATGCCTTGCCCCATGACGCTCCTGACTTCAGCGTAGCGTTGCCGGCAGCCTCGTGGAACGGACGCCATACGATGGCGATGTTCTGCTCCTGCAGTCTGAGGAGGATGTCGCACACGTGGTTCATCTGCTCATAGAAGTATTTGTTCTCCCATGTGCCTTCCTTGAGGGCGTTGCTGCCCTTGAATGTGGTTTCTGACGGTGTGCATGTGACGCCTGAGCCGTTCATCTCGAGCTTTGTATTCTCGGTCTTCGGCACATTGAAATGCCACATCATCTGCACCAGTCCGCCTGCGCTGGCCCAGCTGGTGACAGGGGTTATGTCGTCATAGTTTATCCATCCGTTGCCCTTCGGCACGTATATATGTATGAAGTCGTAGCAGTTGAAGAGCGGATATTTGCCTGTCATCTTGTATATCTTCTCTGCCTCCTGGTTGTTCCAGTTGACATTGGCGATGACAGCCGACATTATCTTCCTGCCGTACTGCTCTTTGATAAACTCATAGAGGTTGCGTGTGGCATCGGTGGCCTTTGTGTCGCAGAGGTCGGCATACGCTCCTGCCTGTGTTTTGCTGCGTGTCTTAAACGTCAGCATGAACGCCTTGGCAGGGAGCTTCGCGTCTTTAGTGTCGATGACTGCTCCTGACGGCACGCTGAGCGTGTACTGCTTGCCTGGCTCGAGGCTGACACTGATGTCGAGCTTCATGGCTGTCTGCGGATTGCTCTTGGCTGTCACGGCTGTGCCGTTGAGCGTGATAGCCACTGACGGGCTGGTTTTCACCGTGGCATTGTATTCGAGCGTGATGACGCTGACATCATCTGCAACGACCTCTTCGCCTTCGGCTATAGAGCATGAGCGCATGAGTATGCTCTCTGACTGCTGTCCTGTCTGCGAGTTGTCTGTGCTATCGCTGTCGTCACTGCCGCCGCATGAGGCGAGCATGAAGAGTGAAAGGCATAATATGAACAGTCTGCTGGCAGACGACATTACAAGTTGTTTCATCGGTATATGTTTTGTTTGTGTCATTATTTATTATTGTTTGGCATTGCCTCCCAATACTCAAGATATCATTGTATGGTTATTTCGGAGCCTTGTTATATACTGTGTCGAGTGTGTAATTGGCGTCGGTGCTGGTGGCTGCCTTTATCATCGTCTGCACAAGAGCCTCTGAATTGTTGAGGTATGTGCCGTCGGTATGGTTGAAATAGCCATGGTGCTCGTTGCCGCCGCCTTTCACATTGTTGTCCCAAAGCATTACCGGCATGCAGTACATATAGGCTGCACGGCATACATACTCGAGATAGTAGTTGCGGAAAAGATTTGAGCGGTCGTTGTTATGCATTACGCATCCGTACTCGCCGATATACACCGGGATATTCTTCATGATATATTTCTCGTACAGCCTGCTGAAGGTTGAAACGACATGCTCCTCATTGCTGCCTGCCTGGAATTTGCCTGCGGCTGCTGTATGGCCCCATTCTGACTTGCCGTCGTTGTTCTCTGGCGTCAGCGTGAAGGTGTTCGGGTCGTAGAAATGGACGCTGACCATAATGCGGTTGGCAGCATCTGAAGGGAGCACGAAACTTTCTTCAAGGGCGAACGATGGGTTTGACGCATAAGCCGGAACACCTATCCAGCGCTTGGAATTATTGCCGCCGGTAGAGCGGACAACATCAACGACAAGCTGGTTCCATTCATTGAGCGTCTTGTATTGGCGGCCGCCGTCTGTGCGGTTGTCTCCCCAGCCCCACTTGCCGTCCTGTATCTCATTGAAAGACTCAAACAGCAGGAAGTCACCTTTGTCCTTGAAGGTCTCGGCTATCTGTCGCCATGTCTTCTCGATACGGTTCTTTACGGCATCGTTAGTGATATTATTGCCGGCTGCTCCCTTAATATCAAGCCAGTATTCATCATGATGCAGATTGATAATGGCGTTAAGTCCTGCCGCCTCTGCCCAGTCGACATTCTGCTTCACTTCTGCCATATACGATGGCGAAATGGCGTAGTTGTTGTTTACGTCCTGATAGTTTCCCCAGGTAACGGCAATGCGCACGGTGCTGACTCCTGCCTTCTTGAGGTTTGTATAGAGTGACTTGGTTGGCTTGGCGTTATCCCAATAGCCGTAGCTAACTGGCTCGCCGTCCTTCCCGGAGCTGGTATCGAAATGGTTGCCTAAGCACCATCCCCATCCCAGTCGCTTTGTCAGGGCTGTAGCATCGTTGCTTATAGGCTTATAGCCTTCTTTGGTCTTAAACGTTACAGAGAACGACTTTGCCACCAGGTTCTTGTCGTCCTTGCCGACAATGGAGCCTTCTGGCACATTCAGTGTGTATGACTTGCCTTCTTCAAGTGCAGGAAGAGTTACAACAACATCCATTGCTGTGGCAGCACCTGAACGTGCCGCACACTTCACTCCGTTAAGGGTGATATTCGCACTGCTGCTCACTGACACAACTCTTCCGTATGAAAGGGTTATCTCCTTAAGGTCTGGCGCACTATACTCCGCACCGTCCGCTACACTGCAAGAACGCAGATTGATATACTGCACGGTTGGTGTCTCGGTGGTTTCTTCGTCTCCTCCGCCGCATGACAGCAGGAGTATAGGGGCGAAAACTGCAGATACTAAAAATGCATATAATGAGTGAAACTTCATAACTGAAAAACTATATTTACACTAAACGACTAAAGACAGACAAAGCCGGAAACTGTAATGTCTGCATGTGCAGAATATATCTGCCTTTCAAAACTTCTTCTTTACAGATAATTTGCGGGCACTTACAGAGCCCTCCTTTATTAAATGACATAAAAAAAAGGTAGGGAAAGCCCTGTTACAGACTTTCTCTACCTTTATTATATATACTCTTTATTCAAGAGTAATCTTAGTACATTTCAGTTTGGTACCATTGAGAATGAATGTGCCGCCCCACCACTGCTGTGTGTATGCAGCGTCAAGCATTGCCTGTGTGAGGAAGATTGTCACCTTGCCACCTGTTGCCGCAAGGTCTGTCTCAGCAAACTTGCCATTCTCTGTGTCAAAGCCTACTGCACCCCATGCACCGTATGATGGGCCCCAGTGGCCTTCGAGAATCTCAAGCTTCCAGTCATCAGCTATTGGTGTGATGTAGAAGTGAACCGCCTGTCCTACCTGTGCACCTGCTGCTGCAAGCTCTGCACCTGCGTCAGAAAGCATGTATGGCTGGTTTTCCCAATTGTCAACGAGGACTTCGCCTTCCCAAAGTACTGTCTCAAGAGGTGAGAGTGTAACCTTTGTACATGTCCACCATGCACCGCAGAGTACAAGACCGCCATTGTTAACGAGTTCTGAAAGCATAGCGTCTGTGAGTGTTATGCGAACAATCTGCTCGTCAGCGCTGCTGAACTCGTATGGGTCAGATGTTCCAGGCAGAGCTGTCCATGAGCCGTTGCCTACGCGGAGCTGTGACCAGCCCTCTGTCATGTCTGGTGTCAGATAGATTGAGAGTACCTGACCTGCCTTAACCTGTGACCAGTCATAACCGCCCCATGAGAGAGCAGCCATTGAACCGTCCCAGTTGCCTACGTGTACGCTGCCCTGCCAGATAGGTATCTCTGTACCCTCATGGTGCATAGCAATCTTGTCTGTAGTAACTGAATAGTTCTCATGCTGTACGAGTGTTACTGCGCCATCACCCATGCCCTCTGGCACAGTGAACTTAATCTCTGTAGCAGACTGGCTGAATGAACCCTGCTCAAGTGTGATATCACCAGGAAGAACAAGCTTTGTAACACGGTCAAGGAGTGTACCTGTGATTGTTATCTCATCACCCTCACGAACATCCTCTGCAGGAGTTACTGATGTGTAAGTAATGAGAGGAACAGTAATCTCTACTGATGTTGTGAGTCCTGAAGCTGAAGTGAGAACGATGTTACCGTTAACTGTGTTTGCAGGAACTACAACTGTGATTGACTTGCCGTCAGATGCTACTGTGTATTCTACACCTGCTACAGATGGGAAGTCAACAGAAGTAATAAGGTCAAGATTCTCACCGTAGATAGTAATCTGCTCGTTAAACTCTGGAGTAGCGTTAGATACGCTTGTCGCTACAGCAGCGTCAACCAACAGGTTGTCAGTGATTACGATTTCCTCAGCACCCTCTGAACCGTCATTATATGTAACAGCACCTGTCTGAGCGTCCATAGGAACACGAACCTGAATCTCATTTCGTGTGTTCAGAACGAACTCCTCTGCAGGCACCTTCTTGCCTGCAGCGAATGTAACCTCACCGATGTTCCATACATACTCGCCTGAAATAGTAACGATATCACCAGGGTGAACCTGTGTAGGAGATATGCTCGCTACCTTGATTTCCTCTACAAACGAAACGTTAGAAGCAGACACGATTGTGTCGTTGTCATTTGTTACAAGGCGAATCTTGCCTGGCACACACATGTCAGGAATAACAACTGTCATCTCTTCTGAGTTCGCAAGAGTGAACTCCGCATTGATGAAGTTTGTTGACGGAGAGAGCTTCTGGTTGCCCTCTGGGAAAAGAACCTCCTTAACCTTGTTCAGCTGAGTACCAGTCACACGCATGGCATCACCACGAGTAACAGGCATAGGACCAAAAGCAAGGATATTCACGCCACTCTTGTTATACTGATTAGTATCGAGTTCGTCGTCAGAGCACGCTGTCAGCGTGAGTCCCGAAAGACTCACTGCTAACAACATTATGTAATTGAATATCTTTTTCATTGTCTTAAAAATTAGTTAATAGGAACTATACGAATGTTATCATAGCGAAGGATTGGAGCACATTCAGTACCCTGAAGACCACCGCTAACTGGCCACATTGTGAAAGTATCGAAGCTTTCTGGTGTAATTGGCACCATACCAGCTGTTCCGTCCATATTGTAAGTAAAGTTCGATATTGGCATAGTTACTGTTATCCACTTGCCTCCAGTGTCAAACGAACCTGATCCTGACCATGGTGCATAGAGGCCACGGCACATACCTGTCTCAGGCTGGATGTAGGTGTTGTTCTGCCATGTGTCGTTTGCAGCAACCTTATTGTTAACGAAGAGCACCTGCAGAGCACCTGCCATCCAAGGATTAGAAGCAGGAATGCAAAGCTCAAACTTAAACGCGAGCTTCTCTGGCTCACCGAAGTAACCTGCTGGGAAGAGGTTACGTAAAGGAGTACCAGCACCTTCTGTGATTGACATTGGGTCACCATTCCAGTTACCACACCACCAAGAAATCTTGAAGCCCTCTGTCCATGCTCCGTCAGCTGGCATCTTCAAAGAACCGTCACCAACCTGAGCGTAATAGCCGTCAATACCGCCTTCATTTGAATAAGTCACTGCAAGGTTCCATCCCTGAGGAACAATACCCTTAGTTCCAGAATTGCCTTCACCATCAAAGTTAGAAATCATACCGCGGCTGTCCTTATAGCGGAATGGAGCTTTCTGAGTACCATAGACTGTAGTAACCTCAATGTCACCCTCTGGAAGTCCCTCAGGCACAGTGAATGTAATATGGTTTCCGTCGAACTGATCCTTTCCGAAAGGAACCTCCTGGCCAGCAATCTTCAGTGTGATAGGCACATTAGGGTCATCAATGAAGTAGCTACCGTAGATTGTCTGAACGTCACCGGCAGGTGCCCACTCGTTACCCATAGAGATAATCGTAGGACCTGGCACAAGCACCTTGAAGTCATAAGTAGTGGTGTCGTTGCTGTTGTTAATCATGAAGATTTTATTGAACACCTCTCCAGGTACAGTTCCTGGCACTGTAACAATCAGCGTATGGTCAGTAATCAAGCTTGGTATCAGCTGTGCCTCCTGGTCGTTGAACAACATTTTTGTAATACTGCGCAGGTTCTCGCCTACGATACAAATACGGTTGTCCATATATGCGCCAGTTAAGATTGAGTCTGCACTTTCCAGACCAAGCGGACGTATATAGCGAATAACAGGATTGCCTCCGCTAATCTCATACTTGTCAGGCTCGTCTTCACACGCAGTGAAAGCGAAAGCAGAGAATGCTATAGCCGCAAGTACTAAGAGACTGTTGAATATTTTTTTCATATCTTATAGTATAAGTCGATTTATTAATATTGGTAAGTCTGACGTACATCAACACGCACTGGGTCTTCCATCAGGTGTGGATTGAACGTGAGGTCTTCCATTGGGAATGGAATGACGAAGCTATTGATAGTCACGTTTGGTGCAGGAGTCTGGTCGTCATAAGTTGTTGTCTGCTCATTGTTATCATCATCCTCATTTACAAGCAGCCACTGTCCTGTCTCATAATACTGTTTGAAAGTAAGGTTGAGGTTCCAGTATACATTGCGGCGCTGTGACTTGAGCTCTGAAATAGCTCTTTCAGAGTTATAATAAGCGAGACGCACGAAGTCATACCAGCGGTCGCCCTCACATGCTAACTCAAGACGACGCTCTTTCCATACATCATCAAAAGTAAGAGATGTCTTAGCTGTTGCTGTAGGAATAGCACGCTGGTGTACAGCATTGAAAGCGTTGAGAGCATCAGGATCAGATGCCTGTCCTAACAGAACCTTTGCCTCAGCAAGCACGAGGTAAACGTCAGCAAGACGCAAGAGCGGTGTACAGAGTGAGCTTGCCATACGGTCAGCTGATGTTCCTGTACCTGCGATGTGGTCAGCATTGTTACCATACATGTGCTTAACGATGTTACATCCTGTAGGTGAGCGGTGCTCTCCCCATGCAGAAGGATTGTATGTCTTGTCGAATTCGAATCTCATGTAGTCGAATCCGCCCTTGTCACGCCAGAGATAAGGAACGACATCACCAATAGTCATGAGAGTTGCCTTGCGTCGTGTGTCAACGTCAATGCGCTGTGCAGGATTCTCAAGAATATTGAATCCGAAAGCGTCCTGGAGGTCGATAGAAGGTCCGCCCCATTCACCCCACTGGTCACCGTACTCATCCTGTCCTGTCATACCGAGGTCTGACTGGAGTGAGTTCTGTGATGTCCACTGTGAGCTTACTACCCAACGCCATGCGATCATGTTCTCCTTAGACTTGTTTCCTTCGAGAGTGAAGCAGTCGTGATAGTTCTTCTCGAGTTCGCGTCCAGAGTTTACTACAACGTCCTTTGCATATTCAGCCGCTTTCTGCAGGTCGTCAGCATTGAGCGAACCTGTCACGCCAGCCTTTGTAAGATAAACCTTAGCGAGCAGACCTTTAGCGCAATACTTGTCGAGACGTCCTTCTGTGCACTGCTCAGGCAGGAGTTCTATAGCCTTCTCGAGAGTCATTACGATGTATTCGTATACGTCTGCCTTATGAACCTTGTACTGTTCGTTGTATGTGCCGCCTTCGATCATGCCGGCATTGTCATGGACGATAGGTACATCACCAAATGTTCTAACGAGGTAGAAGTAAGCCATTGCCTTCCAGAGGAGACATTCTCCCATTGTCTGGTTCTTCACTGCTTCTGATGCTCCGCCACCTTCTATATATTTACGTACGATGTTAGAGTGTCCGTTCACAGCCCAGAGAGAGTATGACATGTTACGCAAGTCTTCGTCATTTGAGTTGAGCGAGAAGTTCAGATACGGGCTTGAACCCATATAATAGTTTCCTGACAACACCTCACCAACCTTGAAGAAGCCACGCTGGAAGTCATACCATGGTGAGTTATATAGATAGTCAACCGCTGCAATACACTCGGAATCAGTCTTGTAGTATCCGCTTGCAACATAGTTGTCTTCTGTCGGACGGTCAAGGAAGTCCTCGCACGAGGTGAGTCCCATGCCCATCGTAGCAGCGACCAAGAATATTTTTATATTATTGATTTTCATAATGTTTTGTCTCCTTTTGTTTAGAATGAAACATTTATACCGAATGAGCATGTGAATGGAGAAGGATAACGTCCGTTATCAAGTCCGAATACATATCCATTAGCATCTGTTGTCGAAGCGCCGATTTCAGGGTCATATCCGTCGTATCCTGTAATAGTCAGCACGTTCTGGAGGTTACAGTATACACGCAGGTTATCAAGATGCAGCTTGTTTGTGATGCTCTTAGGGAATGTGTAGCCCAAAGCGATGTTCTTCAGACGAACGTAAGAGCCATCTTCAATGTATCTGCTTGATATGTTCTGGTTGTATGTATTGCCTATTGCTACACGAGGAGTAGATGTCTCAGGGTTAGTAACATAGACGTTTGTAATATCGTTATACCAGAACTGTCCTGCCTCATAAGTCTTGTTAGCATCGATTGGTGCGAGTGATGCACGGTCAGCCACCTTCTCGTTGATCTGGTTTGTCCATGTGCTTGTCATCGCTGTCAAAGGTATAGAAGTGTAGTTCATAACCTTATTTCCGATAGAGCCGTTGATGAAGATTGAGAGGTCGAAGTTCTTATATGTAAATGTATTTGTCCAACCGAATGTGCACTTTGGAAGTGGTGAGCCGATATTTGTCTTATCGTTTTCGTTGATTATGCCATCACCGTTTACATCTTTGAACTTGAGGTCACCAGGCCATACAGTATTGTTCTTGCTATACTTTGTAGGGTCAGCCACATGGCTCCATGTTCCGTCAGCATTCTCTGTGCAAGACTGTGCGTAGAGAGTATTAACTGGAGAGTTAAGGATGTCGTCGAAGTCCTTATACACACCTTCTACTACATAGCCGAAGAAGTCATACATAGGACGTCCTACAGAAGACACAGCCACTACGTCAGACCACTGTCCGTAACCAATGATGGCAGCAGATGTTGTACCCTGCAGAGAAACGAGCTTGTTCTTGTTGAATGAGAACTGCACGTCAGTTTCCCACTGGAAGTCATTTGTTCTAACAGGTATAGCCTTTACTTCGATTTCGAAACCAGTATTGAGCATGTTACCGTAGTTGCCGTAAGGAGCAGAGAGTGCTGAAGAGCCGTTACCCTGTGTACCGAGGTATGAAGGCAGCTGCATCTTCATCAACATGTTCTTAGACTCCTTGCGATACCAGTCGAGAGTAAGGTTGAGTCGGTTGTTGAAGAATCCGAGGTCAAGACCGAGGTCGATCTGCTCCTGTGTCTCCCACTGGATAGATTCGTTAGGCAGACCTGTTGGACGATAAGACTGTCCGAGAGCAGAAGGCATAACGCCGAGAGCAACGCCCCAACGGTATCCACCGATGTTAGAGTTACCAGTCTGTCCCCATCCTACACGCAGTTTACCGTTAGAGATCCAGTCAATGTTCTTCATGAAGGCCTCGTTAGAGAATCTCCAAGAAGCAGCTACTGAGTGGAATCCAGCCCATCTGTTGTTTGGTCCGAAGTTAGAAGAGCCGTCATAACGATATGTGTATGTAGCGTAGTAGCGGTCGTCGTAGTTATAAGTTTCACGTGTGAAGAATGATGCCATTGATGCGCTTCCGAATCCAGAAGTGTAGTCGCGGTCAGCCTTTTCTGCGAGAGAAGGGTTCTGCACGTCGTTACGTGGCAGGTTCTTACCTGTGATTCCCTGGAATTTCCATGATGATTCCCAGCATTCCTGACCGAGCATGGCTGTGAAATGATGCTTTCCGATGTTGCCAGTATATGTGAGATAGTTCTTCAACTGCCAGAACTTGTTTGTATTGCTCTGCCAGTGGTCAGAGTTAGCAGGCTTCTGCCATCCGCCGAGGTCGACAGAAGGCTCCCATGTCTCGGCATTAGATCCTGAGATGTCATAACCGAGTTCAGCGTGCCAAACAAGATTTTTGAGGAAGCTAACCTCTGCGAAGATGTTACCAGTAAGCTTTCTACGCTCGAGAGTATACTGGTTCATATTAGCGAGAGCTACAGGGTTAGGGTTTGTATATCCCTCACGAACCTCAGCATAGTAGTTACCGAAAACGTCATAAATAGGCATGTCAGGAATACTTGTGAGAGAGTATGTGATGATACCCTCGTTACCGTCAGCCTTCTTGAGGTCGTCGTTTGTTGTTGTGAATGTTGTAGACATACCGAGCTTCAGCCATGGCTTCAGCTGTGCGTCAAGGTTGGCGCGTACTGAATATCTGTTGAATTCAGAGCCGATGATAGTACCTTCCTGGTTCATGAAGTTACCAGAGACGTAGTATCTTACGCTTTCTGTACCACCCTGTGCAGAAACCTGGTGCTGGTGCTGTATTGCAGTCTGGAATATAGCGTCCTGCCAGTTAGTACCTGCTCCGAGGATAGAAGGGTCAGCATATGTTGGGTCAGCCTGGCTTTCCATGATCCATCCTTCGCGAACGTAGCTCTGGTAGTACTCAGAGTACTCTCTGAGGTTCATGATGTCAAGTCGCTTAGCCTGACGATTAACTGCGAGCATGCCGTCGTAGCTGAACTTAGCCTCGCCTGCCTTACCACGCTTTGTAGTGATAAGTACTACACCGTTAGCGCCCTGGGCACCGTAGATAGCTGTAGCAGAAGCATCCTTGAGGATTTCCATGCTTACGATATCAGAAGGGTTGAGTGTAGAGAGAGGAGAGATAGTAGATATCTTACCATTACCAAGTCTGTCACCGAGACCATATTCTGCACCTGACTGTCCGCCGCTCTGTACTATCACACCGTCGATAACGTATAGAGGCTCCTGATTAGCATTGATAGAGCCAATACCACGAACGCGGATAGAAGAAGACGAACCAGGAGCACCAGATGTTGTCACGGCTGTCACACCAGAGACACGTCCCTGCAAAGTCTGGTCGAGCGAAGTAATGATTGAACCCTTGATGTCATCTTCACCAACGGTTACAGATGAGCCAGAGAGGTCGCTCTTCTTCATTGTACCGTATCCCACAACGACAGTCTCTTCGAGCATTGTGGCATCGGCCTTGAGAGTAACCTTTACATTGGTACGTCCAGCGAGACTGACAGTCTCTGTCTGGTAACCCACATACGAGATACTCAACGTAGCGTTAGCACTCTTGACATTAATAGTGAAGTTACCATTGATGTCAGTAGCGGCACCGCTCTGAGTACCTTTTTCACGCACTGTAGCGCCAAGCACAGCCTCACCAGCTTCGTCGATAACGGTACCAGTGACTTTCACCTGTGCCATTACTGATGCCGAGAAGAGCATGAGCAGCGATAGTAACGCAAACTTAATGCTGAAAGATTTTCCAGTCTTCATAGCGTAAAAAAGTTTTAGTTAGTTATTATTATAATTAAGATTAGTACTTTTTATCCCGTCTTCACGCATCACATATTTTTATATGCACGATGCAGGAATTTGGGTAGCTGATTGCCGTCTGCTGCATGCCGAGACATCACAACACACGGTTCTCGGTTGCAAAATTACAGCAAATATTCGTAACGATAATATATTATCTTATCATTAAATGATACTTTTTTACATAACTTTTAATAATATTGCAAAAAAAGTATCAGCACAGCATAAAAATTCGGTTGTCGGGAGGGTTTGGATGCATGCATAGCGGGTAAACACATTCCTTCCGCTTTCTTCTGGTTGTGCTGTCAGCGTCATGCTGTATGCTCACGCTACGAGATTCCGAGGTGCAGGGCATGGGGGTGGCGGCGGCGATGACGGCAGCCAGAAGCAGTGCGTTCTGCCGTTTGCGCTCTGCGTAGCCAAAAGCTGGTTTCCCACATGCTGCGCTTACAATTTGTAAGTGCTGCTTTTGACGATGCAAGACGCTGCTTTTCACACCGTCAAAAGTAGCTTCTTGCCGCCTCATTCGCTACCTTTTGGGTTATTGTCGAATGAAAAAGAAAAGCGTAAGCAAAACCTTGCCTACGCTTTACAAAATGTCAGCATTCTTTTTAGAACGGGAAGAGGAGTGGCAGCACGAGAATCATGACTATGCCTATGATAATCTGCAGCGGCAGACCTACCTTCACATAGTCGGTGAAGGTGTAGTTGCCGGCATGCATGACGAGTGCGTTAGGCGGTGTCGAGAACGGCGAAGCGAAGCACATGCTGGCGCCGAACGACACGGCGAAGAGCATCGGCATGGGGTTGACGCCTATTTCTGCGGCTGCGCTGTAGGCTATAGGTGCCATGAGCACGGCTGTCGCTGTATTGCTTATGAACATTGTGAGGAGCGATGTCGTGAAGTATATGCCGGCAAGAAGAATCATCGGGCTGATGGCTCCGAGCGATTCAACGAGCGAGTGGCTGATGAGTTCTGACGTGCCGGTCTTCTCGAGTGCTGTAGCCATAGGCATCATGGCTGCTATGAGCACGATGCTCTCCCAGTTGATGGTCTTATATGCCGATGTCACGCTGCGGAAGCATCCGCACAGCACCATGAGCACCCCGGCTGCCATGACTGCGGTGACAGGAGCCACGGGAATAAAGTCGAACACCATGACCGCTACCATCAGAAGCATGATGACTGCCGCCAAGGGAGCCTTGTAGTTGAGCGTCACACGCTCAGCCATCTCTTTCGGCTGTCCGAGCAGCACCCATCCGTTCTCGTCCGAGCCGATGTTGTTGATATTCTCCCATCTGCCTTGTATGAGCAGAACGTCGCCCGCATGCAGCTTTGTCTCGTGCAGTGCGTCGGAGAAATATTCGTCCTTGCGCTTCACACCCAACACATTGACCTCGTATTTCTCGCGGAAGCGGAGCATACGCAGTGTCTGTCCCACCAGTCTTGACTGCGGCATCACGACTATCTCGGCTATGCCCAGGTCATAAAAGTCCATGCCTGACGTCTCGTGGCTCTCAATCCTGCTGTCTGCAGCGAATCGTGCTATCTGCTCTGATGTGCCCTGCAGATAGATTATGTCGTCCTCGGCGAATTTCCGCTGAGGGGTGGGCAGCGACTGTGTCACGTTGCGCAGCAGTCCGCGGTGATGGTTCTTCTCGTTGCGTATCTCGAGTATCGTTATGCCGTATTCTGCGCGCAGATTGAGCTCGCCCACGCTCTTCCCTATTATGGAGCTGCGTCGGCCTATGCGGAATGCGCTGACGTTGTGGCGTATCTTATACTCGTCGATGAGGTTGTCTGGTGTCTTACCGTTGTCTTCACTGCTGTTCTTCTGCTTCTTTCTGAGGAATATGCGGCTCAGCGGAAGCATGACCAGAACGCCCACAACAAGACTTATCATGCCGAGCGGGAGGAAGGAGAAGAACTTCAGGCCCTCGTGGCCGTGCTCGCGCAGTGTCTCGTCGATGACAAGGTTAGGCGGTGTACCTATCAGGGTCATCATGCCGCCCATGCTGCTGGCGAAGGCGAGCGGCATGAGAAACTGCGATGGATTCTTCCCGCTCTGTGCCGCCATGGAGACTATGATAGGCATCATGAGCGCCACGGTGCCTGTATTGCTGACGAAGGCGCCGATAAAGGAGGTCACAAGCACCACGAGCAGGAACATCAGAGTGTCGCTGCCGTGCGCCACGGTAAGAATGCGCTGGCTCACAAGTTTTGCCAGTCCGGTCTGCAGAACTGCTCCGCCAACGACAAAGAGTCCCACCATCATAATGATGACAGGATTGGAGAATCCGGCAAGGGCTTCGTCGGGGGTAAGTATGCCGAGCAGAATCATCAGCGTGAGCGCGGCGAGCGCCACGATGTCGGCGCGTATGCGGCCGGATATGAAGAGCATGATGGTTGCTGCAAGTATTATGAGTGTTGTTGTCATGTCGTCTTGTTTCTCTGTGTTGTAATATCGACTGTTTTATTAAGATAGATGATAATCTGCGGCAGCGGCATCATGCCAGAAGGGTTGCCGCCCATGCTCTGCTGCACATAGCGTACGCCCTGGCTGAATGCTCTGGCAGCAATGTTTCGTGCAGGATGCAGAGGCAGCATGATATTCCGTACTACTGCAGCTATGATGTGCAGATGTTAGTCTGCAAGGACTGTAGTTTCCTGTATTCTGATGTCCTTCAGCGGACGTGCGTTGCGGTCGGTCTCCACACCCTGTATGCGCTCAACTACGTCAAGTCCGCTTACCACCTCGCCGAATACCGTATAGCCTCCGTCGAGCCATGGCGTGCCCGGCTGCTGGTAGTCTTCGTAGTATTCCAGGCATGGCTTGTACGGTCTCTTGCCCTTTGTCACAGGCCATTTTCCCCAGACAATATAGAACTGCGACGCTGAGCTGCGCAGCTCTGGGTTCTCCTCGTCGCTCTCGCGTGCCGCCGCCAGTGCTCCGCGCTTGTGGAAGAACTGCGGATAGAGTATTTCGGCAGGTATTGACTCGGCGCTGTCAGGTGTCAGCACGTTGTCGTTGCCCAGTTCTGGTGCGGGGTTGTCAATTGTTGTCGGCGGCGCAGCGACTGACGCCGGGTCGCCGCTCTGTATCATGAAGTTCTCTATGACACGATGGAAGAGCATGCCGTTGAATGCGCCTGACTTGGCAAGGCGCAGGAAGTTGTCGCGGTGGCGTGGGGTTTCGTTATACAGCTCCACTATTATCTCGCCTTCGCTGGTCAGCATCTTCACTCGCTGGCGGTCGTATGGTGTTATGCCTGGGAACACATCCTTCAGCGCACGCATGATGTCTGTAGGGCGGCGGTCAGCATGGAATGCGCCGAGCTTGTACTGGCGTGGATTGCACAGCGGCTCCCAGTAGAACACTCCCTTGCAGCGGCCGCCGGTCTCGTTCATGGCGCGGCGCAGGATGTCGGCATACTGCTCGCGTCCCTGCTGCATGACGTAAGGGTTGGAATCGTCTACGGCAAATCCTGTCTCTGTTATCATTACGTCACATCCGTACTTCTTCGACAGCAGGCGTATATTCTTCATGCAGTCGGCTATAGTGACCTTTGCGTTCGGCTCTCGCTTGCTGCTCATAGCCCAGTAGGGGTAGAGCGACATACCTATCATGTCGAACTTGCCGCCATGCTGCAGCACCGTGTCGAGGTTGCGGTTGAACATGGCGTTGTCAAAACCGTTGTCGAGATGGACGATGACTATCGCCTCAGGGTATACGCTCTTCACTGCGTCGTAGCCGGCACCTATGAATCCGGCGTACTGCTCGGGGTGATGGTCTATGTGTCCCATCGACTTGGTCAGTATGGTGTTGCCGTTAGCATCCTTCTTCTCCCAGCCTGTCACGGGGTCCATCTCTACTGACCAGAGCATGCCGTGGCGTGTCTCGTTGCCCACCTGCACCCATTTCACCGCCACTCCGTTCTGCTTCAGCAGCGAAAGGACATCAATGGTATGCTCTGCCAGGGCCTTGCGCATCTTCTTATACGACATGCCGTCCCACAAGGCGGGAATATTCTGCTTGGCAGGGTCTGCCCACCAGTCGCTGTAGTGGAAGTCTATCATCACATCCATGCCGAGTTTCTTGGCGCGGAGGGCTTTCGTCAGCACGTCATTCCTGTCGCACCAGTTGCCGTGCTTCTGCGGGTCGACCCACACACGAAGGCGTATGGCGTTCATGCCCATCTCCTTCATCAGAGCAAAAGCCTCGCGTGGCTCGCCCTGCCAGTTTTTGTACAGCTCGCCGCGGCTCTCCTGCTCCGTACACCAGCTTATGTCTGCGCCCACAGCAAAGTCCTGTGCCGCTGTCTGCATGCTCAGCGCTGCCAAAAACGCAAGCAGCATCATACGTATGTTTCCTGTCATTGTATATTGTTATCTTTAGATTCCTATTGTCTACAAATTTACTTATTTTATCGCATACAGGCAAATATCTCACTGTTTTTTTACTTTTACTAACAATATAGGGGGAGGGGCCTTGCACACTGAAAGCAAGCAACTGGCATAACGCATGGTGCAGATTACAAAATAGAGAAGAAGCATTCGGCATGATGCATGGTGCAGATGACACGTTAAAAGGCTGCGAATGAGCGTGCAAGAAACAGTGTCTTGCGCCGTCATCCGCAGCCTTTTGTTTTGCTCCGTCTGGCATAGCATTCTGCGCTATGCGTTCAGAGCAGACAGAAGCCTATCTTTCAGTATGTTATGAGTATTGCCAGCCTCTCGGTAGTTGGCTGTCGCAGATTATTTCTCCGCCACAGTCATGCTCCATGCGCCGCTCTCAGTCTGCACCTTTATCACCGCCACGCCTTTAATGAGCGACAGCGGCACAGAAGCCACGCGGCAGTCTGGCTTCGCGTCAGAGAGTTTGCGTCCTGCCGTGTCATATACCTCCACGCTTGTTATGTTGTCGCCCTTCAGCGTCACGAGGTTTATGTAGTTGTCTGTGCGGCGCATGATTACGCCAGCCTCTACAGCTTTCGGCTGCTCAATGCCGGTGGTCATATTCTTGTCGGTGAGCGAGTGTATGTGCCATCCGCCGAACTCTTTGAGATTGAACGGCGATGCCGTGCCTATGTAGAGCGTATTGTCTATAACGTCGAAGTTGCGTATGCCGTAGGCTGCGGGGTTGTTGAATCCGTTGCTTGTGATAAGCCGCGGTGGCTGTTCCTCGTCAGTCATGCGCAGCAGTTCGAATCCGTATTCTCTCTCGCTCATGCCGAAGATTTGCTCTATGTATCCGTATATGTTGTCTGACGTTGTTGCCATGGTCGATGCACCCTTGTTCGTGAGCACCGCACCCGCAAGGTTGCTCATGTCCATCGTGCCGATATAGAGGTTGTCGCCGTACACATGGAGCGACCACACATAGATGGTCCAGAAGTTTCCGAATCCCGAACGTCCCCACTTCGGTGTCCATCCGGTCTGCTCGAAGGTCCATTCCTTTACGCTGCCTGTGCTGTCGTATACAGGCTTAGGCAGTTCTGTCTCGCCGTAGAGCAGTTCGACGGTATTGTCATTGTCGAGTCTCCAGAATGATGCCGTGCGGTAGTTGCCCAGGATATAGGCAAGGGCGTCAGGGCTGAACAGCGTGCCGTAGATTTTCTCGGCAGCCTGCAGGATGTAGAAGTCAGGGCAGAACACTCCCCAGTAGAGATGGTTGCGCCACTCGCGGAATCCTGCCACGGATGTCACCGTGCGTCCCAGCGTTGCCGTGTGCTCGTAATCATTTGTTCCCCAGACGGTCTTCCAGTTCGGGGTGTCTATGTCTACAGGCTCCAGTCCGCCGGCTGGCATCTCCGGACCGGCTGCCACACATGAACCGCGTGTGCCGCCCCATGTGCCGACATACATGCGGTTCTTGAACACGGTGAGTTCTGCTGCCTCGCCGTCGGTAGTGCCTACGATGCGGAAGTCCCACGGATTCTCCTTGTCGCCATACCAGCGCAGCACGGCTCCCATTTTCTTGTTCGTGACAGGATGAAGCAGTCCGACTGACACATACAGCACATCGCCGTATACTATCCAGCGGCGCACGTTCACAACCTTGCACCCCTGCACCTTGCTCATGTCGTTCGAACTGATTACACGCTGGGCGTCAGCATCGTATGCCACAAAGGCTGAAGAGATGTCTGAGTCTATATCGTCGCCGTAAAGACCTGGACCGCCGAAGAATACTACTCCCTTGTGGGCACCGGCAGAGCGCAGTCCCTGGCAGTTCTTAAGGAGTTTGTAGTCGTTGCCTTTGGGGGTTATGTCTTCTATGACGCCTGTCTTAGGGTCGTAGCAGTACATTCGCGGCGGGCGTATGTCGCTGTATTTCTGCTTGTCTTCTTCAAAGATGTACTCCACACGTCCGTACACGCCCTTTTCATACTCGCACACCCAGCAGTCGTTCTCATAGGCTGAGTCGCCCACTCCCGGCTGCACGAAGTTTCCGTAGCCCTGCATGCACAGGTAGTTGTTGTTGGTCGACCAGTAGAGTTTTCCTTCGTAGTTTGTCATTCCCCACGCATACGAGCCGTTATGCTTCAGGCGTGCACCGTCGGCAATAGCCATAAACTTCTCTGATGTCGACATTCCGTACGGATAGTAGCGGTTGCGGTCATCGCCAAGGCCGTAATATGCCTCGTCAAACGGTGCGGCATAGACGGTGTCGATGGTTATGTCACGCATGTTCTCCTTCTCAGGGATGACACGGTCTGACATGTGATAGTTGTAAAGCGGATAGACTTTCTCAACGTAGACGAGCAGCTGCGCTATCTCTTCGTCTGTCATTCCCTTCATAATCTCCATGAGCAGGAGATAGTCATCGTAACTCATGCCGCCGCCAGGAGCGGTAGATGACGCATAGAAGCGCGACATGGCTTTGCGTCCTTCGGCATTGTTGAGTTTCTTCGACGTCGTGGTCATAAACCTCACAAATGCCTCTTCGCTGCCGCCATGCTGCTCTGACTCGGTCAGCATCTCGCTTATCGCAGCCAGACGCGCGTCGCCTGCACTCTGTGCTGACAACGCAGAAAAGCCGATTACAGCAAATGCCATAATCGTATAAAATCTTTTTTTCATTTGATATAAATATTCATTTGTTTGCTTTTTCGTTTGCAAAATTACTCATTTTTTCTCGTTTAGGTATGCATAAAGGCACTAAAAGGCGCATTTTTTACGTATTTCTGACTTTTATCATGGTGTTTCGTGGTTGCCGGAGTGTATTTTTCTGATTTTCATATATTTTATTCTGTTTTCCGGTATCAGATGGCGGCACGCCCGATGGCAACGGCAGAACAAAAAAAATGAAGCGCCATAGTGTCTGACGCTTCATTTGCATGCATGTATGCTGGTATTCTTTCTTTTATGATTTAAGTTTCATATATTCATAGCCTATACGGCATTGCAGGCAGTCCTTGCGGTCGCAATATTGCTTCTTGAGCTGTATGAGTGCCTGTGTGTCGCCTGCCGAACGGCTTTCAAGCCCTACCTGCTTCCACATGCGGGTGATGGTGTTGTTCTCTGGAGGCAGACTTTCGAGCAGGTCAAGCGCTCTGTTGCATAGCGCTTCGCTGCCTGTCTGGCGGCCATAGGCGAAAATCATCGGTATGGCGCAGTTTATCATGAGCAGGTTGATGCTGGCGGCTGACAGCTGCTTGGCTGACGGCTGGCTTTCATGCCCGAAGGTGTAGTGGGTCTGCCAGTAGTCTGAGACACCGCAATGGAACATCTTGCGCAGCTTGTCTATTGTGTCACACTCTATCAGCTGCGACAGCGAGGTGCGCCGTTCATAGTAGAGGCGTGCCAGCTGGGCTATGCGTATGGTGGGGAAATTCTGCGGACGCATGCGCATATACTTCCATTGCGGCGCATACTTGTCTGTCATCTGGAACTTATGTTTCAGGTATTCATACTCTGACTGCAGGCGCTGGAAGTACTCATCGGCGGCGGTCTCAAGTTGCAGACGCTCACGCACTGAGGCTATATTGAGCATGCCTGCCTGTCCGAAGAATATCGATTCTATCTGGAAAAGATTGTCGCGGTGATGCGCCACAGAGGTCATCGGCATGTTGCGCGCCCACTGTTCGAGGGCGTCGCTGTTCGAGCCGAAGCCGTAACTGCGTGCCAGTGTGATGAAATAGGCATGCTCCCAGTCGCCTTTCAGCATAGACACACGCTCGGCAATGGCTTCAGTTTTCTGCTTCAGACGTTCTGTCTGGAGTGCCGCCATCCATGAGTGCATGCTCAGCGGAGTAACGTTTGGGATTATCTTATAGCACGGCGGATAGCTGTCTTCGCTGAGGAGCTCGCGGTAGTTGGCACGTATCTCCTCCGGCACGCTTATCTTCACCTCGGGCAGGATGCGGCCCTCACGGGTGCGTATGACTGAGTCTGCGTCTGCCAGACCATTGCTTTGGGCATCCACCACATGGAGAATGACATTGTCATACGCTGCGTCACGGTCGTGTCCGTGGGCATACCAGTCGCGTCGGCGGACGTGTATCTCTACGTTGCCAGCCAACAGGCGGTCGCCAATGCGTATTCGTGCATTGAAGAAGTCGGGGCCTGCATCGGTGTTAAGCAGACCAGTATCGACTATCTCTATGCTTTCACCGTCTGCCGTGCGCAGTTCTCCTTCGGGCAGAATACGGTGTTTCCAGCAATATTGCAGCAGTTTCTCCATATTGCAGATGGGTTATTTACAGCGTACGGAGGTGCTGAGATTCTCTATCTGAAGCACAAATTCGCCTGGCTCCAGCACCCACTGGTCGTGCATATTGACGAAGGCGAGTGCCTCGGCTGGCAGACTGAATGTGACGGTCTGCTGCTCGCCAGCCTGCAACTCTATCTTCTTGAAGTCGCGCAGACGGCGCACTTCCGGCACTTGCGATGCTACCTTGTCGCTGCTGTAGAGCAGTACGGCTTCCTTGCCGGCACGACTGCCTGTATTACGCACATCGACGCTGACGGTCAGCGTGTCTTTCGGACCGAACACTCCGTTGCCCTCCGGGGTCTCGACACGCATGTTCTGATATTCAAAAGTCGTGTAACTGAGTCCGTAACCGAACGGCCATTGGAACGAAACGTCTGCGCTGTAGTTGTATGCTCCTGCCATTGTACCCGTCACTTCGCTGACGCGGTAGTCGTAACATGTATAGGCTGAGACATGGCGTGGATATGAGAACGGCAGCCTGCCGCTGAAGTTCTCCTTGCCGCTGAGCAGATGTGCCAGTGCGTCGCCGCCGCAGTTAGACGGCAGCATGATATCGACAACGGCTGAAGCGAGCGGCTCTATGTCGCTAATAATGCGCGGACGGCCTTCGTTCAGAATCAGTATGACTGGCTTGCCTGTAGCCGCAAGCGCCTTCACCATGTTGCGCTGATTCTCTGACAGACGCAGGTCGGTGAGGTTGCCTGGTGTCTCGCAGTAGCTGTTCTCGCCTATGCAGGCTATTATGACATCGGCTTTGGCAGCGGCAGATGTCATGCTGCGGAAGTCAGGGTCGTGCAGTATCTCGTCGTAGTACTCGCCTCTGTTGTTGTATTGCAGAGTGGTGTCGAGCATGACATTCTGCTCGCCGTACTCCTTGCAGAGGGCTTTGTATATCGTGTTTGGCATTTGGAATGCAGGAATCGTCCTGTTCTTCCCTTTTTGCTTCTTCTGGTTTGCCGTCTCTGTTGCTGCAACGAGGTTGCCAAGAATCTCGTCGGCATGCTTGCCCTGCCATGTGTAGGTCCATCCGCCGTTGAGAGTACGCAGGCTGTTGGCATTCGGTCCTGCCACAAGTATCTTCTTTCCAGGCGCCAGCGGCAGTATGCCGTTGTTCTTCAGAAGCACCATCGACTCCACAGCACCTGTGTATGAAACCTTACGATGCTCCTCGCTGCCGAACAGCGGATAGTCACGCAGACGCTGTGTTGGGTGGTTGAAGAGGTCAAGGCGCACCTTCAGGCGGAGTATGCGGCGCACTGCGTCGTCTATACGGCTCTCGCTTATCTTGCCTTCGTCTACCAGTTCGTGCATAAGCTGTATGCAGTCGCAGCTGTATGGGTCCATAATCATGTCGATGCCGGCATTGATGGCGAGGCACAGAGCCTCTTTCTTGTCGTGCGCAACCTTCTCTCTGTTGAAGAGATTGTTTACGTCTGCCCAGTCAGTTATGAGCATTCCGTCCCACTGCAGCCCTTCCTTCAGCCATCCAGTGAGCAGGGTTTTGTCTGCATGCACTGGCATGTAGTTCACGCTGCCTGAGTTTACCATGACGGTAAGCGCACCGGCTTCGATACATGCCTTGTACGGAGCGAAGTGTTTCTCACGCAGATCTTGCGGCGAGATGATGGCTGGTGTGCGGTCTTTTCCTGACACTGGAGCTCCGTAACCCATATAATGCTTCACCGAAACGGCTATGTTCTGCTGTCCCACATGGTTTGGGTCATCGCCCTGGAAACCAAGCGTCATCATCCTGCCCATCTCCGCATTGAGCAGACAATCCTCACCGAAATTCTCCCAACAGCGAGGCCATGAGGGGTTGCGCGACAGGTCGACGGTAGGCGAATAAGTCCATGGCACGGAGCTGGCACGTGTCTCGTATGCTGTGACCCGTGCTCCGTTGTATGCCACATCACGGTTGAATGTGGCGGCAACGTTTATGTTCTGCGGCATCAGCGTGCCGTCAATGGTGTATGTCGTGCCGTGGTTCTCGTCTACACCGAACACAGTTGGTATTCCCGTATACTTAATGGCAGAAGCCTGTATCTGCGCAATGACCTTCTCCCACTCTGCCGCTGTCACGCCCTGCGGTCCTGGCGTGTTGAGGAAGGAGCCTATTTTGAAGTTGCTATGGATAGAGTCGAGCTTATGCTGGTCTACTATCCAGCGGCCCGACTTGTCCTGTACGGTGATGGTGCGAAGATCGAGTTCGACCATCTGTCCTAACTTCTCGTCGAGCGAAAGTGTGGAAAGCACCTGTTCAACCTTTGCTTCTACCGCTGCATCACGTGCTATGGCAGGTGCAGAGGCGTTGTTCTTTGGATAATAAAAAGCAGACTGTGCTGCCATCTGCCCCATGAAGGCAAATGACAGCACAACAGCTATAGCAAGTTTTCTATGCATAAATTGATTAATTATTTATTAGGAGCCAAGGTTCAGGACATCAACATTGCGTATAGATAACGTTGATGCCTGACACCTGAACTCTGTATCCTTACGTCCTGTTTTCTCGTTGATTACATCACCGACTCTACTGTATATACGTCTGATATAGATGCGGTTATATCCCCAAATCTACTGTACAGACGGCTGAAGCAGATGCGGTTATATCACCAGCCATACCGTATGTACACCTAATGCAGATGCGGTTACATCGTTACATCTATTGTATATACACCTGATGCAGATGCAATTACATCGTTACCTCCACTGTATGTACACCTGGTGTAGATGTGATTATGTTGCCTTCGATAGCCTCTCCGTCAACAATAATCTGACGCACGCCCTTCTGTTTGCCGTCAGGATTCTTCACAGTGATATGGAATTCGGCGTCGCAGATGATTCGCTTGACGCTGTATTCTTTCATTGTCTCCGGCAGACAAGGGTCAATCTCTATGCCGTGGTATGTCGGTTTGATTCCGAGGATGTACTGAGTGATGGTATACCAGTTCCATGCTGCAGTGCCAGTCAGCCATGAATTCTTGCCCTCACCAGGCTTGGCAGCATCCTTACCCGCTACCATCTGGCAGTATACATACGGCTCCACCTTGTGCAATTCCTGGTCTGTAATCCATGCTGGGCATATCTTTGTGTAGTGCTCCCAGGCATCGTTGCCACGGCCAGCCACAGTCTCTCCGATAATCACCCATGGATTGTTGTGGCAGAAGATGCCGGCATTCTCCTTGTATCCCGCAGGATATGATGATATCTCACCCATCTCTACGTGGTATGTGGTGTAGGCTGGATTATTGAGAACCATGCCGTGTTCACAGTCAAGATACTTCTTGCAAGAGTCGAGCGCCTTGTCTACCATGCCCTCTTCCATGCCGATACCCGCCATGGTGCAGAATCCCTGCGACTCTATGAAAATCTTTCCTTCCTCGTTTTCGTTAGAGCCTATCTTGTTGCCATAGAAGTCGTAGGCGCGCAGATACCACTCGCCATCCCAGCCATGCTTCTTGACTGCCTCTACCATATTGTCTATGCACTGCTGCGCACGGTCGGCTTCAGCACCGCAACCGTCTATCTCGCGGCACAGTTCTACATACTGCTTGCCGCAGAAAACAAACAGTCCGGCAATCATAAGCGACTCCGCCTGCGAGCCCTCAGAGTTATTCTCGGTGGTCTGGAATGACTCGTTCGGATCCCAAGAGAAGCAGTTCAGGTTGAGACAGTCGTTCCAGTCAGCGCGTCCGATGAGAGGAAGCATGTGCGGACCGAGATTCTCTACGACATGATTGAACGATATTCTGAGGTGCTCCATAAGCGTTACTTCAGTGCCAGGCTCATTGTCCCATGGCACCATCTCTTCAAGGATAGAGTAGTCGCCCGTCTCCTTTATGTATGCCACCGTGCCGAATATGAGCCACATCGGATCGTCGTTGAATCCTCCGCCGATGTCGTTGTTGCCGCGCTTCGTAAGCGGCTGGTACTGATGATAGCATCCTCCGTCAGGGAACTGAGTAGAAGCGATGTCTATGATGCGCTCTCTTGCACGGCTTGGCACCTGATGTACGAATCCCACAAGGTCCTGGTTAGAGTCGCGGAAGCCCATTCCGCGTCCCACACCGCTCTCGAAGAACGAAGCAGAGCGTGAGAAATTGAATGTTATCATGCACTGATACTGATTCCAGATGTTGACCATGCGGTCAAGACGAGCATCGTCTGACTTCACTACATACTTGTCAAGGAGTTCATCCCACATCTGTCCCAGTTCGTCAAACGCTGCGTCTACGGCCTCAACAGTAGAGAAGCGGCTGATTGTCTCGCGGGCCTTCGCCTTATTGACGAGAGTAACATCGGATGCCTGAGATGATATTAGCGTACCGTTCTTCTTGCGCTCTATATCCTCAGCAGAGAATTTCTCCTCCTGCGCATTCTCCACATAGCCGAGCAGGAAGATATAGTCCTTCGCCTCACCTGGAGCCAGTTCCACCTCAATATAGTGTGATGCTACCGGGCTCCAGCCGTGTGCGAGCGAGTTGGCAGGCTTGCCCTGCATGACACACTGCGGATTAGCGAACTCGTTATACAGTCCGATGAACGACTCACGGTCAGTGTCGTAGCCGTCAATCTCAGCGTTTGTCACAGTGTAATACGCATAGTGATTGCGGCGTTCCTTGTATTCTGTCTTATGATATATGGTTGCTCCGTCAATCTCCACCTCTCCCGTAGACCAGTTGCGCTGGAAGTTCTCCATGTCAGTGGCAGCATTCCACAGACACCACTCTGCAAACGAGAACAGCTTTATGCTCTTTTTCTCGCCAGTATTGTTTCTGAGTGTCACCTTCTGCACCTCTGCCCAGGTCTTCAGCGGAACGAAGAAGAGCACTGAAGCCTCTATGCCGTTCTTCTCGCCAGTGATGCGGGTGTAGTTCATTCCGTGGCGGCATTCATACTTGTCGAGCGGAGTTTTGCATGGCTTCCATCCTGGATTCCATACCGTGCCGTTGTCGTTGATATAGAAATATCTGCCGCCGTTGTCCATAGGAACGCCGTTATAGCGGTATCGGGTGATGCGGCGGAACTTTGCGTCCTTATAGAAATCATATCCTCCGGCAGTATTGCTGATGAGTCCGAAGAAGTCTTCGTTGCCAAGATAGTTTATCCATGGGAACGGTGTTGCAGGGTTTGTGATGACGTATTCTCTTGCCTCGTCATCGAAATAGCCGTATGTCTTGTTTTCCATAATCATGTTTTATGTTGTTTGCTTTTTCGTTATGTCTGTTTAATGATAGTTTTCAGTGTGTCAATATAAGCCTTGTCCGTTGTCACACAGCATGTTGTGGGAATCACGGAAACAGCTTCTGGTGTTCTGACAGAAGACCTTGGAGTTCTGTCACAAGCACTACAGTCCGAGTTTCTTCAGCAGATAGTCCTGCCATTCGTCCCATTGCTCCTGATACCAGAAGTGTGCTGTCTGCTGATAAGGCGAGAGAGTCTTCTCTCCTCCTGCAACGTTGAATGTGGCGTATGCTGTAGTTGGCGGCACGACATTGTCGTTATAGCCGAAGCTGTAGTAGCCTGGCACGGTTATCCTCCTTGCAAAATTCACGCCGTCATAGTATCTTGCCTGCTCTACGATGCTGGCATCCACCCTCTCCTTCGCTGTCTGCTTCTGTTCGTCATAATAGTAATGAGGCCATCCGCATGCGGTTTTCTTCAGCGCAGCCTCATAGTCGCACATGGCAGCATGTATCGGAGCGTAGCATGTGACGCGCTTGTCGAGCGCTGTAGTGGCGAGCGTGAGGAATCCGCCCTGCGACGAACCAGTCACTGCGAGGTTCTTCCTGTCCCACTCCGCGAGCATGGTTGACGGTCCGAACGTGTTGTTTCCGGCACCCAGACTCTCTATGAAATCAATGGCACGGATACATCCTGTGACCACGTGACGGTAGTAGTTGCGGTTGCGGTCGTACACTCCGTGATGCCAATAGTCAGCCAGTGCGGCCGAGAAGAGATTGTCGTAATACTCCTGCGGCTTAGTCACCGGAATGCCGTGTATACCTATCTCGAGCACTATCAGCCCTTTCTTCGCCGCCCACTGGTCGCCCTGATACGGTCTGACTCCTGCTCCCGGCACTCTGAGCAGCGCCGGATAGCGTCCTGGTTTGGCAGGGACATTGAGAATGCCATATACTCTTCTGCCCCACCTGTCGTTCTGGAACGACACGTGATATGTATTGACCTCAGGCGTAGAACGCTCCGGAAGAAACTCGAAAGTGGGCTCAAGTGCTGTCCAGCGTGCCTCTTCTATGGTCTTCTTCCAGAACTCATCGAAGTCTGCCGGGCACTGTGCAGCCGGCAGAATCTTCTCTGGCGAGACAGCCGCCGAGCACCATGCGTCGTAGTCTTTGCCGCCTACGTGCGCCGTAACCTTCAACTTATAGAATCCCGGGCGTTTCATTTTGCCGCTTATCTTCGTTGTTCCGGTCTTGAGCGTCATATCCTTTTTCACCTCAGGATACATCTCCGGCCCCATCTCATAAGATATTTCGGCATTGTCAAGCAGTGTGCCTGACTTCAGCACACACACCGTAAACTCAATCTTCTCGCCCGTCTTGTACGTCCAGTCCTTATGGTCAGGCGTCACGGTTACGGTTATGTTGTTGCCCCTGATTTGTGCTGTGACACTGCCTGCGGCTGTTGCCAGCGCCACTGTCAGCAGCAGAAAAAACTTCCTTATCATAAATATTATATATGTTTACTGTGCGTTTAGCATCTCCGTCTATTTGTTTATCTGCTCTGCGAAGCCCTTAATGAGTTCCAGCGTAGACTTGTCAGCGGCGAACACCGAATTGAGTCCCTGCTCCTCCTGTGCCGGGTCGCCTACGTAGTCGTCCCATCTCTGCCAGATAGTATGCTTGACGTTGGCTCTTCCGCCCCATCCCCAGAAGTTGCATCCTGCTATTTTTCCAGAGTCGCGGATGATGGTGAACACCATCTTGTAGTATGCGTCGCGCCCCTTTGTAGGCGAGCCTGGTGTGAAAAGGAATCTGTCGCGCGGATAGCCGAACTCCTCGAGCACCACCGGACGGCGGCGGAATGTCTTCACGTCGTCACCCTTTGCCGGTGTGTTTATGGCATGATACGCCTCCTCGATGTATGCTATTGTCGAGTCGCACGCTATTCTGACGTTATCGACTATAGGGTCTGGGGCGTTCTCCGCTATGGTTTTGTCTGCGTCATAGTTCTGATTGAACTTGCCGAGCCATCCCCAGTTGTTCGGCCAGATGTGTATGCAGGCGTAGTCGATGCATGGCAGTGTGTGTATGTCACGGAAGAGACGGATGTCCTCCTCGCAGCCGTGCTTTCCCTCAGAACCTGTCGTCACGAGGTGATTAGGGTCGAGAGACTTGATCAGCCTTGACTGTTCGTCTATCCATTCCACAAACTTTGCCTTATGCAGCGAGTCGTTTATGAAGCATCGGGGCTCATTGGCTATCTCCCAAGCCATAAGCACCTCCGACTCGCGGTATGGCTCTCCGGTGATGGTATTGACACGTGACACGATGTTACGCACATGATTAGCCGCAAGAGCCTTTGCCTCTTCGTTCACCATGAAGTTGCCTACATACTGCATATACTCCCACCATCCGTCGATTGTCGGCACTGGTGTCTGCTTGAAGAATTTCTTCTTTCCCGAACCGTCAGAACTCTCCACCTCTGCCGAGAATCCCACCCAGTCGAGGTAGGCGCCGTATCCGCCCGACCATTCCCATGCGTTATTGAAGTAGAGGATGGCCTTCATGTTGCGCTTCTCAAGTTCCGCCATGACGTAGTCGAGTCCTACGAGCAGTGTATCGTTATACACTCCGGGCTGTGTCTGCAGTTTCGGAGCTATGTGACTCGGTATGCTGTCGCGTCCGTCGCCTCCCACAAGGATGCGCACATTCTCCACTCCTATGGCCTTCATGTCGTCGAGCTCCTTATGCAGGCGCTCACGGTTGCCGCCCTGTCCGGTGCTTCCGAGTATGGCACCATACCAGAGGTTTGTGCCGATATAGCGGTATTCGCTGTCACCTATATAGAAACGCCCGTCGCGCACAGTGACAAACTGTTTGTTGTCATTATGCGCGGCATTTGTCATTTGCTTGCTTTCAGCAGTGTTTTGCTCTGCCCTAAGATTCTTTGCTGCTACATTCACAGGCAGCAGGCAAAGAGTCAGGGCAATGCAACATTTAATATATATAACCAACTTATCATTCATATTGTTCTTCTTGAAGATTATTCTTGTTATTCTTCCGGCATTCGCATGTGCAGCCGATGCTACTCTTCTGTTGTGAACGGCACTACTGGCTGTCCTCTGAGGTTGTGCAGATTGCCTATGATGAAGTTCTTGTAGCAATAGCGCACGTTCTTTATCTCGCCAGCCTCCGGGCACGCCAGCATGAGGAAGCAGCCCTGGCGCTTGACGTTCTGCCATGCTGATGACGACCATACAATGGCCTTGTGCCACTTGCCGTCGGCACCCTGCGCCTCGAAGCCCTGTATGTCTGCCATACGGTCGAAACCGTCTGTAGAGTTCGTGAAGTAGAGGCGTGCCACCTTTCCTGTAGCGGCAGGATTCTGCTCTACCGCTGTTCCGGCTATCACGGCCTTGTCGGCATCCGTGGCATCGAGCATCTCCATGTATTCAAACTCCGGTGCCTCGGCACCCAAGCCCTCCACGCCATAGTCGCGTGTCAGTGCGAGGTAAGCCAGACGCTGTCCTATCTCGCGCTTCTTAGCACCGTGAATCTGGTCTATCTCGTATTCGTAGAAGAGGTCGCTGGTGCATACACAGCCGCTGTTCTCCAACTGGCGGGCTATCTTATGCTGCGCCGCGCGGAACTGCGCCGCCCATATTCCGTCAGGGTCGCCGTAGCGGTATGGCGGCAGCTCTACAGTGTATATCGGCAGGCGGTCTCCCGGCTGGTTCCACATCTTGCGCCAAAGGCGTGTCATAGTAGAGAAGCGTTCTATGTATTCCTTTTCCTTTCCGACATTCGATTCGCCCTGATTCCATAGGAAGCCCTTGATGGTATAGCCTGCGAGCGGTGCCAGCATGCCGTTGAACATGACCATCTTACGGTGGTAGTCGGTATCGTCCATCGGTGTCAGTCCGTCAGGATAGGTCAGCAGAATCTCCTTCGGCATCCATCCCTCGACGCACGAACCGCCCCAAGAGCAGTTGATGATGCCTACCGGAATGTCAAGCATGTCCACCACGGTTGTTGCGAAGAAGTATCCGCAGGCTGAGAATTTGGCGGCGTTCTTAGGTTCTGCCACCTCCCATTTTCCCGTCACCTTCTTCTGCGGGGTGTCTGCTCCTACCTTGTCTATCGTTGCCACACGGATGGCATGGCGGTATTTCACTGACTGCGCTATGGCTTCATTGGCTCCCTCTGTAGGACAGTTCCAGAATCCGCCGAGTGGCATTTCCATGTTCGACTGTCCTGAACAGAACCACACCTCGCCGGCAAGCACGCCGCTGACGGTCTTCTCGTCTACAGCCTTCGTCTTCTTCTTCGGTTCTGAGGCATACTCGCTGAATGTCATGCTGTACTGCTCATATCCTGCTGCCGGTGTCTGCACGCTGACATCCCAGCGGCCGTCGGCGCCGGCTTTCACGGTATACGACTTCCCGTCCCACCCTGTTCTGACTGTGACGTAATGGTCCTTCTCCGCCCAGCCCCATAGTTTCGCGCTGGTATTCTGCTGAAGAATCATGTTGTCGCCGATGATATCGGGCAGTTCTATGGCTCTGGCTGACATGGCTGCAAGCAGAGCGATGGCTATAGTGCAGATTTTTTTCATTGCAGATACTGTTTTAGTTCTTTAGGTAACTGTATATCTCCCGCTGTCTCAGGGGCTGTTTCTCAGTACTCGTCTGAGAGGTAATAACTTATGTCGTGTGCAAATTTACATGTTTTTCCATAATTCTCCTTATACTTTTTTGCCATATCATAATACGATTTTCTAATAATTCGCGCCATGCCTTGTGTCGCATTCGACTTCGTATTAGGTTTGGATAAAATAGTACAAACCTGTCTTTCTGAATCGGCTGTCACGGCAGCTGAATGGCCGATGCGGCACGGGTGATTTTTTCTTGTGCTTTCGTCTATTTTCCAAAAGGTTGCTTCTTGGCTTGTAAAAGGCTACTTCTTGCACGCTCAAAAGCTACTTCTTGCATGCTCAAAAGCAGCTTCTTGCAATGCTCAGATTTTCAGCGTGATGCATACAAAAAAAATCTGCAGCGAGGCGGATGGCTTCACTGCAGATTCCTGCTTATATATATAAATATGTGATTCGCTGTGAGTATATGTCCTGACTCTGCTGTCCAGGGCTGTCAAAAGGCGGAGCCTGACCTGCGTGCGGCATGTTTGCCTGCTGTAATCCCTACAGATTCTGGCGCATGGCGAGAGCCTTGTTCTCTGCCGCCTCCATCTTCTCACGCTCGCCCGGACCCTTGTCGTCTATGCCGCATAGATGGAGTATGCCGTGTATGATGACACGGTGGAGTTCCTCTTCGTAGTCCTTGCCAAACTGCTCGGCATTGCTGCGCACGGTGTCGAGCGAGATGACGAGGTCGCCGTTGATGGTATCATCATCGCAATAGTCGAAGGTTATGATGTCGGTATAGTAGTCGTGCTGGAGGTATTCGCGGTTTACTTCGAGTATTTTCTCATCGTCGCAGAAGAGATAGCCTATCTCGCCCACACGCATTCCGTAGGTCTCGGCCACGCTCTTTATCCATTTTGACACGTCGCGCCGGCGTATCTTCGGCATGCTGACGTTCTCTGTGCTGTATGTTATCATGCTTTTCTGATGTGTACGGTGTTATGGTTAGTCTGTCCTTTACGGCTGTCATGCAGCGGATGGCAGGGCTGCTGCGCCATCATTCTTCGGATGGCAGGAACGCCGATACGTCGCGCCCGAAATGCTGAAGCGTGCGAACGGCTGAACTGGACAGTGCAGCCAGCTCCGGACGGGCGAAGAACAGGACGGTCTCAAGGCCGCCGCCTAACAGACGGTTGAACTCTGCCTGGGTGCGCTCATACTCATAGTCCTGCACTGAGCGCACACCTTTCACCACCGCCACGGCATTGTGTCGGGCGGCAAGGTCGGCTGCCATGTCGGTATATGCCTCTACCGTCACACGGCTGTCAGTTGCATAGAGCCGCTCTATGGCGTGCAGGCGGTTCTGCATGTCGGCATGGTCGGTCTTGTGGGGGTTATAGCCTATGCCTATGACTACATGGTCGAAGACGGCGAGCGCACGGCTGACAATGTCGGCATGGCCTATAGTGAAGGGGTCGAATGACCCTGTGAAGATGGCTGTTCTCATTGGCTTTATCAGTCGAAGAGTGTTGGCTGTGAGGCGTTGCTGGTGTACATATTGCGGCCAAGATGACGGTATGCGAGTTCGGTGAGCACTCGTCCGCGCGGCGTGCGCTTCATGAAGCCTTCCATAATAAGATAGGGTTCATAGACTTCCTCTACTGTTCCGGCATCCTCGCCTATGGCTGTGGCTATGGTAGAGATGCCCACTGGCCCGCCCTGGAACTTGTCGATGATGGTCAGCAGAATCTTGTTGTCTATCTCATCCAGTCCGTATGAGTCGATATTGAGCGCTGTCAGCGCCAGTTCGGCAATGGCGGTGTCGATGGCTCCGTTGCCTTTCACCTGTGCGAAGTCGCGCACTCGGCGCAGCAGGGCGTTGGCTATACGTGGCGTACCGCGTGAGCGTCGCGCTATCTCCATTGCAGCCCTGTCTGATATAGGCACCTGGAGTATGCGGGCAGAGCGTCTGATTATTCGCATCAGCGTCTCCGGGTCGTAGTATTCGAGATGGAGGTTTATGCCGAAGCGGGCTCTGAGCGGCGCTGTCAGCAGGCCTGAACGGGTGGTCGCTCCGACGAGGGTGAACGGATTGAGGTCTATCTGTATGGAGCGTGCCGACGGGCCTTTGTCTATCATGATGTCAATGCGGTAGTCCTCCATGGCTGAATACAGATACTCCTCTACCACTGGGCTGAGGCGGTGTATCTCGTCGATGAAGAGCACATCGTTAGGCTCGAGGGATGTCAGGATGCCTGCCAGGTCGCCTGGCTTGTCGAGCACCGGACCAGAGGTTATCTTGAATCCTACGCCCAGTTCGTTCGCTATGATGTTAGACAGCGTGGTCTTGCCCAGACCTGGAGGTCCGTGCAGCAGCGTGTGGTCGAGCGGCTCGCCGCGATACTTGGCTGCCTCAACGAATATACGGAGGTTTTCTACTACCTTAGGCTGACCAGTAAAGTCGTCAAACGCCAGCGGTCGAAGCGCATTCTCGAAGTCTTTCTCCGTTACTCGCTGCCCGGTTTGTCTTATATCGAAATCTTCTGCCATTATCTTCTGGTATTGTTATTGCGTGGCAATGCCTATGTTTTATTGCTACCGAAATTACTGCTTGCAATGCTAATTTCACTGCTTGTCAAAGCGGAAATCACTGCATGACAAAGTAAACTTCACTGTTTATCAATGCAGAAATCACTGCTTGACAAAGTTAGATTCACTGCTTGTCAATGCGGAATTCACTGCATGACTAAGCGAAAAATTACAGCTTGTTTCGGCAAAGGTGACAAATTGTTGTGGCAAAGGTAATAAATTATTGTGACAAAGATAACAAATTATTGCGACAAAATTTATAAATCACACTGAAAAAGACTATTTTCTGCCGTTCTTCTCGCTTTTTCACGGCTGACACCCCGCATTGTCCTGACCCGCTGAATCATCTGCCGCACACTGAAGAAGCATGCAAAAAAATAGTGGACTGGCTCAAGATTACCTGTGCCAGCCCACTGTCCTTCATTTTTATGTTATGGATGAATTTGGGAAATACGGCGATGCTTCGCAGCATGACCATTATCTGTGCCAATGGCACATGTTAATCAATTAGGGGTAATACGGGGTGTACAATAGATTGTTTTAATCGATTATGCTAAATTGCTTAGAAAAAGTTCTTGTCCAATGTCCTGCCGCCTACTCTATTATCAGTGGCGCCTGGACGATTTTCGCAGAGTCTTTCTTCACCGAATCATTTACCGCTACCGACGGGCCTTCCATATTTACAGACTGCTGCATGTCGGCTGTAGGATATTCATTGTCAGTGCTTATGGCTCTCTGCGCTGCTGTTCCGAGGGTCAGGAATATCGCTATGACAGCGGCGGCGCGGAAGAGTGGGGTCAGACGCTGCGACAGCGTGATAGTCTTTGCCTTGACTGTCTTCTCGCTTTCGATTATCTTGAGCATGCGGCGGTCGAACTCTTCATCGAGGCGAACACTGCTCTGCTCGAGATGCTCGGCAAGGAACAGATGCCTGTACGGGAGCAGATGCACAGGTATATCGTCCTGTGCGAAGAACGCACGGAGGATTGTCTCCTCCTCAAGTGTCGTCTGGCACTGCCAGTAGCGCTCCATCAGTTGCTCTATGTACTTATAGTCCATCATTCTTGCTGTTCTTTTTAGGGTGTCTATATAAAAGACGTATGTAAATAAAAAAAGTTACAGCAGACTGCAACTTTTTTTGAAAAAATTCTCTTTATGCTGTTTTTTATGTCTGAATTCCCAACCTCCGACAGGCTCTGACGCTCCTTCCAATCAGGCGAAAAAGAAGTATGCATGGTGTGGAAAGTTACGCCTCAGCCACCTAAAATATCACAATAACAACACTATGCATGCCGATGCGGCTGCGTAACCTTTATGTATCAATCGCTGAAAATATTATTATAATGAGCCATGCATGCCGATGCGGCTGCGTAACCTTTATGTATCAATCGCTGAAAATATTATTATAATGAAGCCATACATGCTGATGCGTCTGCGTAACCTTTATGTATCAATCGCTGAGAATATTATTATAATGAGCCATGCATGCTGATGCGTCTGCATAACCTTTATGTATCAATCGCTGAGAATATTATTATAATGAAGCCATACATGCTGATGCGGCCATGCAACTGTTATGTTTCAGTCACCGTAAACAACTCTATAACAAAGTTATGCATGCTGATGCGCCTGCATAAATGCTATGCCTTGCAGGAATATCCATCCATGATGCCGTCATCATCCTTCCATTATATGCTCCTTGACAAACTTTCTTGCGCGGAAGATATTCACTCGCACCTGGTCTGAAGAAATCTGCATTATCTCCGCTATCTCATTGTAGTTCTTGCCTTCAAAGTCACGCAGATGCATGCAGAGACGCTGTTTCTCGGGCAGAAGCGACATGATGCGGTGTACGTTTCGCAGTTCCTCCTGGGCATAGATGCGCTCATACGGATTCTCCTTCGGTGTATGTTCCGCCTCTGGAGCATCGGTTAGCAGCATACGTCGCGACATCTTGCGCTGGCTGTCAATGGCCTGATTATGGCATAGTGTCATGGCGTAGGCCTCAACAGACTCTATCTCGGTGAGCCGTTCGCGCTGGTTCCACATCTTTATCATCACCTCCTGCACGACATCCTCTGCCTCCTCACGGTGCATTGTGATGCGCAGCGCCATGCGGAAGAGTTTGTCTTTAAGCGGCAATATGTCTTTCTGGAAGTTCAAGATTGAGTATATCGGTTTTTTTCAGATGATGTCTGCGGCATTACGCCAGTATTCTCTTGCCTGTGATTCATAGTCATGCACATCGCTTCAGGATGCCTCAGCATGCAAAAAACGCCGATTTCATCGGGTTTTTCTATAGTTTTATGACCGTTCCGTCAGAGCCGTTGATGGCAGAAGCGAGAGTTATCACCACCTTCTTCACGCCAGCATTGAGGGCGTTGATGGCGTTTTCAATCTTCGGAAGCATGCCCCCTGATATGGTTCCGTCAGCCTTGTAGCGCTCGAAGAGTTCAGGTGTTATGAGCGGAATGACAGAGTTGTCGTCATCAGGATTGCTCAGCACGCCACGCTTCTCAAACGAGAATATCAGCGTAACGTCATGCTCCTGCGCGATAGCCTTTGCCGTTTCTGACGCCATGGTGTCAGCATTAGTGTTGAGCATATTGCCTTTTCCGTCGTGCGTCAGCGGCGCCACGACCGGTATGATGCCCTGTTCGAGGAGCATGGCGAGAGTGTTTCCGTCAGCATAGTCCACATCGCCGACGAATCCGAAGTCAATCATACGCTCCTCACCCTCTACGTTCATCTTCTTCAGCGGGCGCTTGTGTGAGCGCAGTATGTTCATGTCAGCACCCGTCAGTCCTACGGCATTGACACCTTCAGCCTGCAGGAGAGCCACTATGTGCTTGTTGACAAGTCCGCCATAAACCATTGTCACCACCTCAAGCATGGCAGCATCAGTCACTCGGCGGCCGCCAATCATCTGGCTCTCTATGCCAAGCTGCGCTGCTACCTTTGTAGCACGGCGTCCTCCGCCATGCACGAGAATCTTCAGACCCTCTATGTTCTTGAAATCGCGGATGAGCTGTCTGAGCTGCGCTTCGTCCTCAACAATCGCTCCACCTACTTTTACTACTGTTATATTCATGTTGTTTTCCTCTTGTTATATTGCCTCAGCAATTCAGCTGTCTGCATCACCTTGCCGTCAGCATGGTGTGTCTTGCTATTGCTGGAACGTGTTTCTGAATTACGATATACTGCAGACGACTACAGTCCGAGCACTTCCTTGGTTTTCTCTATGCTCTGCTGAATCTTCTCGTTGTTGTCCATGACGTCGACATCCAGCGTGTATTTCGCCATAGAATAGTATGGTTCGCGGCGCTCGAGGCTTTCGATGATAAACTGACGCAGTTCCTCATCGTTCTTGCCGAGTATGAGCGGGCGCACCGACTTGCCCATTCTCAGGTGTGCGGCGAGCACCTCCGGCGATGCTTTCAGGTAGAGAGTCATGCCCTGGCGGTTCATGTATTCCATGTTGTCATAGAAGCATGGCGTGCCGCCTCCGCACGAGATGACCACATTCTCAAACTCAGCCACCTCATGCAGCATATTGTACTCTATCTCACGGAAGCCCTCCTCGCCCCTCTCTTCAAAGATTTCCGCCACCGTACGGTGCATGCGTGTCTCGATATACCAGTCAAGATCGTAGAACATCAAGCCGAGATTGCTGGCGAGAGCCTTGCCTATAGTGGTCTTTCCGGCTCCCATGTATCCTATGAGAATTATTCTTTTCATTGTTCTGTCAGCGGCCATGGTACTCTTTTCTGTAACGGTCTGTCAAGATAAATACTGAACGCTGCAGGCCTTCAGCATCATTCCTGCAGTGTGCAGCAGCAAGCATCAGGAGGTGTGCCGCCCATTGCTTCGCCCCCACCCTTGCTGCACTGCCTTATAAGAACCAGCCTTGCACCGCACGGCATGGTGCGGCACAAGGCCTTTTATTTCTTCGATGAGCGCTTTGACGCCACCGGATTATTAACTATTTCCATACATTCCTCGTATGTAAGCTCGCTTACTCGCTCATGCATAGCCTTCGGCAGGCGGTAGTTCTTGCCGTCGTATGCTATGTAAGGGCCATAGCGTCCGTTGAGCAACTGCATCTTGCTGTCGTTCTCGAACGACTTGATATGCCTCTGCTCCTCCTGCTCGCGCTTCTCCACGATGAGATTTACCGCCTCTTCGAGGGTTATGTTCATCGGGTCAGTGCCTGCAGGTATGGACACATACTTCTTGTTGTGCTGTATGTAAGGGCCGAATCTTCCTGCGCCGACAGATATGATATGGCCCTCGAAATCACCGAGATTACGTGGCAGCGAGAATAGTTCGAGCGCCTCTTCGAGAGTGATTGTCTCCATCGACTTGTCAGCCGGGAGCTGTGCGAAGCGCGGTTTCTCCTTATCCTCCGCCATGCCTATCTGCACGACAGGTCCGAAGCGGCCTATCTTGACGAACACCGGCTTGCCGCTCTTTGGGTCGATTCCTATCTCTCGCTCTCCCGCCTTGCGTTCTGAGCGTATGTTTATAGTCTCCTCAACCACAGGCTTGAAGTCCTTATAGAACTCCTTAATCATCTTTATCCACGGCTCCTTTCCGTCGGCAATCTCATCGAACTGCGCCTCCACTTTAGCGGTGAAATGATAGTCCATGATGCCAGGGAAGTACTGATTGAGGAAGTCATTGACCACGATTCCTATATCCGTAGGGAGCAGCTTGCCCTTGTCAGAGCCCGCCATCTCCTTCTTTGTCCGTGAGGAAATCACATCCTTGCGCAGCGTGTCGATGACGTATGAACGCTCCTCGCCTTTCTTGTCGCCCTTCTGCACATACTCGCGCTGCTGTATGGTAGAGATAGTAGGAGCGTAGGTTGACGGACGTCCGATGCCCAACTCCTCCAGCTTGTGCACGAGAGAAGCCTCGGTGTATCTTACAGGCGACTGTGAGAATCTCTCTGTTGAGACAATCTCGCGGCGCTCCAGGCTCTGGCCTACAGTGAGCACAGGCAGCTGGTTTGCCATGTTCTCCTGCTCGCTGTCCTCCTCGCGGCTCTCGGCATACACCTTCATGAAACCGTCGAACTTAACCACTTCGCCCTGTACGATGAACTGCTCAGCGGCTCCGCTGACCGAGATGCTCACCAGAGTCTTCTCAATCTCTGCGTCAGCCATCTGCGATGCTATGGTGCGCTTGCGTATGAGGTCGTACAGACGACGCTCCTGCACAGTGCCTTCAATCTTCGCCTGGTTCATGTAGGTAGGGCGGATGGCTTCGTGAGCCTCCTGCGCACCCTTTGATTTCGTCTGGAAATTGCGTGTATGGAGATACTCTTCGCCGTATTCCTTCAGGATTTCCTCCTTTGATGCCCCGATGCAGAGTTTAGAGAGGTTCACCGAGTCGGTACGCATGTATGTGATGAAACCGTTCTCGTAGAGATGCTGCGCCACCATCATAGTCTGCGACACGGTGAATCCGAGGCGGCGTGCAGCCTCCTGCTGGAGTGTAGATGTTGTGAATGGCGGAGCCGGAGTACGGTGGAGCGGACGCTGCTGTATGTCAGTCACCTTGTATTCTGCATTGCGGCATATCTCGAGGAACGCCAGGGCATCCTCGTGGCGTGCGAATCTCTTGTCGAGCTCAGCCTTTATCTCTACCGGGTGTCCGTCTTCTTCGATTATGAAGATGGCGTTGACACGATAGTATGGCTCGCTCTTGAAAGCCTGTATCTCACGCTCGCGCTCTACTATAAGGCGCACTGCTACTGACTGTACGCGTCCGGCAGAGAGCGCTGGCTTCACCTTGCGCCACAGCACCGGTGAGAGTTTGAAGCCCACAAGGCGGTCGAGCACTCGGCGTGCCTGCTGTGCATCGACGAGGTTCATGTTCAGATGTCGCGGATTCTCTATAGCCTCGAGGATAGCAGGCTTTGTAATCTCGTGGAACACGATGCGCGCTGTCTTCTTCTCATCGAGTCCGAGCACCTCGCAAAGGTGCCACGAAATGGCCTCTCCCTCACGGTCTTCATCGGATGCAAGCCATACCTTGCCTGCCTTTGCTGCCTGCGATCTGAGTTCGCTGACAAGCTTCATCTTCTCTTCCGGAATCTCGTATTCTGGTTCCAACGACGTCTCGTCGATACTTATTTCCTTCTTTTTCAAGTCGCGGATGTGTCCGTATGACGACATCACCTTGTAGTCCTTGCCAAGGAATTTCTCTATGGTCTTTGCCTTGGCGGGGCTCTCTACAATCACTAAATTCTCATGCATAGCCTATTGTATAGATTGTTTGTTTTTATGCGCAAATATCTTTTCGGGGCGCAAAAGTACTCAAAAGTTTTATTTCCACCTTATTATATAGGCATTTGTTATGTTTTTTTAAGAAATCATTTATTCATGCAGACATCGCAGCCCTGTCGTCAGCTGACTCCTGTCATCATGACAGACGCCACATGACACATGCAACAGCTGTTCAGGTGTCATAATGTAAGTTTTTCGGCCGTTCTGCTTACGCTTTTTCCCGTGAAACGCACGATTTGCCAAAGGCTGCTTCTTGCGTTCTCAAACACTGCTTCTTGCCACCCAAGAAGCTACTTCTTGCAGCGTCAGAAGCAGCACTTACACTTTGTAAACAATACGTCTTGAAAAACGACACAATGACTGCCGCCATGCACGCACACACGGAGGGGCGCACAGCATGCACAGCACGTGCGTACGCATACACTTATCTAAATAAATCATAAATTAACGATTACATGGACGGGTATATGTGATAAAATGATTAAATTTGCATTTTGAACTAATATTTATGACTTATGCATAAGAAAATCCTATTCATAGCAGCCCTTCTGCTGATAGCCGCTGGTGTTTCTGCCGCAGAGCGCATGAGCTACGGCAAGCGCATCAACCTATGGGAGAAGCGGCCGCCACACAAGAGCGACAATCCGAAAGATACGGCATGGGTGAAGGTGTTCCTGCCGGAGAAAAGCAAGGCTACAGGACGTGCCATAGTAATCTGCCCGGGAGGAGGATACCAGCACCTCGCCATGGAGCATGAGGGTACGGACTGGGCTCCTGTGTTCAACAACATGGGCATTGCCGCCATAGTGCTCCACTACCGCATGCCGCATGGCGACCACCGTATACCCATAGAGGATGCCGAGCAGGCCATGCGCCTCGTAAGGCACAACGCAAAGGCGTGGGGCATAAACCCTAACGACGTGGGCATCATGGGCTCATCGGCTGGAGGACATCTGGCTTCGACCATAGCAACTCATGCCGAGAGCGACGCAAAGCCTAACTTCCAGATTCTCTTCTATCCGGTCATAACCATGGACCCTGCATTCACACACCAGGGCTCGCACGACAACCTGCTCGGAAAGAAGGCGAAGAAAAAGCAGGAGATGCTATACTCGAACGATACTCAGGTGAACCGGACCACTCCGCGGGCATGGATAGCGCTGTCAGACGACGACACCGTGGTGCTGCCGGCTAACGGATTCAACTACTACTTCGAGTGTTACCGCCACGACGTAGAGGCGTCGCTGCATGTATATCCTTCTGGCGGACACGGCTGGGGTATACGCCCTGCATTCCGCTTCCATACGGAAATGATGGCAGAACTGAAGGCGTGGCTGCTGAGCTTCTGACCAGACTACAACTGAAAACATAATAACACAAAATAATACACTGAAGTTATGAAAATAGCACTCATAGGCTACGGCAAGATGGGACACATGATTGAGCAGATTGCCATTAGCCGCGGACACGAAATAGTAAGCATCATAGACATTGATAACCAGCAGGACTTCGAGAGCGAGGCATTCGCAAGCGCTGACGTGGCTATAGAATTCACCGCGCCGCACGTGGCTTACAGCAATTATCTCAGAGCGTGGAAGGCGGGAGTGAAGATTGTCTCTGGCTCTACAGGATGGCTGAAGGAGCACGGCGACGATGTGAAGCGCGCATGTCAGGAGGAGGGAAAGACTCTCTTCTGGGCATCGAACTTCTCTATCGGCGTAGCTATCTTCTCTGCCGTAAACAAGTATCTGGCGAAGATAATGAATGGTTTCGAGCAGTATGACGTAGAGGAAACGGAGACTCATCACATTCACAAGCTCGACCATCCGTCAGGCACTGGCATCACACTGGCTGAGCAAATCGTGGCTAACCTCGACCGCAAGACCGACTGGCAGGTGGGCACTGTGACTAATCCCGACGGCTCTGTCACACCGGCTGAGGGCAACGACCCTGGCAAACTGACCATCAACAGCATACGCGAAGGTGAGGTGCCGGGAATACACAGCATCACATACAACAGCGAGGCTGACCAGATTACCATAACACACGATGCGCACTCACGTCAGGGATTCGCCCTCGGAGCAGTGCTCGCGGCAGAGTTTACAGCTAAGAACAGCGGACTGCTGACCATCGACGACATGTTCAAATTCTAACAACGCATACCGCCCGAAACTGATACAGGCAAAGGTGGCACAACAGAAATATAAATGAAAGCAAAGAAAACAAACATGAAACTGCAGTGGACGAAATTCATTGTAGTGACCATTCTCTATCTGCTATTCCTCTACTGGGTGGAGTCATGGTGGGGACTCATTGTCGTTCCGTTCATATACGACGCCTACATAACAAAGAAAATACCATGGCAGTGGTGGAAAGACGCTGAGGGTCCGACTCGTTTCATCATGTCGTGGGTCGACGCGCTGGTGTTCGCTCTCGTGGCAGTTTACTTCATTAACCTCTTCTTCTTCCAGAACTACGTAATCCCGTCAAGCTCACTCGAGAAATCACTCCTTACGGGCGACTATCTCTGTGTGTCAAAAGTGAGCTACGGACCACGCATTCCGCAGACACCGCTCACTATGCCGCTCACTCAGCACACTATACCGATGCTGGGCTGCAAGTCGTACATAGAATGGCCGCAGTGGGACTATAAGCGTGTGAAAGGCCTCGGAAAAATCGAGCTGAATGACATCGTGGTGTTCAACTACCCTGCCGGAGACACTCTCGTTTCCGAGCCGCAATGGCAGTCGGCTGACTTCTATCAGATGGCATACTCTTTCGGACAGCAGCTCGTAGAGAGCGATGTGTATATCGACAGCCTCAACCCTATGCAGCAGAGAAAACTCTTCGAGGCTTACTACAACGCTGGAAAACGATACATAAGCCAGAATCAGAGTGAGTACGGGCATATCATGACCAGACCAGTTGACCGCCGCGAGAACTACGTGAAGCGATGCGTCGGACTGCCAGGGCAGACTCTGCAGATTATAGACCGCATCATCTACCTCGACGGAAAACCTAACAAGGAACCGGAGGAGGTGCAGTATACATACTCCATTAAACTGCAGGCGCAGATGCCGGTGGAGCTGATGGACGAACTGAACATCTCTATGGAGGACATCACTCAGCTCAATCAGGGGGGCGTAATGCCGCTGACTAAACGGGCAGCGGCTGCGCTGAAGGCAAGAAAGGACATCGTAAAGGAGATAAAGATAAACACTAACGCTCCGACTGGCGACGTCTATCCGCTCAACGCACGCACTAAATGGACGCGCGACAACTACGGACCAATATGGATTCCGGCTAAGGGACAGAGCGTGAAACTCGACATGAGCAACATCGCGGTGTACGAGAGGCCTATCAGAACTTATGAGGGTAACGACCTGAAAATCACCGACGACGGCAAGATTATAATCAATGGCAAGGAGGCTACATCATACACATTCAAGATGGACTACTACTGGATGATGGGCGACAACCGCCATAACTCTGCCGACTCAAGATACTGGGGATTCGTACCTGAAGACCATATCGTGGGCAAACCGCTGTTCATCTGGTGGTCGTCTGACCCTGACCGCGGCGGAATAAACGGCATCAGATGGCACAGACTATTCACATGGGTGGACAATATTAAGTAAAATACAAAACGAAAATATACAACTGATGTTGCTCGCAACAACATACTTCGGTCCCGTACAATGGTATACAAAGCTGTACCGTTGTGCGGGACAATGCGTAGAAATAGAGGCTAACGAGACTTTCATAAAGCAGACATACCGCAACAGATGTGTCATAGCCACCACAAACGGACCGCTGCAACTGACCATACCTGTCACTCACAGCGCCGAAGGAGACAAGTCTGTATGCCATACGCTCATCTCTGACCACGGCAACTGGAGGCATCTGCACTGGCAGGCGATAAAGACAGCATACGGAGAATCAGCGTTTTTTGAATACTACGAAGACGACATAAGGCCGTTCTTCATTGCCGACAGACCCGATGCTCCCGCACTTCTGCCACGCCTGATTGACTATAATATGGAGGCAGCGAAACTGATGTGCCGGCTGCTCGACATCGATGTGACATTCAAACTGACAGAATCATTCACCCCGCCCGCAGAGAATGACCTGCGCTACGACATCCGTCCGAAGAACGCTCCGCAGGACCCTGACTTCATTCCGGCAGAATACTATCAGGTCTACCGCAGCAAACACGGTTTCCTCCCGAACATGTCCATCCTCGACCTGCTATTCAATGAAGGTCCGCAGGCTATCATCACACTCGATAAATCGTCTGTTCCTGCTCTGTAAGCCAGTGCAACCTATAAAGCAGGAAAGCAATGCTAAGGAGGCAAGACGGCAATATTCGCAAAGCAAAGAGCTGCCCCGGAAGGTGCAAAACATTGCGACACACAAAGCAAGAAAGCAATGCGAAGAAAGTAGGAAAATAATACGAAGAAAGCAGGACAGCAATGCGAAGAAAACAAGAAACTATCGTAAAGGAGGCAAGGCATTGCGATATACCTGGTGAAAAGCCTGTCGTATAACGCCGAGACAATACGCAATGCAGGGGCAAACACTCACTAATACAAAATAAGAAACACCATACAACAAGCCAAGTCTATACCAATTATCTGGTGCAGACTTGGCTTTTACTTATTAAATAACACCGATTTGCAACTAAAAATCGCGCTTAAAAGCAAAATAATATCAGTGACTAATACTTTTTTATCCTATTTTGCTTGCAACATAAAACATTTTTTACTATCTTTGCAAAGGATATACGGCGCAACCAGATTATCTGATACAGCAGCCGAAACTAACAGGGATAAAACCTCATAAACCACATTTTTCCCGCTAACTATACTAATAACGCAATGAAAAAGATAACACACTGTGCCACTATGCTTATTGCATCGCTTATCATGGCAATGCCAATGATGGCGCAACGCACTGTAGAATGCTTCGACAAAGGCTGGAAATTCGCATTCGGAAACGCTGCCGATCCGGCAAAGGACTTTGGCTGTGGAACAGAGTATTTCAACTATCTCACAAAGGCAAACTCTATACATAACACCGGACCATACAGCAACAAATTCGACGATAAGGACTGGCAGAGCATCGACCTGCCTCATGATTTCGTCGTAAACCTGCCTTTCCACGGCGACGCAAGCCACTCGCACGGATATAAGACCGTAGGCTACGAGTATCCGGAAACATCTGTCGGATGGTACAGAAAGACATTCCATGTTGACAGCCTCGATGCCGGCAAGCACATAGAAATACTCTTCGACGGCATCTTCCGCGACAGCCGTGTGTGGGTGAACGGATTCTTCTGCGGCGGCGAAGAGTGCGGATACCTGTCGCAGCACTATGACATAACTGACTACATCAACTTCGGCGGCGAGAACATCGTATGCGTCCGGGCCGACGCAACGCTCGAAGAGGGATGGTTCTACGAAGGCGGAGGCATATACAGACACGTCTGGCTGACAAAGACCGAGCCGCTCCACATTGCGCAAGACGGACTGTTTGTAAGCACGGAAATACGCAATGACGACTACAGCAAGGCTTACATCACCATGTCAGCCGATGTTACTAACCACTCGCACAACAGCGAATCGTACAGCATAGCATACGTCATAACTGATGCAGAAGGCAAGACTGTGGCAGAATACTGCTGCGGAAAAGAATGCACAGCTGTGGAGCAGGCACCATGCAAAGCTACTGCGTGCCAGCAGATAGCACCGATGCAGACAATCGAACAATCGTTCCAGCAGACCATAGAGATAACTAACCCTATGCTATGGAGCCCTGAACAGCCTTATCTCTACACGCTTACAGCAAGCGTAAAGAAGGACGGCAAGGTCATAGACACTGAAAGTGTGAAGTTCGGAGTGAGAGAAGTGATGTTCGACAAAGACCGCGGACTGATTCTGAACGGCAAGAATATCAAGCTGAAAGGTGTAAACATGCACCAGGACCATGCAGGAGTGGGCGCGGCAATACCTGACGATTTGCTTGAATACCGCATACGCCAGCTGAAGAAAATGGGCTGCAATGCATACCGTGCATCACACAATCCGACCACAAAAGCCATGCTCAACGTGTGCGATTCGCTCGGAATTCTCGTCATCGAAGAGAATCGTCTGAGCGGCATCAGCAAGTATCAGATTGACATGCTCAAGCAAACCATACGCCGCGCACGCAATCATCCGAGCATCATCCTCTGGAGCGTAGGCAACGAGGAATGGGGAATAGAATGGGACAAGAAGGGCGAGAAGATTGCAGCAACCATGCGCGACTACTGCCATCTGTTCGACCCGACACGTGAGATGACATTCGCTACCAGCGGCGGACCTACTGTCGAGGTGCCTGTAGACGTGGCAAGCTATAACTATGTAGTACAGAATCCGATAGAAGAACACCGCCGCAAGTATCCTGAGCGCAAGTGTCTCGGCTCAGAAGAGACTACCGGATGCGGCACAAGAGGCATATACTTCGACGACCCGCAGGGACGATGGATGCCTGCACACAACAGAAAGCCAGACAGCAAAGACAGCATATACAACCGCATAGAGCGCGGATGGAAATTCTATGCCGAGCGTCCGTGGGCGGCAGGATGCTTCTTCTGGACCGGCTTCGACTACCGCGGCGAGCCTAATCCGCTCTCATTCCCTGCCACAGGCTCTGAGTTCGGACTGCTCGACTACTGCGGATTCCCGAAAGACGAGGCATACTATCTGAAGTCATGGTGGACTGATGAAACCGTGCTCCACATACTCCCGCACTGGAATCTGAAGGGACACGAAGGCGACACCATAAGCGTTTGGGCATACTCTAACTGCCACGAGGTGGAGCTGTTCCAGGATAACAAGTCGCTCGGACGCAAGAGCATGCCTGTAAACGGTCACCTCGAATGGCTGGCGGTATATCAGCCGGGCAAGCTGCGCGCTGTGGGCTATCGTGACGGAAAGCGCGTGAAAAACGTCACAATAGAGACTACCGGCGAGACTGCGGCAGTCACTGCCGAGGTTAGCAAGCGCATCCTGCGCCCTAACGGCACAGACCTGGCAGTGATAGACCTTACGCTGTGCGACAAGAAAGGCCGCTTCGTGCCTGACGCATGCAATACGCTGAGCGTGTCAGTAGACGGCTCTGTACGCCTTCTCGGCTACGGTAACGGCGACCCAGCGTACCGTGACAAGGAACAGCCTGACAGCCGCGACTGCAGAAACATCGACATCAAGGCGTTCAACGGACATGCGCAGCTGCTCATACAGGCAGGGGAAAGCGCTGGCACTGCCACCGTGACAGTCACTCCGCAGACTTCCGAGAAGAAGAAAAAAGCGGCAGTCATCACGCTGGAAGTAAAATAGCAGAATACTGAAAACATACATATTACTTAACAAAAACACAATGAACGACGTTATTTCTGAAATAACCAGGCTGGCGGAAAAGGACAGCTATCATCTTACGGAGAGGCACAAGAAGCTCCATACATACCCGCTGCACCGCCATGCAGAGATGGAGATAAACTTCATCGAGAACTGCGCAGGCAACAGGCGTATCATAGGCGACAACATAGAGGTGCTGGGCAACTATGACCTCGTGCTTATGGGAGGAGGTCTGGAGCATACCTGGGAGCAGCATGAATGTACATCAACGAACATCAGAGAAGTGACCATACACTTCTCGAAAGACCTCTTTGCAGAATCATTCCTGTCGAAGACACACATGCAGCCACTTGCCGACCTTATCTCACGAGCCGATGTGGGCGTGGCATTCGGCATGGATGCCATCATGCACGTATACGACAGGCTGAACGAACTGGTGGCTATGGAGCCTAACTTCCACAGCGTCATGAAGTTCTTTGAACTGATGTACGAACTGTCACAGACCAACGACTACAAGCTGCTGGCAACGAGCGCGTTCTCACACTCTAACATCAATGCCGACAGCCGCCGTGTGCAGAAGGTCAAGACATACATTGACGAGAACTACCGCAACGAGATACGACTGCAGGATCTTGCCGACATAGCGTCAATGACCCCTACGGCATTCAGCCGATTCTTCAAGCTGCGCACAAACAAGAGCATCTCTGAATACATCATCGACGTGCGACTCGGACACGCCGCACGCCTTCTTGCAGACAGCACGATGGCAGTAGTGGAGATATGCTACCGCTGCGGATTCAATAACATATCAAACTTCAACCGCATATTCCGCAAGAGAAAGGGATGCACACCTACTGAATTCCGCGAGAACTACCACAAGAAGCACGTCATAGCGTAATATTCCTGCATGCCGGCAGACTGCCATACGGCATGCAAGGAGGCTGCACGCTCCTAACAAGAAACACAACAACAAAGGGCTGGAAGACATGTCTGACAAGACCGAAAAATTCATTTTAGAACATCGCAACGATGATGTCAGGCAATTAGCGCTGCGCCGTCAGAACACTGAAGGCGTAGACATGGCGTATGCCTTGCAGCAGATAGACGGATGGCAGAGAGCGAAGACGAAACTGCCTACATGGGCGGCAACCAGCGGAATGGTCTTTCCGCCGCATATATCCATGGAGCAATGCTCAAGCGAAGCTACTGCTACATACAAGCAAAAACTGGCAAAAGGTGCGAAAATGGCCGATTTGACCGGTGGATTCGGTGTCGATTTCTCATATATGAGCCGCAATTTCAGCCATGCAACATACGTAGAACAGCAGGAGCATCTATGCAAGACAGCACAGCATAACTTCAAAGTGTTAGGACTGAATAACACCTCTGTCGTATGCACAGACGCAGAGACATTCCTCCACTCGCTCAATGAGAAGCTCGACCTCATATACCTCGACCCGGCACGCCGCGACAGCAACGGCAAGAAGACATACGCCATAACCGACTGCACGCCTGACGTTGTGAGGCTCATGCCCACGCTTCTGAGCAAGGCGAAGAAAATCATAATAAAGCTGTCGCCTATGCTCGACATTACAGAAGCCGCCAACCAGCTCGGCTGCATTGACGAAGTGCATGTCATATCCGTAAAGAATGAATGCAAGGAAATGCTTCTCGTGGCTGACACCGAAAACAGACGCAGTACAATAAAGATAGTATGTGTCAACGACGAGAGCACTTACACGGCAGACGAGACGCACGAGGGCAGAAAAGGGAAATATGCCCAGCAGCCCATTGCCACCACTCCGCCAGCAGCTGGCGATATGCTTCTCGTGCCTAACGCCTCTGTCATGAAAGCAGGATGCTTCAGCAGTCTGACCAACCGTTTTGACATTCAGAAGCTCGACCCCAACACGCATCTCTTTATTGCAAAAAACGCCGATTTCATCGAAAATACACAAAGTACACTTTTGTACACTTTTCCTGGCAAAACATATCAAATTTCCGCGGTTTCATCGATGAATTCACGCGAATTACGCAACAATCTCTACGGCATCACGCATGCTAACATAGCAGTGCGCAATTATCCTATGTCTGCCGACCAGCTGCGCAAGAAGCTAAAACTAAAAGATGGCGGCGACACATACATCTTCATAACCCGCATGGCGCAGAAACATATAGCCATCATCACAAAGAAACTATAGCAGCAGCGGCAGCCCTGTCTTCCCGGAAGAGAACGGAGAGCCACACGGAGTTTCACCGCATGCCACACACGCCACCACATACATCACACCAGTCTGCATACCAACACAAATCATACAAGCCTCTGACAACCATGGTGCTGTCAGAGGCTTTTTCTGTGCTGCCATCATGTCTCACACAAAACGCAAGAAGCTACTTTTCACCATGCAAGAAACTGCTTTTCACCACACAAGAAGCTGCTTTTCACCACGCAAGAAGCTACTTTTCACCATGCAAGAAGCTACTTTTCACCACGCAAGAAGCAGTGTTTCGCAACGCCACAAACATCATCAGAAAACCAGAGGACAATTTTCCTGCTTTCCCCCAAGCGGGAGAAAAACATGGCACAGACGTTAATAGGAGTTAATTTTTAATATCTCCCACTATCGTTTCGTGCTTTTTTTCGTAACTTTGTAACAGTTTGTACATTATTATAAAAACAATGACACGCATCGTAATAAAGAAAGTTGAGACAAAGAAAGAGTTAAAGAAATTCATCGATTTCCACTATGACCTGTACAAGGATTCGCCGTATGACGTGCCTAATCTGTTCATGGACGAGATGTCGACACTGTCAAAAGACAAGAATGCGGCATTCGAGTTCTGCACAGCTGAATACTTCATGGCATTCAAGGATGGCAAGATGGCAGGCCGTGTGGCGGCGATTATCAACAACCGCGCCAACGAACGGTGGGAGCAGAAGAACGTGCGCTTTGGCTGGATTGACTTTATCGAAGACCGTGAAGTGCTCGAGGCACTGCTGAAGGCCGTAGAAGACTATGGCCGCGAGCACGGCATGACACACATAGTAGGTCCGCTCGGATTCACCGACATGGACCCGGAAGGCATGCTGACATACGGTTTCGACCGTCTCGGAACGATGCCTACGATATACAACTACGAGTATTACCCTCGCCTCTTTGAGGAGATTGGCGGATACGAAGTAGACAACCGTTACAACGAATACCTCATCCAGATTCCGAAGGAGACACCGGAGAAGTTCAGGAAGGTGAGCGAGATGATTATGAAACGCTACAACCTGCACATCCGCAAGATACGCCGCAGCGAGATATTCGGCAAGGAGCAGATGGGACAGCAGCTGTTCCGCATCATCAACGCAACGTACAAGGACCTCTACGGATTCAGCGAGATGACCGAAAAGCAGATACATCAGACGGTAAAGATGTTCGAACCGGTGCTTGATGTAGAGCTGATGACCTTCATCGAAGACTGGAATACGCCTGAGCACCGCGTTATCGGAGCAGGCATAACAATCACGTCTCTTGCCCACGCACTGCAGAAATGCCGCCGCGGCCGCTTGTTCCCGTTCGGCTGGTGGCATGTGCTCCGTGCGCTGAAGTTCCACAAGAGCGACGGCATCGACCTCCTTCTGATAGGCATTCTGCCTGAATACCGCTCGAAAGGCGCTAACGCTCTGGTATTCTACGACCTCATCCCGTACTACAACAAATATAACTACAAATGGGCTGAGACACAGGTGGAGATGGAGGACAACAAGGCCGTGCAGGGACAGTGGGACCTGTATGAGCACGAAAACCACAAGCGCCGTGTCTGCTGGCGCAAGGAGATATAATGCCGCGGAACACCGCAGCATGGCAGCACACAGGAAGACAGACTACAACTAACAACAACATAATGACCAAACCTTAATGGCAGAAGCAATAGAAATACAGGAACAGCAGCAGAATCAGGTGGAATACACCGACGACAATATCAAGAAACTCTCTGATGTTGAGCACATCCGAACACGTCCGGGCATGTACATCGGACGCCTCGGCGACGGCACACATGCCGAAGACGGCATATACGTGCTGCTCAAGGAAACGATAGACAATAGTATAGACGAATTCCGCATGAACGCCGGAAAGCGCATCGAGGTGGACGTATACGGCAAAGACAACGACGTGACATGCCTCGGCGATACGCCAATCCCTACGCAAGGCGCAGTGGCAATACGCGACTACGGACGCGGCATACCGCAGGGCAAGATGATAGAGGCTGTCAGCCAACTCAATACCGGCGGCAAATATGACTCTAAGGCATTCAAGAAATCAGTGGGAATGAACGGCGTCGGCATAAAAGCCGTCAACTTCCTGTCTACCCGCTTTGAGGTGCGCTCGTTCCGCGACGGCACAATGCGCCGTGCATACTTTGAGCAGGGAATACTCAAGGAAGACCAGACCATGACGACAGAAGAGGAGAACGGCACATTCATCTTCTTCGAACCAGACGCCTCGCTATTCACGAACTACAGATTCCAGGATGACATCGTGGCAGAGATGCTGCGCAACTACACCTACCTGAACTCAGGCCTCATCATCATGCACAACGGCCGTCGCATAGCGTCGCGCAACGGACTGCAGGACCTCCTGAAGGACACCATGTCGTCAGCACCGCTCTACCCCATCATACACATTAAGGGGGAGGACATCGAGATAGCATTCACTCATGCCAACCAATATGGCGAAGAGTATCACTCTTTTGTCAACGGACAGCACACAACGCAGGGCGGCACACACCAGTCGGCATTCAAGGAGCACATAGCAAAGACGCTGAAAGACTACTTCCAGAAGGCTTTTGAATACACAGACATACGCAACGGCATAGTCGCAGCGATAGCAGTCAATGTGGAGGAACCTATGTTTGAGTCGCAGACAAAAATCAAACTGGGCTCTCTGCAGATGTCGCCTGACGGCGTAAGCATAAACAAATACGTGGGCGACTTCATACACACGGAGGTCGACAACTTCCTGCACAGGAATACAGACATAGCCGACGTGATTCTCGAAAAGATTACTTCGTCAGAGAAAGAACGCAAGGCCATGGCGGGAATAACAAAGCTTGCACGCGAAAGGGCTAAGAAGGCGAACCTCCATAACCCGAAACTCAGAGACTGCCGCGTACACTATTCTGACTTCAAGAACCCTCTGAAAGAGGAGTCGAGCATATTCATCACCGAGGGCGACTCAGCTTCTGGCTCAATAACAAAGTCGCGCAACGTTAACACTCAGGCGGTTTTCTCACTGCGAGGCAAACCGCTCAACTCTTACGGACTGACCAAGAAGGTGGTCTACGAGAACGAGGAGTTCAACCTGTTGCAGGCGGCGCTCGACATAGAAGACGGCCTCGACACACTCAGATACAACAAAGTGATTGTGGCTACCGATGCCGATGTCGACGGAATGCACATACGTCTGCTTACCATAACGTTCTTCCTGCAGTTCTTCCCAGAACTCATCAGGAAAGGACACGTCTACGTTCTGCAGACTCCGCTCTTCCGAGTAAGGAACAAACGCACGAAAATCAAGAACAAGAACATCGTGAAGAAGGAAGACGAGAAACTGGCACAAAGAAACGAGAAGCAGAAGGACTACATAACCAGATACTGCTACAACGAAGAGGAAAGGCTCGCAGCAATACAGGAACTCGGACCAGATCCAGAGATAACACGCTTCAAGGGACTGGGCGAGATTTCGCCAGATGAGTTCGCGGGATTCATCGGTCCGGACATAAGGCTCGAGCAGGTGACGCTCCGACAGGAGGATCAGGTGCAGAAACTCCTTGAATACTACATGGGAAAGAACACCATGGAGCGTCAGACATTCATCATTAACAACCTCGTAACCGAAAAGGATATACCGGAAGAAGAGGAGCCGCAAGAATACAAGTAACGGCAGACTTGCCGCCGGGGCCCTGCGCCCGCATCGGCTGCATGCCGCACAATAACAGCACAAACAACACACATAGCATCAGAAAACAGAACATGAGAAAAATTGCACTGTGCATAATAGCCGCACTCATAGCAATGCCTGCCATTGCGCAGATGAAAATACAGTTAGGCAAGGACTCGCCGCTGAGGAAGCTGCAGATAGCTGAACTCGCCATAGAAAACCTCTATGTGGACAGCGTCGACGCAAACAAAGTGGTGGAGGATGGCATCAGAGGAATGCTCTCAAAGCTCGACCCGCACTCCAGCTACTCTACAGCAGAGGAGACAAAAGAGCTGAACGAACCGCTGCAAGGCAATTTCGACGGCATCGGCGTGCAGTTTAATATCGTCGAGGACACGCTGCTCATCATACAGACCGTAAATGGCGGACCGTCAGAAAAAGTCGGAATACTCGCTGGCGACCGTATCATTGCCGTCAACGACACTGCCATCGCCGGCGTGAAAATGTCGCGCACTGACATCATGCGGAGGCTCAGAGGAAAGAAAGGCACAAAGGTCAACATCTCTGTCAAACGCTCCGGAGAGCCTAAGCCTATCATCTTCACCGTCACAAGAGACCGCATACCGGTCACATCGCTTGATGCTGCATATCTCATCGAGCCTGGCATAGCATACGTAAAACTCGGAAGTTTCGGCGCAACGACTTTCAATGAAATGACACATGCCATCGACTCGCTGCGCACGAAGAACGAAAGCATTGCGCCAGGCAGCGGCTTTAACCTCATACTCGACCTTCAGGACAACGGCGGAGGCTATCTGTCGGCAGCTGTAGAGGTGGCTAACGAGTTCCTGGGCAAGAACGACCTGATTGTCTACACATCAGGACGCAAGGTGCCAAAGAAAGACATGCTCGCCGACGGACACGGCAGAACACAGGAAGGACATATCGTCGTGCTTGTCAATGAATACACAGCATCGGCGGCAGAGATTGTTTCAGGAGCTATACAAGACCATGACAGAGGATACATCGTAGGACGCCGCACGTTCGGAAAAGGACTCGTGCAGCGCCCGGTGGCATTGCCTGACGGCTCTATGATACGTCTGACAGTGGCCCACTACTACACGCCTTCTGGACGATGCATACAGAAACCATACAAGCCGGGCGACAAGGTGGGGTATGACATGGACTTCGAGCAGCGGCTGAAGCATGGCGAACTGACTTGCCGTGACTCTATTCACTTCGCTGATTCGCTGAAATTCAGCACGCTGAAGAAACAGAGAACGGTATACGGAGGCGGCGCAATAATGCCTGATGTGTTCGTTCCGCTCGATACAATGCAGTACACCCGATACCACAGAATGCTTGTCGCAAAGGGCATAATAGTGGCGCAGACTCTCAAGTTCTTTGATTCTCACCGCAAGGAAATGGCTAAATACAAGACCGTGGGCGAGTTTATCAGCAACTATGAGGTGGCGGAGAAACTCATCAGCAATATTGTCAAGGAGGGCGAAAAGCAGGACATCAGACCGAAAGACGAGAAGGAGCGCACTCGCACAATGCCTTATCTGAAGATGCAGCTGAAGGCTCTCATGGCACGTGACCAGTTTAACCAGTCGGCTTACTTCGAGGTGGCAAACCCTTACAGCGACATTTACAGCAAGGGCGTAGAGGTCATGAAGACTCTGATTAAGGAAAACAAATACGACAAGGTGCAGTAATTCAGCTCCGAAGCACTGCATTTCACACTGCAGCAAACAACTCGTAAGCCACGCAAATGCTGGAATCACGTATGCAGGAAGTGTGTCTTACTATCACAAAAAGAATCTACATAGGAGGTAAAACGGTCTCTTTCCGCGAAGAAACATGAGAGCATTACTACTTTCACTGGCCATCTGCACATCGTCTGCCATTGCCGCCAGCAACGGCAGCAATAGCGCTGACACGCTCACAACCTACCGGAACTTCCTCGGCGAGACGTGTCTCAGCCTCGATGCCACAGCGACAGACAGCATTGCAGGCGGCATGACGGCTGGCGCAAAGCAGAAGACCGCATGGTGGAAGCAGAAGATGACATACGCAGCAGTGCCGCTTCTCGTCACATCTATCGCTGTTAAGAACAACACCGAACCCATAATATTCTACCGATATAATCCAGACAAACCGCTGAAAGACGATATCAGCGACTATATGCCGTACGCTCCGTATGCGCTCATCGCAGGAATGAAAATCGCCGGATATGAAGGACGCTCTGCCACACCGCGCCTCCTTACAGCCGCAATTCTGTCCAACGCCATGATGGCAATGAGCGCCGAAGGCATCAAGAAAGGTACAAACTCATACCGCCCTGACGGCACTGACCAGCGCTCATACGTCTCCGGACACACCGCCACATCGTTTGTGGCTGCTACAATGCTGCACAAAGAGTATGGCAGAACCCGCTCGCCGTGGTTCTCCGTGGCAGGATACGGTGCAGCAACGGCAACATCTATGATGCGCGTCATGAACCGCCGCCACCGTGCTGTAGACATCCTTGGCGGCGCAGCCATAGGAATCATCGCGACAGAACTGGGCTATCTGGTCACCGACAGAATCTTCGGCAGCAAACATATACAACGGCTTGACGGCTCGTTCTACGACCCCGGACGCAACCCCTCATTCTTCGACATACAGATGGGCGCAGGGCTTCACACCTCTAATTTGCGCTTCACACCTTCTGCGGCAAGCCTTCCCGGCTCGTCAACTGATACCGTCAGCATTGGAGCAAGCGCCGCCGTGGCTGCCGAGGGAGCATATTTCATAAACCGATACATAGGCTTCGGCGGAATGATAAGGCTGACTTCAACGCCTGTCTCGCCGCTTAATCTGACCGCAGACGAACGCACCCAACTGGCTGAAGTCAATGCCACACAGGAGAAATACACATACCGCAACCCGGCAAACGGCACAAAATATCCGCTCGGAGGCGTCTACACGATGTACACAAACCAAGGGCAGATGACCGAAGCATCAGTGGATGCGGGTGTATATGCCTCTCTGCCGCTGTCATCACGGCTCTCAATTGGTGCAAAAGCATTGGCAGGCGTGCGCCTTTCCGGCAGTGCCACATTCACATCAAGAAATGGACAACTGCTGTATGACGGAGGCGAAACAACGCCTGAAGGCGAGAAGAAAAGTTACTATCTCTTCTACAACGCCAACGGACAAATAATCTCTGTCTCGCCACAGAACAACAACATGCCGTTCTATAAAATAAATCCTGTGCTGAAAGACGCAACGGAGGAGTTCGACATGCTGCGCATCGACGCAAGCAACGCAGTGAATGCCGTATTCGGAATAAACATCGCGTGGCGGTATCATGACTGCTTCACATGCAAGGTGTTTGCAGACTTCGACACATCGAAGACCACATTCAAATACACGCGCCGCTACTTCTCTGACACCACGTTGCTGCGAACGGCTGGCTCCGCACTGCCCGATGAGCATCCCGAAATATGGCGGACGATGAACCACACGGAGCGCAGGACGCTATCGAAACGCATGAACCACCTGACCATAGGCGCCGCATTCAGCGTCATACTGTAAATTTAGAGGCTCTAGAGATTCTAGAACATCTAGACCATCTAGAGCAGAAGAATGTATTGCTGAAATGAAATACACCTCTAGATATTCTAGAACATCTAGATAATCTAGAGCAGAAGAACGCATTGCTGAAATGAAGTGCAACTCTAGAAATTCTAGAACATCTAGATAATCTAGGGCAGAAGAATGCATTGCTGAAATGAAGTGCACCTCTAGAGATTCTAGAACATCTAGACCATCTAGAGCATCTATAACTCCAGAAAACAACAAATTAAAACATAAAACAATGAAGAAAACAATCTTAACTCTTGCCACAGCACTCATCGCACTCTGCAACACAGCACGTGCAGACGAGGGAATGTGGACCCTGTCAAATCTGCCGCAGGCTGTCTACGAGCAGATGAAGGCTGAAGGATACAAGCTTCCTTACAGCCAGCTCTATAGCGATGACAACGCCATCGTCAAGTCAGTAGTCAATTTCGGAGGCTTTTGCTCTGGCGTAGTAGTATCGCAGGACGGCCTTGTCTTCACCAACCACCACTGCGGTTTTGAGGCTATACGCTCACATTCTACCGTAGAACACGACTACATGCGTAACGGATTCGTGGCTAAATCATACGAGGAGGAACTGCCAAACAAGAATCTCTTCGTAGCTTTCATGGTGTCGCAGCGCGACTATACAGAGGAGGTGCTGAAGCACGGGATACGCACCATGCCTTACGAAAAGCAATACATGCTGCTCGATTCGCTCGAGAACGCTGAGCAGGAGCGTGTGAGCAAGGAGGATTCCACCATCCGCGTAGAACTCAAGCCATTCTATGAGGGCAACAAATACTATCTCACCACCTACCGCGACTTCCGCGACGTGCGCCTCGTATTCGCCATTCCAAAGTCAATGGGCAAGTTCGGCGGCGAGACAGACAACTGGATGTGGCCACGCCAGACATGCGACTTCGCTGTCTTCCGTGTATACTGCGACCCAAAGACTGGCGGCCCTGCAGAATACTCTAAGGACAATGTGCCATACAAGCCAGAGGTTTACGCACGTGTAAGCAAGGAGGGTTACAAGGAAGGCGACTTCGCCATGACCATGGGATACCCAGGAAGCACCGAGCGATACCTGTCAAGCTTCGGCATCCAGCAGATGCGCGACTGCGACAATGCGCCACGTTTCCAGGTGCGCACCGTACTCCTCGACGTTCTGCGCAAGCACATGCGTGCAGACGATGCAGTGCGTATCAAGTACGACTCAAAGTTCGCACAGTCAGCAAACTACTGGAAGAACTCACGCGGAATGAACAAATGTATCGATTCTATCGGCATCGTTACAATGAAGCAGGACTACGAGAAGCTCATCCAGCAGTATCAGGACTCAACAGGATACCTTAAGGGACAGCTCGACATAAACAAGCTCGGACAGCTCTATTCTAAGATTAACGACAAGGCAAAGACCATGACTATCTTCATGGAAACCTTCGGCAGAACCAGCGAGGTGGTGTCACGCTCTATGCGCTGGGCTATGGGCGGCACCATACAGGGCCCTAAGGACAAGCCTAAGAAGCAGTTTGTGCAGTATAAGGACAACAGCGACGCATGGGATCTGGCTACAGAGAAGGAAGTGCTTGTGGCTCTTCTGAAGAACTACCGCGAGCAGGTGACAGCAGAATATCTGCCTGATTTCTACGCTACAATCGACCAGATGGAGGGCGCTACAGCACACGACAAGTACGTAGCGTATGTAGATGAGCTCTACAACTCGCCTATCATGTCTGCCGAGCCTATCTATTTCAACAAGAAGAAGGTGGCGAAGAAGATGAACAGCGACTACGCCGTACAGATGGGACAGGACCTGCTCGTCATCATGCAGAAGATAACAGAAGGCAACGATGATATAAACGCTGAGATAGCCGAGCAGGAACGACTGCTCTGCGACGCCAAGCTCGCCATGGAGATGGATATGCCTCACTACAGCGACGCTAACTTCACACTCCGCATGTCATACGGCCAGGTAGGCGGATACCTGCTCAACGGATACCCTTCAGGCTACTACACCGACCCTCAGTCGCTCTATAAGAAGATGCTGCTGGGCGACGAGAAGACAGCCGGAAAGAACTACAACTACGAATACTACGCAGAGCCTGTCATGCACGAACTGTTCTCTGCAAAGGATTTCGGCCAGTATAACGACCCTGTGACAGGTACGATGAACCTCTGCTTCCTGACAAACAACGACATCACAGGCGGCAACTCAGGCTCTCCGGTGTTCGATGGCAACAACCGTCTGATAGGTCTTGCGTTCGACGGCAACTGGGATTCGCTCTCTGGCGACATCTTCTTCGACAAGAAACTGGCCCGCTGCATCTGCGTAGACATCCGCTACATGATGTTCATGATGGAGAAATGGGGCAAGGCAGACCGCCTTATCAAGGAGATAGAGAAATAAATCCTACTGCCCAAACAAACCATAAAGACTCTGAAACAGTGTCACATCAGGGCATGCCCCATACTGCATGCCCTGATGATTCATTATGCACACTACTCTCTGCCACAGTCTTTTCTGCGGCAGGAGATAACTCACAACAAACACAAAATCTGAAGAAAAATGGATAAACGCGCTAATTTCGCCACACGATTAGGAGCCATTCTGGCTGCTGCAGGCAGTGCCGTAGGCCTCGGCAATATATGGCGCTTCCCCTGTGAGACAGGCGCCAACGGCGGAGCAGCCTTCATATTGATTTATCTGTTCTGCATAGTATTCATCACAGTGCCTGTACTTATAGCCGAACTGGCTGCCGGACGAGAATCCCGCACAAACGTCTACGACGCCTTCCGCACACTGCCTCAGAAAACCATCCTTGGCCGCCGCGGACGCTTCGTCTGGCGTTTTGTCGGTGCGATGTGCGTGCTTGCCGGCTTCCTTGTGTTCTCCTACTACAGCGTTGTGGCAGGATGGACACTGCAGTACGCTTTCGAAGCAGGCATGGACAGCTTTGCCGGGAAAGACGCATCGCAGTTTGCCGCAGACTTCAACGCATTCATCTCCGACCCACTCCGCCCTGCCCTGGTCATGATACTCTTCATAACCATCACGACAGGAATAGTCACCCTCGGCGTGCAGCGCGGCATAGAGCTTGGCTCAAAGATAATGATGCCCCTGCTGCTTGTGCTTCTGATAGTGCTGGCATGCTGCTCGCTGACCCTCCCCGGAGCGTCAGAAGGACTGGAATTCCTATTCAAGCCCGACTTCTCTAAGATTACCCCGCAGGTAGCAATAAGCGCAATGGGACAGGCATTCTTTACGCTCAGCGTAGGCATGGGCTGCCTGATGACCTACGCCTCATACTTCTCTGACAAGGTAAACATAGTCAAAGACTCGTTCAGCGTGGCTTTCATCGACTCATGCGTGGCAATCCTCGCCGGTGTGATAATCTTCCCTGCAGCCATGTCAGTAGGCGTAAGCCCTGACACAGGTCCGTCGCTGGTGTTCATCACGCTGCCAAACGTGTTCCAGCAAGCATTCGGCGCAACACCATGGCTCTGCTACGGAGTTACAGTGCTGTTCTATCTACTGCTCGTCATGGCGGCTCTGACATCGACTATCTCCATGCTTGAAATCACCACAGCCTTTGTCAGCGAGAAGTTCGGGCTGTCACGCCGCAAGTCGGCTGTGTCACTCGGCATTGTCACCTGCCTTGCCGGTTTCGCCTGCTCAATGTCGTTCGGCGACTGGAGCAGCGTCACTGTGTTCGGATTAGGATTCTTCGATCTGTTTGACTTCTTCGTTGCGAAGTTTGTGATGCCTCTCGGCGGAATCTTCATGTGTCTTCTCATGCGCAGCTTAGGCAAGGAGAAAGTGGTGTCAATGCTCACGAACAACGGCACGCTTCGCCTCCGCTGGTTTGCCGAGACATTCTATTTCCTTGTGAGCTGGATTATCCCTGTGCTGATAGTGCTGATATTCGTGAATGCCCTGTAGGCACGGCTGCAACGCTCAGCACACAGCCGCAGGCATAAACATACAACGCCGCCCGTCGTATCTGACGGGCGGCGTTTTCATTATATAATCATTACATTACAATCAGAACCATCCAATACTATTCCTTGAACTTTGAGAGTCCGCGGAGCATGTGCCTGAGCGAGCTGAGCATTTCCTGCGACTCCTGTATGATGCTGAGGTATACAGTCATTGTCTCGATGTTCAGACGCTTGTTCTGTATGTCGTCGATGACTGTCTTACGGTATTTCGACAGCACAGCCTGTATAGATGTTGCGTCAGTACGTATTGTCTCAGCCTCGTCAGCCTTATTCGCTGCAAGCATGGCCGTAGCGCGTTCGTAGAGTTTCACCACCTCATTGCGCAGGTCGATGAACGATGTAACATACTCTCCGTCAACTGGTGAGAAGTTATTGCCCACATGCTCGCGGCATGGGTCGTTGATACGCTTCAGACAGTAGAACATCTGCTGCACGGCGTTGTTAGTCAGGAAGTACCATGTATTGCGCTCTACGGCAATGATAGGGTCAACCTTTCGCAGTGCGATAATCTCACGGCGGCGCTGGCGCTTGAGCTGCTTGCGGCGCTCTTCAATCTCACCAGCCACACGCTTCAGCGGACGATACTCCTCATGGAAGAATGCGTCAGTCACCGTCTTGTATGTGTCGACAACAAACTTCAGATTGTAAGCATTGCCCTCGCAGATGTGTCTGTTGAGCAGAATCCAACGCTCGTCTGGGTCCTGTGAGTGCATAAGGTCGCGGAATATTGCATCCTGCGGTGCCTCCTGCTTCTTCTCAGTATACTTCATGTTGCTTCTTACAAGCAGGAAGATAGAGAGAGCGACAGCTATGGCCATTGCTATGAACGAGCCATAGTACATGATGTTTGTTATAAGGTAACAAGCCAGGAACGCTGCACCTGCTGTTATGAACCATCCGCCGATGACAGACATCACGCCAGTGATGCGGAACACGGCGCTCTCGCGGCTCCATGCACGGTCAGCAAGAGACGTACCCATTGCCACCATGAATGTCACGTAAGTGGTAGAGAGCGGCAGTTTGAGCGATGTGCCGAGCGCCACGAGGAGTCCTGCGAGCACGAGGTTGATGGCAGCGCGTATATGGTCGAATGCTGCTCCGGCAGGCAGCACGGCTGCATCAGGATTGAAGCGTGAGTCAATCCAACGTCCCACTGACGGCGGAACGAATCCTGCCACGTTGTTAGCCATGCGTGTTGATGTGCGTACGAGCACACGTGCCACAGCAGAAGAGCCGAACATCTCGTCGCCTTCGTCCTGACGGCTGAGGTCGACGCTGGTCTTCACCACGTTGTGCGCCTTCTTTGAGAAGACGAGTGCGAGCACCATGACAACTCCGGCGAGGAAGAGGAAGATGGCAGGCGTATTGGCTGAGTTCATGAGGCTTGTCATGAGGAATGCCTCAGGCTGTCCTCCGCCGTTTGCCATATAGTCGTTATATGCCTCAAGACCTGTCAGAGGCACACCCACGAAGTTTACGAGGTCGTTGCCAGCAAATGCCATGGCAAGCGCAAATGTACCGAGGAGCACAACAAACTTCAGCACTGGCACCTTCAGTGCGCTCAGCACTGACATCAGCACAGAGAACACCAGCACGCCGCCGCCAAGCAGCATCCATGTGTTTTCGTCGACAAACGCCTTCACCTCGGCAGTGAGGAATACCGAGCCCTTCAGACCCTTGATGAGCAGGAACCAGATGATGCTGGTAACGGCGATGCCTGAGAATATGCCTATCTTCAGCGATGAAGACACCAGTCCGCCCATGCTTCCGTCGGCAGCTGTTGTCTTGCCGTTGATGCGATATGTGAATGTGAACACCAGACGTGCCAGCCACTGCACCAGCGTACCAAAGAAGAATGCTATAGCCACGCTGAGGAAGATGGCGAGAATGACGCTGAGCGCCTTCTCTGTGTTAAGCATGTCGCCCAGCATGAGCGGTGTTCCGTCAGCCATTGCCGCACCTTCAGCCAGCTGGATTATAGCAATAGCGAATGCACCGCCAAGAAGTTCGAACACCATGCTGACCGTTGTAGATGTCGGCATGCCTAACGTATTGAATACGTCAAGCAGTATGACATCGGTCACCATGACGGCGAGGAAGACGCACATCACATCATGAAAAGAGAAATACTGCGGTGTCATGATGCCGTGGCGTGCCACGTCCATCATGCCATTGCTCATCGCTGCACCGGCAAAGACACCGATGGCGGCAATGATGACAATTGTGCGATAGCGTGCCACCTTTGCTCCGATGGCTGAGTTAAGGAAGTTCACAGCGTCGTTGCTGACTCCGACCACAAGGTCGAACACAGCCAGAACGATAAGGAAAATTACAATTCCTAAATAAAAAAAGTCCATAAGTTGTAGTTAATGTGTATTATTTTGCGCTACAAAATTATTATTATTCTATTACCAAGATATTACACAAATGTTACAATCATGTTACAAAGGGTGTATTATATAATAATACATGTGTTTTTCCATACCTGACAGCTGAATACACTGCAGGCAGGCACTGCACTGTGGGCTTCGTGATGCACGGCTACGCTGCCATACGCACTGCGCTGCTGACACTGTTCTGACCGCCAGAAGGCACTGAAGGAGCCGATGCGGTGGCGGCATTCCTGTCATCGTCTTGTCTCCTCTGATTCCGTATAATGGCGGCTATAGCTTCTCTCTATGCGGAAGACAATACCACAATAGGCATAGCAATATGCCCAGTACTATTATTATCTGAACAGGATGGTCGCAGAACAGATTCCATAAGCTGCGGAAATAATCTATAAAGGGCTGGATTTTCATAATCATTCTTGTTAGTGACAGCCATAGTCACATGGTCTTGGCAAGCGACATAAACTCATGGCGCACGCCGACTATGCCGAACAGTGCAGGCTGTTGTGGAGCATTCTGGATGCAAAGATAATGAAAATATTCTGAATTGGGATTATCCTGCCGATGAAAGTTTTTTGTGACGTGCGTAGCCACAACCTCAGCCTTCTCGTAAACCGCTGATTATCAGGGCTTGCGAAAAGCTACTTTTGACGCTGCAAAACACTGCTTCTTGCACTGCAAGATGCTACTTCTTACACCGCAAGACACTGCTTCTTGCAGACCGTGGGGCAAAACGCAGGAAACGGGGCATAAAAAATCGGCCTGGAGAGAAATTTCCAGACCGATTTTCATTTGCGTTTTCTTTTATCTCGTTTACTTATCCAATTCGCAGAATTTATGTCGTCATGCGTGCTGTAACCCCCTGCCATCACGCAGAATTTGCATCGTCATGCGCTTCGTGGAATCGTTTCTGCCTGCACCATACCTTATATATTAAGGTGGAGCATACGTTTTCTGACACTGTGCGGCTGACGTGTTCTCTATTGGAACAAGCGGTGAGGAGCCGGCAGCAGCCTATCTGCTTCTGAGCGTAAATCTCACTGTGAGTCCGCCGCCGTGGGTCATCTCCGCCGTGCAGGTGCCGCCGTGTGCTGTGACGGCATTCTTCACGATAGCGAGCCCGAGTCCCGTGCCGCCCAGTTTGCGTGAGCGTCCCTTATCTACTCTGTAGAATCGCTCGAACAGGCGTGCGAGATGCTGCGGTGCAACGCCCACGCCGTTGTCCATGAAGAGAAATTCGTATGCTCTCTCTGATGCGTTCTCAACATGCAGGGCTTTTGCTCTGATTGTTATGCGCGAGGCACCTGAGTAGGCTATGCTGTTGTCGAAGAGATTGCGGAATATGCTGTATACAAGGCTATGGTCGGCATGCAGCATGATTGAGTCTGGCATGTCGGTCTTGACAGTGATATCCTGCTCTGTGAGCTGCAGTGTGAGTTCGTCCGCCACACTTCGCACCACAGCAGCCACATCAATCTCCTCAGAGCGGTCTTTTTCATTGGATTTTGTGCGATTTTGCTCGATTTCATCGAGTTTTGTCAGTGCCGACATGTCGTGCATGAGTTTGGTCATTCGCTTGCTCTGCGCATAGCAGCGCTCTATGAATCGCTGCCTTGTCTTGTCGTCCATCTCAGGATGCTCCATGATGCTCTCAAGATAGCCGTGTATGCTTGCCACGGGTGTCTTCAGCTCGTGTGCGGCGTTCTGTGTCAGCTGCCGCTTTATGCGCTCCTTCTCCTCCTCGCTGTGACGCAGCTTCCAGTAGAGTGTGGTTATGGTATGCGATATTTCGCCCAGCTCGTCGTCAGGCAGCCGGCGGTCAAGTTCCAGGTCGAGGGGCTCGTTTCGCTGCGCCTTGATGGCGAAGTCGCGCAGATAGCCTATGTGGCGGCGTATGCGTGACGTGCTGTGGTAGAGCACGAATATGAGCAGGATGACAACGATGACGGTATACCATATATAGGAATAGTCCATCTGGAGCGACTTGGTTATCTCCGCCGAGTAAGGCAGCGCCGTGCGCACGATATTGTCTCCGATGCGTGTGGCGCAATAGAAATACGCCTCGTCAAGGGTTTCTGACTTTCGTTTCAGGTCGTAGCCTGTACCGTTGCGCAGCGCCTGCTCCACCTCGCGACGGTTCTTATGGTTGTCCATTGCCGCCACATCGTGCCTGCGGCTGTCTATCAGCACGCGCCCGGTGGTGTCGATGACTGTCACACGGAGCTTCTTCAGCGAGTTCTGCTCTACGTAACGGTAGAACACATCGGGCACAAGCAGGCTGTCGCCCAGCTCGATGGACATCCTGTAGCTGTATGCCTGCAGCTGCGCCGTGAGTATGTCAATCTTGTATTCTCTGCTCTTTCTGTGCTGATAGATAGTGACCAGCACGACAAAAAGCAGGAACGTGGCTCCTATGCTAAGATAGAGTGAGTTCTGGAACGGTCTATTTTTCAAACGTGTAGCCATAGCCGAATCGTGTGCGTATTTGTTTTCCGTATCGTCCTATCTTCTTGCGCAGACGGGTGATGTTTACGTCCACGGTGCGGTCAAGCACATACGTGTCGCTCGGCCAGCAGTGTTTCAGAAGGTCGTCACGGCTGAACACTCTGCCTGCATTGCTCACAAGATGGCGCAGAAGCTCGAATTCTATCTTTGTGAGCATTATGTTCTCGCCGTCGATGCTTACCGTCTTGGCATCCATATTGATGTACAGCCTCTCGTATGTGATGTCTGAAGAGAAAGGCGCTGACGGCTTTTGGTAAGGGACATGGCTGTGCGATGTGCGGCGCAGCACAGCTTTCACACGCGCCACCACCTCCTTCATGCTGAGCGGCTTGACGATATAGTCGTCGGCACCCAGTTCCAGTCCGCGCACAGTATTCTCCTCGCTGTCGAGCGCAGTGATGAAGATTATGGGGACGGTGGCTGTCGTCTCGTCTTCCTTCAGACGCTTAGCGAGCTTGAAGCCTGAGATTTCGCCCATCATGACATCAAGCAGAAGCAGGCCGTAGCTTGCCAGGGGAAGGCGCATGGCTTCTTCTGCTGAATTGGCGGTGTCTACATCGTAGCCCTCCAGTTCGAGATTGTACTGCAGGATGTCGCAGATGTCCTGTTCGTCGTCAACAACAAGTATTTTCATTATTCTCTGATTATTAGGCGGTTCATGCTTCAGCCCCGACCTCTGTGCCGCTCTGCGCTGTTCTGCCGCTGACGGGAGATGCTGCGCCGGCTAATGCCGCTATGGCTGTGGCAGTGGCAGTGCATGACATGCCTGTGGTTATCTGCTGCAAAGTTATAAACTTTCCGTCTCTCCTCCAAAACATGGATGTTAAATTATTATGACAATGCACTGAGAATAAAAAAATCTCCCTTGCAACACGCTATGCGATGCAGGGGAGATTGCGTATGTCATGTTTTCATGTCAGCGGGAACCTGTACAGCCCGCCTGTATGCTCTGTTATTTCTTGGCAGCCTTCTTCTCCTCAAGCCATCCGTAGATAGTCAGCTCCTTGTCAGCAAGAGGTGTCTTGAAGAAGAGCGATGCTACGTAGCCCACAACAAGCACGATGATATGGCTGTAAACGCCGAGCATATACTTTGAGTGGGTGTAGTTCCATGCGCCGAAGTCGAGGAGTGCCTGCTTTGATCCGTCAGGCATCTTCTGCGGAGAGGTGAGCATTGCATAGGCTGTGAAGAGTATGCAGACTGTCAGACCGATGTAGAGGCCCTGCTTGTTAGCGCGGCGTGAGAAGAGTCCGAGCAGGAAGATGCCCACGATACCTGCCGAGAAGATGGCGTAGAAGGCGAAGATGGTCTCAAGCACCGCACCGCCGTTGCTCTGAACGTAGAGCACTGCGATGCCCACTGCGCCAAGGCCTGCCAGCACAACGATAAGGCGGCCGAAGTTCAGGCGGAACTTGTCTGACACGTTCTTCTTGAAACGCATGAGGTAGTCTTCAACGGCAATGGCTGAGAGACAGTTCAGGTCAGAGTCGAGCGATGAGATAGCTGCCGCTGCGATAGCTGCTATGATAAGTCCGCGCACACCGATTGGCAACTGTGTTGATATGAAGTGTGGGAATACGGCGTCGGCCTTCAAGCCTTCAATGGCTGCATCTGGCGACAGCTGATAGTAAGCGAAGAGCAGTGAACCTACGAGCATGAAGATGGTCCAGATAGGTACAGAGAGGAAAACTCCGATGAAAGCGGCCTTTTTTGCACTCTTATCGTCCTTCGCAGTGAGATAGCGCTGCACGATTGTCTGGTCTGTTCCGTACTTCTGCAGGGCGTAGAAGAAGCCGTTGAGCACCATCACGAGGAATGTTGTCTCTACCAAATCCCACTCGAATGGGCCTATGCCTATCTTGCTTACCTCATACGGTCCGACATTCGTTGTGGCATTCCAAGCTGTCTGAAGAATATCGCCGGCAGAGAATGGCGTGCCGATGGCGAAGAGCAGAAGCACAATGCAGATGAGTCCGCCGCCGATGAGCATGCCGCCCTGGATAACGTCCATCCAGATGATGGCCTCCATTCCGCCGAGGAAGGTGAGGAGGATGATGGTAACACCGAGCACGGCTATTACCCAATAAATGTCAAGATTCATGAACTGGGCGAGCGCCATTGATACCAGGAAGAACACCGAACCCATCTTCGTGAAGTGGGTCAGCACGAACGCAATGCTCGAATAGAAGCGTGCGAAGGCACCGAAACGGCGCTCGAAATACTCGTATGTAGAGAGCTTGATGACCTTACGGAAGAGAGGAACAATGAGTCCTATCAGCGAAACGAGCACGATAGGCACCATGAGTCCCTGCACGAGCAGAATCCAGTTGCCGGCGTATGCTGCGCCTGGATATGCGAGGAATGTCACCGAACTGATGAGTGTGGCGAAGATTGACATGCCGATGGCCCAGTCAGGCACACGGCCAGAGGCTGTGAAGTATGCGTTTGAGTCTTTCTGTCTGTGGGCGAAATAGAATCCCATGACAACAGCCAGAAGTATCGACGCAACCACGATAAGATAGTCAACCCAGTGGATTGACGATGTTGCTGCTAATAATGTGTACATAGTATGTAATTGGTTTTAGGTTTAGTCTTTGTCTGCCACAGATTTTTACAGAGAGAATGCGGTTGCAAGAGCTTACGGAGAAGCCTGCGGTTGTCAGGGACTCATCCACCACATTGCTGCTGACGGAGCTATCTGATATTACAGGGAGCCTGTACATCGTATAAAGTCCGGGGTATCGGTCTCTGCTGTAAAAATCTGCGGGAGTATATGGCGGAGATGTTATTTCTCTGTTATTGCTGCCGCTGCAGCTGCTATCTCAGCCTCTTCCTGTTCAGAAAGGCGTGTGAGCGGCATGAGCATGTCAGGTGTGCAGAGGCCGCGTGTCTGCATCATCACCTTGAGTGCGGTGAGCGACTGGCCGAGTGTGCGTCCTGCCTGATAGAGTTTTGCTATTTCGTTTGTCTCGTCCTGCAGACGGTTAGCTGTCTCCATGTCGCCAGCCTCTGCTGCATCATACAGCTTGCGGAACATTCCAGGCACGAAATTACCTGTTGAAGGCACGATGCCGTCGCCTCCAAGCTCGAGCGAGTGAGCCGACTGTGCCGCCCATCCGCAGAAGTAAGTGAACTCGTCGTTGTCGCGTGCTATCTCGATGCACTTCTCCATGCGCTCCAGATCGCGCTCTGAGTCCTTCAGACCAACAATGTTCGGGTGCTTAGAGAGACGCTCTATGACATCGACAGGTATTGACATGTGTGTTGTGGCTGCTATGTTGTACAGCATGAGAGGGCCCTTGATTGAGTCAGCGAGAGTCTTGTAGTAGTTCTCCATCTGCTCTGGTGTCAGCGCATAGTAGCTTGGCAGTGTGGCAACGATTACGTCTGCGCCGCTCGCACTGTAGTATCCGGCCTGTCTCAGCTGCTCTATGAAGCTGGTGCCAGTAAGTCCGGCATAGATGGTTATCTTGCCTTCGGCAGCCTTAACGGCAGTAGCTATGAGTTCCTGTCCGTCAGATGTTGACACCGAATTGCCTTCGCCGGTTGTTCCCATAAGGAGCGGTGAAACGCCAGCCTCTACGAAACTCTTGATAATTCTCTCTACAGCAGGCTTGTCAAGCATGCCGGTTGGTGTCACTGGTGTTACCATTGGCACCACTACACCATTGTATTTCTTTGTGCTCATACAGTAAAAGATGTTATGTTATTGTATTGTTTGTTCTTGTTATTTAATCGTCATAGAATGTAATCCGAGTTCAGAACGTTATTGTTATTGAGTTGTTTGTTCTGCTTGGCGGCATTGCTCTATTTCCTCACCTTTATCTTCTGCTTGACATCGGCAGACGATGCGGCTACGTAGAAGGTGAATGTGCCTGGCTCAAGTGTCCATTCGTGCTTTGCCTCATCCCAGAACTTCAGGTCCTGTTCTGTGATTGTGAGCTTTGCAGTCTTTGTCTCGCCCGGATTGATTTCTATCTTTTCAAATGCCTTCAGCTCCTTCTTCGGACGTATCACTGACGCTTTGTCGTCGCCGACATAGAGTTGCACGACCTCCTTGCCCTTCACGCTGCCGGTGTTTGTCACAGGCACTGAGACTGTCCATGCGCCTTCTGACACCTCCACCTTAGCCTTTCCGTATTCAAAGGTGGTGTAGCTTAGTCCGTATCCGAACGGGAAGAGCGGCTTCACATTCTTCGTGTCGTGCCAGCGGTAGCCCACGAGAATGTCTTCACGATATTCTGTGTCTATGCTGTCACCAGGGAAGCAGAGCGTGTCAAAGCTATGCGCTCCGCAGTCAGCAAGGGCAACAGGGTATGTTATAGGCAGTTTTCCTGAAGGGCAGACATCGCCAGAGAGGATGTCAGCAATAGGGTGTCCTGACTCCGAACCGATGTACCATGCCTGCACGATGGCGTCAACCTTGTCAATCCACGGCATGGCAAAGGCGTTGCCAGTGAGGAAGACGGTGACCATAGGCTTGCCTGTCTCGGCGAGCGATGTTATGAGACGGTCCTGGCAGAACGGCAGGTTGTATGTCTGGCGGTCGCCGCTCTCGCAGTCCTGACGCCAGTTTTTGTTCAGTCCGCCTACATATATAATAAGGTCGGCGCTGCCTGCCGCCTCAAGAGCCTCAGCATACAGGCGGTCAGACTCCTCCTGCGGAACAAGGTCCTCGTGGTCGTAGATGAACCTGCCAGACTTGTATCCCATGGCAAACTGCACCTTCTCGCTGCCGAAGCGAGCCTTCAGCCCGTCGAGCGGAGTGACGAGACGGCGCGGTTTCAGCTCTGACGAGCCGCCTCCGGCACAGAGGTCTTTCACGGCATTCTCGCCCACAACGAGTATGCGCTGGTATTTCTTGGCGTCTATAGGAAGCAGCGGAGCCTTCTGCGCCTTGTTCTTATTGTTCTTCAGCAGCACTATTCCCTCGTTGCCGATGGTGCGGCATGCGTCGTAATGCTCCTGTGTACACATGGCGCCGTATGGCTTCTGGCGGTTCATGGCTGTGCGGAATATGAGTCGCAGGATGCGTGATGCCTGCTCATCGAGCACCTCCATCGGCACTTCGCCTGCCTTCAGAGCCTTTATGTAAGGGTCAGCGAAATAGTAGTCGTCATAGCCGAATCCTGTAGCCTCTGTTGTCAAGCCGTTTGTGAACGAGCCCATCTCAACGTCAAGGCCTGCCTTTGCAGCCTTCACAGTAGAGTGCGTGCCGCCCCAGTCGCTCACGACAACGCCGTCCCACTGCCATTCCTCCTTCAGAATCTTGCGCAGCATGGTCTCGTTCTCGCAGAGCCAGTCGCCCAGAGTCTTATTGTATGCCCCCATGAAAGTCCATGCCCCGCCTTCTACGGCAGCAGCGCGGAATGCCGGCAGATATATCTCACGCAGCGCACGCTCAGAGAGCTTGACATTGATATGTCCGCGCCACAGCTCCTGATTGTTCAGCGCATAGTGCTTCACAGATGCCGCCACGCCGTTGCTCTGCAGGCCTTTGATGTATGGCACCACCATCTTTGATGCCAGATGAGGGTCTTCGCCCATATACTCGAAGTTACGTCCGCAGAGCGGAGTGCGTGCGATGTTCACGCCTGGACCGAGCAGCACATCCTTCTCACGGTAACGCGCCTCTTCGCCAACGTTACGTCCGTAGAGCATAGACATCTCCGGATTCCATGTTGCGGCAAGGCATGTCAGTGCGGGAAAAGCCGTACATGAGTCGTTAGTCCATCCTGCATGGCCCCAGTCGTTCCAGTTTATCTCCATTCTTACGCCATGAGGCCCGTCGCTCCAGTAGAGCTCTGGAATGCCCAGACGAGAACAGCCTGCGGTAGAGAATTTAGACTGTGCGTGGCATAGCGCCACCTTCTCCTCAAGCGTCATGCGGCTGAGAGCGTCGCTGACGCGCTCTTCCAGCGGTTTGGTGTCATCAAGATAAACAGGTGTCTGTGCGTCAGAGACAGACGAGAATGCTAAAAATGATAGTACAAAGGCTATATGTCTCATGTTTGGTTCTTATGTTAGTTACGGACGCAAAGTTACTTATTTTCTTTTAAAATACCAAATTACACTGCTACTAAACAACAAAACAGGCAAACATCTAAACAAAATTTGCATATCTGAAAATAATAATGTACCTTTGCCACGGACTTTCTCCACATCATAAGCAATAGCACAAAGAATACAAATGTATAACACACACACGTTCGAAAACGGGCTTCGCGTCATACAGCGGCCGTCTCCAGGGGAGGTGGTCTACTGCGGCTATGCCATAAAGGCAGGCTCGGCAGACGAACGCGAAGGAGAGGCTGGGCTGGCCCACTTCTGCGAACACGCCGCCTTCAAGGGCACAGAAAGACGCAAAGCATGGCAGATTATACAGACGCTTGAGGGCGTAGGGGGCGAGCTGAACGCATATACGAACAAGGAGGCCACAGTATATTACTGCGCCATCCAGCGCGAGCACCTTGCCAGAGCGATAGACCTGCTCACCGACATGGTGTTCCATGCCGCATATCCAGAGGCTGAACTGGAGCGTGAGAAAGAGGTTATCTGCGATGAGATAGAGTCATACAACGACTCGCCTGCCGAACTTATATACGACGAGTTTGAGAATATCATATTCGAGGGGCATCCCATCGGGCATAACATCTTAGGCACAAAAGAGAGCGTGAGAGCATTCACCAGCGCCGACGCACACCGATTTGCCGAACGCTTCTACCGCCCGGAGAACGCCATATTCTTCCTCCACGGCACTCCGCAGAACGCACGAGGCAGCGAGATAGCACCAGTAGTGCGGGCCATCGACCGTGCCATGAAGCGCTACCCGATACAGAGACTACCGCTCGCCACGCAGGAAGACCGCACACTGCCTAAGCCGGCGGCTGCCAACAAGGCACAGTATCATCAGGCACACGTAATCATAGGGCGGAAGGCATACGACATAAACCACCCGCGGCGAATAGCGCTGTACATGCTGAACAATATCCTCGGCGGACCAGCCATGTCCTCACGCCTCAACATGTCGCTGCGAGAGAAGAACGGACTCGTATACACCGTGGAGAGCAGTATGGCAAGCTACGGCGATACAGGAATGTGGTGCATCTACTTCGGATGCGACCCGCATGATACGGAACGCTGCATAAGACTCGTGCGACGCGAGCTGGACAAACTCATGAACACTCCGCTCACACCGCATCAGCTCAGCCAGGCGAAACGCCAGCTGAAGGGACAGATAGCACTGGCGTGCGACTCACGCGAGTCATTCGCGCTTGATTTCGCCAAGTCGTTCCTGCATTACGGATGGGAGAAGGATGTCACTGCACTATGCAGCAACATCGACCGCCTGACCGCCGAAGAGCTGCAGCAGACAGCACAGGAACTGTTTGCGCCTGAGGGGCTAACAATACTGCGCAAGTAAAGACAGCATACAGCAAAAGCATATTGTAGACTAAATAATTTTGCAGTATGAAAAAAAATTCGTACTTTTGCACTGAATAACACCTCACAGACAAAGATAAGAATAACAAAACAATATATGAGAAAGAACATGACACGCGCATTGGGCGCAATACTTGCTATCGCTGCCATGACCAGCTGCAGCGGAGAGAAATTCCATGTGAACGGAGAAATCACTAACGCAAAGGATTCTACGCTATACTTCGAGAATATCTCTCTGGACGGACCGGTAACAGTAGACTCAGTGAAACTTGCCGATGACGGCAAATTCCATTTTGATGTCGACGCTGCCGAAGCACCAGAGTTCTACCGTCTGCGTATAGCCGACCAGATTATCAATATCTCTGCCGACTCTACAGAGACCGTGACAGTGAAGGCAAAATATCCTGACATGGCCTGGAAATACGAAATAGAAGGCTCGGAAAACTGCAAGAAGATACAGGAGCTCACATACAAGCAGATAGCGCTGCAGAACCAGTGCATCGCCATAGCTGAGAATCCTAACCTCAGCATGCAGGCCTCAGCCGACTCTATCGACCGCATCATAGAGACATACAAGCAGGACATTCGCGCCAACTACATCATAAAGGAGCCTATGAAAGCCTATGCCTACTTTGCGCTCTTCCAGGCCATCGGCTCACGACTCATATTCAATCCGCGCGAAAACCGTGAAGACATAAAGATGTTTGCTGCCGTGGCAACATCATGGGACACATTCCATCCGAACGCAGCGCGTGGCGAAAACCTCCACAACATTGCGCTCGAAGGCATGAAAACCATGCGTATCATCGATGCTGACAACCAGCCGGCAAACATCGACCCAAGCATAGTGAAGACTACAAGCATCATCGACCTCGAACTCATCGACAACAAGGGAGCCACAAGAAAGCTTTCTGAACTGCAGGGAAAGGTGGTGATTCTCGACTTCCACACCTTCGAGGCAAACAATTCTACAGAGCGCATCATGGAGCTGCGCCGCCTGTATAACAAATTCCACGCCCAGGGACTGGAAATCTTCCAGGTGGCTGTAGGCACAAACGAACACTTCTGGAAGACGTCAGTGGCTGCGCTGCCATGGGTCTGCGTCTACGACAAGACCGGCACAGCAGTAAGCACATACAACGTGCAGGCCATACCTACATACTTCATCCTCGACCGTTCATGCTCGCCAGTGAAGCGCGACATACAGATAAAGGATGTCGATGCTGAGATACAGGCGCTGCTCTAATATGACAAGACATAAAATAACGGAAATCTGCATGCCACACATGCTGGTTTCCGTTATTGCTTTTTATGATGCTGACGGGCATCATACGCTGGCGAGGACACTGGAGAGCAGCAGCCAAAGCATAAGGCGAAACACACGGGCACGAGGGGTTGCCGGTGCATGACGTGCATAACGGCAGAAAACACCTCAGCACATCATTGCAGGAATGCTGCTTCATCGGGCTTTCATCATTAAATCCTAACAGACAAAAACATAGAACATAACATGCGGACAGCTATCTACGGCGCTGGTTCTTTAGGAACAATTCTTGGCGCATACATAACAAAAAACGGCGGTTTCATCGATCTAATCAACCGTAACAAGGCGCACATAGAAGCACTCAGGACTAACGGCGCACGCATCACAGGCACCGTGTCGTTCACACAGGAAGTGGCTGCGCTGACGCCTGACGAGATGACCGGGACGTACGACATCATCTTCCTGCTGACAAAACAGCAGCACAACTGCGATGTGGTGACATTCCTGAAGCCGTTCCTCGCCGACGACGGAGTAATCGTGACCATGCAGAACGGCATACCGGAGATGCTTGTGGGCGAGATAGTGGGCAATGAGCGCGTCATAGGATGCACCGTGGCATGGGGCGCAACCATGAAGAGCGGGGGCGAATGTGAACTGACCAGCGCGCCAGACAGCCTCACATTCTCCATCGGAACACTGACACCGCAGCGACATAAATATTTCGGCGAGGTGAAACGCCTGCTCGAAATGATGGGCAGAGTGGATATAGACGACAACTTCATCGGCACACGATGGAGCAAACTGCTTATCAATGCAGCATTCTCTGGCATGAGCGCTGTGCTCGGATGCACATTCGGCGAGGCGGCAGGCAACCGCCAGTCACGCCGCATAGTGCAGCGTATCATAAAGGAGTGCATAGATGTCTGCGCAGCATCAGGCATACGCATAGAGCCTGTGCAGGGCAAGGACATTGTGCGACTGCTCGACTATAGCAATCCGGTGAAGAAGGCCATATCATTCTTCATCATACCGATAGCCATACGAAAGCACGCTCGGCTGAAGGCAAGCATGCTGCAGGACATAGAGAAAGGCAAGCTGACTGAGGTCGACGCCATAAACGGCGTGGTGTGCGAGGCGGGAAGGAAGTGCGGCGTACCGACACCGATGAACGATGCTGTCGTAAGCGTAATCCACCGCATAGAGAGCGGCGAACTGCGTCCGGAGATGCAGAACCTGCAGTATTTCGCATGATAGCAGCAAAGGCGGCTTGCGCTCTGACAAGCCGGATGCACAGCAGAATTGTCATGAGCATGGCATAATTTTCTGCCATGAGTTTTCTATGAAATTCCAGTGCGGCATCATCAAAAACTGCTGCCAGCGGCTTTGAATCCAGCTCATATTGCTGTTTCTGCAACAAAAAACGCCCTGCTGGCTGATGATTCCTGGCAGATGACAGTGACACTAAGTGTCCTTCGGCCTGTCATTCGCTGCTTCTTACACCGCAAGACACTGCTTCTTGCCATGCTAAATGCTACTTCTTGCTGTGTCAGATGCTGCTTCTTGCTGTACCGCTTATGCCAACCGAATCAGCAGTTCTTCATAACCGCCTGTACAACAGGAGTTTATCCCAAGACTGATTTTTTCGGAATATTCCGCAGACTCGCCGCATCCGAAATCCTGTAAGCGATTCTCACGCGTTAAAAAATGTAAAGATTTCTTATCCCAGACTTCATTTTTTTAGCTCATGTTTCGCAATGCAAAACCTGTAGTAGATAAGGAAGTTATCACTTCGCTCGTCCTCCGGACAGAAGTTAAGAAGCCATTAGTTTCTCGTCTACTTGTCAACTAAAAGGTTAAGGGTTAAAGGTTAAGGTCACCAAACAACTTGTCTACTTGTCAACTCGTCAACTTGTCAACACCTAACTATCAACTTGTCTACTCGTCTACTCGTCTACTTGTTAACTCGTCTACTTGCCAACTCCTCAGGCTTGAAGAGCCGATAACTTCCTGACTACTATAACCTCCGACACTTAAATTAATAATCATAAAACATTAACCTAACATCACATGAAAAGACTATTTATCGCCATCATCGGCCTCATAGGCCTGGCACAAGTAACAAATGCGCAGGAGAAAAACGAATTCTACGGACTGGCTAACCATCTGTCAGCAGGAGTAGGTGTGGGAACAGAAGGCGTCAGCGTCGACTTCTCTACATGCTTCAATAAATACCTCTCTGCACGTGTGGGCGTGAACTTCATGCCTGGAATAAAAATAAAGGAGGATGTCGACATAGAAGGCGAATTTAACGGACACCGCATAAACAGCGACCTCGACATCGACGCATCGCTGCAGCGCACCACATTCGATGTGAAACTCGACTATTACCCTTTCCCTAACAGCAGTTCGTTCTTCGTGACGGCTGGCGCATCGTTCGGTGGCGGCAACCTTGCGAAACTGAAAGGACATAGTGACGAAGCGGAAAAATACATAGCCATGTCGTCAAACATATATAACAATGACTACTACGTCAACGTGGACGAGGAGACACGCATCCCGATAGACAACAACGGTAATGCCACAGGACGTGTGGAAGTAAACAAGTTCCGTCCGTACATCGGACTGGGATTCGGCCGCCACACACCTGGCAAGCGCATCGGACTGCGTGTAGAACTGGGTGCGCACATCCACGGCACTCCAACCATCATCGCTGACAACGCCACAGGAAGCATAGACAGCACGGTGAAAGAGGAGGTAGACAACGACCTCGTAGAGATTATCGACAAGATGGCGGTATACCCTGTACTGAAGCTGACTCTCTGCGGCAGAATTTTCTAAGGCCGAAGGAAAATACAGACACTCCGGTCTTGTAGAAACTGACTTTCGACAACAAGACCGACCCGTAGGCAAGCACAGAAAAAACTGACATATATATACAAGAAAACAATCTGCCAGCATTCATCTGCTTCTCATGTACCATACTGACTATCTGTAAAGAAAAGCAGGCTCTATGCTAACGTTTTTCTTTCAGAATCAGCAGTTTTGCAGGAAGCACTGAATGACACGGCAAGATTATACATATAAAATACGTAAGGCACTGAATGACGCTCGCATTCAGTGCCTTACATTTTGTAAACTTATGCTGTGTTCTAAATTCACAACGCCTCAACCATGCGTGTGCGAAACGACTCACGCGCTTTGCGTACATACAACTTTATGACATCGGCTGGCAAGGCTGACGAACGGACGAAAGTACGGGTCTGGTCAGCAAACTTTGCCAAGGCTGTAGCTAACAGCCATGCTACACCCATGCGTACATAATATGGCTCTGTGCCCTGCACGGTGCCTTGCTGGGCATGCAGCGGCTTAGATTTGACAGTCGTGTAGTCTGACTTTATGCGTGCGAAATCAATAGCGTTGATTTGCTCGAAAACTCTTTCCAGCCATTCTTCGCAGAGGAAATATGACATCGAGACGACAATGGCAAAACGCACCTCAAACTCACGTTCTGAGCGGAACCATCGCTGCAGAAACTCCCACAACGCCTCTCTGTCGGCACGCTGCATCCATTTTGCGTGGGCGCAATATGAGTCGCACACAGCCCAATTGTCGAGCACAGGAACATAGCGGGCAAGCATAGCCAGACGAGCATCGAGCGAGCATTTCTCAAGATTTATGAGATAGCCCCAGATGACGGTCTCTTCGTAACACAAAGAACCGCTTGACTCCGCTTCAAAACAACTTATCAGTTGCGCTCCGTTACGGCATACGTGCTGCCGCCCGTCAGACATGACGACATTGGCACCCGCCGCCGAGAGTTGCTTCGCCAACAGCTTTGTTTCTGGCGAATGGAGTCCCGCCACTCGCCTTGCGGGCAGGGCGTTGACCACTCGCAGGTGTCCCTCACGATAACGAGCATCGGTGCGAAACCGTTCGCACACCAGCGGATGTATAAGGTGTTCAATCATGTATTCTGTTGTGAGACAGATTCATAAAATCTAAATTATGATTTACTTTCTAATGTACCTTACAGCTCCTCCACTGCCAAAGGGATAGTCAGAGACATCTTTATTTAGATATTCAGAGTCATTGAGTAGCTTGCCTTCAAAGACGCAGCGGTCAGACTTAAATTTCGTACCATCTTCCGCAACATCTGTCCATTTCCAAGATGTAATTTCTATTACGCTGCGAACTACACCCTTGTATACACCAAGCACGTATTTAATCTCCTGAGGCGCATTCCTTCCGATTTTCCAATACTTGCGAGTAGCCTCGTAAATGTCAAGTCTGCGATACACTCCATCGGCTTTTGCCTGGTCAAAGCTTTTGTTTAGACTAACTAAAAGCAACGTATCACTCTGATTTCCTTCCATTTTCTTACAGTTATATATAGAATCAATTTCTTCGACATCTTTAATACCCTCGTCCCATTGATGGTGACCAGCAACAATATTTGCCAAAAGATTTGTCTTGTTAAACTTGCTATATGTCAGCAAGTCAATAAGCACAGATTCTACAACATACGCAGTATCTTCAGTCAGATTATGCCGTAAAATGTAGAGACCGACATGTTTACCTTCTCTTAAGATACTTCTTATTATATCAAGTTTAAGACTTTGGTCATTATCGTTTAAGGCATCTTTCGCATGTTGGAAAATCCTATTTCCCTTCCCCTTTCCGATGCAGAGTTTTTATTTGCCCACACAGAATGTAAAATGCCGAATTTAATCTATTAGCATTCAGTGTGTTATAGAATCACCCCGAAGGACAAAAGTTCGTTCGGGGGACAGACAGGGGACTGCATTTTTGCAAAGAAACCAATAAAATCTGTAATAACGCACTTTTTTTAGAATTTTTAGCATATTTGCATTTCGTTGCATGGTAAAATGGCCTTTAATTGGAACTTAAATTGCACCTGCGATAGCTATTAAATATAGTGGTTTAGTTTAGTCCAATGTATATATAGAATAGAAGTAAACTAAACTGCCCTCATCGCCAAATCTAAGAGGTCCGTTATAGAAGTGTCTTTACACTCTTTAAAAATGAGCTTTGTCCCTCTCATTTGCAGATGTTATGTGTTTCTTTATATCCGTCTACCTTTTAATACGAGTTTCTGAGAAGTGTCAAAACATACTCTTTTTGCTTCTCAAAAGAAGAGAGATCTTTGTCGTTTTCTTTTGACCAACAAGGATTATGTATGAGATTATATGATTTTTTCAGGTAGTAAAGATGGGATTATGTGAAAAAAGTGGCTGTATTTTGTCGCTAAAATGTAAAATTAGATAATATTTGAACAGAAAAGGAAGAAATACTTCTTTTATTATTCAAAATATTACTATATTTGCGACATGAATAGACAATTAAAGGAAATAGGTGCTGTCCCAGTAACGACTTCAATCATTGAATCGTTATATCCTGAGTTCAAGTCACCAGACAAAAAGGTAGCTTGGCTTGAGAAGAATGGATATATTATAAGATTGAAGCGGGGACTCTATGTCGTCAATCCCGAACATTCGGGAAAGATGCTTTCAAGTGAACTGATTGCCAATCATCTTTATGCACCTTCTTACATCTCTATGTTAACGGCATTGAGATACTATGGCTTAATTCCAGAAGCTGTGTATACGCATCAATCTATGACGGTAAAACATTCTCGAAGTTTTCAAACTCCTATTGGGAATTATGACTACAAGTATATTGCTCGAGATGCCTTTTCAGTAGGAGTGAGGAGTATGCATAAGGGCGAATATGCATTCTTGATAGCATCACCCGAAAAAGCATTGTGTGATTTGATCGCAAATTCGTCCAAGGTTAACCTGCGTTTCTTAAAGGATGTGGAAAACTATCTTGAGCATGACATCCGAATGGATATGGATGAGTTCTATAAGTTTGATGCAACTATTTTTGAAGAGTATATAAAGGTAGGCAAGAAGGCCGATTCTATTGCAGCTGTATTAAAGTTTCTAAGACGATGAAGAATGAAATTTACGATAGCATGTTGTCACGCTACGATCTGACGACAGAGCAGAATAAGCGAAACGCTATTTTTGAAGTAAACCAACAGGTGATTCTTGCAGGTTTGTATAGTGGTGGATTCTTTGAATCCGCAGCATTCTATGGCGGAACTTGTCTGAGAATCTTTCACGGATTGCAACGCTTCAGTGAAGATATGGATTTTTCTCTGCTTTCACAGGATGAAGCGTTTGATTTTAGCAAGTATTTCCAACCCATAGTGGATGCATTTACATTGGTAGGGCGTGAAGTTGAAATCAAGAAGAAGAACAAGAAGAACTTCGGCAAGGTAGAATCTGCTTTCTTGAAAGATAATACCGATGTGTATGATGTAATGTTTCAAACAGAGAAGTCTATAAAAATCAAGATAGAAGTTGATACCTGTCCTCCATTGAATTTCAAGACAGAACAGAAACTACTGCTCCAACCTCATTCATTTATGACTCGTTGCTTCACCCTGCCTGATTTGTTTGCCGGCAAGATGCACGCCCTGGTATATCGTGCGTGGAAAAACAGAGTCAAGGGACGCGATTGGTACGACTTTGAATGGTATGTTCGCCATAATGTACCACTTGATTTTGCACATTTGGCTGAAAGATGTAAGCAGTTCAACAAAGAAGATATTACTCCGGAACTATTCAAGGAGAAACTCAAGGAACGTCTTTCTACTGCGGATATTAAGCAGGTAAAAGAGGATGTACTTCCTTTTGTACGCAATCCGAAGGAGCTGGACATCTGGTCAAATGACTATTTTGTTCAATTGGCGGATATGGTGAGGATTGAATAAGCTGAATGTGCGAACTCCCCAACCAACTTGCTCATAAAGAAATATGTTGAGCGAGGCGAGAAGGAAGATAGCTTGAGTGTGTTTGTGACTCAGTAAAATATGATAAAAATTAAGAAGAAATTGTACAAGAATTCCGATATAATCATAATTTATGACAGATACTCTACTTAATAAAATTTCAAAACATTCAAACAATACTATTATAACCGATGCCTGGCTTACAGGTAGGACAGGCGAAATCGTAGACATTAAAGGTGATTGTGTTTTTCGATTCATTGACTTTATTATTGATAATGGAGAACTTCGTCTTAAACATACGACAGAAGAGAGCAAACTTACTTGTCCAATTGTTGCTACAGGTTTGGTGGGTTTTTGGCTACATCGCAAAGATGATATTGGAATAAAAGACATATTTGAAGCTTATTTCAAACTTAGATTAGAACAATATGTGAATACACATAAATATGATGATGATGCTTGGAATAGAGATTTAGAAAAAGAATTCATATGTTATCATCATATCCCTTCAGAAAAGAATTTGATTAAAGCGTCTGAAGCATTGTTTGCTTACATTACAGAAAGTGACGCAAAGAAAGTAATGAGTATTTCTTCTAACTATCTTAAGTTTGCACGTGCTAGGCGCAAGGAACTATATCCTCCTAATCATCCTGCTAATAGAATCATCGAAGATACATTTCTTGATGCATTTCGTATGGGTGGACCTGCATACGAGTGTATGGAATGGATGCGTATTGAGTACAACATGCCCAATATGGGACCGCATTGGCATGAAAGCGGCAAATCACGAAAGGATCTTCTAACTGGTAAATGGAAAATCCATCATGATAGTTTTATTCCAGAATATGTCGCAGAAGAATATGAGGACTTCGATGATAGAGTACTCATGCATACCGATGGCGGACTTATGGATGAAATTAATGAAAATCTCAAGAATCATTCAACTTATGATGATAGAGTTCGCTATATCATATCGCTACTTCAACCATTCAAGGAATTTGCTGCTGCATTTAACTCAAAAGAGCAGATTGATGAAAGGAAACGTGCCATTGAGCGATGCAAAACTGAAATGAAATCATGGGAGAATATTGCTAACGATGCAGTCGATGAACATACCGGAGAACCATTAGAGGCATCTAAACAAGTTGAAGCGTGTAAGAGCTTTATTGATAAATACGAACAAGATATACAATATTGGAAAGCAGTTGAAGAAGATTTCTATTGGTTTGCTCAACATGGTCTTGGAGCTGGTGATTATAAGACTTACAGATGCGAAGTAAATGACAGAATGTGTAAATACCTTGGTGAATGGTGGAGTCTGATGATAACTTTTTCACGTCGTTTGGCAGCCGTTGTTTTAACCTACGGTATAAAACTTATGGATATACAAGAGCAATGTGGAATATTTCTTAATTGGCGTTTTATGATTACAGACTATGTAGATCATAAATTTGTAACATCAATCGATCATGCAAAAAAACTGCTTACTGATATTGAAAATAATAAAAGGGAAGAAACAGGTGAAATACTATTTAAATCTAATGAAGAATTTGATGCGTGGAATTTTACCAGTGGTTTAATTAGAAGTGCGCAGAATCGAATAGTTCTTATTGATGGATATATCGATGAACGTATTTTATCGCTCTTAACAAAAAGAGAAGCCAATGTAACTGCAATGATTTATTCTAGATATAATGAAACAATAAAAACAGATATTGAAAAGTATAATAAACAGTATCCTCCTATCAAATATATTCAATTCTCGAAACCCGTTCATGATCGTTTCCTAATTATTGATAATGATGTTTATCATATGGGAGCAAGCGTGAAAGATATGGGGAAAAGCTTATGCGCAGTAACAAAGATGAGTATAACGCCTCAAGAAATCATAGATAATGTAACCAAGTAAAATATAGTTTAAAAATTGGCACTATCTATAATTTCATGTAAATGGAGAATACGGGATTCAGAAATTGAGTCCCGTATTCTTTTATTATTAGGTATTCAATAATAGAATGCAGAATACCTATGAGAACCTGTAGGTTATCTCCATATTACTCAATAGGAATCTGAATTACCGATAGCCATTGTTCTGGGTCTTCCTGATTCCATGCGCCGTCAATGTAGGAAGTGCGGAGAGAACCGGCAATCTTGTAACCTTGTTCTTCCATGTAGGCAAATGCTTCGGTAAATGATTCATGGAAGCGTTCATAAGGACCGACGTGTTTCATGCAGAGTGCTTTGGGAACAGCATCAAGATGCTTGAATTGTATGATGGCATTGTCTGTGCCCATCTCTTCCACCTGTTCGCAATACTCGATATCAATGTCGGTGGGGCGATACTCCTTATTGTGCTCAATGGTGAAACAATATCCTGGAGCCGGGCACTTGCAACCGAGGCGTTGCATCTCGGGACCAATTTTCTCTACACATAACGGTCCGAGGGTGGCATAATTAGGGATTACTTCGCGATGGCTTGCCACGATAATTTCGGGCAAAGATTGAATACTGAATTTAGATTTATCCATTGTTTTAATTTTTTTGTGAGCATTCACCCAGTTGACCAACTGACTGCGTCGTGCCACCAATAATTGCAGCTGTCGCTCCGTCTTCTCTATCTTCTCGTTCAGTTGCTCGACACTTGGGGCGTGTGCCCCTTCTTCGTACAACTCCTTGATTTCGTCAAGCGAGAAACCGAGACTTTGCAATTGGCGGATAGTGTTGAGCCTTTGCATCTGTTCAACGCTATAATAACGATAGCCCGTCCACTCATCCACTTCGCAGGGAAACAATAACCCTTTTTGTTCGTAGTGGCGCAGGGTCTTCACGGTCACTTGCATCATCTGTGAGAACTCTCCGATTTTTAACTTTGTTTTTTCTCTCATAATCGCGCGATTTTTTAGTCTGATTTCGAAATCTGTGGCAAAGTTAGTCTATGCCCTTGGGTACGAGTCAAGAGAAAAGTGGAAAATTTTCAAAGTTTTAACATTTCTTATAAATTACTACCGATAAAATGTTGAGTAGGAAAATTTACAATATATTGTCGGGGGACAAAGATTTTACAAATAAAACCATACTAAATACAAATACATTGGGTTTTGAGCGAGTTGTTTAAGCAAATCCATATTTGTAGATATTTGTATTTCATCACTTTTTACCTCAAAAATAGGCATTTTTGTCCCCCGAAGTGCCCGAGGGACAAAAAAGGGACAAAAAAATACGTCCCTCGAGTGTCTGGGGCACAAACGAGGGACAAAATTGATTTTTTGGACTTTGCCTATTATAATTGTAAAATCGTTCTATTTGATTGCTATTCAGTATGTTAGCTTGCGATTATTGCTTAAAATTATTAATTTATACAAAATTTGTCAATATATTGATTATAAATGCATTAACTAATTGCTACTTACATATATAGAATAGGACTCTCCACCCAGCCACGCTTCACCTGTGCAAGATGCGAGTCGCCGATGCTTACCGCCAATGCCGATAGCATAGCAGCAGCGATATAGGCGATGGGATAGCCCTGCGATGCGTGCAACTCGGTGATGATGCGCTGAATCTTGTGAGGAAAGGCACTGATAGGAAACTCGCCACCTGATAGTTCTGCACCCATACGTATTGCCGCACCCATTATGCCCTCTGCTGTCAATTTACTGTTCATAGCCGAGTGCATTAGAGGTTAAAACCGCCCTTGGGTTTACGTTTTACGCCGAGGACAATCTCTGCCGCTTGCTCTTGGAGGTTGAGTGCTTGTAATGGCTTTCGTCCCGACTCAATCCATTGCAGCAACTCATCTTCGTAGAAGTAGAGTTTCTTGCCACGTTTGTAGGCTGGGATAAGCCCCTTGCGTGCGAGCGTGTAGATAGTAGGTTTCGCCTTGCGTGTGATTTGGCACGCCTCGTCAATCTCGACAATGCTATGCTTGTCGGTTGTGGTCTGCGGTTGCAATGCCGCCACAATTTTGTGGATTCGCTCCACCTGTTCTGTCAGATAACCCACCGCCTGCGG
>JAZUMR010000016.1:0-26622 GCA_045603685.1 Prevotella sp.
AACACTCGTATCCTGCAAAATGAGCTATTGAGCATTTTCATACGTCGAAATGTGTCCTGAAACGTTTGAAACTCTCAGAACACCTGTAGGAATCGACCTTTGAGGGCTGTTCCATCCTGCAAAATGAGCTATAGGTCTAAATGTTCTGTACGTGTTGCTGTTATTTTAGCCTTTGCTTAATCCATTCCATCTGCTTTCTGGCTGTAGCATCGGATGTCCAGTGTTCGTTAACGGGTGTCAGCAGAGCTTCCTTGTCAGATGTCAGTGTGTTCCATACGGCGTATGATGTCGTAGGCGGACAAGTGTTATCGTTATACCCCCATGTCATATAGACAGGACATTTGATGTGTCTTGCGAAATTCACCACATCATAGTATGCCATGACCTTAATCTTTTCGGGTGTGAGCATCTGATTTGCCTTATTGAAATGAGGATATCCTCCTGTACGTCCTTTTTCTACGTATGCTGCCATGTCAGATAGGGCAGGGTGGTTGGCAACGACATGTGTGACCCTTGGCGACAGTCCTGCTGCTATAAGTGCAAGTGCACCTCCCTGCGAGCCACCCTGGAATGCCATGTTCTTGCCGTCCCACTGCGGGAGGGAGGCCATGAAGTCGATGGCCTTGATAAGTGAGAGATAGACGTGGCGCATATAATAGTTGTCGCGGTTGTCTAATCCATTTTCAAGATAGTTGTTTCCTTTTGCTGCAAAAGCACTCTGAATTTCTTTGAATGTAGATTCTGGCAGACGTGGATCAAGACCGTGTATTTCTGTTTCCAGGCGTATGAATCCGTTCTCGGCATAGAATTTATGTCTCATAGGCAGCTTTATGGTCTTTATTCCAGCACCTGGAGGGCATATTACAGCAGGGCATGTGCCGTTCTTTGCATTACGTGGATATGTGAGATAGGCGTAGACATAGTGAGAATTGTCTACTCTAAGCTTAATCAGTTCGCATACGACCTCGTCAGTGCAGTATTCCTCTGCTACGGTGCGTGTGTATTCGAGCGGGAATTTCTCTGTTTTCTCCACTTCTGCCTGCCAGAAAGAGAAGAAATCAGACGGTTCTTTGGTATAAGGCTGTATCTTGTCAACGGAGAATCCCACCTTTATATGATGAGTGTATGTCTGTCCGTCAATGTTAGCGCTGAGTGTCAGACAGCGGAATCCTGGTGTCTTCTTAGTGCCGATATTCAGTGTGGTGCGTCCGTTTTTCAGTGTGGCGCTTCCTTTTCTATCGGCCTGCATCAAGTCGTCAGACACGGTATATCTCACTTCGGCATTCTGTGGTATGCCGTACTTGTATAGCTGTATTTCGATATTTGCTTTTTCCCCGCATCTGTATAGCCAGTCGGCATGGTCGGGTGTTGTTACCCACAGATAGTCTGCATGATACGGATTGTTTTCAGCCATCACAATTATGGCAGAAAGAAACATGAGTGTTGAGAGAAAGATTCTTTTTAGCATAGATTTAGGTTTGATATACTGCTGATGTCTTCAATTTTACCAGCATCGGTTATTTTAATGTCAGGTTGAGTGTATGCGTGTATTTTATATTTCTTGCAGTTGGCGAGATAGAAATCAATAATAGAGAATCTGTCCTGCCATTGCGTAAAAGTGTCTGTTAGAGAGTGTGTTATAATGTGTATGCCAGAGAATGCGTATAGATAATATTTCTTGTCGCGTGTGGCATAGCTGTCTGTATCGAACATGCTGAGTGGCATTGTCTGTAACTCTGGATACGGAGACTTGATTTCTCCTGTCTTGAGGTTTATCCATCCTGCTAAGAGCATATTGCTATCGAATATGAGGTAGCGTGTGGTTTTTCGCTGCGATACTAACAGTGTGGCGTCATGCTGATGGCTGGAGTAGTAGAACTTTCTTATGTCGACATTGGATATTATGTCGACATTGTGTATAAGTATCGGCTTGCTGTTGCTGAACTTATGCAGGGCATGCTTAATGGCTCCGCCCGTATCGAGAAGGTTAGGCCGTTCGTCAGAAACTGTGATGCTGGCATTCCATGCTTCCCGTGTAATCCGGATGAAATTGATGATTTGCTCAGCGTGATGGTATGTATTGACAACGATGGATGGTGGTGTTCCGTCGGTGGTGCTGACGGACAGTTTCTCTATTATGTGCTGAAGCAGTGGCTTCCCGTTTATGGGAAACAGAGCCTTGGGTATGTAGTCGGTGACGGGTTTAAGCCGTGTACCTAATCCTGCTGCAAGTATTAATGCGTTCATTTGTAGAGCTAAATGGTTTGGATGAGATTGAGCAGCGTGCTTATTTCTTGCTGTCTCGCTCTTTTATGTGTCCGTGACGATAAGCGTAGAGCAGTTTCTGCAGTTCTGCTATGCGCTGACGCAGTTCCTCTCCTTTATCTGTATCTGCCACGAGCATCCGCCTGTCAGACATTTCGATAATCTGTATTGTTGACTTGATGTCGCATCCTGTTTGTACGGCATCTTCAGCAGATGTGAATGGTTCGTGCTGCACCAGCTGGAAGCCACGGCTATGGTATACAAGAGTATATCCTGCTATACCCGTCTCGCTATGGTATGCCTCAGAGAATCCGCCGTCAATAACCATCAGCTTGCCATTTGCCTTAATCGGGTTTTCTCCGCTTGTCACGTGGACTGGTACATGCCCGTTGATGATATGGCGATTCTTGCCTGTCAACCCGAATGCATCCATAATGCCATCGATGACTTCTTCGTTGTCGCGCAGCTTGAAATAGTTGCCTTTCTCCTCCTTATGAGTCTTCTTGTCAGCAATGAAATAACGTTCGAATGTAGTCATCTTCGATTTGTCGAAGAGAGGAGAATCTGGTCCGCACCATAGATACAGGAAATAATCTTTGGCGTATTCCCTCATCTGCTGATCTGTGTCTTGCTGGAATGCAGAACGGACAAGCATGCCTATATTGTGCATGAGTTCTTTTCCAGAATAGAACTGGCCTGGCACGATTTCAACTTCCTTTAATGTACCGTCTTCATTGAGCGGAATAGAGGCATGAAAAAGCAGATTGCCATTGTATATGGCATACATGCATCCGTGTGAGAGTATGGCGCGTATATGCTTCTGCAGCTTCTCTGACACTTGGAAGGAATGGTGGAGACGAGACATGAGCAGTTCTTCTTCTGCTGTCAGCGTGATGCCTGTTGGGAATTTGGAGTGATGCATCTCGTATTCTACTCCGTCAACAACGCATGTGTTTCTTTCGAGGTTGACGGTAGAGATGATGTTGCGGTCTTCCATGTGCCAGTTAGGATGCTTGGCGAACATGGCGCCTTCTATCTTGAACTGTATTACGGAGATGGCTTTGTGCATCATCGTAATGAGGCGTCTCTGCTTTTCGTCAATCTCTTCGCACCCGTTCAGGATGATAGGCTCGAAGCCTTCGCACTGGTCGTCCTTGTAGTGCTCCATGGCGAATGTAGCGAGCGGAACGAGGTTTATGCCATAGCCTTCTTCTAATGTTGTAAGGTTGGCGTATCTCAGGCAGATTCTTATTACATGGCATATGCAGGCGTCGTTTCCTGCGCTGGCGCCCATCCATAGTATGTCGTGATTACCCCACTGTATGTCCCAAGAGTGGTAGTTCTTGAGTGTGTCCATGATTATGTGTGCTCCGGGGCCACGGTCATATATGTCGCCAAGAATATGCAACTGGTCTATTGACAGGCGCTGAATGACGTTGCATATTGCGATGATGAAATCATCTGCACGTTGTGTAGATATGATTGTATCAATGATGCCGTTTACGTAATCGGCCTTGTCAAGATCGTCTGTGCGCTCGTGAAGAAGCTCCTGTATTATATACGAAAACTCCTCTGGCAGTGATTTCTGTACTTTTGAGCGGGTGTACTTAGAGCATACCTCGCGAAGTACAGCCACAAGCTGGTGGAGTGTTATATGATACCAGTCGCGTATGTTGCTTTCTTTCGATTTTACAATCTCTAGCTTCTGCTCCGGGTAATATATGAGCGTGCATAGTTCGCGTGTTTCGGACGCACGTATGGTGTTTCCGAATATTTCGTTTACCTTTCTCTTGATATTTCCTGATGCGTTCTTGAGGATATGCTGGAAAGCTTGATGCTCTCCGTGTATGTCGGCAAGGAAATGCTCTGTGCTCTTAGGCAGATTCAGTATTGCGGAGAGATTTATAATCTCTGTTGCTGCTGACGCTACTGTAGGGAAACTGTTTGAGAGCAGTTGGAGGTATCTCATGTCTTCTATTATGTTTGAGGCAATCATGGTGTAGATATTGTTAGGTTATTTATTTTCTCTTTTATTTTGTTTGTACCGGAATCGTTAAGTGGAGGAATAGGCATAAAGCCGATGGTCAGACCTAAGTATTCTGATATTATCTGAAGTATGCGTGATGAAAATTCTGTTATCTTCATGTCATTGAGAATATTCACTAATACTCCTTCGTCAATGTCGGTGTACTGAAGAGTCTGATATATGTATATTAGATATCTTGTCGGTGACTCCCATTCAGGATGCAGTCTGCCATTACATAGTATATGCTTCAGTATATTAAACTGTTGTGCCAGTATATATTCTCTGTTGTTGTTGACATACTGCAATGACAATGCTTTGTCCTGCTTCTGTTCTGAATATGGTTTCAGATTGTTTTTTACAGAAAACCGTGATGGTGGAGTGGTAGTTTTGTCTGGGATGGAGAGTTGGAGCGTTTCTGCTCCTTTATGAAACAAATCAATCACACCATGGTCAATGGCGTATATCTGCATCGCCCTCCATGAATATGATGGCAGGCTGACATGGGGAATGTCATCATGTATGAAAGTGTTGTCTGCTAGACTCTTTGCGAGTGATGATTTTATGATATGCCAGAACCATTTGGTTTCCAGGTTGTTTAGTCTGTTACGGTTGTGCGTGTCTATTGTCTTTTGATACAACTGGCGAAACTGTAACGGCACCTGTGACAGGTCTGTGTTGCCGTCATGCATGCTGATGTAAGCAATTCTTTTTTTCCATCCGAGATGCTTCAGTTCTTTCACTTCTTCGGCGGATGAAGCATGAAGCAACATGACTTTGCGTGTTAGGTCATACTGATACAGTATTATTCTAGGAAGGAAGGTCTTCCAGAAGTCCTGCTCCATGTGCTTGGTGGACAGCATGCCGTATGGAGATAGTATTACGGGATATCCTCTTCTGGCAGACCATCTTCTGACATTAGACAGATAGATATTCCAGCATCCATGCAGATGGACAACGTCAGGGTTGATTTTTGTGAGGATTTTGAGGAATTCTCTTCGTGATAGTTCTCCTGTGCACATGTGTGTGTCAACGGTCTTGGACAATGCTGCATGCAGAATCTGAACAAACTTCGCTGCATGCTTGTTTTCCTTAGACAGTGACGGTATGTAGTGAAGTACTATCATTATCGATAATTAATTGTTTTGTTTAATGTCTTAATGAAAGGTGACGGTCTATTATCTGACGTATGGCTGGGTCGCTGATGTATCCGTCTTTATTGAACATTATGGCAAAGAGAGACCTTGTGCTTTTATCTGGGGATATGGCTTTTATTTTTTCGGCTCTATGTGCGTTGCATTTGCGTATCGTCCTGTTTGTCTTCAGCTTATGCTTTTTCCTGTATATCCACTGATGCTTTGCATAATGCTCTTCTCCTAAGATAATGAGGTTGGTGTTATTATGCAGGTTCTCTTCCGTATTGTTTATTTTCTGCATTACATCTTGCAACCAGTTATTAGACGGCGGCATGAATGCGGGAGAGACAACCAGGATGTTGGAGTAGGCGGACGCTTTCACTGCCAGCAGCGTTTCGATCTGCTCGTTTGTGGCGTATATCGGCTTGTCTGGCAGATATGTGCTTTTAAGGTTCGGGTGTTGTTCAAACAGTGTTTCTACAATGTCTTTTACCTCCCCTTGCCTTGTTTCTCTTGCGACAATAACTTCATACTGCGCTTCGTATTCCTGCTCGAGAATATGTGGAAGCGTTTCTTCCAATATGAAGTTGTTGTCACTCGTTATTATTACGATGGATACCGTATTGCTCATATAAGATCTTCTGTTGTGTAGCCAATAGGAAGGTTTCGGCAGTTGTATTGTGATGCCATAACCTCACCGTATGCTCCTGCTGACATGATAGCGATTAGGTCGCCTCTTTTTGTTTCTGCCATCTCGTAGCTCTTTGCAAAGACATCGCTGGATTCGCATATCGGGCCTACAATGTCATAGGTGTGCTTGGTTTCTGCTGATGACGACAGGTTCTTTATTTTATGAAGAGCACCATACAGGGCAGGGCGAATAAGGTCGGTCATGCCGGCGTCAATTATGCAGAAATCCTTGCTTGTGCCTTTTTTTATGAATATTGTTCTGGCTATTAACGCTCCCATTTGTCCTACGACAGACCTGCCAAGTTCAAAGTGTACTTGCTGGGATTCTCTTAGATTCAGATTCTCGGAGAATGCCGCAAAGTATTCCTTGAAGCCTGGTATTGCGTTGGCTTCGGGATTTGTGTAGTCTATGCCAAGGCCTCCACCAACGTTTATGTCCTTGATTGTGATGCCCTTAGGCTCTAACTGTTCCTGCAACTGGTTTATTCTTTCTGCCAAAGCCTTGAAATCTGTGACATCAAGAATCTGGCTGCCGATATGGAAATGCAAGCCTATAAACTCTATGTTTGGCATCTGCTGTGTCAGGGCTATTGCGTTTTCCATCTCTGACATGGGAATGCCGAATTTGTTCTCTGCCAGTCCTGTTGTTATGTTTGCATGGGTGTGCGCCTTTACGTCAGGATTTATGCGTAGTGCCACACGCACTTTCTTTGCGCGTCCTACCGCTAACTCCTGTATTATTTGCAGCTCCTCTATGCTCTCGCAGTTGAAACAGTATATGTCATGGTCTATTCCTATGAGAATCTCACGGTCTGTCTTTGCCACTCCTGCATAGACAATCTTTGATGCAGGGAATCCAGATTCGAGTGCTGCAAGGACTTCGTTTCCGCTGACGCAATCTGCTCCCAATCCGTATGAAGATATTATTTCAAGAATCTTTGGATTGGCATTAGCCTTCACCGCATAATGTACGTTGTAATCGGGGTGCTGGCTTGCTTCTTTTACTATAGCCTCCAGGGTTCTGCGCAATAGCTCTGTGTCGTAATAGTAAAACGGAGTGTCTATATTGCTGAACTTTTCTGTTGGTAATGATATCATCTCTGTTTTTATGTTAAGTCAGTATTTTATTACACATAATCTCAATAATTTCCGTAGAAACTATTGAGATTTAATGTGTCGGATTATTTGAAAAGCACGCTTGACAGATTCTGCAATGCTTTCTTCTTGTCGCTTTCCTTTATGAGGTATGATATATTGAAATTAGAGCCTCCGTATGAAATCATTCGTACAGGAATGTCTTTCATAGCCTGTGTTGCTAATGTCTCGAATCCGAGATTCTCCCAGTCAAGGTCTCCGACAACGCATATGATGCACATGTTGCGGTCGACGGTAATCGTGCCGTATTTCTTCAGCTTGTCTACGATTGCATCCAGATTTCGAGGATTGTCGATAGACATGGAAACTCCGACCTCAGATGTACATACCAGGTCAATCGGAGTGTTGAATTCCTCGAATGTATCAAACACCTTTCTAAGGAATCCTGATGCCAGAAGCATTCGTGAAGACTTAATCTTGATGGCTGTGATATTGTCTTTCGCCGCTACGGCCTTTATTGTTCCGCGCTGCAAGTCGTTGTTTATGATTGTTCCTGGAGCATCAGGGTCCATGGTGTTCTTCAGTGCAACAGGTATTCCTGCGTTCTTGGCAGGCTGAACACAGGTAGGGTGGAGAATCTTAGCACCGAAGTATGCAAGCTCTGCCGCCTCTTCAAAATTCAGCTGCTTTACTGGCTCGGTGTTGTCTACAATACGTGGGTCATTGTTGTGCATGCCATCAATGTCTGTCCATATCTGTATTTCTTCTGCCTGTATAGCTGCGCCTATCAATGATGCGGTGTAATCAGAACCTCCTCGCTGCAGATTGTCTATCTCATCGTATGCATTCTTGCATATAAATCCTTGGGTGATGTAGATTTGGTATCCTGTTTCACGAGAAAGAATTTCATTGATTTCTTTCTTTATATGCATCATGTCTGGCTCCTGGTTCTTGTCTATCTTCATGAAATCCAGGGCTGGGATGAGTGTTGCCTTCACGCCTTGCTGCTTCATGTATGCAGTAACAATATTTGTTGACAGAATTTCTCCCTGCGCTACTACAATGCGCTCCTCAAAGCTTGTGAATGTGTCTTTTGAGAAAGAACGCAGGAACATGAATCGCTCTTTCAGAAATTCTTTTATCTCGCTATTCACCTTCTGGTCAGTAAAGAGTTCGTCTGCATGCTGCATATATTTACGCTCCAACTGACTGATTATGTCATGCGCTCCGTCAATATTCTTTTTATAGAAGTAGTTTGAAATTTCAACAAGGGAATTAGTTGTTCCAGACATAGCAGAAAGAACAACGAATGTAGGTTGTCCAGACCTTGTTATTAACTGACAAACATTTTTCATTCTCTCTGGTGAACCAACCGATGTTCCACCAAACTTCATTACTTTCATATTACTTCAAACTTTATGTTGTTAAATTATTTTCCTTTATACTGTATTTATTTCACTTCTGCCATTGTGCCATTCTCACAGCAATATACTATTCCTGGTATTTTATCAAGCATAGGAATGTTATGTGTTGACATGATAACAGCAGTCCCCGTTCGTGTAATCTCCTTCAGCAGCATAATTATTGATTCTGCGGTTTCAGGGTCCAGATTGCCTGTCGGCTCGTCAGCAACAATAATTTTCGGAGTGTTAAGCAATGCTCTCGCTATTGCAATTCTCTGCTGCTCGCCTCCAGACAATTCGTGTGGCAGCTTGTCTATTGCGTTCTGCATGCCAACATCCGCCAGCACCTGGTCTATTCTTTCCTGGATTTCAGCTTTGTCTTTCCATCCGATGGCTTTCAGTACGAACTGCAGATTGCTCAGTACGGTGCGGTCATGAAGCAGCTGGAAGTCCTGGAACACGATGCCCATTTCTCTCCGCAGTTCAGGAATGTGCTTTGATTTAATGTTCATCAGATCACGTCCAAGCACTTCCGCCTTGTCTGCGCTGTCGATGTCAAGTTCACAATACAAGGTTTTCAGGAATGAGCTTTTTCCTGAACCGACTTTTCCTATAAGATAAACAAATTCCCCTTCGTCCAGTCTGAAGTTGAACTTGTCCAGTACGCATTTATCTTCTTGATAGATTGTTGCGTTGTTATATTCTATCAGCATATTGTGAAAGTTGTTTATGCGGGAGATACTAATGTTTCTGCCAGTTTGGATTGTGTCTGACCTGCAGTTCGCGTGCTAAATCTTCTATTCTCAGCCCTTTGCTTGTGAGCAATACAATAAGATGATAAAGCATATCAGACCCTTCGTATATCATACGCTCATTTGAGCCGTTTGTTGCCTCAATAACAAGTTCCAGCGCTTCTTCTCCAACCTTTTGCGCCATTCGATTCAGACCGTCGTTGAAAAGCGATGTTGTGTATGAGCCTTCAGGCATTTCTTCGTGTCGTTTCTCTATGAAATCCTGTAATTCCGAAAGAAACAGAAGCGGATTTTTTTCTTCGTTCATCTTTTTATATTTGTATTGTTAGTATGTTTGTAAAAATTGCATGGAAGGAAAGAGAATGGATGACAGATTCGTTGGCTCTGTGATAATTCTCTTCCTTGTTCTTCCCTTATTGGTTCTTCTCTCCCCAGCATGTATCAGTGCCGGTATGGCATGTTGGTCCGTGTGGACGAACTTTCACGAGCAGGGTGTCGTTATCGCAGTCAGACAAGATGCTGACGAGGTCGAGGAAGTTTCCTGATGTCTCGCCCTTTGTCCATAGTGTGTTTCGTGAGCGGCTCCAGAATGTTACTTTCTTTGTTTCAAGTGTCTTCTGTAATGCCTCTTCATTCATATATCCCAGCATTAACACGTTCTTAGTTATGCTATCTTGAATTATAGCTGGTACAAGTCCGTCGCTGTTTTTATTGAAGTCAACTTTAATCATTTGGCTTTTGTTTCTGATATGCAGGCTGTTCTGCCTGTGTGCTGTTACTTGTGATATGTGTTCTATTGCATTCTGACAGAGATGCCTTTTTCGTGCAGATAGTTTTTAAGGGCAGGAATTGCAATCTCATTGAAATGGAAAACCGAAGCCGCTAATGCTGCATCTGCTTTTCCGTACTTAAAAGTATCGTAGAAGTGTTGCATGTTTCCTGCACCTCCTGATGCTATAACAGGAATCTCTAATTCTTCTGAGAGCAGGCATAGCATGTCGTTAGCGTACCCGTTTTTCACTCCGTCATGATTCATTGAAGTGAAGAGTATTTCTCCTGCACCTCTATCCTGCGCCTCTTTAGCCCATTGCATCAGAGTCTTGTCGGTGCGTATTCTTCCGCCATTCAGGTAGCAATACCATTCGCCCTCCTCAAACTGCGCATCAATAGCACAGACGCATACCTGTGAGCCGTATCTGCTCGTGATTTCATTGATAAGCTGCGGTCTCCTTATGGCGGCAGAGTTTACGCTAACCTTATCAGCCCCGGCATTTAACAGGCGTGTCACGTCATCAATATGATTGATTCCGCCGCCTACGGTAAACGGTATATTTATTTCATAAGCCACTCTGGTGACCATGTCGGCAAAGGTTTTCCTTCCTTCGTGGCTTGCGGTGATATCAAGGAAAATCAGTTCGTCTGCACCTTGTTCGCTATATATTTTCCCTAATTCTACGGGGTCGCCGGCAGAACGCAGGTTAACGAAGTTTGTTCCTTTGACAGTCTCGCCATTCTTTACATCGAGACAGGGTATGATTCTTTTTGCTAAAGCCATAGTTTGCTAACGTCTATTTTCCCCTCGTAAAATGCTTTTCCGAAAACGACAGCAGGGATGCTGTTGTTCTCAAGTTCTATAATGTCCTCATTCGATGACACTCCACCTGATGCTATGAGGTATACTTCAGGGAATGTCTCTATTATTTCTTTGTATAATGACGTTGCCGGTCCTTGCAGTGTTCCGTCTTTTGAAATGTCGGTACATAGGATGTTACGTACGCCCATGTCTATGTATTTCTTTAGGAACGTAATCAGTTCTTCTTCTGAATTGTCCATCCATCCGTTTATAGATATCTTCCTGTCCCTTACGTCTGCACCGAGTATTATTCGTTCTGCTCCATACTGTTCAATCCATTTCTGGCAAAGGTCAGGATTTGTTACAGCGATAGACCCTATGGTAACCATCTCCGCCCCGTTAGCAAGTGCTGTCTCGATATCCTCGTCGGACTTTATCCCGCCTCCGAAGTCTACAGTGAGAGAAGTGGCAGATGTTATGTCTTTAAGAACCTGCGCATTGACGATATGCTTTGATTTTGCACCGTCAAGGTCAACAACATGCAGCCGTTTGAATCCCAGGGCTTCAAACTCCTTTGCCACTTCCACAGGATTGTTGTTATATATGGTTTTATTGTTGTAGTCGCCTTTTGTCAGACGGACACATTTTCCGTCAATAATATCTATTGCAGGTATGAGGTCTATCATGCTGAATAAGTTTTTGGATTACAGGTCGATGAAGTTCTTCAGAATCAGCGAGCCCACTGTTCCGCTTTTCTCTGGATGAAACTGTGTCGCATAGAAATTGTCTTTATGTATTGCGGCAGAGTAGGGAAGTGTAAAGTCAGCTGTCGCAATTGTATATTCCTCGTGTAGCGGAACATAGTAGCTATGCACAAAATAGACGTAATCATTCTCTTTTATGCGGCATTCTTCTGTGATTCCATGGAACAGCTGCGTTTTCAGATTGCATATGCTATTCCATCCCATCTGAGGAATCTTGTCTTCGTGGGATACAGGCTGGAAGCGCTTGACATCCATCGGGAATATTCCGAGACACTCTGTGTCGCCCTCCTCCGAGCGGCTGCATAACAGCTGCTGACCTATGCATATTCCGAGTACGGGCTGCGTTAAGTCTTTTATGAGCCTGTCCAGATTACGGCTGCGCAGATACTCCATGGCGCTGCTTGCCTCCCCCTGCCCTGGGAAGACCACTTTGTCCGCTTTCATCAGTGTCTCAGGGTCGTCGGTCAGGTTTGGCTCTACTCCAAGCCTGCGTAAGGCATTGACAACAGAGTAAATATTCCCTGCGTTGTATTTTACAATAGCTATATTCATTTGTGTGTGTGTGCTTTATTCTATAAGTCCTGGGTATGCTGCATAGCTTATTCTTTTATCTCCGGATATTTTCTGAACCATCCGTCGAGCCTTAGCCGCATTACTCCGAAGAAAGCCTCTCCGAATATCCCCCCCGACATTTTGCTGACGCCTTCCCGTCTGTTTATGAATATTACTGGTACTTCCTTGATTCTGAATCCAATCTTGTGTGCCGTGAACTTCATTTCTATTTGGAAGCCATATCCTTTGAATCGTATTTTGTCGAGTTCGATGGTTTTCAGCACACGCCTTTTATAGCATTTGAATCCTGCTGTAGTATCGTTGACTTTGAATCCAGTGATGAATCTTACATATTTTGATGCGAAGTAAGACATCAGCACACGTCCTATAGGCCAGTTTACTACATTTACGCCAGACACATATCTTGAACCTATGGCGAGGTCGTAGCCCTCCTCTGCACATGCGGCATACAGACGCGGCAAGTCCTTCGGGTCATGTGAGAAGTCGGCATCCATTTCAAAAATGTATTCATAGCCTCTTTCCAGCGCCCATTTGAATCCTGTTATGTATGCTGTGCCCAGTCCCAATTTCCCTTCACGCTCAATGATGTGCAGCCTGTCAGGAAATTCTGCAGCAATCATACCCTTCACGGCATCAGCAGTGCCGTCAGGCGACCCGTCGTCAATAACAAGCACCTCAAATGCCTTTTCGAGTGAGAATATAGCGCATATGATATTCTCTATATTCTCTATTTCGTTATATGTAGGTATAATTATAATGCTATCGCTTATCATTTCAAAAAAAGTGTTGTTTTGGGGGTTCGTTGTTTTTGTTTCGTGAGAGACGCATGCTCCCTGCCAGCACTGTGTGTGACAGGCTAATTCTTGCTCAGCTTGTGCCATGTGTATATGCCGTAGATAGAATTGATGAAGTAAACGCTGTATTTAGCTACGGTCATAAAGGAGAATTCCGAATCGCTCATCATCCACATGCAGATGTATGCTATGTTTATTATCAGCCACATATACCATTGTTCAACAAATGCTTTAACGGAAATATACATGGTGACAATAGACAGCACGGTTGTGAATGAGTCCAGCCACAGCTGCATAGGCGTGTCGTAGTTCTCTTTCAGTGTTACAAATTCCATGTTAGGAATCAGCACGTGTATGTGCTCAACAAACCACGGGCCGAAATATATCAGGAACACTCCGAGCGTGACAGTTCCTGCGGCAACAGCGAGAAACGTATATAGTCTCTGCGCCCATGTCATGTAGCGCGTGTGAATTGTCTGCGAGTCGTCATCACGCAGCCTTTTCTTCCATTTGTTCCATCCTACAAACTGCATAGGCAGGTTGTATACGAGACGCTGTATCATGTCGCCGTATATATGCGTGCAGAAGCAGATGTATATATGCAGGAACGCCTCTATGGTGCCGAATATCCAGTTTGCCATAGAGCCTTTTGCTCCGAACACGACACAGAAGACACCCAGAATGGCTGCCAATGCCGCGATAGATGTGTTTATTGTTATTTCGCCCTTGAAAACAAATCCTAATATTGTCAAGCAAAGGATAGATGCAAGCAGACATATCTCAAACTTGTTTAGTGTGGCGAAGGATTTCCTTACAACACTTGTATACTTTTCCATTTTTCCTTATGTTCAAAAATATTTATGCAAAGGTATGCAAAAATAACGAAATGAACAAAAATATATGTAAGAAAATGTATCATTATGTCATATTTTTATTATGTTTCATATTATTTTGGCAAAAATAGCAATGAATTGTCTGAAGATTTGTTTTTTTTGTCCACCCAGTGCCCGTGTTCCACTATTTTTAAGAATTGTTGCCATCCTCCGTGCATTCTCCTCTCTTGCCTCTTTGCTCTTTGCCAGCATTCGCTGTTCGCGCACCAAACGGTACGAACTGCGTCCGTACTTCGTTTGACGTTCGCTGCTCATGCCGACGAAGCTTAGCTTTGCTCTTTCCTCTTTGCTCTTTGCTCTTTCATCTTTCCTCTAAGCTGCATTACTACAGCCGTAATTGTAATTTTTCTGTCTGACACTTGTGTGTTGACGTTATTATGCAGGAAGGTTCTTCTAATAGCTCAGATAGAGAGTGCGAAATAAGAAAACTTTACGTTTTTTAACGCACGAGAATCGTCTGTAGGATTTGGGAGGTGGTGGAGCTGTGAATTATTGCAGAGAGAATGGTTGGGAGGTAAATCTTTATAATACAAGTAGTTATACATAATTCTGTGTTAGAGGTGTAAGTTCCGTATCGCAAAAAGTAACGGATGGCAGGCTGAAAAGCAGCGAATGAGCATGCAAGAAGTAGCGGTTTGCAAGCTAGAAGACACCTAATGATACCGATATTAGCTATAAATCACCATGCAATTTGATGCTTTTTGTTGCTAAAACGGCAATGCTTGTGATCCTTTGGAGCGTTAGGTGATGGTTTAGGCGACGGTTTTCCATAATTTTCACAGAAAACTCATGCAGTAATATACAATAGATTCTGTATCGTTTCATAAACAGCGCAGTCATTTGTTAATTGTTAAAATCGTGTTAAAAGCATAAGGATGTAATTGATATGAAGATAGAAATTTGTATTTTTGTAACAAGAATAATGAAACGTAAGAAATTCAGACGTTAGAAAAAATAACTATATACAGAAACTAAACAGAAGCATATTATGGACGAACTTGCACTCTGGTATTCTGCGCTTGGCATGCAGGAGAAGATTTATTGGACAATAGCTATAGCGGCATCGGCTATTTTTGTCGTACAGACAATACTCACTTTTATCGGTATAGAGATGCACGGCGATATTGACCTTCCGCATGATACGACCTTGGATGCAGGAGGATTCGCATCGCTATTCAGTGTACGCTCCTTCATAAACTTCATGGTAGGTTTTGGCTGGGCTGGCGTAACCTTTATGCAGAACATATCGTCGGTATGGGTTGTTCTGCTGCTGTCAGTGGCGGTTGGTCTGCTCTTTGCTTATATGTATGTGTTCCTTTTGAAGCGTCTGCGCGGATTAGAAGCAAATGGCGCAATCTCTGCCGCCGACACAATCGGGCAGCGTGCATCTGTCTATCTTCGTATTCCAGCAGGCTGTGAAGGCAAGGGGAAGGTGCAGGTGACTGTCAATAACAGTTTGCGTGAGTTTGATGCTATGACACGTGGCGAAGGCATACCTACGGGAGCGCAGGTAACTGTTGTAGGAGAGTCTGCCGGCTGTCTGCTGGTGGAGAAAGCGTAGCTTCGCCAGCATGAGCAGCGAACGTCAAACGAAGTACGGACGCAGTTCGTACCGTTTGGTGCGCGAACAGCGAATGGTGGCAATGGGTTAATGGTTAAAGTTTAATGTTTAATGGTTAAAGGTCACCAATCAACTCGTCAACTAAAACAATCTACTTGTCAACTAAAACAATCAACTCGTCAACTAAAACAAGCAACTCGTCAACTAAACAAACAACTTGTCAACTAAACAAACAACTTGTCAACTTGTCTACTTGTCTACTCGTCTACTTGTCTACTAAACAATCTACTCGTCAACTTAAAAAATAAATAAAGACTATGGAAGTAATCATTATTAGTATAATTGTCGCATTTGTGATGATGGTGGCAATTATTAATCGTTATCGTCGTTGTCCTTCAGACAAAATACTTGTAGTATACGGAACAACAGGAAATCGTGGCTCAGCAAAGTGTGTGCATGGAGGCGGTACATTTGTATGGCCTATCATACAGGACTATGCGTATCTTTCGCTGACACCTATCAGTATTGACGCAAACCTTACCAATGCATTGTCACGTCAGAATATCCGTGTTGATGTGCCATGCCGTTTCACCGTTGGTATTTCAACTGAGCCAGAGTGCATGAACAATGCTGCGGAGCGTCTGCTCGGACAGACTGCAGGCCAGATACAGGAGCTTGCACGTGATATACTCTTCGGCCAGTTGCGTCTTGTGATAGCGACGATGTCAATAGAGGAACTTAACTCTGACCGAGATAAATTCCTTGATGCTATTTCCAGCAATGTAGAGGTGGAGCTCAAGAAAATCGGTCTGCGTCTTATCAATGTCAACGTAACCGATATCAATGATGAGTCAGGCTATATCGAGGCCTTGGGCCAGGAGGCTGCAGCGAAGGCAATCAATGAGGCGAAGGTTCGTGTAGCAGAACAGGAGAAATTCGGTGAAATCGGTAAGGCTGATGCAGTGCGTGAGACTCGTGTGCGTACGGCAGAGGCTAATGCAGAAGCTGTGAAGGGCGAGAATGCAGCCCGTGTCGCTATTGCAAATTCTGATGCAGAACGTCGTGAGGCTGAGGCTGAGGCGCAGCGCAAAGCTACTGCAGCGGAGAAGGTTGCCCAGGCAAAGGCTCTTGAGGAAGCGTATTCGGCAGAGAAAATGGCTGAGACAGCTCGTGCTGAGCGCGAACGTGCCACACAGGCAGCCAATGTGCTTGTATCGCAGGAGATTGAGAAGAAACGCAAGATTATAGAGGCTGAGGCTGAGGCAGAGAAGATCAGAGTGAATGCTCAGGGTGAGGCCGATGCCGTATATGCGAAGATGGAGGCAGAGGCGCGCGGTCTGTTTGAAATTCTTAACCGCCAGGCCAGCGGATACGGTAAGATGGTGGAAGCTGCAGAAGGTGACGCTACGAAGGCGTATATGCTTCTTCTCCTTGAGAAACTGCCAGAGTTGATTAAGATACAGGTTGAGGCTGTCAAGGGCATCAATATCGACCATGTTACTGTATGGGATGGTGGTACATCAGCCGACGGCAAGAACTCTACAGCGGGATTTGTCAGCGGATTGATGAAGAGCGTACCTCCGCTGAACGAACTCTTCGAGCAGGCAGGTCTTGCCCTCCCAGAGTATCTTGCAAAGAAAGAGGCGGCGCCAAAAGAAACAGAGGAATAATTAATGTAGTATAATATAAAGGAGTCGGAATGCCAGTTCTGGCTCCTTTTATATCTATGCGGGCAGCATTGTAGCAAGCTATTTAAAGGTGAAAACGGAAAGCGGAAAGGTGAAAGGTTAAAGAGCAAAGATGAAAGGTGAAAACGGAAAGCGGAAAGGTGAAAACGTTAAAGAGCAAAGATGAAAGTGCAAAGATGAAAGAGCAAAGATGAAAGGTGAAAGCGTTATCAAACAACTTGTCTACTTGTCTACTTGTCAACTCGTCAACTAAGCAACCAACTCGTCTACTTGTCTACTTGTCAACTCGTCAACTAAGCAACCAACTCGTCTACTCGTCTACTTGTTAACTTGTCAACTAAACAATCAACTCGTCTACTCGTCAACTTGTCAACTAAGCAACCAACTCGTCTACTCGTCAACTTGTCAACTCGTCAACTAAAAGTTTAATGTTTAAGGTATAATGGTTAATTGCAGGCTCTCTATATTCTCTTTTTTCTTCACACTCCTCTTTTTCAGTGTCCTTCATTCTTTCGCACAGCAGCATGCCATACTGTCTGAGCGCATAAAGACTTTGCGCGTCAGTGCTGGGCCGGACCCTGCAGCATTGCCTGTGATACACCTCGGGACGGAGCAGCAGGTAGATATTTCTTTTGACGACCTGACACACGAATACCAGCGGTATACATACTCAATACAGCACTGCGAGGCTGACTGGACACCGTCAGACGCTCTTTTCACATCCGACTATATTGACGGATTTTCTTCTGATCATGTGATAGAGGACTGTGAGCTGTCTTCTGCCACGGCAGTTGCATACACACACTACAGGTTGCAGATTCCTAACGACGAATGCCGCATAACCATGTCGGGCAATTATCTTCTCACTATAACCGACGATAGCAGTCAGACTCCTGTGGCCACAGTGTCGTTTATGGTATGCGAGCCGAAATTCTCCGCCGCAATGACCATAACGGGGAATACAGACATCGACATAAACGGCAGCCACCAGCAGGCCGACCTTTCTATTAGGTATAATGGTGTCAGCGTCACACAGCCAGAACGCCAGGTGAAGACGGTGGTCATGCAGAACAGCCGCTGGAGCACCGCACGATGGCTGGACAATCCTCAGATAAGCACTTCGGCTGGGCAGAGCTATGCGCACTGCCGTCAGCTCATCTTTCCTGCAACAAACGAATACCGCAAATTTGAGTATCTTGACATACACCGCAGCTCCATGGGCGTAGAGGAAACCTATTACGACGGTGAGCATTATCATGCCGCCCTATATGCTGATATGCCACGTCCTAACTATGTCTACGACCGTGACGCCAATGGAGCATTTGTCATACGCAATACCTATGACCGTGAGAACGATACGCAGAGTGAGTATTTCCTGTGTCACTTCACATACTGCACGCCAGAGCCATTCCCTGGTGATGTCTATCTTAACGGCCAATGGACTTACGACAGCACAGACAGTCAGTATCGCATGACCTACGACAGTAGCAGTCAGGCATATCGCTGTACCGTAATGCTGAAGATGGGGTACTACTCCTATCAGTATCTTCTCGCCGCCCCTGACGGCACTCTGTCATATCTGCCTGCAGAAGGCAACTACTACGAAACGGAGAATATGTACACATGCCTTGTGTACTATCGCCCTATAGGCGGACGCACCGACCTCCTCTATGCTGCATACAATACGCACAGCCGATGAAACTAAAGGCTATGAGTAGGCGAATGTAGGTCGGGAATGGCATAACTCTGCTCTTTTTTTCCTAATTATAGTGTTATTAGAAACTTTTTTTGTAATTTTGCAGAAAATTTATGCTATTAGAGCAGGGCGGGCGCATACAGCGGCTCTGTCTTAGATAAAATCATCAAGAAGAAAAACTTATATATATGGCAAAGGAACTAAAGGAACTGACAAAACGTTCGGAGAATTACAGCCAGTGGTATAACGACCTCATTGTGAAGGCTGACCTGGCGGAGCAGAGTGCTGTGCGCGGATGCATGGTTATCAAACCATACGGATATGCCATCTGGGAGAAGATGCAGCGTGAGCTGGACCGCATGTTCAAGGAGACTGGTGCGCAGAATGCCTATTTCCCGCTGCTTATCCCTAAGTCGTTTCTGTCTCGTGAGGCTGAGCATGTGAAGGGATTTGCTAAGGAGTGTGCCGTGGTGACTCACTACCGTCTGAAATCATCAGAGGACGGCAATGCTGTTGTGGTAGACCCAGAGGCAAGACTGGAGGAAGAACTGATAGTACGACCTACATCGGAGACTATAATATGGAATACATACCGAAACTGGATTCATTCATGGAGAGACCTGCCGCTGATGTGCAACCAGTGGTGTAACGTGATGCGTTGGGAGATGCGCACACGTCCGTTCCTGCGCACATCAGAGTTCCTCTGGCAGGAGGGACACACTGCTCATGCCACACGTGAAGAGGCGGTAGAGGAGGCACAGAAGATGCTTAAAGTGTATGCTGACTTTGCGGAGGGCTTCATGGCGGTACCTGTTCTGCAGGGCGTTAAATCAGAGACAGAACGCTTTGCCGGTGCGCTGGATACATACACCATTGAGGCGATGATGCAGGACGGCAAGGCTCTGCAGTCTGGAACAAGCCATTTCCTCGGACAGAATTTCGCTAAATCGTTTGACGTTACTTTCCTTAACAAGGAGAATAAGCCTGAGTATGTGTGGGCTACGTCATGGGGTGTATCTACTCGTCTTATCGGTGCGCTCATCATGACACACTCTGATGACAACGGCCTGGTGCTGCCGCCAAAGCTTGCGCCGATACAGGTGGTGATAATCCCTATTGCAAATAAGGCTGAGCAGATGGAGGCCGTGACGGAGAGACTCTCACCAGTAATCAGTGCATTGCGTGAGAAGGGCATCAGCGTGAAATATGATAATGCTGACAACAAACGTCCTGGATTCAAGTTTGCTGAATACGAGCTGAAGGGTGTGCCTGTGCGTCTGGCTATGGGTGCTCGTGACCTGGAGAACGGCACGATAGAGATTATGCGTCGTGACACGCTTGAGAAGGAAAGTGTTCCGTTTGAAGGCATCGTAGAGCGCATTGAGTCATTGCTTGAAGATATTCAGAATAATATATTCGAGAAGGCTCGAAAGTATCGCGACGACCGTGTGTATGTATGCGATGACTACGAGGAGTTCAAGAAGAAGGTTAAAGACGGCGGCTTCTTCCTCTGCCACTGGGATGGTACAGAAGAGACAGAGGCGAAGATAAAGGAGGATACGCAGGCCACTATACGCTGCGTCCCATTCGCCTACGAGCAGACACCGGGTGTCGATATGGTGTCTGGCAAGCCAGCAAAGCATCGTGTCATAATAGCAAGAGCGTATTAAGAAAAAGCAAATACAGAAATGGCTGCAGTAGTGTTGTCGCTTGGTTCTAACTGCGACGGCAGAAATAATATACTAATGGCAGAGCGTATGCTTGAAGGCATATTCTCTGCCATTGTGTTTTCTGATATGATAGTGACGGAGGCTGTCGGAATGCCGCAAGGGACGCCGCAATATACTAATGTTGTGGGAGTGGGGCAGACGGCGCTTTCGCTTGATGAACTTACGGCAGAGACAAAACGTATAGAGAGAATCATGGGACGCTCTAAGAGTGCGGGACTGCATGACATGGTGCAGATTGATATTGATATTCTTCAGTATGGAACTGTCAGATACAGACGGCAGGACTGGCTGCGTGAATATAATATCAGGTTGATGCGTGAGATGGATATCCCAGTTTGCACAAAATACCAATAACTGATACGATGGAGCATAAGAGTGCAGATTTTTCTGCGGAATATTATGCTGTCAGATGAAAAATAACTATCTTTGCTCATGATTCAGACTATGAGTTCTGTTCTATGTTTTACCTAATGACCTCTCTAATATGAGAAAACTAAAAGTGTTATTGCTGACGTTGATAGTGTCGGCATCTGTTAATGGACAAGTAGTTATCAGCGAGATTATGCAGTCGAATATTGACTGTATAATGGATGATATGAATGAGTTTCCTGATTCATGGGTGGAAATCTATAACGGTACGTCTGCATCTATAAATCTTAGCGAATACAGGCTTGGCGAATCAGACGATGCTTCAGAGGCATGGAAATTGCCTGACGTCAGAGTGAATGCAGGGCAGTATGTCGTGATATATTGTGATAAGGAGGCTACAGGAATGCATGCTGACTTCAGACTTGAGAGCGGAAAAAATTGCGAGGTGCATCTATTCAAGGGAAATGCTGTGATTGATTGCATAACGGGACTGAAGAAACAGCCTGCACCGAATATCGCATACGGACGCATGACGAAAGCCGAGGGACTGCCCTCTGACCAGTGGACGTACTTTTGCAGTCCTACACCAGGTAAGGCGAACGTAGCAGAGGCTGCAGAAGATATACTTGGAGAGCCGGTGTTCGATGTAGATGGCGGAGTATATGAGACTAAGCGTAATGTGAAACTTACGCTCAGCATACCTGCAGGCAGTCCGTTAGGTACACACATCAGATATACAACGGACGGTACAGAGCCTACTGCCGACAGCAAACTTTATTCTACCCCTATTACCGTGAGTACACCAGGCGTAGTCAGAGCGAAGCTGTTCTGCAAGGGATGGATGTCGCCGCGCTCTACGGTACGGTCCTATCTGTCGTTAGGAAGAAAGCAGACGCTGCCCGTAGTATCTATCGTGACTGACCCGAATTACCTGTATGATAATAAAATAGGAATATATGTTGACGGAAGCGGCGGCACAAAGAATTATGAGCATGATTGGCGACGCCCGATAAATCTTGAATTATTTGAAACCGACGGAACTGCGTGCTCCATCAATCAGCTGTGCGAAACACGTATACACGGAGGTGCATCGAGAGGCTCTGTGAAGAAGTCGATGGCTTTCTATGCTAATAAGCGATTCGGAGAGAAGCGTTTCAAGTATGAGTTCTTCCCAGACCAAAAGCCAGGGCAGACAAATTTCAAGTCGTTCGTCATGCGTAATGCAGGAAACGATTTTGATTATCTCTTTATGCGTGACGCTATCATTCAGCGTGTGATGGCAAGCCATGTCGATATGGACTGGCAGGCATACCGTCCTGCTATTGTCTTTATAAATGGACAGTATCAGGGGATGCTGAACATTCGCGAACGTTCTAATGACGACTATGTCTTCACAAATTATGATGAGCTGGAGGACATTGACATGATAGAAAACTCATGGGAGCTGAAGAACGGAACATGGGACAATTTCAATGCGTTCAAGGCCTTCTATCAGGAGCACGGGCATACATGGGACGAATATTCAGAATGGCTGGACCTGCATGAATTCATAAATATTTACGCTATGAACCTCTTCTACAACAACCAGGACTTCCCTGGAAACAACCTTGTGTGGTGGAGACCGAGAGCCGAAGGCGGAAAATGGCGTATAATAGCCAAGGACACTGATTTCGGACTCGGATTGTATGGTTCATCACCGTCATATAATACAATGGAATGGATAAATAATCCGAACTATGACGCTGACAGAAACTGGGGCAACGCATCCGACCATACGAGACTTTTCCGCAGACTCATGGAGGATTCAGACTTCCAGCGTGAGTTCATAGACCGATGCGCCGTATATATGGGCGATTTCATGAACGAGCGCGGAACAAGAAAATTGTGGGACTCTATGTACGAGGCTATAAAAGAGGAGTATCCTCATCATAGAAAGCTTGTGAATGAATGGTGGCCGAACTATGCCAACGAGCTAAGTACTGCACGCAAATGGATTTCTGAACGTCCCGCACATTTCTATCAGCAGCTCGCAGACAAGTATTCGCTTGGCAAGCCTCTCCCTTTGTCTGTCAATAATATTTTCACAGGCAGCGAAATTGAAGGATATACGTTTAAGATTAACGGTGTGGAACTTTCTGAGGGCACCTTTACAGGGAAATTCTTTGTAAATAGAGCGTTGACGCTTGAGGCGGAGGCGCCAGACGGTGCAGAGAGGGTCGTTACGGGATGGAATATGAAAATTGTACGTCCTGACGGCACCGTGATAGTTACTGACAGTTACACCCCTGTGCTACAGGTTAGTATGCCTGATTGCTCGGCATTTGTCGTTAACGCCATATTCGGAGAAGCCACAGGCATTGAGGAAGTGATGCCGCAGGCTCCAGACAGCAAAGTATATGAATTATATGACATTAGTGGACGAAAGTCTGTGGGAAAACGTTCCGCAGGAGTATATATCCAGCGGACAGTCGATGGTAAGACAAGAAAAGTGTTGATTGCCAGATAACAATGGATAGTTGTTTTCTCACGAAGAGAAGAGGATGATATAAAAAGCGAGGAAATCTGAATTTCCTCGCTTTTTATATCTTTAGCTGACACTTATTGCAGCAATATGTTTGTCTGCCAGAGGGGCATGCCTGGCCTTCATTGTTCTGCCACAGATTGTAATATGGTTATTCTTGTTTTCACCGGTGTGAGGCTTGCCTCATCATGTTGAGGTGTGCCTGCCGTTGTCAGACGGTGTCGACTCCTCCGCCTGTGCTATTCCTTGAAATAAATTCGCTTCACTCTCTGGCTTACAGCGGTCATTATCTCGTATGGGATGGTTCCGATGCGTTCTGCGAGTACAGCGACAGGCAGGCGGCTGCCAAATATCTCGACGGTATCTCCCTCCTGGCAGTTGATGTCCGTGACGTCAATCATTGCCACGTCCATGCAGATATTACCTACGTAAGGTGCAGGCTGTCCGTTGACGAGACAGAAGCCTCTGCGGTTTCCTAACAGACGGTTGAGTCCGTCAGCGTAACCTATAGGTATGGCTGCTATCCTGCTGTCACGCTCAACTATGGTCCTGCGGCTGTAACCGATAGATTCGCCAGCGCGGATATCATGTATTTGCAGTATTGTTGTTTTTAATGCAGACACGTTATGAATCGTGCTGTTATCGCGCGGATTTACTCCATACAGACCGAGCCCGAGTCTGCACATATCCATGTGCCATTGAGGGAAATGAACTATTGCTGCTGAATTACAGATGTGTCTTGCAATCTTATGTTTGAATGCACTCTGAAGTTTGCGGCTGGCTGAGTCAAATAGCTTGAACTGTTGCTCAGAAAAACTGTCGTGACGGTCGTCATCTGCTCCTACAAGATGAGTGAAAACGCTGCATGGCCTTACCGCCTTTTGTCTCTTCAGCGTGTCAGTCAATGTCTCGATGTCGTTCTCTGGGTCAAAACCAAGACGGTGCATGCCAGTGTCAATCTTGATATGTACTGGGTGGTTTATCACGCCCTCGCGCCGTGCAGCCTGTATGAGTGCATTAAGCAGACGGAAGGAATAGACCTCTGGCTCCAGGTTATATTCAAACATGGTTCTGAAAGCCGACATCTCAGGATTCATGACTATGATGTTACATGATATTCCTGCCTTTCGCAACACTACGCCCTCATCAGCTACTGCCACAGCAAGATATTCCACACGATAGTCCTGCAGAGTCTTTGCCACCTCTACCGCTCCAGCCCCGTACGCATCAGCCTTGACCATGCATATCAGTTTTGTCTGCTCTGACATATATGAGCGATAGTAGTTGTAATTGTCAATCAGGGCGTTCATGTCTACCTCCAGGACAGTCTCGTGTACTTTCTTTTCCAGATAGTCAGTAATTCTGTCAAACCTGAACTGCCGCGCTCCTTTTATCAGAATCACTTCGTCATGCAGGATGCGAATGGTGTCAGACGCCATGAACTCGTCAGTTGATTCATAGAAATGGAACTGCATGTCGCTTGCAACAGTTTCAGCCATCGGCTTCAGATGTTTGCTCAGCGTCGGTCCTATGCCTATGAGTTTGTTTACTTTGCGGCATGTCACCAGTGCAAGCAGTTGTCTGCATAGTTTCTCTGCGTCAGGGCATCCCTGAAGTATGTCGCTAAGTATCAGCGTGTGAGTCTGCTGTGTGTTCTCTGGACGGCGCATCATATAGTCAAGCGCAATCTCGAGCGATGTTATATCGTTGTTATAAGTGTCATTGATGATTGTGCAGCGGTTCTGTCCTTCCTTCACCTCAAGACGCATTGCTATGTCGTATAGCCCATTCATCCTCTTCGCAATGGCTTCATGCGACATGCCAAGACAAAGGCATGCTGCTGCGCAGGTAATGGAGTTGTCTATTGCAGCGCTGCTGATATTATTGATGGTGTAACTGCCACATGTCTGTCCCTCTTCGTCGCTATATACATAACTTATTATGCTGGAGCATCCGTCAGCGCCGCACTTGATATTTTCTATATACATCGGGCAGTTTCTGTCTGTCTTTGACCATGCCAGATGCCTGCCTTTGAATGACGCTACAGCTTCAGCGATGTTACGGTCGTCGTATGGGTAAATAGCAACGTTCGCGCTTGTGAGCAGCTTTGCTTTCTCATTGCATATATCCTTGGTGCAACAGAAATTCTCCTGATGTGCCGTGCCTGCGTTCGTGATAATAGCTATGTCTGGCTGTATGATTTCCGCCAGCGCCTCCATTTCCCCTGGCTGGCTTATTCCTGCTTCAAATATAGCAAGTTGTGCTTCGCTGCTTAAGGACCATACTGACAGTGGAACACCGATTTGCGAATTATACGAACGTGGCGAGCGTGTTATGCGGTATTCGTCAGAGAGAATCTGATACAGCCATTCCTTTACTGTGGTCTTACCGTTTGAACCGGTTATGCCGATGACAGGAATGCTGAACTCTTCTCTGTGCGCACGGGCCAGTTGCTGTAATGCTTTTACAGTATTCCCGACCTTCAGAAATACTGCGTCAGGATAGTCGGCAGCCCAGGTGTCCTCTATGCGTTCCGTGACAAATGCTCTTACACCTCTGTGATACAGTTCGCCGATATATCTGTGTCCGTCGTTGCGTGTCGTATTTATAGCAAAGAAAAGTGTTTCTTCAGCAAATGCCAGCGAACGAGAGTCCGTCAGTATGTGCTGTATATTACGCGCTTTGTTGCACTGTGACAATTCTGCGCCGATTATTTCTGCTATCTTGTCTGTTGTATACATAACTCAATTTCCTGAGGTTATGAAGTTGTGAGGGGGTAAAGCTGAAAGCGGAAAGGTGAAAGCGGAAAACGGAAAGGTTAAAGAGCAAAGATGAAAGAGCAAAGATGAAAGCTAATCAATCAACTTGTCTACTCGTCAACTTGTCTACTCGTCTACTCGTCTACTTGTCTACTTGTCAACTCGTCTACTTGTCAACTCGTCTACTTGTCAACTTGTCAACTATATGATTTATGGCTTATTCAAACATGAAGATAGATGAAGATAGATGGAGGTAGAGGGAGATAAATGACATTTGTTTTGATGCAGAACACCAGCTTGCCAAAGTATCGTCCTCTGTCTTCGACGCCAAAAGCGG
>JAZUMR010000017.1:0-3244 GCA_045603685.1 Prevotella sp.
TTGAGGCTGCTGATGTCGCCATCGTAGTCCTTACAAGAAGTGATTGTGCTTGTGGCTGCCAGTGCAAGGGCACCCACCATAAATGCACTTAAAAACTTTTTTCTCATAATGATAAAAACTTTAATTTATAAATTAAAAAAAATGATTAATTTCTTAATTCTCTGTCTTGCCGTCCGCAGCGTCCTGCTGCATGGATGGCGGGTTGAAGTAATTGATGGTTTTCCTTTGGCGGTTCTTCAATTTTAATGGTTAGACTTCGTATTTCTTTTGATTCATCCTTCTTCTATCACAATCCTCTGCCCTTCATGGTCGTGCATGTGTTCTGGGAGAGAGGACCTTCTCACATTCTCCATGTATCGGTGTGGCGTCATTCCTGTGTGCTGGCGGAATACATCGAAGAATGTGCTTCTCGACCAGAATCTGCATCGCGCCGCCAGTAACGCTATATTCTCGCCTGTCCGCTGCGCCTCTTCTATGAGGTAGTTGATGCGGTAGCAATTAATCAGCTGGCTGTAGCTGCATCCGAATCCGTTGTTTATCGCCTTTGACAGATACACCGTATTCGTCCCGACTACTCTGCTGAGCAGCGATAGTGAAAGTTCTGGGCGCAAAAAGAGTTTATCCGTCTCCAGCGCATCCTTCACCTTATTATATATATAGGCATACTTATCTTGGGTCATAGCGCCACACGATTTGAATGCAAAATTAGTGTTTTTTTTTAAATGACGTTGTTTTATTTAAAGATTTCTGACTAAAGCATATCAAAAATTTATGTTTTCGGACTTTTTGTATAGAAAAACTATTGTAGACATACAAATGAACGTTAAATGTCAGCATGCATGCCGCAAAACACGTATCTAAACAGCATTTTCCCGCAGATTATGCGATAAACAAAGGGTTTTGCAGCCTTCCGGCAGTGTTTTCGGAGGGAAATTTCTGCATAAACACCATAGAAATCACGGATATTGCCGAGTGTATCATAGGTAGCGGGAAAACGTCGTCCTGCTGTTGCAAAAGCTATCGGGAACAAACTGTAACATGCATGTAATCGGTGGGTGATGCCAAGAAAGTATCAGCCGCCGGGAGTATTCCATGTTTCTGATACTATTTTGCAGGTCCGTATTCTTCCTTTTTTAGTCTGTGAATCATTGCTTTTGCTGTTAGGGAAACGAGAAAACAGGCTTCTGTGCATCGGAAAATGAGCAGAAACCACATAAAACAGCCGTTGCCTATTAGCAAAATGCTACTTTCCGCACTGTCAAACGCTATCTTCAAGAGTGTCATTCGTAGCCTTTTGCGCTACAAGAAGCTGCTTTTCATATACGGAGAATAGTTCAAGGAAGGCACATTTTGACTCTAAACGCCGATATTCAAACGAAAGCGTCTATACAAAGAAATAATGCGGAAACTGGCAGAATTACCCTTCTGGAGATAATATCAGAGAATTTTATAGGCAAGAAAGTATCATTGCATAGAATATTTTCATATATTGATACTTTCTTAACCTTTGATTTCATCGTAACTCCACATATCCATTCTCATGTAAATATCTATCACGAAACCAACGAAATTATAAAAATGAGCAACAACATCAAAACTTCCGCATGGTACGAGAAACCTGATGCAGGACGCAAAAACTTAGTCGAACTAAATGTGTATGTGCTGTTGTCTTCAGAGCAGATACGCAACAACGACAGGATACGTATTGAGATAGACCTGTCAGCAACGAAAGGACTATGCTCTTCTTTTAGTATTCGTGCTGTGGCAGAGCATTTTACACGTTATGCGGACACATACAAGAAGAAGGACAGACGCATGGCACGTGCCTGCTCCGTATGGTTCTCAAGATTCTGCGCAGAATGCTACAGCGGCACAGAGACGCTTACCGCCATCACCTGCAGCGAGTTCAGAGACTATCTGTATGACAATCTGAATGGCAATACGCCTGGCAATTATTTCAAGAAGTTTCGCGAATTTCTTGAAGAAGAGGTAAGGATGCAGCATCTCGCCAGCAATCCCGCACGCGGCATACGGCTTAGCTACACGGACTATCGTGACAAGGCAGTTCTGACAAGAGAAGACATCGCACAGCTGCACCTGTCGCCCTGCAAGAACATAGTAGTGAAGCAAGCCTTTCTGCTGTCATGCTATTGCGGGCTGCGGTGGTGCGACATAGTAAGCCTGCGAGTGATGGACATTGACATGGATGAAGCCACGCTGTGCATTATGCAGCAGAAAGTGGCGAGCCATTCTTCCAAAGCACGCCTGAAAACTTATCTCAACTCCAAAGCATACGATATAGTAAGGCATGCATGCGCTGATAAAAAAGGCGAGGAGCACGTATTCTCGCTGCCATCCTATGCTGTCATGTACAAGACTCTGAAGGAATGGATGAAATCGTCGGGAATAAAGAAACACATAACATTCCACTGCGCCCGGCACACCTTCATAAGCATGCTCATATCATGCGGAGTGGACATAAAGACCGTAGCTGACCTGGCGGGACACTCGTCGACACGCCACACGGAACGCTATGTGCACAGCGAGGAGAAGCATCTGAGAGAATGTATCAGGAGACTGGAGAACGGGGATACAGCAGGATGATGCCGGCTGGCACAGGTGCGAGCGACCTATGCTTCTGGCAGAGAGCATTAAGTAGTCGGGACGAATACGGTGTATCTGTCAAAGGCGATAAATAACGGATTCGGATGCAGCTACAGCCAGCTGATTAACCGATACCGTATAGAATACCTTATAAAAGAGGCGCAGCGGACAGGAGAGAATATTGCAGCGATAGCGACACGCTGCCAGTTCTGGTCAAGAAGCACATTCTTCGATGTCTTCCGTAATCATACAGGAATGACACCGCACCGCTACATGGAGGCAAACAGAAGCAAGACGAAGAGCCAGGCTCATGCCGCAGCGGCAGGCAGCAAGGTTATCGCAGTGCAAAGATAAGAAAAAGAAGGATGAATCAAAAGAAATACGAAGTCTAACCATTAAAATTGAAGAACCGCCAAAGGAAAACCATCAATTACTTCACCACGCCATCCATGCAGCAGGACGCTGTGGACGGCAAGACAGAGAATTAAGAAATTAATCATTTTTTTAATTTATAAATTAAAGTTTTTATCATTATGAGAAAAAAGTTTTTAAGTGCATTTATGGTGGGTGCCCTTGCACTGGCAGCCACAAGCACAATCACTTCTTGTAAGGACTACGATGGCGACATCAGCAGCCTCAA
>JAZUMR010000018.1:0-46000 GCA_045603685.1 Prevotella sp.
CAGAACACTCGTATCCTGCAAAATGAGCTATTGAGCATTTTCATACGTCGAAATGTGTCCTGAAACGTTTGAAACTCTCAGAACACCTGTAGGAATCGACCTTTGAGGGCTGTTCCATCCTGCAAAATGAGCTATAGGTCAGAATATCATGTTTCAGAGTGCTCGGAGAGAGTATCTGTCACTGGAAGAACTTAATATTTTGGCAAAGACTCCGTGTGATGATATACTAAAACGGGCAGCCTTGTTCTCTGCACTGACGGGAATGCGACATAGCGATATACAAAAGCTTAAATGGTCTGAGGTGGAAGAATACAATGGTGGGTACCGTCTTAATTTCACTCAGCAGAAGACCAAGGGCGTTGAGTACATGCCTATATCGGCACAGGCATACAAGCTTTGCGGAGAGCGCAAGAAAGACGGAGAACTGTTGGTGTTTGCTGGGCTTCCAGATCCCTCATGGATTTCGAAGCCTTTGGAGCGATGGGTAAAAGCATCAGGGATTACCAAGCACATCACCTTTCATTGCTTCCGCCACACCTATGCAACGTTACAACTGGCTAATGGCACGGACATATATACCGTAAGCAAAATGTTGGGACATACCAATGTAAAGACTACGCAAATCTACGCAAAAGTAATAGATAAGAAGAAAGACGAAGCTACTGAAGCATTTAAGTTGGACATAGATGAATAGTGATTATCATTTGTAAACACTTAGTATAGAAGACCACTTGTATCAATAAGTTCTTTATTGTACAGGTGGTTTTTAGTGCCTTTCATTTTCGTCATTCGATACAATGACGCTATTGTTTTGGCACTTTAACCTTTCGTGGAAACCAAACATTTATAACAATAAACAAGTAGTAAAAATGAAAAAGGACAGCCTTTATTGGCTTCTCTCTTTTTGAAGAGAGCAAGCGTGTCCACAGACATGTGGAGTGTGTTGATGACTTCTACAGGGAACTGTATGAGTTGTTTGTAATCGCAAGAAGCTGGTATCTTCAAGCCGAAAAGAATCATTTGAAGACAGAGTGCTTCATGGAACTATTTGAGCGTGGTCACAATTATGTAGACTGTGATTTTGCTCGTTGTAAGAACTCGCGACAGATGGTGCTTGGCATTATTGGCACATTATTTAGGGACAAGAAATGTGTGGCGATAATCAAGGAAAAGGATGATTTCACCCAGCAAGAAATCATCGAACTATATCTGCGCCATGCGGGTGCTGGTATGTGGGTTGTTCCAGACAAGAAGTCTTCCACCCTCACATTAGGATGCCAATTGTCAGACAGTCAGATGGATTTGCTGGTAGAGCTTGTGCAGAGTCACGATATCTTCGATCTTGCAGACGAGAGTGACGTGCGTAGCGTGTTATGTAGTCTCCTTAAATGCAACGTAGGTGTATCTGTCCGCGTCAAAAACGTACGCAATGTCGCCATACTGTTTGATGCCATGGCTCAATATCACATGATAAACAATAATTGGCAATATGTCATGGGAGGAGGTCGCTTCTTGAACAGGATTCAAAAGGATGGAACAGAGAAGTACATTACATCAAGCTGTCTTTCCTCTTCTCTTTCAAGGGTAAGAAGGAACAGCACTATGACAGCAAGTCAATATGCCATCTGCAAATCAGTAGAACAGATGTTGAGAACGGAATAAACCGTCATCATCCGGCTAAATGAAAGTAAAAACGTAATAGTTTGGTTAATACTGCCTTACTATCACGTTACTTTTTCTATTTAGTGACAGTCTCCCCATAACTTTGCATCAAAAAATCATAAAAAACAAACAGCATGGAAGAAAAAAGTATAAGATTTGAGGATATTCCCAATGCTATAACGGGGGTACTGAAAAAGCTGTCATCATTAGAAGACAAGATTGATGGTATATATGAACTTGTTCAATCAGAGAAAGAAGAAACATGGTTTACAGTTGCTGAATTATGTGCTTATCTCCCAACACACCCAGTAGAGCATACCATATATTGCTGGACAAGCAGTCGGGAAATTCCGTTTCACAACTTCATATTCATCTCTTTACCCGCAAATATAATATTACAATCAATATTCTGTTTTGCAATAATAAAATCAGTCAAGTGGTGTATCACAACTATTGTTGGGAATAGGCTGTTGAAAAAACAGGAATAATTCTTTCGATAGACATTGCTAATAAGGAAATGGGTATGGTTTATATAACAGTTGGTTATATTGAGAAAGTCCGCGTCCGCGGCGAGAAGTCATACGGATACGACTACATCACCAAGCTGGGCTACGACAAGTTCGAGCAGCGCAGCTACCTGAAGTACTGCAACGGCGCTGAGACGTTCTACACCTACGACAACCGCCGTCGCCTGAGCAACCTCGCGGTGAACAGCGGCAACACGGCCATCATGGACAACGACTACACCTTCGACGCTGTAAGCAATGTCCTCTCGGTGGTGAACAATGCCTCGCTTCCTGCCAGCGGCAATGCCGGCGGCAAGATGTCGCACGCCTATACATACGACGGTCTGTACCGCCTCGCTTCCGCTACGGGTACATACACAGGAGCAGACAGCAAGTCCGCGTCCTACACACTCGCCATGGGCTACAACAACATGCACCGCATCACTTCCAAGAGCCAGCATCTGACCCAGGACAACGTGCAGTTCAACGGCACGCTCAATGTTGGATATGACCTGTCATACACATATGGTACTGAAGCCGGAAAGAAGTTCCAGCTCGCAAGTGTCAAGGATGTGAATTACCGGACCGAGGAGACTCCGGGAGAGAGCAATGTGGAGAACAACCACGTTTACACATACGACAAGAACGGAAATCTTGTATATGTGAATACCGGACGTCTGATGAACGATGGACATAACGAGACCGGCACGGTCGAGCGCAAGCTCATCTGGGACGAGGAGAACCGTCTGCTTGCAGTGGACGACAACGGCTTCGTGTCCAACTACTGGTATGATGCCGACGGCGAGCGCACGGTCAAGACTTCCGGCGAGAGCGACCAGGTGTATGTCAACGGAGTGTTCTCCGGCGGCTCCACCAACACGGCGAAGTTCTCACTCTATGTCAGCCCGTACCTCGTAGCCAACCAGGGCGGCCGCTACACCAAGCATATCTACGCAGGCTCACAGAGAATCGTGTCGAAGGTCGGCGATTTCGCCTCTTACGGCTCAGACCCGCGCCGCATAGAGTATGCAGGTGCAAATACCGACGGACTTTCGGTTGATTACAAGTCGAAGTATGCAGCTCAGCAGCAGGTCATCAAGGACAACTACAAGTTCTTCGATGTACCCTACAACGGCACTGATAACGACAACTACGCTGACGGCGAGGGATTCTGCTGCAACGACGGCTCCATGGAGGTAGCGGTGGCACAGGCCCGGAAGGCACAGGCACAGGCACGTGCTGTCGTAAGGTCGTTCAAGGACCCGGACAACTACGAGAACCTGCAGTTCTTCTACCATCCTGACCATCTCGGAAGCTCCAGCTTCATCACCAACCTTGAAGGCGAAGTCGTGCAGCACATCGAGTATGTGCCGTTTGGAGAGGTGTTCATAGAGGAGCGCAACAGCGTGTGGAACACGCCTTATCTCTTCAATGCAAAGGAATTTGACGAGGAGACGGGTATGTACTACTATGGGGCAAGGTACTATGAGCCGAGGTTGAGTTTGTGGATGAGCACGGATCCCAGAGAAGAAGATGATGTTAATATTTCTACATACGCATATTGTGGTGATAATCCTATTCGATTTAAAGATCCAGATGGGGAAATATTTGGAGTCGATAATGTGATAGGGGCAATCGTGTCTGGAGGTGTAGAGGTTGGTAAAGGGACTGCTGTAAACCTTGCGGCAGGATCAATAGCTAAAGGTGGAGCTAAGTTAACTAATAAAATTGGAATAAGCCCCTTAACAGAATGTCTAACAAAATGGTGCAAAGTAAAAATGCAATAACAAAATCGGTTAAGAAATTACCTGTAAGTACAAAGACTGCAAGAAATGCAGCTGCAAAAATTCAATCTGCGCAAAAAAGTGCAGCTAAAGCAGTTAGAAATACCCCAGGTACAATAACTGAAATTGGTACAGCGGGAGTTATTGATGCTAAAACTAATAATAATGGGAAAAAGAGGCGGTAAAAAAGACGCACATTCAAAGACTTTCCCTATAAAAATAACAATAGGTAAAGTCTATTTTTACTTTTGTCTGTGCATCATAATATATGCTTTATTAACACCAATTTTAACTTCTATACTGAAACATCAAGGGACCAGATGTAAGGCTACGATAACAGCTAACGAGTCATCATGGGTTCACAGATGGACTTCTAATAATTATCTGTATGAATTTAACGTAGGAGAAAAAACTTATACAGGTAATTCGTTAATAAAAGTAGGAAATATAGAAAAAATTGGGGGTTCTATCGAAGTATTATATTTTGAATTTATGCCATCGTTCAATAGACCTGTATCTTTTTATGAAGAAGAGTAATGCTATTCTCCATATATAAGATGTTACAAAACAGAGGCTGTCTTGACTGACAGCCTCTGTTTATAGTTAGAAGATATACCATTTCTATATTCTATGCGGAAGACTTGATTAATAATGCCAATTCAGGACAAAAGTCATATTATTACTTTTTAATATACGGATTAACCATTGAAATTGGGAGAGCAGTAAGAGTTTATTTGAGAGACGCTCATAGCCGCAACATCAACAAAAAACCTTGTTTGAGCCATTGCCTTACTTCCAAAGTGGCTCGTTTTCCTATTCTGTTGGAAACTCCATCACCGCAACATCGACATAAGGATGAACCTGCAATAATGATTAAAAATTAGGTCGGAATTATTGCTATTTTTTCTATTAAAAGATACTTCATAATTGAAGAACCCTGTCATTCTGAAAGACCTCTAAGGATTTCACGAACAAGCCTCCGATGTTTTGAGCCAGAAAGCTGTTGTAACTCAACAACACATGTTCATTGTGTCCCGTATGTTCCGCGATGAAAGATAATTCATTATCCACAGCAGCCTTTAAGATAGTGCCAAAACCTATATAATGTTTCTGTGCCTGAATGATTACATTGAATACCGCCTGGGCTGCATTAGGCAGGTTATAGTTGGTTTCCAAGTCCTCTTTGACTCTGTCAAACGGTGTTTTATAGGTCGCATAGAACTGGGACACGGAACACGCTGCCAACCGTGCTTTCTCATCGTCCGACAAGCCAAATACGGGGAAAAACAATTCATCTATCATATTTACGAACAGGTCACTCTTGTTCTTGTTGAAATAGAATATCGCACCTCTCGTCTGAGAGATGTTCTTCTCCAGCTCAGCGACTGATATGGCATCCCATGTGCCCTGAGCCATAAGGCGATAGCATTGCTTCAGAATGTCTATCCTATTCTGCCGGGTCTGCGGTCGTGACTTGTTCATATAAAAGGTACGAGGTCGCATGTCTCGCTGTGAAGGTTGTGGAATACCCGCTGGAAAGACATGACAACCCCGTACCGATATACGGAGATTGAATCATATCCGTCTGTTCCCAGCCTAAAAACTTCCACATTCTCACGGCGAAAGACAAATACGAAACTCGTTCTAAGTTTTTTATTTTCACTGCAAAGTTACAGCATATTTTCCAAATAAGCAACTAAATACACCTTAATAAAGCCGTTCCGCATGAAAAACGACCCGCTCGGCAACGTGCTGACCAAGCCAGACAGTGAACATGGCGAAGGAAGGCAAGATGATTGCCTATACCTACTACCACCGTCTGACGGGTACCCACTATCCTGACCATCCGGAAAACAACGTGAAGTACTACTACGGCGGACGCAACGCCTTCCACAAACGCATCGGACGCCTGATGATGCGTGAAAACGGAACGGGTGCCATCGAATACTTCTACGGCAAGATGGGCGAGGTGACGAGGATAACTGCACGCTGGTAAGTAGACGACAACGGTTTCGTACCAAGCTACTGGCATGATACCATTATGTTGAAATATGTGTTTTTCTGCACAAAATGTATATATAAATGTGTAAAATGTATTAATTTGCACATTAAAACGAAGGTTAAATGATTAAATATTTGGAGAATAAAAAATATTTTTGTACTTTTGCACCATAAAATTCTCTTATGCAAGATAATAATATCGCACATCGTTTCTATGTGCCTTTGGGATATACATTCTCATGGGTATTGGGTATTTGTCTTGGAGGTGATTTCTTTGATTTCTTTGGACATAAGAACATCTCTTTGGCGAATAACCCTAACATGTTGTTATTTTATAGTGCCATCTCTGTTTATTTCGCATTTTTGTTAGAATGCGTATTTGTATTCATTGATTGTGGCGCCATATATAAAGAGGAAAGATTTAGTGGCAAGATTTTCAACCTGCTTGCTGGGATTATTTTTCACTTCTTCACAACAATGTGGCTGATGGGTATGCTAATAAGCACGATGGATGATATGAATGGTGCATTAGTTTATGCCTTGACATTTTGGGTTGTGGTATTTAAATTTGGTATTTCCTTAGTGCCAGCTAACATGAAAATTTGGCTGGATGATATAAAAATTCGAACAGTAACATCTAATCAAATAAAATGATAGAATCCAACTTTATTCTACCGACCATAATTTCCGCCTGTGGTGTTATCGTCACCGCGGCCTGTGCTATAAACAGGAACTCTTTGGTGCGGAGTAAAGCTCGAGAAGAACTTGAGGGAAAGCTTATGGCCTATCCTACGGCTTCTGCAGGAACTCCAAGTAAAGCAATTCCAATGGAGCAAAAATCCATTCCGACAAAACATACTCAGTTCAAGGATTCATGTGGGCAAATTATAAATGCTGATGACTACTTACAGTTTGTGATTAAGGGAGACTCTATGCAGTTTTGCGGTATTCGCAATAACGACATCGTCTTTGTAAAAAAAGGTTTTGAATTAGATCACCTGAAATCATTTCCTACACCAGTTGTTATTCGGCGAGATAATGCTCCATCAAATGAAACTCAATACAAACTTAGGAGAGCATGGGGGATCTGCACGATTGATACCAGTGAAGAGTTTGTTGCCCAAATTGTATCTTCAGAAGTTTTTCGCGACAGAATAGCAGCTATAAGATTCTTTGATGGTGAAGAGGCTTTGTTGGATGATTTTCGACGTGAGAGGCTTACCAAGTATCGTGGTCAATACTTAAATGAAGAAAAGTCATCCGAGCGTTATAAACAGGTTATAATATCTACGACTTTTCATACAGATATAAATAAAATTCGTTTCTCCATTCACCCCGCCTCTGACGTTATAGGCATAGTCAGCGAATCTTTCTCTGTCTGATAAGGGTATTTGCAAACGTAAATTTTAGAAAATGAAACAATACGGAGAACCAATCTTAATTGGTTCTCCGTATTGTATTTATATAATAATATGTTGGTTTGTACATGAGTGCACAATATATTTTTTCTTAGCCAGGTCATAATTGGGCCTATAGAATAAGATTAATCCGCCCAGACTCTGTTTCATCCTACCGATTATAGAAGTATTTGGATTTCCCTATACCGTATGATATAGCCCCATGTCAGTGAGAAAAAGGCATGCCCATGACTTCTGCCCTGAAATCTGATACGCATCAGCGAGAAATAGGAATACGTCCGTAATCTGTTTTTTAATTAAATTTTCTTTCGGGTGCTTCCACGTCCGTTTTCCGCCTCCGTATTCCGGCGCCCGTGGCGCTGCCACCTTCCCGATACTCCCATAAAACCGCATGGATGCAGGAAACCGCCGGTTACGGCGGACTGAGTCACACACATACCGGAAATGCTGGTTTCGGTGTCTCCGTAACCCCGTTTTTGCCGTTCGCCGCGTTAACGCACGTTAAATTTTAGCGATTATTTTAATTTAGATAACGGTCGTTATGTAAATTTTTGTATATTTACCATCGTTTCCCGACGGAGAGCGGACCAACAGGCGGCAGAGACCTGCAAGACAGCTGCCTCAATGCCGCAGTCCGAAGACGGGATTTTGACCGACAACCGTACGATAATATGAAATATCACATGTCCAACTATTTAATACATTGTGCTTATGAAAAAGTACCTGCTCATTCCCGGCCTGCTTGGCCTGTCGGCGCTCATGCTGCCAGCACGGTCTCCAGGCGGATTCGACGATGGCGTGGATGTCTGGTTCAGGACAGCGCCGGTCAGCAGCAATTTGCAAGGCCGATACCACTGGTTCGACTTTGCGGGTGATTCACTGTCACTGTATGCGTACAACCGCACTGCCGGAAACTACGCTTTCACGCAGGACAGGAGCCTGCTCAAGTTCCTCAACTTCAATCCTGCGATTGATTTCTCCAAGGGCGATTCCCCGAAATGGGGCGACCTTATCCGCTCAAACCTCACGCAAGCAACCATCATCGGGGTGTTTGCGCCTTATTCCTTTACAAACGAATCTGTCATTTACGGTGTCGCAAGCGGCGACGGCGGCGGCAGCCTTGTCACCAGCGACAAGATAGTGCGCCCCGGCTCGGTTGTGCCGCTTGACTATGGAGATACCTACGGCGAGGATCTGCGGCATACGGGCAAGGATTCCGTGACGCTGGACATCTTCAAGGAGCATGCCACCAAGGTACTGACCTATTACCGTGCGGCGGCACCCAACACCTCGGTATGGGGCGGCCCGAACGGAACGCTGACCATCGGCGGGACATACAGTGCCTCCAACGAGCATTTCAACGGCCCGTTCGACACATCCGCCTTCGGCAACAACGCTTTCGAGGGCTATATGCCGGAACTGCTCATCTACAACCGTCTGCTCACTCCCGGTGAGCGGCGCCGGGCTGAAAGCTATCTCGCTATGAAGTACGGCGTCACGCTCAACGATTCCTATCTCGACGGAGACGGGAACCTCGCCTGGGACAGGGACGAAGCCGGTGCCTACCACAACAGGGTGACATCAGTTGCACGCAACAGCACATGGGATTTCCGCCAGCCGGTATCTCGTAGCTAACCAAGTTGGTCGTTATACCAAGCAAATCTACGCAAGCAACTAAATTATATAATTACGAACTAAATATAATATATCAAACAATATGGATATGAATTTATCTCTTACAGTTATATCAATAATTGCTACTTTGATTGCAATTATTGTCGCATTAAGTGTCGCATACAACTTTATTTCAATAGGCGACCTAAGAAAGAAAATTGAATCACATGAAAGTAAATCGTCTGAACAGTTTAATCAGATACGCAAGGATTTTGAGAACAAACATTCCGAATTACATCAAAGTTTGCAGTCAAAAATATTTTCAATCCAAACGGAGATAGACAAGTTCAATGAAATGAACAAAGTTTATGCACAACTGATGTATGAAGTAAATAATGCTAATGCAAAATTCAAATACAATGATAACTGTATTTTTGAGACGATTATTGAAGAGCTCAAAAATATTTATCATGTAATATGCCACAAAGAATGCTTTACTATAGACAAATTCAACGAAATAGTCGCAGCTAAGTATTGGTTTATAGCAAATGACATACTTAGATATAATAAAGACAAATATATCAGTAGCATTGATAATGGAGAGCGAAATAAGCTAATCACTCAGCGAGATGACATCATAAAATTATGCAACATAATACAACAACATCCAAATGCTGTTGATGTGGAAAAGAAATTAACTCCAATATTTTTTGTGGTTAGAAATCTGATAGATGATTTATATTATGGACATCAGATTAAGGAGACTGGAGAATACTGGGATATTGTGAGAAGGATTGCTCAATAACATAAACTTCTTTTGAGATATAAATCAATAGTCATGTTGTCAGTTGCTATATTACAAAAATAATGTATCATCTTTGATTTGAATGAGTTACTCAACATCCGGCTATACGGTAAGCATTAACTGAAGTACGCATTATAGTTCAGTTAATGCTTACGAATTTTTCCGATTATAAGGATTTTTGTATCTGACATCCTTCTAAAAAACTCAAACGACTCCACAAACTATAGTTTAACGACTCGTAATTAAAAATGCTTGTAGAGATTGAATGGACATGGATACATAAAAGCAAAAGTTCCGCCTTGGTACGCATTAAAAAGAGGCGTGGCGGAAATTGTCAATGTAAAGGTTCTGCTTTTATTTTAATCAGGCAACTTTATTCAAGAGAATTGGCTTGGAATCAGCGATAAAACTAATTGGGGATATTGTCTTACTTCCAAAGCGGCTCGTTTTCCCAACCGGCAGGGAAGCCCATTAACCTTGTGTTAACAGTCGGATGTTCGTTCAACAGATGCTTGAAATCTTCGACAAAAGTATTATCGTCCGAGATGGAGTTAAGCCAGTAAACAAGATAACATAGCTGGGGATAAAGGGTCTGTTCTCTAAAAGAGAAGTCAGTTATCCAAACGCCTGACAACCGTACCGGCATTTGCGGCTTAATCGGGAAGACCCTGTTGAACAATCTTGAGTGGTGCGCACAGCAATTACGGATAACGGCAAGGCACTCCAACCAGCTTCTGAGGAACTTGTGATGGTTCAACCCAAATTCTCGTGCTACACCATGTTTGGCTGTGGCATCAGAAAAATTGGAATAGAGCTTTGACAACGTACCCATTGACACGACCTCCAAGGTTTTCCATACAGGAGGCAGTTCCGGCTCGCTATACTTTCGGAAATGCTCTTTGATAAAATCGTCATGAGAACGAGCCACCTCTTTTTCCACTATGGCTAAGTTTGCAGCGAAGCGGGAACTGTTGGTTGCACATTCTTCATTCATGAACCAAAATGCGCCATAGGTGTGTGCAAAATGCTTGATTATCTTTGTGCGTACAACAACTTCTATAGTCTGTATAGCGGAGAACAATAATGCCCTTAACTGTTTATCGAAATAATACGCATCGGTAATGTCGATAAATTTACTTCCTTTCTTGAACTGATGTGTGGAGCGGTCTGTCTCCAGATGTCTCCAATATCCAGCAAGACGAAAATAGCTGATGGTGTCCAAAGTCTTTTGTGCATGACTGACATCATCTATAAGTAAACCTCTTCGTTTTAGAGTGTCTATTTGTTCCTCTGTTGCTATGGCTTGATGTGTATATCTTACTCCCATAAAATAAAAATGTCCCGCTGGGTACGCTAATCTTACGGGAAGCGGGCGGGATTTGTTGCTGCAAAGGTACTGCTTTTATTCCAATCCTGCAAACTTTTCAAAGAAAAACAGCCGAAAATCGGCGAAAAAAAGCGTTTTGAAACTAAAAGCAGCGTGTCAAAGGCCGTAATTGGAGAGTTTTTCCAACGCCTGCCGCCGTGTCTCGTCGATAAACTGAAGCAATACTACCGGATTGATGTGCCTCCTCACCAGCCGGACAGTCAGGTGTAGATGTGGGCCAGTACTGCGACCGCTGTTACCTGTCAGGGCGATGATGGTGCCTGGACGGACATGGGTGCCTTTGGTGACGAATACTTGGGAGAGGTGGCAATAGCTGACGGTGAAGTCGCCGTGACGGAGGGTCACATATAGGCCTGAACGTTTGTCGTAACCGACATGGATGACCTCGCCGTGCATCATGGCGTATGCTGGTTCGTAATTTGCCTTCAAATCAAGCCCGTTGTGTAGGGCTTTTCTTTTTGTGATTGGGTCTCTGCGATAGCCGAAAGGGCTGGTAACAGAGATGTGACGGAGTGGACTGACAAGCGCCAGGAGGCGGTCGGCCTGCTCCGTTTGGTTTTGTATTTGGGTAAAGGCAAGAGAGTCTCGCCGCTGATGCGTCGAGCACGGGGGCTGTTGCTCGGGTGTTGTGGACTGCGTCGTTTTTGGCACAGCCTTGCGGTGTGCCTTGGTCTGCGTGACGGTGTTGAACTGGGCGAATACTGTTGCAGATGAGCAGAATAATGCCGCTGTAATGATAAGTAGAAATCGTTTCATGGTGCAAAGTTAACAAGCAATTTTCGCACTGGCATAAAGAACAATGGGATGAAACGAAGATTGTAACATAATATAGCAATCGAGTTTGATTTTTGAGTAGAAATCAAACTCAAATAATAATAATCGTCAAAAGATTGAAGATGTGAGAAGCCATAGTATGATTATATGTAATAGTAGGAGTAACTTTGCATAAGGTTGGCTGCATCTCAGCATAACATAAGCGAGCTTAGTTCTGCGTTCGATTTGCACAACCTTTGCATGAGTTTAATTTCAAATTCAAAGATAAAGTATGAAGCAAGTACGATTTGAAGAGAGCGAGGTGCCTTATCAGACACTGGCTCGTTTTGGTCTCACACAGGAGAAGATTGAAGACCTGCCCTTGTGGGCGTTGGAAGATATTGGTCAGGGACGACGTTCGCCGCTGCTGCCTATTCAGGTGACTAACGATGAGGGCGAGACGCTGAAGAGCCGCACACGCTTTGCGTTAGTCCGTATGGAAGATGGCAAGGTGGATGTGGTGTTCTATCCGCAGTTGGAGCAGTCGCCGTTGGAGGCATTCACCCAGGAACAGCAGGAGGACTTGCTGGCTGGAAAGGCTATCCTTGCCGATGTGAAGGATGCGGAAGGGAGGAACAGCAAGGCTTTCGTGCAGATTGACACGGAGACCAACCAGGTGATGTCGGTGCCTACGCCTGTCATCGGGCGCAACTTAGAGGTACTGAAGGATGAGCTGAAACTGAGTTCGGCAGAGTTGACCGTGATGCAAAAGGGTGAACCGCTCACGCTCATCATGGAGGATGAGCAGGTGACGGTTGGCATCGACCTGAATGACAAGACGGGCATCAGGATTAATCAAGGAGACAGTCAGAAGTGGAAGGAGAACACCAAGCGAGAGTGGGACAAGTACACCTTTGGGTGTTACGGCTGTTGGGTCATGGACAATGACGGAAATCTTGACTATGTGCCAGAAGAGGAATATACAGAAGAATTATGGAATGAACAGAAGAAGAATGGAGAACGCAACCGCGCCTCTTTTTCCATGCACAAATAATCTACACATAATATAATAAGTATATGGCAGCAAACAAATATTATCCAGAGGATGTGCTCGTAGAGAAGATGCAAAGCGGCGAGTACGATTGGTTGGAGTATGTCAACCATCATTCTGCTGAATGGCAGGAAGAATACGAAAGCTATTGTCTGAAGAACGGACTCTGCATTTGTGAAGAGAGTGCGGAGCAGTTTGTAAATCACAAGGATGAGGAACTGGAAAAGGCGATAGAGAACGGAGAAGCTTGATAAATGAAGAGTGAAGAATAAGTATGGCGATAAGAAAGAATACGAATCCCCAACAGATGGACCTGCAACCAGAGATGCGTGACCTGCTCATGCGCAATGGTATGCAGGCACATGTGGTGAGCAATGGCAGCGGCTATCAGCTTGTGGTGCAAGGTCACGACAGTCCGCTGCTCACCTATAACATCACCGAGAAGCAGATGCTGGCACTGACCGACTGGGGAACTAATCATGCCAACAAGTTAGCCTACAATACCTTCACGAGTATTGTGGGCAACGACTTCTATATGCCCAAGAACTTCGTCCATGCACGCAATGCCAACGGACGTGTGGCTATGGGGCTGCACGGCTATCGTGTTGGTATCGGCGAGTATGGACGGATGGGGCGCATCGGAATGCCACCACCCTTCTTAGGTTGGACACCACGCAGTCAGGAAGGATTTCATCTTCGCAGAGTTGGAGGACGACTTTTCTTTCCTGAAGCACCGATTGTTCCTGAACGTTGGGACGGCAGGATGAAGCCGGGCGAGTTACAGAGCGGCGGTTACGGGTTCTACTATAAGGGGCAGCAACAGAGTTATAGCCCACAGCAACAGGATGTGCTGAAGGATTTGGAGGGAATCATCACACCTTCCGTCAACAGACCGAGAAGCACGGAACCAGCCAAGCCCTACAATGAACTGATTACCTCACCCGTTTATTTCACCAATGAGAAGTGGCAGGAGTGCTTAGCTTCGCATGGCATCATCATTGATGAGAGTGCGAAGACGCTGACCATCCAGTCGAATAGCGTCAATGCCAATATGGTGTATGACCTGACGGACGAGGAACTGAAGAAACTTACCTCCAACTCCATCAAGGAAGTGCCTGTTGTTCAACGTTTGGAGATGCTGAATGGCATCATCAAGGACGACTTTGCCGACAGAATCCTGATGGACACACTCAATAGTAAGGAGCGCATCGACCTGCATCTGCATCCTGAAGTGGAGCAAGACTTACTGCAGCGACAACAACAAGACGAGGAACGGCTGCTTCCATTGGAAGAGGAAGAGACTGTCAGACAGAACGTGTTGCAAGGAGATGCCATGGTGAGAGGTGAAGACCTTGCCTTGCTTAATGAGAACAAGGGTTGGTATCGTGAGGGAGCGCATGGGCGTGAGGTGGAAGTCGGTGATATTGTGGTGGAGAAAGTTCCACAAACAGAGGGAGAAAAGAAAGGCGAAGACAAGTATCGCATGACCGCCATCATCAACGGTGAAGCCATCACGCATGAAATCAAGCAGAAGGACTATGACAAGTTCTTGGCGGTGGATGACTACCATCGCATGAAACTATTCTCGAAGGTGTTCAATGAGGTGGATATGAAGACACGTCCCGAAGCCAATACCGGATTGGGTACGAAGATACTGGCGGCATTGACGGCAGGAGCAGTCGTTACAGCTGAGGTGGCGCATGATGTGAACCATCATCATCATCGTCCGGCACCTGAGTTTTATGGTGAGGTGCATGGCGGTCCACGTCCGTACTTCAAGCCTGGAGTGGATTCTCCAAAGGAGATTGCTGCAAGATACTTTGAGGCAGAAGCCAATCATGTTGCCACGGAGATGAGGAGAGGATATTAACAATTTAGAATTTATAATTTACAATTTATAATGAGCAACGAGCTGACATACGATGACTTCCTGGACAGGTTGAGCATACAGGAAGTGCTGGTGGACGCAGGGTATCATCTGAATAAGAGGGATGGCTTGCGTTATCCTTCGTATGTGCGTACTGACAGTGAAGGCAGACGGGTGCGTGGTGATAAGTTCATTGTCACGCAGAACGGAAAGTGCTGCTTCCAACCGCCGCAAATGTTTTCTGAGAACAAGGCAGGTATGGCACCAGACCGACTTGTCAACCTCGTCTGTAACCGACTGCTCAACCAACCCATTGAGGAAAGACCATCAAAGATTGCTGAGCCCAAGAAGAACATCAAACCATTCAACCTGAATGATTACGACATCCATAAGTTCAATCCACAAGACAGGGAGACGCAGAAGAAGTATTATCCCTATTTCAAGTATCGTGGCATCGACCTTTATACGCAGTACGTCTTCCATCGGCATTTCTGTTTGGCAACCAAGCATCGTACGGATGGGCTCACCTTTGCCAATCTTGCTTTTCCGCTTGTCCTGCCCCAAGAGCCCGACAAGACCGTGGGCTTTGAGGAACGAGGGCGCCCAAAGATAGATGGCAGTGGCGGTTATAAAGGCAAGGCAGAAGGAAGCAACAGCAGTGAAGGGCTGTGGATTGCCAACCTGACGGGCAAACCGTTGGAGAAAGCAAGCGAGATAGTCTGGTTTGAGAGTGCCTACGATGCCATGGCAGAGTATCAGATAAATCCCGTGAAGATGGTGTATGTATCGACAGGTGGTACTCCTACTGAGGGGCAGATGCGAGGACTATTGTCTATTACGCCTAATGCATGGCACTATTTGGGCTTTGACAAGGACGATGCAGGGCGGCAGTTTGTGGCAAACTTCAGGAAGGTGGCAGAAGAGATGGGGTTCTGACACGAGCATGTGCAAGCCTACCATCCGTTGGGTTGCTACAAAGACTGGAACGATGCACTACTCAACAAGAAGTCAGCTGAACTGATTGCCAAGGGCGAGCCAGACACCTTCGACTATGCCGAGTTCATCGCAGCCGGCAAGGCAGAAAAACAAAGGGAAAAAGAAGAAAAGAACACATATCATAGAAGCGTATGAGACAAGAAGATAATAGCATCATCACCTTGCGACCCAGCATCGGGCAGTATTTCATCAACGAGCTGCCCATGCTGCTGTTGTGCGAGGCAATGCTCCTAATTGGAGGGTTGCCTGATTGTGCATATAGCACCCTGTTGCTGGTACTCAGCCTTTTGTTCTCCCTCTGTTTGCTCTACCGATTCATCTATCTGAGGAGCATCCGTTACCATATCGGGAGCGAGCAACTCATCTGTGAGCACGGTGTGTTTCAGCGGAGCGTGAACTACATGGAGCTTTACCGAGTGGTGGACTTTGCCGAGCATCAGACCTTGATGCAGCAGTTGTGCGGACTGAAAAGCGTGACCGTGTTGTCGATGGACAGGACGACACCGAAACTGGATATGACAGGCATCAGCAAAAGCTATGATGTGGTGAGTGTGATACGAACAAGAGTAGAGACGAACAAACGAAGAAAGGGTGTATATGAGATTACGAATAGATAAGATTTGGATTGTTGTCGTGGCATTGGTACTGAGCGTGCCGTCAGCCCATGCACAGATTGTGACAGCCAACCCGTTGGAATGGATGGCATTGGCAGAGGGCAACGAAGGCATCAACGGTGAGATAGAGAAGGAAATCAAGGGTCAAACAAAGACCGCCCTGTTGCAGAACACCATCGCCGCAGAGTTCACCAAGATACACGAATGGGAGAAGAAGTACAACAGTTATCTGAAGACCGCCAGCGGTTATGCTTCTTCCCTCAAAGCCTGCACCTATCTGTACGACGATGGCGTGAAGATATTCATCACCTTGGGCAAGATGCGCAAGGCCATCAGCAACAATCCGCAAGGCATCGTTGCTACCCTCTCGATGAACAATCTGTATATGGAGACCGCCACTGAATTGGTGTCTGTCTTCACCTTACTGAAGGATGCCGTCGCCAAGGGGGGCACGGAGAACATGCTGACTGGAGCCGAAAGGAGCAAGACGCTATGGACACTGAACGACAAACTGAGTGCCTTCAGCAAGAAGCTGCATCGGCTCTACCTATCTATACGCTATTACACCTTGACCGATGTGTGGAACAGCGTGACGGCAGGGATGATAGACCGCAGCAACGGGGAGATTGCGGCTCAGGCTATGGGACGGTGGGGACGGGCGGCGAGAGTGAGTGGAGAGTGACTGCCCGAGAACGGAATTGTCGGGAATGGTGGCTAATTATAAAGAAAATAAGATATGAGAGTTATAGTTGTTTGTTCCATATTAATGTTATCATCCTTTGCAGGAGTGCGGGCACAGAACGACCCGACTCTTGCGGGGATGATTCTAATGTACACCAATAAGGCAGAGAAAGAACTGAAGAATCAGGAAAAGGTGATGCTGCTACAATCCACCGGCCATATATGGACCAAGGAGGAAGTGGAAGCCACTACCGACCTGCAGCGGGAGTTCAACAACTATCTGGACTCCTTCCGTTCCATCGTCAGCTATGCCGCACAGATATACGGTTTCTATCACGAGATAGGTCAGTTGGTGGACAACATGGGAGGATTAGTGGCTCAATTAGATGCCCATCCAGCCAACGGACTTGCCGTAGCCCTGTCTGCCAAGCGCAACAAGATATACCGAGAGCTGATTATGAACAGCATCGAGATAGTGAATGACATCCGTACAGTGTGCCTGTCGGGCAACAAGATGACCGAGAAGGAGCGTGTGGAGATAGTCTTCGGCATCCGACCCAAACTGAAGAAGATGAACAAGCAGTTGAAGCGACTGACGAGGGCGGTGAAATACACCACAATGGGCGATGTTTGGATGGAGATAGACGAAGGATCAAGACCCGCCAAGGCGAACAAAGCCGAGATAGCGGCGGCGGCTAAGAGACGGTGGAAACAGGTGGGTAAGAACGTAAAACCATGATTAAATAAACAAGCAGATATGGGATTTTGGAGTTCATTATTGAAATATGGTGGCAAGGCGGCACGAGGTACCGGTCATGTCATCGGAGCAACTGGTAAGACCTTAGGCAGCGCAGCACTCCACCCGCAACGAACCCTTATGGGAGCCGGCAAGGCTATGCAGACAGCCGCAGTAGGTAGTGCCGCAGGCTATGTGACATGGGAAAAACTGACCACAGACAAGAGCGTGGCACGCATAGTAGGTGACGCTGTCATCGGCGAGAATGCCACGGAAGCGGTGGCACAAACCGCCAACGACGTACAGCGTCTGACGGGCAAGGCAGGAGAAGCCGTAGATGCGGTGAACACTGTAGCCGGAAAGATGGACACCCAGTTCAGCGGCATCAGTGACTTCTTCAGGAATATGTTCGGTGGCGGAGGATGCGACATGATAGGCAATCTCTTTGGCAATATCGGCAAGGGCAACGTGTCGGGTATGAGCATCGTCGGACTGGTGGCTGCCGCCTTTATGGTATTCGGACGCTTTGGTTGGATGAGCAAGATTGCAGGTGCGCTACTTGGAGCGATGATTATCGGGAACAACTCTAAGGTGGCACAAGCTCTGCCTAACGGAGGCGGCACGTCTTCGCATGGGCAGAACATGGAAGAGGCAGAGACACAGAACAGAGGAATGAAACGATAACCAATATACAGCGATATGAGATATACAGAAGAAATGATACTACGCTCATCAAGCGGCTACTGTATGCCGTTCGAGGAGCCAACAAAGCAGGACGTGCAGATGTCCTTGGGTTACGGAGAGCAGAAGCCCCCCGTGACGGGAGAAACATTCTTCCATCACGGCATAGACTTCTCGGTGAACCACTACCTTCTGTCGGCGGTGGCCACAGGAACCGTGTCAGCCATTGGGTCGGACGCGGAGCATGGCATCTACCAGATCATCCGTTATGGCAAATATGAAGTAACATACAGACACCTCTCCAATGTCTTTGCCAACTTCCCCCAAAGCGTCAAGGCCGGTCAGACCATCGCCATCAGTGGCGACCTGCTGCACATGGAAGTGAGGTTTGACGGAGAGGAAATCAATCCGTTGGAGTACCTCACCATGCTCTACGGCAATATCAAGGCATTGGAGCACAATTCCCAAATGGGCATCAATGAACTGGACATGAACATCCCTTCACCCTACGACACCGACCGTCAGGAGATAGAGATGCTAATGCTTCGCTTCCTCCCCTCCTATTTTGAGGATCTGCAGCAGGGAGCATACTCTCTGCCCGAGCATACGGAGCAGTCGTTGAGAAATATCTTCTCGCTGGGTGCGAGCAAGCATTACTTCTATGAAACCATGCCGACCATGGCTAATCCCTTGGGCATCGCTGGCCGCTGTATGCCTTTGGCGGCTAAGGTGCAGAACCTGCTGATTGCCGACTTCCTCAACTATCTTGCCATGCGACATCAGGTATATCTCTCCACGATGGACGAGGTATTAAAAAAAAACTCCACGAGCAAGCCCTGACGCATGACGGCATCATCGATCCTCTTGCCGACTTGGACGTGGATATCCAGAGCTTCGACATACCGAGGATGGTGAGTGTCTATCCCGACCGGGCTGGCGTGAGATGGTGGACAAAGGCATGGTTCAATGGCAAGGAAGAGGGAGAACCCTCCGTGGAGATAGAGGAACGCATGGCCGTGCTGTTCATCCACCGCCAAGTGGACAAGGACGAATGGTTGGAGGAACACTATCCCAAGCAGATGGAGATATATCACAACGCCATCGAACAGACAAAGGAACAGATATTACAGCAGTATATTATATAAATAAGGTATATGGCAGTAAAGAACAGTCAGCGATTCGCAGAGATAGAGCGTCTGATGGGCGACTACTTCGGGTGTCACCTTGCCCCCCGTGATGGGCAGGGTGCAACGGGACTTGTCCAACAGACAGGCAGACGAGATGCGGGCCTACTCCAACAGTACAGCTGGCATCCTACGCTCATTGGCCACTGCCAATATGCCTGGTGATGACCCATACGCCACGCTGAGGATTACAGGCGAGTGGAACAGCAAGACCACCGAAGACTATCTGGAGATGTGCAAGGAGGCTATTGTCGGCAACAAGGAGATGCAGCGTGACTTTGCCGTGATGGCTGAGGAATGGCGCAAGGCGGTGGTGACGGAGATAGGACGAGAGCGGTACGATGCGCTCTCTAAACAACTCGGTTGTGATTTGGCATACGCCTATATCGACCACCGTTTGGAGCAGCTGATGATAGAGAAACTGGTGAAAGACCGTATGCCCAAATCCTCTGCCGACTATATCATCCGCAAGGCGGCACAGAGCAGTCTGTTCGGTCTGCCCTGCGAATTGAGCAAGTCACCGCTTGCCGCGGAGATAGAAACCAGAGGAGAGGCATCCTATAAGCCCTCTCGAATAGAGAAGGCGGCGGGATGGGCTGCCGGAGCTGGCGCCGATGCCGTGACCATGGGAGGTATCGGCTCTTGGGCAACCTTCGCCAAGTTTGTCGGCATCGATATGGTGATGAATGTCGGCATGGAGCACCTAAGCAAAAAAGGCAGCAGCCAAGAGGACAGTGTCGAGGAGTGTATCAGCAGGGGAGTTTTCGGTACGGACACCAATGTCTTCGCCTCATTCCGCAAGCAGGCAAAGGTCATCAAGAACCACGAGAACAGCTATATCAAGGCTACCAACAACCATTTCAAGAACAAGATTCCCACGAGCAATATCACATTTATGGATTGGACGAAACAAACCGAGCTGACCTCCTTCCCATGGAATAAAGGTACGTTCCTTGATCCTCAGAGAAGCGAAGCTGCCAAACATACAGGCAAGTACAAGGATGTGCCCTTGATAGTCGCACCCGGACAGGAAGACGAGTATCTGGAGGTTAAGGCGAGACTGGATGCAAAGGCTGAGAAGGAGAAGAAAGCAGAACCGCAGGAAGCTCCAGATTCATCGACTGAAGAGGCAACACCATCTGTAGAACAGCCAGAGCAAGCCGCCTTGCAGAGCAATGAAAGCGGATGGGACGGGCTGTTGCAGAGTTTCGGACTGAACGGCTTTTCTGACATCGGCAAGAACCTTGGCTATGTGTTGGCGATGCTGCCCGATGTACTGGTAGGACTGTTCACGGGCAAGACGAAGTCGCTCAATATGGACAACAGTCTGCTTCCTTTGGCCTCCATAGTGGCTGGTATTTTCGTGAAGAATCCCATACTGAAAATGATGTTGATGGGTATGGGAGGTGCCAATCTGCTCAACAAGGCGGGACATGAGGTGCTGGGCAGGAAACAGCAGGAATGTATTGCGCCTACAGTTAGTCCTGCTGCATCTCGCATTCAGTACCGCCAATATCCTGATGAACCACTCAATCCTCGTATCAGCAACCCGATGCTGCAAGGGCGGTGTCTCGTTGCCAACATTGACCATGTGCCTTGCACTATCCAACTGCCTGACAGTGTGATTGGGGCGTATCAGGCGGGCGCATTGCCGCTGAATACATTGGCTAACGCCATACTCGCCAAGAACGACCAGATGCGGCAGATGGCAGAGACTCAATATGAGGAACTGACGGAGCAGCGAGGGCAGAGTGTCAAACTCGTTTGAACACTTTGCCGAGTCGTGACGGAAGAAGGCGAAGCCAACAGACACGGGAAACAATGATACGACCAAGAGGAATACAATAACGAAAAGATAAAAGCATGAAAGAGAAATCAGAATTTGAGAAGCGGGCGGCGGAGAAACAGGTGTCGCTGCTCACTGAGGCACTGACGAGTGCGGTGGATGCCAAGGGGCATTGGTTGAACGCAAGCGGCAAACTCTATCCGAAGCTCTATCCCAAGGGCTTTTCGGTCAGTCCGTTCAATGCCCTTGTCCTTGCCCTTGACTCCGATGCCAAGGGTTGCAAGAGCAATCTGTTTACGCAGTTCTCCGAAGCCAAGGCACGGGGTGAGAGTGTGAGGGAGCATGAGAAAGGCGTGCCGTTCCTGTTTTACAACTGGAACAAGTACGTCAACCGCAACCATCCCGATGATGTCATCCCCAAGGAGGCATACGCAGCGTTGTCGGACCAGGACAAACAGCAGTATAAGGGAGTGAAGAACCGGGAGATACGTGTGCTCTTCAATATCGACCAGACCCTCCTGCCCATGGCCAACGAAGCCGCCTACACTACGGCCTTGAAGAAAGACGGCACAATGGAAGACAGAGGTTATGGCGACAAAGAGGACAAACAACTGCATGGGCGTGTCAACGGATTTCTTCAGAAGATGAAGGACAACCTTGTGAATGTCCGTCAGGACGGAACGGGCGTGGCACACTATGATACCGAGAAGGATGTCATCTACCTGCCACGGCAACGTGACTTCGAGCACTACAACGACTATGTGCAGGAGATGATGCGCCAGTTGGTGTCTGCCACCGGTCATCAGCAGCGGTTGGCACGTGAGGGCATGGTCATGAAGAACGGCAAAGCCCCGTCGGAGGATGCCGTCAAGAAGGAACGGCTCATTACGGAACTTGCTTCGGGTGTGAAGATGCTCGAACTGGGTCTTCCCGCCCGTCTGTCAAGGGACAGCCTTGGCATGGTGGACTATTGGACGAGGGAACTGAAGGAAGACCCTTGTCTGATTGATGCCATCGAGAGCGAGGTAAACGGTGCGCTGAAGGTGTTGAAGAAAGCTGAACAGGGTGAAAAGGTGGAGTATGCCAGTGACCAGCATCAGCGAGAGACGGCGCAGATACAGGGACAGTTGCCCAACCACTATTTCGTGGCAGACGAGATTAAGCAGCATCCCAATGAGGAGCAGCGTACCGTGGTCATCGTGAGAGATGATGCTAATAAGACCGCCGATGTGGTGCTGCCACAGGGGGGCATCGTTGGAGGTGAACAACGAGATCAAGGGCATGAATAAGCAACGCTTCACCAATGCCTTGCAGAAAGAGGGTTATGACAACGTGCGTTTCTACAATCCCGACGGAGCATTGGGCTTCCGTCCCGATGACAGGTATTTCGCCGACAAGGAAATCACGGTATCGAGGTTGCGCAACTGGTCGATAGAAGACCTTTCCTCATTAGATGCCACGGAAGCCGTGACCAATAGCCGTGACATCGGTTTCGACAATGTGCAGTTGGTGAAGGATGACAAGGAGCGGTGGGCACTCTATATCAAGCCCGAAGGCAAGGAGGGCTTTGCCGTCTATCCCGACAAAGGCGACCTCAATCATTTCTTCACCACCTTGAAGCAGTCGATGGACAATATCGAGCGTGTGCGTGAGGAATTGGCACATAAGTATTATGCCATGGCAGAGGCGAAGCCCGACCTGAAGGTGGATATTTTTGGTGGCAATGAGCAAGAAGTCGATTTGAACCGCATCCAGCGTGTGGCAGTGTTCCGTGCCAAGTCGGGCGAAAGCCTCTGTGCCGCCACTATCGACGGCAAGAAGTTGCAACCGAGAAGTGTCAGCCCATCCCAATGGCAGCGATTGTGGGTCGCTCCTGACCGGGAATCGTACAAGCAGAACCTTGCCGCATCGCTATTTGCAGATGTATTGCAGAAAGACAAAAACATTGAGCAAAGTACACAAGAGAAGCAGGAAGAAGCGGCGGAGGTGAAGCAAGCGGAAACGGCAACTGTCGAGAAGCATGATGAACAGAAGGAAATGGCACAGCAGGAAGATAAGCCTTCAGACCAGAAAGAACAGACATCAGAACAAAGGGAAGAGAAGAAAGAAGAGAAGAAAGAAGCAAAGACAGTCAAGGCTGCTATCTCTCCCCTTGTCCAACAATATCTTGACTTGAAGAAAAAGTATCCTGATGCCATTATTTTGTTTCGCTGCGGTGATTTCTACGAGACCTACAAGGATGATGCGGTAAAGGCTTCCAACATATTGGGTATTACGTTGACGAAGAGCAATGGGCGCAAAGATGATGAAGGCAAACCGTTGGCAATGGCAGGATTCCCATATCATGCTCTCGACACCTATCTTCCGAAGCTCATTCGTGCGGGAGAGCGGGTAGCCATCTGTGACCAGTTGGAAATGTCGAAGCAGACAACATCGTCGAAGCGTGGTATCGCGGAGATGGTGACACCTGGACAAGAGACTGGAAAGCAGATGGCACAGGAAAGCCAGGAAACAGGACAACATACAAGTTTAAGGAGATAGGCTTATGGGAAAGAATGCAGCGTATGCCGCACAATATGCGGAGGAAGCCAAAGAGCAGATGCGCAGGTATGGGATTCCTGCCTCTGTCATCTTGGCGCAAGCCATTCTGGAGAGCAGCAACGGACAGAGCCAACTGTCTCGCGGATGCAACAATCACTTCGGCATCAAGGCTACGGATTCGTGGCTGAAGAATGGCGGTGAGTATGGAGTCTATACGGACGACAAGCCTAATGAGAAGTTCTGCAAGTACAAAAGCGTGGGTGACAGCTATGAGCATCATTCGCAGTTCCTGAAGCAGAACAAGCGATATGCGCAGTGCTTCACGCTTTCACCTGACGACTACAAGGGATGGACGAAGGGCATTGAGAAGGCTGGTTATGCCACTGGCGGCGGTTATGCAGCGAGTCTGCAGCGCATCATCGAAGCCAACGGACTGGACAAGTACGACCGTGAGGTGATGGCTGAGATGCGGTCAGGAGGTCGGTCATTTGGGGTGGAGAATAATCCTCGCAGAGAAATGCCTGCCGCCCATGTACCGCAGTCTGCCGGGTATTCCTTTCCTGTAGAGCGAGAGGAATTTCTCTTCATCACCTCGCCATTCGGCAATCGCCAGGATCCGATGGATGCCACCAAGCAGCAGATGCACAAGGGCATTGACATCAAGACGAACCATGAGGCGGTGCTGGCTACGGAGAACGGCGGCAAGGTGGTGGCGGTGAATCATCATGCGAACACGGCAGGAGGGAAATCCGTTACCGTGGAATACAGCCGTGAGGATGGCAACAAGGTGCAATGCTCTTACCTGCATCTTTCCAACATAGCAGTAAAGGTAGGCGACGTGGTCAATGCCGGACAGAAGTTGGGAGTGTCGGGAAACACTGGCACACGAACCACTGGCGAGCATCTGCATTTTGGAGTGAAGAGCGTATCGGCTGACGGCTCAAAAAGGGATATGGATCCAGCCGCTTATTTGGCAGAAATCGGACAGAAGGGCAACATCAAGCTACAGGCCCTGCATAACGGCAATGACCTGTTGGCGAAATACAAGAGCGATGCGCCGCAGGAGCAGAAAGTTTCGTCGGAGGACTGGATGAAGAAACTGCTTTCCTCAGAGGACAGCGGCGTGGGCATTTCGGGAACTAATGATTCAATACTCGACATGGCGATGACCACCTTCATGTCGCTGATGATGTTGGCAGCGCAGATTGACAGCAAGGATGAGGAACGACAAAAGGGGCTCATCTCTGCCATGGCAGCCAACCGGCTTGTAGATCTGACCTCACTTGTTCCAGGCATGAGGCAATGCACCATCGCTGTGGGTGAGAACGGCAAGACTGTGCTTCATGCAGAGAGCGGTACGGTGAAGATTGACCGTGAACTGACTTCCTCAGAGATGAGTCGACTATCGCTCATTTTGGGCAATGCCAATCTGTCGGAAGAAAACAAGCGGATGAAGATAGCGGGAATGGTGACAGGCATCGTGGCTACACAGCAGGCTTCGCAGAACTTCGAGCAAGGAATGGAGGCAGAAAGTCAACAACAAAATCTGCAAAGGAAATGAAAAGGATAGCAAGACATTTGTGTACAATGCTGATGGGTATGCTGGCAGTGACAGGGCACTTCATGCTTACCCAATGGCTTTTCGGTCAAATCGTGGCCATCATCTATCTCGGCTTTCAACTTATCGTAGCAGCGTGGATAGTCTATGAACTGATACGTGCGCCGGTATATGATGATTGAAAAGAGATTATTGATATTGCGAAGACATTTCACTTGGACGATGGAGATGTATAATTCAAAAAGTATCGAGCAATGATCAAATGTAATGTAACAGTGTGCGGAACGGTCAGCAAGGCTGCTACCTGCCGCACGAACAAGGAGGGCAAGGCATTCGTGAGCTTTGCCATGAACGTAGTCATTCCGGCGAAGAGCGGGATTAACAAGACCATCGAGGTGTCGGTCATCAAGGACGGGACACTGACGGAGGTAGGCAGCTGCAACATTGGCGAGCACATTGAGGTAGTCGGTGTATTGGTACCGAGGAAACGGGGCGACGCCCTTTACTTCAACCTGTCGGCAAGCAGCATCAGCCACCAGCCTGCCGAGGCAGAGGACTGCATCAAGGGCGTGATGGAGTTCCGCGGCAAGGTGGGCAAGAACGTTGAGGACAAGGCGGACAAGAATGGTGTGCCGTACTGCCAGTTCTCCGCTTTCAGCGCAGAGAAAGTGCAGGACGGATTTGAATACATCTGGGTAAGTTTCTTCCTCTTCGATGGCAAATGCGAGACATGGCTGCAACCAGGCGTGAAAGCGAACATCAAAGGGGCATTGTCTGTCAGTGTCTTCAATGACAAGTTGGACTTCTCCTGCCGAGTGTCGGAGATGAGCGAATATGTTCCGCAGCCCTATAACGGTTAATGACTATGGGAAAGCCTTATGCCAAGGATGGTCCGAGTGCCGAAGACAAGGCACTCGACCTGTTTGCCGATATGATGATTGAACGTATTCAGTCGCTGTCGGGAAAAGACGGATGGAAAAAGCCCTGGTTTACTGAAGGTGCGTTGCAATGGCCGAAGAACCTGAACGGACGAGAGTACAATGGTATGAATGCGATGATGTTGCTCCTGCATTGTGAGAAGGAGGGCTACAAGATTCCTCGCTTCTGTACCTTCGACCGCATACAGCAGTTTAACAAAACTGGCAAGAAATACGAGGAACAGAAGCCCCGTGTGTCAGTATTGAAAGGTGAGCATTCTTTTCCTGTGATGCTCACCACGTTTACGGTGGTCAATAAGGAAACAAAGGAGCACATCAAGTGGGAGGACTACAAACTGCTCTCTCAGGAGGAGCGCGAAAAGTATAATGTATATCCAAAGCTTCAGACTTACCATGTCTTCAATGTGTCGCAGACCAACTTGAAGGAGGTCAGACCAGAGTTTTGGGAGAAACTGGAACAGGAATACTCGATGCCCAAGGTGGAGAAGGACGAGCAGTTTGCCTTTGAACCCGTGGATAGGATGATAGCGGACAACCGTTGGATATGTCCCATCAAACCCATGTTCGGTGATTCCGCCTATTTCTCCATCAGCAAGAACGAGATTGTGATGCCTGAGAAAAGGCAGTTCAAGGATGGGGAGTCTTTCTACTCGAACCTTTTCCACGAGATGGGACACTCAACGGGTGCGGAGGGACAGTTGGACCGCATCAAGCCCGCTACCTTCGGCTCGGCAGAGTATGCACGCGAGGAACTGGTGGCAGAACTGACGGCTGCGCTAACCGCTCAGCGGTATGGAATGACGAAGCATCTGAAAGGAGATTCGGCTGCCTATTTGAAGTCTTGGCTGGATTCGCTGAAAGAGTCGCCGCAGTTCATCAAGACCACGTTGCTCGATGTGAAGAAAGCCACCTCGATGCTCACGCAGCATATCGACAAGATTGCGATGGAGATAGACCAGGAGAAAAATGCTGAACAGACGGAAAATGTCGTCAATGAAAAGAAGATGGAGGGAAGTGAGGATGCCGGGCAGGTATATTACGCCTCCGTTGCCTATCTCCAATCAACGGATGACACATCGGAACTGGATAAGCTGAAAGATCGAGGAGACTATGATGGACTGCTGAAACTTGCCAAGGATTACTATGACGGTAACGGCATGGACGAGGAGCAGACCTACAGGAAGCCGTGCCAGAACAGAGGCGATGACCTGCTAATAGAGGACAAGGACTTTGCAGTGGTCTATAACGGGAGTGTCGGCGGTACGTATGAGGTGTTCCTAAAGCATACGGAACAGGAGGTGCGGAACCATATCACTCGCTATGGCATAGGACGTGCCAGTGAGGACGTGAAGGCTGTGGCGAGGGAGATGACCGCCGAAGAGTTTTCGGAATTAGCGCAGCGAAAGATGCCGATATTCCAGATGCCGAATGGCGGTCTGCTGAACCTGCAATACGACAAGGAGAAAGATAGCTTGGATGTGGGAACTGTGACCAATGCAGGACTCTCTGTGAAGCACTCCTTCCCTTTCAGCCATGACCATTCTATGGACGCAAACATCAGCTCCGCGTATGAGCAACTGCTTGATATGGAGGAGTACCAGAAGGAAGAGGTGCAGGAGGAGCACGTTGCCAAGTGCGCTTTTCGAAGATGAGAGTAGTATCGTAGTATATACTAATCGTAGGCTTTACTACTCATAGTAGGTACTAACAATAGTAAGCCGCAAGGAGTAATGTCCCTACGGCTGATTAAATTTTGGGTCATTCCATCTTATGAAGGAATGCCTGTAAATCCTCGTCTGGAATGCTCTTCAGTTTCACCGGCTTGAAGCCGTCTAACTGCTCCACTTGAAATATCTCGTCCACTCCATATTTGGAGCCATCCACCTTTACGCTCTCCATTTCATTGACGGAGGTATAGCCATACTCCGTTTCATGAAGACCGCATACGATGGTGAATAACGTGGTGTCGTTACCTTCCTGTTGCCCTTCTAGTACGAACCAACGGACGTGTCCGATGAAGAATATTGCCACACAAACGGCATCCTTGCCTTTGCCGTCCTGTGAATACAGAGGATAGGATTTCAGTCTCTCCTCCAATACGGGTGTAATCAATCTGCTTGCCATAGTCAATCGTTGTTAAGTGTTCTGTAATACATTCTGTTCTCTACAAGGTGTTCGATGGCCTCTGCTGCCAATCGGCACACCCACTCGTCACGCTGGTCATAACGACCTTTTTGATAGTCGTTGGCAAGACGTTCCAAGAAGGCAAACACCACCTTGCCCTTTTCGTTGATGAGATAGCGATGGTCATCTGCAAGGGCATTGCCTACCTTGGCGGCTGAACCCATCTGACCGTTTACGAACTGTGAGAAGCACTCGACAAATGCCTGCTCGTTTTCTGATAATCTGTGCAATTCCATACGCAAAGAAATTATTTGTTCAACTTGTTTTTCTCCCCTCCTTTTAAAGCCTTTCGGCTCCTCTTGTCGGGAACTGATTTTTCGTGCATCAAAAGACTGCGGAATGAGGGCGATAAGGCAAGAAAACAGACGGAGGAGTTAATGAAATACCCAAATCTTTGATTTGCGGAAAGTTGTCGTTCAGTCCTCTGCCTGTTAGCATGACGGTACTTGACCATTCGCCCGGGCAGTAACTTTGCAAAGAAAAATGGGCATCGGCAAGTGGAATAGACACTACAAAACAGGAAAATCATTGATTTTTCGTGCATTTTTCTTTATTTCTTTCTTTGCTTTGGGATAAAATATATAACTTTGCCTCCGAAAAAGTGTCACAAGTGACAGTTTTTCGTAAAATATGATAGTAAACAGATATAGATACATAGAACAGTTGAGCCGTTCAAAGAACAACGGACTCATAAAGATAATCACAGGATTGCGACGTTCAGGCAAGTCGTTCCTGCTGAAGAAACTCTTTCGTCAGCATCTGTTGGATGAGGGTGTGAGAGAAGACCATATTCTCGTCATCGATATGGAGAATAGGAAGAACAGAGAGTTCAAGAACCCGGACTACCTGTTGGACTGGGTGGAAAAGATGATGATTGACGACGAGACATATTACATCATCATCGATGAGGTACAAGAGGTGGAAGACTTTGTAGAGATACTCTCTTCCTTGTCGGTCACCGAAGGGGCGGATGTGTATGTCACAGGCTCCAACTCGCGTTTCTTGTCCTCTGATGTGGTGACGGAATTCCGAGGCAGAGGTGACGAGATACATGTGTGGCCACTATCCTTCAAGGAGTTCATGACGGTGTATGACGGTTCGAAAGAAGATGGATGGGCAGAATACAGACTGTATGGAGGTTTGCCGCAGTTGCTAACGCAGGTTGGTGATGAGAAGAAGGCGGATTTTCTGCGTCGCCTTTATCGCACGGTATATCTGCATGACATATACGAGCGGAACAACATAGAACTGAAAGCGGAATTTGAAGAATTGTCGAAGACTGTGGCATCCAGTATCGGAGCACCTGTCAATGCGCTGAATATAGCCAATACGTTCAAGTCCGTCAGCAATGTGCAGAGCATAACCGACAAGACAGTGTCGGCTTATCTGGAATATATGCAGGATGCTTTCCTTATCGAAAAATCAGAAAGATTCGACATCAAGGGACGAAAATACATAGGTTCGCTGTCCAAATATTATTACCAGGACGTAGGTCTGAGGAACGCTATCCTGTCGTTCCGTCAGAGCGAGCCGACACATATCATGGAGAACGTCATCTACAATGAGATGCGTATGCGAGGATGGCTCGTAGATGTGGGCAATATCTATCATCGAGTGAGGAATGCGGAAGGAAAGCAGCAAAGGGTGACATTGGAAGTGGATTTTGTCTGTAACAAAGGTAGCGAGCGGATCTACATCCAGTCGGCGTGGCGTATGTCCGATGCAGAAAAGATGGAACAGGAGAAACGGTCGCTGCGTCTCGTAGATGACTCTTTCCGCAAACTGCTGATCGTGGGAGAACATACCAAGCAGTGGAGCGACGAAAACGGCATACAGATAATGAGTATATATGACTTCCTGCTTGACTGGTCAAGTACGGAGAAACACGGATAAAAGAAAGATATGCGCATAGAATATGCGTTGATACATATATGATTAATGGAGGGCCTATCCATCACGGACAAGCCCTCCTTTGCTAAAATTTATCAATGAAAAAAAGTTTTAGTGCTCTTGTTCGGAGCTGTATGTCTGGCTATAGATACAGCAGGATTCTGGTATGGCGGTTCGCCTCATTGGGCGAGTAATCGTCAATGCCGCCGTCGAAATTCTGAGAGATGGTGCTACTTTCCATACCACGTTTCATCAGTTCCTCTGCAATGAATCTGGCACGGGAACGGCTGAGGTTGTCATTGATAGTTTCACTGCCCGTGGCACTGTCGGCAGCACCGATGACTTTCACCTTCAAGCCATATTTCTTGGCGATGCGTGCCACTTCGTCGAGGTTGACGAGCTGCGACTTGTTGAGCAGTCTGTCAGTGCCAAGCTCAAAGAAGAAATAGATGGGCGCACCTATGCAAGCCTTTCCTGAGTGGATGAGCGAAAGGTAATTGTCTTCATTCTCTCCAGTGTCATTGCCACATTCTTCTGCACAAGAAGCGGACTCCACGACCTTTGCCTTTTGGCCATTACCATACTTGTCTCTTATTCTTGCTCGAAGGGAGTTGAGACCGCTGTAGTCGTTTCGAGGATAACCGTTTGTGACGGAGGAAGTGGCATCGTCAGGAAAGAGGTGGCCGTATTTGTCCAGAAGTCCCTCGATGGCAAGAATCTTGCGCAGTTGCTCCATAGTCTGACGGTCTCGGTCGTGCTGGGCGTGATATCGGCTGTTACTGTCAGAAAGGGATGCGGCATATGCCGACAGCCATTCATTCTGTACGATGTACGGACGAGCATCTATCACTCGCTTCCATCCAATCTTGCCGATGCGGACAGAGAGACCGAGGGATGCGGACAACAGATGGTCGCCAAGGCGGTCCGACTTGCCATTGCCATCGAAGTCCTGCATGGTGGTCATATTGCCTATCTCTGCCGTGATGGCTATGCGTGGGGAGAGATGATACTGCCCCTGTATGCCGTAGGAAATGGCAAAAGGTTTGTGGGCATTTTCCTTGTTGTGCATCATACCCACGCCCACGTATGGTATGACACTCCATCTGGCAAGGGTGTGTACATCGTCATTGTAGAAGTGACCGAGAACATTCCACATGAAATCAGCACGCAGGTACTGGAAGTCCTGCGAGGAGTTGTTGCAGTCGTTGAACTGCATACCGCCATAGTTCAGACGACCGCCTACGGAGGGGGTGAACCATTTGCCGAGCGACACGGAGAATGCCGGTTTCATGCGACCGAAGAGGTCGTTGCATCCGAGCGGTTTGCCGAGGAAAACGGTTGTCCCTCCTGCCACTTGGACAAACCAGTTGTCCGTCCATGGCGATGTGACCAATGCCCCTTTCATGTAGGATGGTTTGAGCGGGCGGAGCATCTCGTCTGCCGAAAGTCTGCGTACAACGGTGGTGGTGTCCTCCGTTTGGTGATAGTCTCTGGCTTGCGTGCCCAATGACAGGGCGAAGCCAAGGGATAGAATAAGTATTTTTCTCATGTTGTTCAATTAAATCTGGTGAATACAATAACAGGTGATACGTGGCAGTGCCGCTTATCGTTTCTTCTTTTTGCCGGAAGAGGGGCGCATCATGCGTGCAGCCTTCATCATGCAACGGCGTGCCCAAGCGCGTTCATCCTCGTCATCGTCACGTCCCCATTTGAGGTCGGACGAACTGCCGCCACCGCCATGACCTTCGGCAAAGGTGGTGGCATCATCGACATAGCCGAGGAAGAGAAGCGTGGCACAGTACATCATCTCCGTTCCATTCTCTGCAAAGGCCTGAAGCAGGGAACCGTCAAACACGTCCTTGCCCTCGCTGGAAAGTTGTGCCACAAGTTCGGAAAACTCGCTGACCATATTTTCGAGAAGGGCACTTCTGAGCACGGTGTCCGCACCTTGTCGGATAGTATCGGAATACTTGTGTGCCTCCTGCCGCAACTCCTCCGTGCGCTCCTTCATGGCGGTCATCTCCTCACGCAGGGCATCGAGCTTGCGGTCAGCCTCTGAGAGCTTTTCCTGCTTTTCATCCAGTTTTGTTTGGATAGCAGACAGTTCCTGCTCCAGCTCTTGGACTTGCTGACGGAGAGCATCAGGATTGTCGTGACCCACAAGAATCTGCCGATGCAGTTCTGCAAGTGCCGCCTCCTTCTCAGTCTTCTCCTGCAAGAGGTTGTTGACCATTGAGGTGAGTCCTTTTACTCTCCGCTCTGCCAGACGGATGTCCGACTGGAGCGAGGCGAGTGTCCGCTGATGGGCGGCGACGGACTGTTCAATGGTGGTACATTGTTCTGACAACTGGCGGCGGTATTCTTCGGTGGTGCGGTGGCGTGCTCCCGTCTCAGAGACGGATGTGCCACGCTCCATGCCCCAACGCTTATTGACCTCCGCGAACTCGCTGTGCAGGGCTTTCATTCTGGCAGAAAACTCGTACTTGTCCTTTCCGGCAAATATCTGCTTGTACGCAAACTTGCCGTCCTTGATTGGCAAGAGGGTGCAGTGGACGTGCGGATTGGTTTCGTCGAGATGTACAATGAAAGCAACGATATTCTCCTCGCCATATTTGTCCGCAACAAAGCGGTAAACATCCTTTGCCCATTCCTCGATGTCCTTGCATCGGTGAAGGTATGAATTGTCTGCTCCATGAGTCAGATCCACCTTCTGGTCACCGAAAGCTAGCTCTGTCATACGGTCACGTGAGCCGCCGAAGATGAAATTGACCACTGTGCGGAAGCGTGGTTCTGCCAATCCCTCATTGGGGTCCTTGATTCCACGGCTCTGCAGGATGTCTGCCATGCGCTCCGGGATACTTCGGCTCTTGTCTATGGGACATACCTTGCCGCCTCGTATCTCGAAGTTGAGCCGCTCACGGCTGTGGTCGTAGTTGCCTGTTGTTTCTGCTGAATCCCAACCCTTGTCCGTCCAACGGCGTTGGTGCTCGTTGCTCTGCGCGGTGGTGATTCCCTTCGATGGTCGGAAATCCATAACCTGTTTTGGTGTTGCCATAACCTTATTCCTTTTTTGTGTGTACAACTCTCCTGTCCCCAGCTTGCTGCTTGTAAGGACAGCCTCCCGATGGTCGGAGACCAAGAGGGGTATTAGGCTACCCAAATTCCCTCATTTCCGACCAACGGGCAAGCCCGATTATTTTACAGCAATGGCAGACGTGTAAGCACGGTGCCAGTAGAAAAGAGGAAGCGTTGTACGGTGATTATTAGAGGTTGATACAGCCTTTTGATGGACAGGAAACCTCTTGGTTGGCTACAATGGCAAGGAACGGTCGGCAGAGCGACTGAAACTGCGACTTGATGGCTGCACTTTCCTGCTGCAAGACGGGTGAGCTGCCTTCCAATGACAATTCTGATATTGCCTTTGTCGCCTCGATGAATGAGAGCCAGTCTCCTCCAAGGTCTTTGTAAAAGAAGGGAAGAAGGGAGGTGGCGAGGGTGCTATCTGTTTCCTGACCAAGCACCTGATGGAATGTGGCTTCGCAGACAGCGGTGAGTGCGGTCATACAAAAGGCGTGTCCTACAGACTCGGGAATGTTGCTTCCGCATGGCACTTTGCCAATAGAATTGCCATTGTCGGCTTTCTGCAAGATGATGGCTACTTCCTCTGTAGCATCTTCGTAGAGTTGTTCACATTCCGAGGCGCAAGCAGATGCGGACATCTTTCCGCTTCGCCATCCTTCCAGAGCGGTACGCATCTTCTGGCGGAACACCTCCAAGGCTGTGTCAATTGGAGAAGCGGCAGGTGTCTCAGCTAACATCGGGATGGTGATAATCTGGCTCTTCGTGAGACGAGTGACGGAAATCTGGTTCATCTTCTCCAACTGCTCGATGAAGGTGCGGACAGTGGCGCGGTGCCAATGCCAGCATCCTGCAAGTTCGGTTATGGTGATTACAAACTGCCCGTTGGACAGGCTGAACTCCTGCTTGCACAAATCCTTGGGGATGTACTGTAAAGAAGCCTTGTCCACAAGGTCAAGGTAGGCTTCGAGCTTCGACAGCCTTAACCCCGACCTCTCTTTCAGGAACTCCAACAGGGACATCCGTTCGGACATTTTGCCGGAACTCGTTCTATGTTTCTGTTTCTTCATTTCGATAATCTGTTTGGTGAATACTGTTGTTTGTTGCCGACTCCGTTATACAAAAGGAACGGCATGATACAGGTGATACTTAATAGTAGTATATGATGAGCATTTCAGAGTCTTCGAGGAGCATCTTGCGGTCAGCCTTGTTCTTCCACAGCGATATGACTATGCGCGAGGGATAGAACAGTGCTGCCAGAAGGACAAAGGAGACGGTGACCGCAAGCGTGAACAGATGAGGAGTGAAGGCAAACACCACTGCCGCCAACGCAGCGATGCGGAATGGTGTCCGATCCTCGTGCAGACGCTGTAGCCACCTCTCCACATCCATAAAGACAAAGAACATGGCGAACGCAATGGTGGAAGCCACTACGCCTATGTCGTTATAGTGTACACAGAGGTAAAGGAAGTGGAACACGTACAGCAGGATGAGCAGCATCAGCCGGTAGAGCTTCCTTGCTGCCACAAGTGCAGTCATGCGCAGATAGAACCGTGTCATGAACTGTCTGCGGCTTCTGTGCAGAATCATCGGCACGAAGAAGAACGCCGACATCAGGATGAGAAACAGTATCTTACTTGTCATAATATGTATAGCATGTGAATAATGGAAGTGGACTCAGGTCGGGCTGGACGACACCGTGTGTGGCGGTGGATATGATACGCTCCACATCCTCCAGTGTCAGTTCTCCCTTGATTATTCTCTGACGGAAAGCCCCGTCGGTTGTCCGAAGGCTCTTGATAGCCTGTTCCATGTCGTACTCGGCAATCTGCCACACTTGCCCTCTCGTGTAGGGGAAATGGTGGTGGATGGCCTTGACCACAAGTACACGGCTGAGGATGTCGGTCATTCTGCCGTTCCTGACTATCGTGTGGTTGCGGACAGTGGCGATGCTCTCAATCTCCAGCCATGTGCGGTGACGGTCGAGAAGATGGATAATCTTCATGTAAAGCGTTTCCTTCATCGGATGGTCGGGAGCTTGTGGCATATATGCAGGCTTGTACACGGACAACAGATTGGAACTTTGATGCGGTAAAACAGGACTGTCATCTGGCAAATGTAACTTTCAGATGAAGTCGAGCAGGACTTCCTCTTTGGGCTTCATGTATTTGAAGAATCCGTTCTTGCAGTGCAGGCTGAGGTCGAGGCATACATCTGCCGACATGTGCTCCAGCGAGTCATAGATGGTCACTTTTATCTGGCTGACCATGCCACGCTCATCGGTGAAGCCGTTGACCTTGAACATCCGTCCGAAGGTGGGGTTGGAATAGGCGCAGCAACTATGGCCGAACTCCGTCTGACGGCTTGGGATGTGGTGATAGAGGATTATCATTTCCATCTCGTCTTCGAGCATGTCCATCACTTCCTCTATCGTGAAAGGGGTGTTCAACTGGAAAGTAAGAAGCACGTAATCGTCATACTTGACAGGCTTCTCCATCTTGCGCTTGTCCAGCAGTTCTGGCAACTGCAAAGGCACGACGGCAAGGAAATCATCGCAAAACTGTTCTAACATAATCGTATTCTCTGTTTGGGGTGTTTATAATCTTGTGACATAAATCTTCATCATGAGCATGGGCATATCTGACAGGCGTTGCTTGTCGAGGTGCAGCTTCTTGGCCAGGTTGTCCATCTCCTTAGGAAGCGCATCGGCTATCTTGTAGAGGTCTGCCTTGTCCTTGTCGGAGAGCACGCTCACGGAAAGGTCATCCATCGTCATGAACGGCTGCATCATCATCAGGAGGTAGGCGTGCATGGTGTGCTCATCCTTTACCCTGCCACTTTTCAGATCCTCGATAGCTGCTTGTGCATTGCGCAGCAGACGGAGGTTGGTGCGCATGGAGAGAAAAATCATGGCATCCTTGTGGGACAAATCCTTGCGGTCGGCGGCACGGAGTATCTCCCGACAGCATTGTTCGGTATTCCGTCTGATGTCACCGATGTCATCGTCAGCAAAATCCGGCAGGTATTGCAGGAAGAATTTGAAATGCAAATGCTCTTCCTTGATGAAAGCGAGCAGGTCTTCCTTGCCGTGAATGCCTTGCTTGGCGGATTTTTGCAGGAACAGCAGGTAACGCTTCAGTACCGCCTGTTTACCACCTTTATTATATATAGGCAGGCTGTCCAAGGAAGCGAAGAACGGTTGTGCTTCCTTCACGCCTTGCTGTAGTTCCTCATCACCAACATGGGAAGAGGTCTGTTCTCTGAGATAGAGCAGGTCGTGAAAGGTGCGCTGCTTGGACATCGCCATACGGCACAGCTCGATGTGGATGGAGTCGTTCAACTCATGATATACCGTGAACGGGTATGAGTGGGCTTTCCTGACAGTGTCACGTGAGATGCACGATGTCACAGAATCGTCCAACACGCGCCATTCGTTGACAATCTTAACCAATGTCTGAATTGAGACCTTGTCGTTCTGTCGAAGAGTGGTCAGAAAGCCATGATACTCTCTGATGGCTTCATCGCTTGAATGGAACGACTTCGTGCCGTTTCCGTCTGAACATGCTGTCAGAATGAATACGGCAAACACAGTGGCAATACAAATAATAAGTCTGATACCGCCATGCGAGTTTGATTTTGCATTATGCAATATTTGCTTCATGCAATGGAGGTTGGTTTGTCCTCCGAAAAGCTGGGTTTCATATTTCATTGTTGTCATTATTTTGAGTCTGATTTTGAAATTGACGGTGCAAAGTTAATGCGTTTCAGCGATATATTAGCAAGAATTACAGTAAGTTTAATCTTATTTGTATATCATACTTTCGAGTATGATTTCCAATGAAATCAAGTGAAAAGAAAATGGCAAATTATCGTGTTTAAGTATGATTTTTCGTCCAAGTATGATTGTTTCTCGAAAAAATAGTGTACCTTTGCACTTGATTTCATTTAATAGCGTACAACAGTATGGCAAAAGTAGGTTACATCTTCATCGCCACCAATGGCGAAGAGTATGCAGAAGACAAGGCTTGGATGCAGCAACACGGCTGTGTACAGGTGATAGAGGAACTGTCCGAACACGAGAGGCTGCGCCCGATGTGGAAGCAACTCATATCGAGTCTGGAGCGCGGCGACGAGCTGGTGGTGTCGAGGTTCAGTAACGCACTGCGTGGCACCCGCGAGCTGGCTACATTCATAGAATACTGCCGTGTGAAGGTGGTGCGTATCATTTCCATCCAAGACCGTATCGACACGTTTGACGAACTTTTCCCTGACACCAAGCCCTCGCAAGTCATTCAGATGTTCGGATCACTCTCTGAGGAGTGTGCCGTGCTGCGCAAGGCATCGGCGCACATCATCCATCTGCAACAGAATATCCGACCGCCCAAGAAGTCGGAAAAGGCACTGTCGAAGCTGGATCGTGAAAAGAACATCGTGAACATGTACAACGAGGGGCACAGCATTGATGACATCTTCGCCATCAGCGGTTTCACAAGCCGAAGTTCCGTGTTCCGCATACTCAATAAGCATGGTGTGACGCTGAACCGTGGGCCGCATAGCGGACCATTGAAGAAAAGGAATAAAAGAGAGGAATAAGAATATGCGTATAATAGGAAATCTTTTGTGGTGGCTTTTCGGTGGACTGGAAGCCGCCATCGGTTATTTCACGGAAAGCCTGGCAATGGCCATCACCATCATTGGCATCCCTGTAGCTTTGCAGACATTCAAGATTGGCTTGTTGTGCCTATGGCCCTTCGGTGCTGAGGTGAAGGACACTAAGAGTCCCACCGGCTGCATCCGCATACCGCTGAACATCCTATGGATTGTCTTTGGCGGTCTGTGGGCATGGCTGATGCACGTCTTCTTCGGAGTGCTGCTGTTCATCACCATCATCGGCATCCCCTTTGCCAAACAGCATTTCAAGATGGCAGGACTGTCGCTCGCACCATTCGGGAAGGACGTAGAACTACATATATAAAGGACAATGGAAACATTCAAAGACGTTATATCAGGCGACCAACTGGTCTTGGTCGATTTCTTCGCCACATGGTGCCAGCCATGCAAGATGATGCACCCCATCTTGGAGCAGGTAAAGGAAGTGCTGGGTGACAGGATTCGCATCATCAAGGTGGATGTGGACAAATATGGAGTGACAGCAAGCCAGTACGGCATTCAATCTGTGCCCACACTCATGCTGTTCAGACGTGGTGAAGTGCTGTGGAGGACAAGCGGTGTGATGCAGAAATCAGAGTTGTTGGCAACGATTGATACGTTTTTAAGATAAAAGAGCAGAAATGTCAAAATCTAAATTAAAGTCTGTCCTCATGTCCATGGACAAGAGTGAGATAATAAAAATGGTATTGGAACTTTATTCTGCACGGAAAGAGGCAAAGGAATATCTTGACTTCTATGCAGAGCCGAATGAGGGCCAGAAGCTGGAAGAGTACAAGCACATCATACGGGAAGAGTTCTATCCGAGCAGGAACAGAGAACCAAAGACACGCTTCTCAGTGTGCCGCAAGGCATTGTCCGACTTCAAGAAACTGAAGCCTTCGGAAGATTCCGTCGCAGAATTGATGGTGTTCTATATGGAGAACGCCTGCCAGTTCACTTACGACTATGGAGACATGTGGGAGCAATTCTATGATTCTGTTGAGAGTAATTTCGACAAGACATTGCGCCACATCGTGCTTTATGACCTTTGGGACAAGTATGATTCCCGAATCAAGCAATGCCTTCGTTGGGCAAGCCCTTGTGGATGGGGATTTCCTGACGCACTGAATGATATGTATGAGGAAATTAAGGCGCATAATGAGGAACTCCGAAAGAAATACAGGAATTTCAAGATGTCAATCAACCCTGATTAATAAACGAATATAGTCAAATGGGAAAACCGAAGAAAAAACATAAGAAGGCGAAACAACTACCCTTAAGCAAAGAAGAGCAGATTTTTCAAGCGGCAAGAGACCTCGCAGCTGAAATTGGCATATCCTATTCTGAGGCATTAGGGTTTACCTTGGGCATAAAGGAAGTAACGTATGGCTGGGAAGGCGACTATTCGGAAGAAGAGTTTCAGGCACTGATTGACCACGCTGCGGGAGACACTGATTATGAGCACACCCTCTATTGAATCATCTACACGAGAGGAGCGTTTGGATTATGTTCTGAACGAATGGAATTGAATGAATTGATAACACACTAAATAGAAGTAAGAATGAAATCATTTGGACAAAAATCGTGGATGCTTCCACAGCCGGTACTGATTATCGGTACATACGACAAGAATGGCAAGCCCAATGCAATGAACGCAGCCTGGGGCGGTCAATGGGACGCAAAGGAGATTATGATTGCCATGGGCGCACATGCCACTACCGAGAATCTGAACAACTGCCCCGACTTCACCGTGGCATTTGCTACAAAGCAGACCATGGTGGCAGCGGATTTCGTAGGCATCGTATCTGCCAAGAACGATGCCGACAAAATGTCGAAGACAGGTTGGAACGTTGAGAAGGCAGAGAATGTCAACGCTCCCGTCTTCACCGACTTCCCCATGACCTTGGAATGTCGTATAAAAGAGAAAATCGACGAGTCAGCGGAAGGCTATTACATCGTGGCGGAGATAGTGAACATCCTGGTAGATGAAAAGTATCTTGCCGAGGATGGCAAGCCTGATGTGGAGAAGATGCAGCTCATTACCTACGACCCTGTTCATCATGGCTATATCGCCTTGGGGCAGCGTGTGGGCAATGCGTTTGCAGACGGCAAGCAGTTGAAATAAGAACAGAAATACATGACCAAACTCCGTTGCGTCGTAGAGCGCATCACATATCAGAATGCCGAGAACGGCTATTCGGTGATGAAAGTCAAGGTGAAGGGGTACGATGACCTCGTCACCTTGGTTGGCAACCTGCTGGAAGTGCCGGCAGGGTCGGTGTTGCTGTGCGAAGGCGAATGGAGGGTGGATAAGCGGTACGGACAGCAGTTCCAGTACGAGACGTGGGAGGAGGTGATGCCTGCCACGGCTTACGGCATTGAGAAATACCTGGGCAGCGGACTGGTGAAAGGCATCGGTCCGAAGTTTGCCAAACTCATCGTGGGTCATTTCGGCACGGACACCATCGAGGTGATAGAGACTGACATCGAGCGGCTCTACGAGGTGCCGGGCATCGGCAAGAAACGTGTAGAGAAGATACGCGAGAGCTGGGAGAAGCAGAAGGACATCAAGAACGTGATGCTCTTCCTGCAAGGCTTCGGAGTGAGCACGGCATACGCAGCGAAAATCTACCGTCAGTATGGCAAGGAGAGCATCGACAAGGTGAAGGAGAATCCCTACCGACTGGCTGATGACATCTGGGGCATCGGCTTCAAGACCGCCGATGGCATTGCACGCAAGATGGGATATGAGATGAACGACGAGAGGCGGTTGCGCAGTGGACTCATCTACACGCTCAACCAACTGGCTGACGAGGGGCATTGCTACGCGGAGGAGGAGCAGCTGACTGCCACGGCAAGGCAGTTGCTCGAAGCCGACGAGGAGTGCATCCACACCGCCATGACACACGCCATCGAGACGGAGGACTTGATGCTCGACGGCACTGGCATCTACCTGCCGCCGTTCTACTATGCCGAGTGCGGCACGGCAAACCGTCTGAGCACCTTGGTTCATACGAAAGAAGTGGGTTCCATATTCACTGCTCGTTTCGACCTCGCCAAGTTGCAAAGGGAAACTGGCATTGAATACGACGAGGTGCAGGTGGAAGCCATCCGACAAGCCATCGCCTCGAAAGTGATGGTGCTCACTGGAGGTCCAGGCACGGGAAAGACTACCACAACCAAAGCCATCATCGCCGCTTTGCAGTCGGCAGGTATGCGCATATTGCTCGCCGCTCCCACAGGGCGTGCAGCCAAACGGATGAGTGAGGCAACGGGCATGGAAGCGAAGACCATTCACAGATTGCTGGAATACAATCCGCAGGACGGCTACAAGCGTAACGACGAGAACCCCTTGGAGGGGGATGCACTGATAGTGGATGAGTGCTCAATGATAGACATCATCCTGATGAACAACCTCACGAAGGCACTGCCTACGACGATGCGCTTGGTGCTTGTGGGCGACATCGACCAGTTGCCCAGTGTGGGGGCTGGCAATGTGCTGCGCGACATCATCGATTCGGGAGTCATACCAGTGGTAAGGCTTACACGCATCTTCCGACAGGCACAGTCGAGCCGCATCGTGATGAGTGCCCATGCCATCAACCGGGGCTGCTTCCCCGACATCAGCAACGGTCAGCACTCCGACTTCTTCTTCATGAAGCAGGAAGAGCCGGAGAAGGTGGCGGAGACCATCGTCTCGTTGGTGCGCGACCGACTGCCCAAGGCTTACCGACAGCCGGCGGCGAACATACAGGTGCTCACGCCCATGCAGCGCGGCGTGGTGGGGGCAGCCAACCTGAACATGGCTCTGCAACAAGCATTGAACTACAACACGGCGGCACTCGTCCGTGGCGGCTATACCTACAAGGAGGGCGACCGTGTGATGCAGCTGCGCAACAACTACGACAAGGATGTATATAACGGCGACCTCGGCTATGTGCACTCCGTGGATATGGAGGAACGCACGCTGACGGTGGATTTCGATGGTCAGTTAGTGGAGTATGAGGTTTCGGAACTCGACGAGCTGACCCTTGCATACGCCACCACCATCCATAAGTCGCAAGGGTCAGAATATCCCATCGTGGTGATGCCGGTGCTGATGACTCACTATGTGATGCTTCAGCGCAACCTTATCTATACTGGTATCACCCGTGCCAAGAAGATTTGCGTATTGGTGGGTCAGACCAAAGCCCTTGCCTACGCCATTCACAACATGAAGGTGTTGAAGCGCAACACCCGACTAAAGGAACGTCTTGCTCCCACCGCCACTGATTCCATCGCCACTGCCCTGAACAGCGCACAGCAATACGCACTGCCTACTGAGGAAATTCTGATGGCAGCGGAAGATAGGGTACAATACGGCGACAAAGGCTTTTGTCTGCAAATACAATAAAAACATTTGCGATACTATTTTTAGAAAGAATTTCGGTAGACATGCTTTTAGGCAAAAGAACTCTTAAACCTGAATCTGTCATTAAAAAATAATGATTTTGGTAAGATGCAACGTATCTCGCATCCTGTCTTTTCCCGACTAATGATGTTATATTATTTAATTTATTCTTATGCTTTATCTTTTCTTCGTAAGAATGACAAATTTTATAATACTCAGAGAAACCACCTGATTTTATTTTAACTATATTAGGTCTGAGATAGTTTTTATCTTTCTTAAAATCATTATGAATGAGATCAGAAATCAACTTGCTCTTAAATTCTTCATTATCCAATCGGTCAGATATTAATTCAATAAGTTTGTTGACCCTAAAGTAACCTTCTTTATTATAACATTTTTGAAGAACTTCATAAATGCAATAATATGAAGCATAAGAAGCAATCTCAAGACAGAATTCTATCAAATCTTGAGGGGCATAATTGAGTATTGCTCCCAATATATGAATATGTTCTGGTTGCGATAAATTTTTACCTACATTTTTCAAAACATACAAGTCTTCTTTAGTAAGCAGTTCACGGAAAGGATATAGAAACTCTAAATTTTTCTCCATCTTTTCATCTGACAAGAAGATTAATTTCATAACAGAATTTAGTATCTCATAATCAGGTGCATAAAGTCTTTCGAGATTGCTTTTGAAATAACTAACTATTGGAGAACGATATATAATTACATTGCATTCTAACAAGCATTTTATTACTCTCCAAAAATCATCTTTATTTGTACATAAAGACAGGATATCCTTTACGTGACTTTGTCCAATTGGTATGTTCCTACCTATTTGCAAATAACTACTGAATTTATCACGCAAAACATCTTGTTTTTCTATTCCAATTAAGCTAGAGAAATCAAAACTTGTATCATCTATAATATAATTATCTGATATTTGTGTATTTACCTGTTCTATATTTAATACATCATTACAAGATATAATTATGTTTTCATTGAGCCATAGAAATTCTTTAGCAAATTCTTTGTTATCAGAACTGTCAAAAGCTATGTAACTATATCGTGAACAATGAGCTATTAGATTCTTTAAATTTATGCTTTGTTTTTTCGGCAATATATACCATTTCAAAATATTATCATAGATTGTCTTTATGATATTGCAGCCCTTTAATCCCAATAAAGTATGCGCTGTAAGAACTTTAACAGATATAATTGACAAAAGTTTTTGATTTGATTTTTCAAATAGAGATATAACGAAATCATCATCTGTACAGATTCCACAAAATTGTAAAAGTGAACTAGGATATATACCATGCGAAAAAGTGAAATTAACTCTTAATTGCATTAATTCACTTATATAAACTTTATTGACATGTCCATTGGAATAACATTGTAAAAGACATTCATCTTGCGATACAATGTCGCTATTATACCCTACGTTGTCAATTGAAGAAATTGTCCGCACATAGGTGCCATCTGTGTTTATAGAAAATACAGTGCTATTTCCAATATTAAGTTTTATTAAACAGTCACTCATACTTCTGGTCCTATTTATTTTCATTCATCAATCGTTTTGTTTCTTTCAACTCCTTTTGTAAAATGCGCATTCGTTCAGCCAATTGTTCCTGACTTGGCAAGGCATCTTTGATTCTGATGTTATTGTATGTTGCTACACCCATTGGAGTGGAGATGCCTTTGAATGACCATTGAACATCAGCTCTGTTCATATTCGAACACACCAAAAGACCTATAGTCGGATTGTCATCTGGCTGTTTCAGGATTTCATCAACAGCGTTTACATAGTAATTTAACTTACCCGCAAACTCTGGTTCAAACGCTCTTGCCTTCAGTTCGCATACTATATAGCAGCGCAGACGAATATGGTAGAAAAGCAGGTCGATTTTCCTTGTTCTACCACCAACAACTATTTCTTTCTGTTTGCCGATAAATGCAAAACCGTTACCCATTTCAAGCAGCAGTGCCGTAATGTTATCGTGAAGGGCTTTCTCCAATTCGCTTTCGTTGTAGGTTTCGTGATCCACAGTCGCAAAGCCAAAATCATAATTTTCCTTCACTACATACCGTGCCATTTGTGCCTATTGCGGCGTCAAGTGTTGCGAAAAATTATTAGGGACAGTGCCTTGTTTTTTGTAAACATCATCTTTCATTACTCGCGCCAATATGTCGCGGCTAATGCCTTCTCGAATGGTGTAACCCACATAGAACAAGGCCTCTTCAATCGTTTTCGAATGCTGAACGATACGGACATGGTGTCCCCATGGTACGCAAGCAAAAGGCAGTGGAAATTCTGAAACAGACTGTTTCAGTTTTTCTCCATCTTCTATTTGTTTGATTATCTTATCATGATTATCATCGGGTAACATTACTGAAACAAGCTGTTTCAGTTTTTCTGGATTCTCGGCATAGAACAGATACCACTGTTTCATATACCACAAATTGCGTACTGAAAAGTTAGTGCTATCAGGAAATTCTCGCTTCAAATCAAGACTCAACTGCTCAACAACTCCTGCTCCCCAACGCTCTTCTGCTTTCTTTTGCACTAAGTCACGACCCAGTTGCCAGTTGAACAGAAGTTTTTCTGCATTCACTTTGATAGCTGCCTTCACCTGTGCGGAACGATAGCGACTCTTAATGTCAGCTATCCAGTTCGCATAATCACTGTCAATGTGAATATCGTGCGACTTTACAATGCGTGGTTCTTCTTGTGACATAACTATCTGCGTTTTTATTTCTTATATTTTCTACAAACAAAAGTAATAAAAATATATGAAATTAGAAAAGATTATATTGATTTATTTTGTTTTTTCTTAAAAAACAATGATTACTCTTGCTTATTCTTGGGTACTCAATTTACTTTCTTGGGTACCTCTATGTTATTTCTTGGGTACAGAATTTATCTTATTTGGAGTCAAAAAGCACTTATTATACTATATATTTTATTTTTTTGAATTATCTGCACATCTGCACCACAATCATAATCATCTATGAATCAAAATGTTATAAGTGTGCAGATGGTGTGCAGATGAAAACAGATTACGAAATAGTTTTAAGTGGACTCTGTATTCTGATAAATAAAATCACTACTGTCCCGTTAAAGTGGACTAATTGTTCTTTGAAATCGCTGAAATAAAGTCATTTATGAGCAGTTTTGAGGGTGCACGGATTTGATTTCGTACTTTTGCTGTCTTTTAACAAGATTGCAGATGAACAAAGACAAA
>JAZUMR010000019.1:0-8899 GCA_045603685.1 Prevotella sp.
CTCTATCCATTCCCAGCCAAAACGGCCGGGGAATTGACGGTCGAATCTACCCAAGTATGAATTCTCATACTCGCTTCTTGTACTACTTGTCTGTTTATTGAAATCTATCAAAGAACTCTTTCTTTTATGCTCGCACCGCAATTTTTCAGAATTGGGCGAAAGCGTTTGCAAAGGTACGGACTTTTCCACAAACACGCAAATGTTTTTAAAGAAAAATTCAAGAAAACATAAAAAATGTGCTTTCTTTTGATTTAAATCAGATAAAATAGGGAATTTTTATATAAAATATGGCAAATTTAGGGAGATTTGGCTTTTTATGGCTCTGTATGGATTGGATTGGCGGAGGCTTTCTTTGCAGAGGGGAGAATGTGAAATGGCATATACATTATTATATATATAATCAGTAGACAAGTTGACGAGTAGACGAGTAGACAAGTAGACGAGTAGACGAGTTGACGAGTAGACAAGTAGACAAGTTGACGAGTAGACAAGTAAACGAGTAGACGAGTTATTGGCAACAGATAACGAGAACCATTAACCATTAAACGTTAAACTTTAGCCTTTAACCCTTAACCCTTAACCGTTAAACTTTAACCCTTATTTAAAGTAAATCAAATGCTTTTATACAATTAGGGGGGACAGCGTGCTGTCCCCCCTAATTGCATATAGAATATATTGCGCTTACGATGTGTTCTGGTTACAGATTCTCAAGGATTCTCTTGAGTACTACAGAACATGATATTTCACGGTTTGCCGCCTCTGGTATTACGAGAGAGTTCTGTGACTCTATGACATCGTCTGTAACAATCAGTCCTCGACGTACAGGCAGGCAGTGCATGAACTTGCCGTTGTTTGTCCATGACATGTGTTCTGTGTCCACGGTCCATGACATATCTTTAGACAGAATCTGTCCATAAGCCTCAGGCTTTGACACACCCGGACAAGACCAGTTCTTAGCGTAGATAAAGTCTGCGCCTTCAAACGCTTTCTTCTGATCATACTCAACAACAGCCTGGCGAATCTCACCTGTTGCCGGATTACGATATTGCAGGAACTGCGGGTCGAGTTCGTATCCTTCTGGATGAGTGACTACAAGTTCCACATCAGGTGCAGCCAGCATCCACTGAGCAAAAGAGTTAGGCACAGCCTGCGGCAATGCCCTGCAATGAGGCGCCCATGTCAGTACAGCCTTCATCTTAGGATGGCTGAACGTAAAGTCAGAGCCAAGCGAGTAGTTATGTTCCTTTGCCCATGACTCCTCCATCGTAATAAGGTCGGCAAACGCCTGAAGCGGATGAACTGTTGCTGTCTCCATAGCGAATACCGGTTTGCCGCTGTATTTCAGGAACTGGTTAAGCACAGTCTCCGCATAGTCGTATTCACGGTCAGACAGTCCTGCGAATGAACGCACGCCGATAACATCACAATATGACGCCATGACAGGTATAGCCTCAAGCAGATGCTCTGCCTTGTCGCCGTCCATGATGACGCCCCTTTCTGTCTCAAGTTTCCATGCACCGGCATTTACATCGAGCACTATGACATTCATGCCAAGATTCATTGCCGCCTTCTGTGTAGAGAGTCTGGTGCGCAGTGAGTTATTGAAGAATATCATCATCAGTGTCTTGTTTTTGCCAAGATGCTGATACTTGAATCTGTCATTCTTTATTTCAAATGCCTCCTGCATTGCTGTCTGCAAATCGCCGAGGTCTTGTGGATTAACAAATGATTTCATGTGAGATATGATTATGAGGTATGGGTTAAGGGTTAAAGGTTAAAGGTTAAGGGTTAAAATTTAACGTTTAAGGGTTAAGGGCCTCGTTATCTGTTGCCAACAACTCGTCAACTTGTCAACTTGTTTACTCGTCTACTTGTCTACTCGTCTACTTCCTTATCTGGCCATCACCGTTGATGAGCCACTTGTATGTAGTCATCTCATTGAGGGCCATCGGTCCGCGCGGACCGAGTTTCTGGGTAGAGATTCCGATTTCTGCACCGAGTCCGAACTGTGCTCCGTCAGTGAATGATGTTGGTGCGTTGACATATACGCATGCAGCGTCAACCTGTTGCTGGAAGATTCGTGCCGTTTCTTTATTCTCCGTTACGATAGCCTCAGAATGTCCGGAACTGTATTGTCTGATGTGGAGCAGCGCCTCCTCAAGCGAGTCAACAGTCTTTATGCTCAGTTTATGGTCCATCCATTCACGTCCGTATACCGTTTCGTCGTCATCAGCACAGAGCAGTGCAGAATAGAGATATGACGCAGCACGGCTGTCAGCATAGAACTCAACAACACCCATCATAGGCGAGAGCAGTTCCTTCAAATCAGCAAGACGGCTGCTATGAACAAGCAGGCAGTCGAGCGCATTGCATACAGAGACACGGCGCGTCTTGGCATTGTTCACTATAGCCTTAGCCTTCTCGAGGTCGCCATCCTTATCAAAATATGTGTGAACGACTCCCGCACCCGTTTCGATGATAGGCACACGAGCATTGTCGCGCACAAATTCTATCAGTTTCTTTCCGCCTCGCGGTATGCAGAGGTCAATATATCCCACGGCATTGAGCATTTCGGCCGTTGCCTCGTGGGTTGCCGGCAGGAGATTTATCACGTCAGGATTAACGTTCTCCTTCTTCAGCACATTCTTTATCATAGCCACAATGGCGAGATTAGAATCTTCTGCATCCTTTCCGCCTTTCAGCACGCTGGCGTTGCCAGACTTAAAGCAGAGCGAGAAGACATCGAATGTCACATTCGGGCGCGCCTCATATATCATTCCTATAACGCCGAAAGGAACAGACATGCGTCGCAACTGCAGTCCGTTAGGCAGAGTATTCTCGCATGTGATATGTCCGAGCGGAGACGGCAGTGCTGCCACATGACGCATATCAGAAGCAATGTCCTCAAGGCGTTTCTCTGTCAGTTGCAGTCTGTCATACAGCGGATTGCTCTGCTCCATGCGTGCCAAATCCTTACTGTTCGCCTCAAGTAGCATATCCATATTTTCAGTTATGGCATCTGCAATAATCAGCAAGATTCTGTTTTTCTCCTCGTCAGGAATCTGCGCAAGCGAATAACTTGCATTCTTCGTTATCTGAAAAATCTCGTTCATTGTGTTTATGTGTGTTGTGTTATACTACAAATTCCGTATGTATAGTCTCTTCCGGTTTTGTCAGCACGTCAGGCAAGATATTGTCTCTGTTGCCATTTGCTATGATGACACGTATCCCGCTCTCTGCTACAGAGCGTGCCGTATTGTACTTTGAAGCCATGCCTCCTCTTCCTGCGGTGCTTTTGCCAGTCTGTATGAACTTCTCCAGATTGTCCTCCGCCCTTACCTTTGGTATAACCGAGCTGGCAGGATCAGAAGGGTCGCCGTCATATATGCCGTCAATATTCGACAGTAAAACCAGCGTTTTAGCATTCATCATTCTGGCTATCAGACCAGACAGTTCGTCGTTATCTGTGAACATCAGTTCTGTCACACACACCGTGTCATTCTCATTAACCACCGGAACGACCCCGTTGTCGAGCATCACCTCCATGCACGCCTTCTGATTATCATACTGTTCGCCAATCTGGAAGTTTTCCTTCATAGTAAGCACCTGTCCGATATGAATGCCGTGCTCGCGGAACAAGTCATAATAGAGATTCACTAGTTTCACCTGTCCGATAGAAGAGAACAACTGCCTCTGTTCAACCGAATCAAGTTCAAACTCCACCTTCAACTCGCTTCGTCCGCATGCCACAGCACCCGACGAGACCAATATGACCTCATATCTGTGCTCCTTCAGCCATGCAATCTGGTCGACCAAAGCCGACAGACGGGTTATGTTGAGTTTACCTTTTGATGTTGTAAGCACATTAGAGCCTACCTTGACTACAATACGTTCCACCTTATTATCGTTACCTTTATGAGTCTTGATTTTTCTTTACGGCCTCCGGCATTCTAACTTTTCATTCCAGCCTTCAGTCCGCGTATTACTGCACTTGTGAATCCTGCATGCTCCATTTCGTTAAGCCCGCGGATGGTCACACCGCCAGGTGTTGTCACCTTGTCTATCTCTGCTTCTGGATGATTGCCGTTGGCCTGGAGCAGTTCCACAGCACCTTTTATTGTCTGTAGCACGATATTCTTTGCGTCGTCAGCCTTGAAGCCAATCTCTACTCCGCCCTCCGATGCCGCACGAACATAACGCATGGCGTATGCTATGCCGCAAGAGGCGAGCGTTGTGCCTGCTGCCAGCATGCGCTCCTCTACAACCATGGTTCGTCCGACACTATCGAAAATTCCGCATACGGCAGTCTTCTCCTCTTCCGTAACATTTACCGGCACAATAAACGTCATAGACTGACGCTGCGCTATGGCTGTATTAGGAATTGCGAGCGTAAGTTTCGGCATACTGCCGTCGCACTTATCCATCCATCGAAGTATATCTTCTGACGCTACGCCCGCCGCTACCACTACAAGCAGCTGGCGGCTGTAGTCCATCTTGTCCTTTATTCCTTCAAGGACAAGCTCTACGAGCCACGGCTTGACCACAACCATAACAACATCTCTGCCTTCCACGGCATCAGCGTTACATGTTGTTGTCTGCGTACCATACTTTCTGAAACGCTCCAGCACCGGCTCGCAAGGATCAGCCACAGTGATGTCCTGCGCACTAAATATATCTGTTTTCAGCAGGCCCTCGACTGTTGCGCCACCCATTGCGCCTGCACCAATTACTGATAATTTCATTATCTGTTTATGTATTTCTTTCCGTTTATTATAACCAGTCCCTTTGCATTATGACTTGTCTGCTGCCCCATAACATTATAGGCTTTGCCGCATATAGGTTCTGCCACAATATTTTCTATATCTGTCGTCCCGATTATATCGTCGAGAGTCGCACCAGCTCCATGCTGCCCCTCCAATACGGCAGGGACATCCTTCACTGGTATGTAAGAATACTTGTAAGGCACATCAAGCGACTTCGATGTATTGCTCTTATCATTATATGCTCCGAACCCATAGTTATCTCGAGCACAGTAGAACATATCAGAATAATTGCCTGGGGCGAAAGGTTTATTCACACCGCTGGCTGCATAATTACCTTCTATAAGCGCATGCGATTTGGCATTGACGGCTATAGCCACCGCATTGCCAGCACAGTTGTAGTAGTTATTTAGCATGTGAAGATATACCCAGTCAGCCTGTGGCAAACGGCGTTCGCATCCGCTGCCCCAGATATTGTTCGAGTATGTGATGTATTGCAGGTAACCTTTATTCCACCCTACTCCATTGGAATACGGGTGTGAGAAACTGCGCTCTGTATATCGGAAAACATTCCACGAATATGTAACAAACTGTTCACTGCCTTCACGCTTTCCGCTGTCAAGGTTTCCGTCCATGCCGTCGACAAACTCGCAATGGTCAATCCACACATGTGTAGCTCCATTGTTTGATATGATATCTGCGCCACCTACATCCACGCAACCTGGTCCATAGAATTTCAAATTACGGAATATGAGGTTCTCATTTGAAGTATTGATAGCAAAGAATCCCGACTTACGGTATGCCTCTGTCTTATCGCCAGTATAGTCAATAATGGTCTGACGTGTATGAAGTTCCCGCGCCTCATCAACCTTCTGTCCGTTGCTAAGCGTTCCGCCAGTGCCCGAACTGCTTGAGTACTGTCCGAGATTGGCAGCTGTCAGCACAGCCTTCAACTCTGGCGTTATATGCCACTGCGTGCGAAGACATGCTCCGTTGCGTCCGATAAGCGATTTATTCTTGTATCCTTTGATATCCATATACTTAGAAAGCACGAAATCGCCCTTCGAACCATCGAAGATTATTATGTCATACTGTTTAATTGCATCGAAAATAGCATTGTAATCATCGCCGCCGCTGCTGTAGAGCACCTTTGTCTTGGGAGCTGCAGAACGGTTTCCGCCATCCAAAACATAGGCCGTGCCGTTAGCATCAGAACATACAGCCCAGCCGAACGGTTCGCCGCTGAAGTATGCAGCAGCATCTACAGGACCGCCTTGCGCCATTACCTGGAGGGCAAAGAATGCCGACAGGAGGGAAAACACGAATCTTACAGTATGCATATCGGAAATTTATGGGGTATTACATATATCAGCAAAAATCCTGGTCAATGTCAAGAAATCTGCATTACGGTCAGTTTGCAAGGATTTTATATTGCAGTCCTGCTTATCTACATAAGGTTACGATGCCAGCACCGCTCACCCGTAACAAACCGGAATCGTACCATGAGAAATCAAGACAAGCATCTCCGTCAGATCTATCAGACCGCTTCTAATGCTGTCTTAAGCTTTTCGATGAACTCGTCAGCCATTTCCTTGGTCATACACAAAGGAGGAAGCAGACGCACGATGTTTGTTCCGGCACAGCCAGTGAAGCAATGCTCGTCAAATATGAGTTTGCGACGCACATCCTTATGCGGCACATCAAGTTCGATGCCTATCATCAGACCGCGTCCACGTACATCAACGATATGCGGCTCAGACTGCTTCAGGTCGGTCAGTTTCTCCATGAGATAGTCGCCCACCATGCGGGCGTTCTCCACCAGATTCTCCTCTTCCATAATGTCCATCACGGCAAGTGCTGCCGCACAGGCAAGGTGATTGCCGCCGAAAGTGGTGCCGAGCTGTCCGTACTCAGGTTTGAAATCAGGCGAGATAAGCACTCCGCCCATTGGGAATCCGTTGGCTATTCCTTTCGCTACGGTGATAATGTCTGGGCGTATTCCGAGCCACTGGTGGGCAAAGAACTTGCCGCTGCGTCCGTAACCGCACTGTATCTCGTCGCAAATAAGCACTGCGCCGTATTTCTTGCATGCGGCAGCCAATCCCTGAGCGAACTCGGCTGTTGCCATGCGTATGCCTCCTACTCCCTGTATGCACTCGATGATACAGGCGCAGACATCGCCCTTTGCCAGTTCTGCCTCCCATGCCTCAAGGTCGTTGAGCGGCAGGTATGTGACATGATTGTTGGCATTTATCGGAGCGATAATCTTTGGATTGTTCGTTGCTTCTACGGCTAACGATGTGCGGCCGTGGAACGCTTTCTCTGCCGAGAGCACTCGTGTACGACCGTTAGTGAACGAAGCAAGCTTCAGTGCGTTTTCGTTTGCCTCCGCACCAGAGTTTATCAGGAACAGCTGGTAGTCGTCATATCCGCTGATAACACCCATGCGTGCTGCCACTTCTTCCTGCAGACGGTTTATCACGGAGTTGCTGTAGAAACCGAGGTTGCTGACCTGTTCGTTTATCTTTGCCACATAGTGAGGGTGGCAGTGTCCTACGCTGATGACTGCATGACCGCCATAGAGATCGAGATATTCCTGTCCGTTCTCGTCCCATACGCGGCATCCCTGTCCTTTAACTATGTTAATATCGAATAACGGATATACGTCAAAAAGTTTCATTGTCGTTCTTACGGTTGTTTTTATGTCTGTTAGTATTATCGTTTGCCAGTCATCTTCAGGCGGGTCAGACTAATCAGAATGCAGATGCCTTGAGGTTAAGTCCGGCACGCTCGTCTATTCCGAACATGATATTCATGTTCTGCACAGCCTGTCCGACAGCGCCTTTCAGCAGGTTGTCGATGATGGATGTCACGACAATCTTGCGTCCGAAGACCTCTGCATGCACAAGCGCCTTGTTCGTATTTACCACCTGTTTGAGGTCTAACGCCTTGTCTGAATAGTGTGTGAAGGCTGCGTCTTTGAAATAATCCTTGTATAACGCCACAATCTCGTCAGCATCAGGAGCCTTGTCAAGTGTGACAACTTCCGTACAGAAGATGCCGCGGGCAAAGTCGCCACGATAAGGAATGAAGTCAATGGTTATAGAATCTGCACCCACTTCGAAACCTTCATTGAGCGTATCTGCCACTACAGGCGTGCCCTCCGGACGGAGTTCGTTGAGTGTCTGGCATATCTCATGCAGATGCTGGTGTGTGAACAGCTTGTACACCGAGAAATTATTGTTGCGCCAAGAGAAATGGGTTGTAGCGCCCGGCTTCTGTCCTGCACCGGTAGAGCCTGTCACCGCATTGACGCTGACATCATGTATAAGCAGTCCAGCCTTTGCCAGTGGCAGCAGTCCTTCTTGTATGCACGTAGCGAAGCAGCCAGGATTAGCCAAATGCTGGCATGCCGCAATCTCAGCTCTGTTCATCTCCGGCAGGCCGTAAACGTAGTCATGGTCGCCCTTAATACGGAAATCCTGCGCCAGATCGATTATCTTCACATTAGCAGGAACTGCATGCTCTTTCAAGAAAGCAGCGCTTTTACCATGGCCGAAGCAGAAGAACAGAACATCGACAGCATCAAAAGGCATTTCGCTGCTGAATGTCAGTTCTGTATCGCCGATGAGCCCTTCATGCACATCAGACACCTTATTTCCTGCGTTTGACTCACTATTTGCGAAAACAATCTCAACTTCTGGGTGATTTAGCAGAAGACGTATCAGCTCGCCACCTGTGTAGCCTGCAGCACCAAGAATACCTACTTTTATCATATTTTCTTTATTTTGCTATAATTTGCAAATTATTTTCAAGCTTTTACTATTATTTTGATACAAAGGTATACAAAATAATTGAATTATGCTATTGATTAAAAACTTTTTAACATCATATACACAGAATCTATTTAATATATTGACATATAGCATTCATATCATCATTTCTCTGTGCATGAAACAAATGACTCTCTGATGATGTCAAATAGCATCAGGCGGATAGCTGCGCTGGCACTTTCATGACTCCATTGCAAATAAATCATGGGGCAGAGAGCTGATTCTGGCAGAATGGCACATAAAAAATTAGGGAGTTGTGTCAAAAGTAACAGGCACACCCCCTTTTAGTTTTTTTAAGAAACAAAG
>JAZUMR010000020.1:0-15550 GCA_045603685.1 Prevotella sp.
AAAAACAAGAAAGAACCACTTATAGCCTGATGCTCTTCGAGCATTGCAATATGCGTATATAGCCACTGGCGAACAAGTTCCCCACGGCTCTATCCTCACATTGCGCTAACGTCAGGCTATAAGAAAAAACAATAAAAACAATTAGTTGACAAGTAGATTGATTTAGTAGACAAGTAGACAAGTAGACGAGTTGACAAGTTATTTGATATCCTTTTCCTCTTTGCTCTTTCCGTTTTCCGTTTTCACCTTTCCGTTTTCCGCTTCCCCATACATAGGGTTCTTTCATGTTTTTTCTTAGGGTAGCCGCAGGCAATGGATAGATATGATGTGACAAAGGAGCAACGCTTATATTGGTGCAGAATATCTATACAGGCATGATTGCAGAGCAATCTGAACCCTAAGCTGTTTTTATTGTTTTTGTAATACCAAAGACAACTTGGACAACAGGGGACAACATTCTTCTTTTTTACGGAAAGCATTCAGGGAAAGGCGGATACGGATAAAACGGGACGTGGTTGTTCTAATAAAAGAAGAAGGGACGCACCGATGTGGATGCGTCCCTTCCTGTTAAAAATTATGTCTTGCGTCGTTTAGTAAGGATACTGTCCCTCTGTTGCGCCCTTTATGAGGCCGTCAACAACATCCTGACGTATTATCTGTCCGTTATTGCGATTGAAGACACCGCCCGTCTCCCAATAGAACGGTACGCAGCCAGCCTTCTTCGCCTCGCGTGTCACCACCTCACCGTAGTATGCCACAGACTTGTCGTGCATAGCCTGATTCTCGCTTACGGTGCGGAACATTGCGCTGTATTCGCCGAGGATGACAGGATAGCCCTTGTCAACGAATTTGCGCTTCATCTTGGCAAACTGGTCTTTTATGTGCTTCTCGTCGCCCCAATCGGCATTATGCTTTGAGCCGCTGACATAGTTGCCTTCGCCCCAATACCAGAAAGTATTGCCCCAGTCGGCGTCCTGCTCCATAAGGCAGAACTGATAAGGGTCGTAGAAGTGAATCTCAACAAGCATACGGTCAGCCACCTTATCGACAGGCAGCGTGTTCATATAGTCGTATGTATTGCTGATGTCTGTGCTCGGACCCTGAATGACGAGACAGCGGTCGGCGTTGTTGCCTCCTGTGGCACGCACTGCGTCAATCATGGTCTGCTCATACTTGACGAGACGTGCGAGTGCTGTGGCATCGCTCCATGACTGGTTAGCAGAGGAGTTATAGCCAGGCTCGTTGCAGGCAGCGAAAAGCAGACGGCTGTCGTATTCCTTCATCTTCTCTGCCACCTGTGTCCACAGAGCCTTCTGCTCTGCAGTGATGGCAGCTTCCTTGCTTGCATCGAAGACATTATTTTCGAGCCAGCCAGTATCCCAATGAGAATTGAGCACGACATAGAGGTCGTTTGCCAGACACATGCCTACGACCTCATGCACACGGTTGAGCCATGCGGGGTCGATAGTGTAGCGGCTGTCAATCATCATATATGAATGCCATGCACATGGTATGCGTACGGCACTGAATCCTGCCGCCTTAAGGCTCTTGATGTACTGCTCGTTGACCTTTGCACCTGACCATGCGCCCTCTGCATTAGGGCCTGGACACTCCATGGTGTTGCCGATGTTGATGCCAGCAAAAATCTTCTTTGCTATGGCTTTGGCTGAAAGGTCGGACACTGGTGCGCTGCCTGCTGCCTGTGAAACGCTGATTACGCCTGCAGGCTTATTGTTTACAGTCACGTTGATTGTAGCCTGGCGCTCTGTGTTGTTGAGGTTTGCGGCAGCCTTGGCTGTGAATACTATCTTCACTGCACGGCGCTTTCCTCCATCGAGCGAAATGGCCTCCTGCTTTGATTTTGTCAGTGTGAGCCATGATGCTTCTGTCTTCACCTGTGCAGCATTAGGAGCCTGCACGGTAAATTCTGCTGTGCCGCCATTATTTGGATAAGAGAGAGTCTGCGGAGTGATAGTGATATTCTCCGTTGTTTCTGTATTGCCTCCACCCTGTTCCTTGCTGTCGTCATCGCTGCCAGAGCACGCTGTGCCGCCAAGGAGCATAAGCATAAGCATCGACCAGATGTGCATGTGCTGTTTCAGATTGTTTATTGCCATTTACTTCGTTGTTTGTTATGTTTTGATGGATAAGCTCCATCGATTTCAGGTTTATTCAGTTGCCTGACGTATGCCAGGCAACTGAATTGTGTATTCTTCTTCAGATAAGCTTCTTACCACTGTGGTGTGGCGAAGAGGCTATGGAATGTGAACTTCGTGCGGATAGACGAGCTGAATGCCAGTGCCGCCATGTTGTCGCCGTCGCGTGTGCCGAATGCACAAGCATCGCGAGTAGCGCCATAGCAGTTGAAGAGCTCAAGGCGATACTTAGGATTCTCGTTTGAATCGATAACCATAGACTTGTCCCATCCTGTCACCTCTGTGCCGTCAAGATAGAGGGCGTCAAGTGTGGCGTGTGTTGCAGGGAATGCTCCATAGAGGTCGACTACTTCGATGAATGTCATGATAGAACCTGCGCTGTGGTCTGCTGACTCATAAGTGATGTCGAACTCCTTCTGGCTGAAGTCGAGCTTGTTGTTCTCGTCAACAATGATTGAGAAGTTTGCGCCCTGGTTGTAGTCCCATGGGCCGCCCCATGATGGGTTGATGGTGATGAGGTTAGGTGTATAGGTTGGTTCTGTAATGATTGTGAAGGTCACCTCCATGCTGCTTGAGAAAGCAAGTGCTGGTTCATTGTCAATATTAGCTGCTGTGCTGAATGGGCTTTCCTTAACCTTGCCCTCTGCGCTGCCCTTGCCGTAGATATTGAAGAGTTCTACACGGAAGTTTCCGTTGTTCTCAATGTCGCCATAGAAGAACTTGTTCGCATCGAACTGTATAGGAGTGCCGTCGCACTTGATTTCGTTGACAACCATGATTGCGTTAGGAAATTTCTCACGCAGTTTGATTGCGTCGAGAGTTACAATCATGCCGTTAGGGGCAGAACCTGTGTATGTGGCTGTGTGTGTGCCGTTGATTTCCTCTGGCGAATACTTGCCGAGCTCAGCATCAAATGTGCCAGCCCATGTGTTGTCTACACATACGAGGTTGACAGCAATCTTCTCGTCAGCCTTGCGCTTTGCCTCGCTGTAGTAGTTGAGGGCGTAGGCGTATGTGTCGTCAGCAGGCAGGGCAATGCGCATGCCTTCGTTTGTGAGTGAGAGAATCTTGAGTGTTCCGCTCTTTGTTCCAATCCATGTGTTAGCATAGATTACAGGGATGTCTACTGTTACGGTCTTGTTCTGCTCGTCGACAGTGTATGTGCCTGTCTCGTCAGTTATAGTGCCGTCTTCTGCTATACGGTGAACGAAGAATGTGCCGTCCTCCTTGAACTCCATGAAGCCGTAGTCCTTGCCGTAGGTATAGCCAATCCATCCGTTGCCAGTGCCCATCTCCCAGTAAATCTGCTGGTAGATATTAGGCTGTCCGTTAGATACTGTCGCCCAGTTGTCTGTTATGCCATACTGTGTGAAAGGACCTTCAAACACGTGCTGCTCGCCATCCTGTCCGTTGTCAAGATACCACTTCTGATAGAGCAGGCTCTTGTTGAATGGCACGTTGCGTGCTGCTGATACAGGACGCACTGCCACTGCCTGGTATACAGGTGTTGTGGTCTTGCCGCTGATAGATGAGTCGAACTGATAGCTGATAGCGAATGAGCCGTTGCTTGGATTGATTGTACCTGTCATGTACATACCCTTGCAGCCTTCGCCTGTGATGTTATCAATTGTACGTGAGCCAGCTGCTGGGAGGAAGATTGAGTTGCCGTTAGGACCTGTCAGCTTATAGCCTGCCACACCGTCAATCTCTACCCATTCCTTCTGGCAGAGCGAGAAGAGCTCTTCATAGTCAGCAGCCTTTGGCAGCATTGTCTTGCCGTTTGTTGCCACGTATGCTATGTCGTTAGCTGTAAGATATGTGTTAGCCTGTGCATAGTCAGCAGGATCGATGCTGTTGCTGCAGCCTGTGAGGTCGCCGAAGCCATAGAGTCCGCCTATTTCTGTCTCGCTCTTTGCACCGATGTTATACTTAGCCCACTTAACAGAGAGGCCGAGGTCAACAAGGTCGTTGTCGAGGTCGAAATCATGAGCGGCTGTTGAGAATGTCTTGACGTCACCGTATACGATGCCTGTGCCGAGATCGAGGAATGCGGCATAGTAGTACTGCTTTCCTGGGAGAAGGCCTGCACGTGTGATATTGAAGTCAGATGTAACGTCAGCGCTGCGCAGCTTCAGACCTGCACGCACTGTCTCTACGTCGCTCTCTGCCGCGATGACAACACCGCATGCTTCAGATGATTCTGGCTGGTCAGTGAGTGTGCCGCCAAGAACAGCTGATGTCCAGTCAACCGATGCTGCATCCTTTGTCTGAACCTTAGCATCTGTTGTTACGAGGCTCTTCACTTCGCCTTTGTAGTACAGGCGTCCCTGCAGACGGATGTATGCCTGATAGTAGATAGTAGTATTGTTCTGCAGACCAGTCACTGTTCCTGAGAATGCTGTGCCGTCAAGAGCAGCTGGTACGCTCTCTGCCAGATTCTCTGGAGAAGAGCCATAGAAGAATCCGAGTGTGTATGAAGCAGGGTCCATTGTGCCAAGTGTAGCTATTGTGCCGTGAAGTGTGGCACTTGTAGCGGTAACATCTGACGAACCGGTCACTACCGACTGCTCATTAAGCAGCGGCTCGTTGTATATGGCATAGTCTTCATCATCGCTACAGCCTGTAAAGAGAAGACCGAGGGCGAGTGAAAGAATGCCTAAATATTTCTTTGTTCTCATTGTTATTGTCTTGTTTATTCGGTTTATATAATGAGTTAGCATTCGGCTGAAGTGCTCCTGGCTGTTGTGTACATGCTTTATGAAAGCCTGTCAGCCGAATGCCTTAGCCCATTCTTACTTTACGTCATGAATAGCGATAGATACTACTTCTACCTGAAGTTGCGATGCATCATAATTGCCGTCGGCATCAAGCGGACCAGCCGCCTTGTCCTTGTCAACGAGCATACATACTGATACACATGACATGCCTTCGAAGTTGGCAGTAGCGCCTGTGTTGTTCAGCAGTTCTACGGTGTATTCTGATGCGTTGGTAGCTACGTCGATTGCTGTAGCGTCAGCGAATACGTCAGCACCCCACTTGTTAACGATGATGTTATCACTGACAGCAAGCTTTGTTGTTGTCACGCCTTCGTTCCACTGTATGCCGCTAACCTTGAACTTGATGACAAGCTTCTGGTTCTTCTTCAGCTTGATCTTTGTAGGATCAACGATGTTGCCTGATGAAGCCCATGGGTTGTAGAGGTCGAAACGGAACTGATGTGCATTAGCGTTTGTCTCGAAGTATGGGTTGAGCTGAGAAGCATCGAACTTCACCTCTATCGGGCCGCTGCTTGTAGCCACTGGCTTGTAGAGCAGGTTGGCAACGAGGTATGAGTTTACTGCGCCACTCTCATCCTTGCTTGCTGGCACGCCAATCTGGAGTGCATTAGCAGCCTCGATGTTGAGGATTGTAAACTCTGAGCCTTCTACGACAACAGTACGTGTATCGTTGGCAGCAGTGAGAATCTTCACAACAGCAGGAGCGCCATCGTTATCTGTGAACTTCAGCATGTTCTTTTCGATAGTCATCTTGCCGCTGTTAGCACCGTCGTCCCATGTGTATGTGCCGTCAGAAGCCTTGCCGAGAGTCAGTTCGAAATCACCGATTTCAGCACCGGCAGCAGGAGCCCAGTTAGTACCATAGTTGCCTTCTATCACGCTCTGCCATGCAGCAGATGCTCCGTTCCACCACATCCAGTCGTAAGGAGCCTCATCGTTGATGAGGAACTTCATCTCGCCGCCTACATACTGTACGCCGTTGATTTCTGTTGTGAAGAGCTTTGTCTCAAGGTCAGTAAACTCTGGCAGAGTGACAGGAGTCTGCGTCAGCAGGCCTGCATCCTCAGTAGGAATGATAGAAGGGTCGTTCTTCGCTTCCTCAGAAATGAAATTCCATACGAGCCACCATGGTCCCTCAGAGTTTGTACGCATTGTAGCAATCTGCAGGAGATAAGGTGTACACTCTATAATCTTGATGTCCTGAGTGTAGTTAGCGCAAACGTCGTCAAATCCTTTGTTGTGGAGAGAATAGCAGTCAGAGAAAGAGATAACAGGACGCTTAGGGTCAGACACGTTAAGATTGAACTTGCCGTTCATGTCCTCAGTACCGTCAGCGCTGACACGTACTACATGAGCAGTACAGCCCTTCTGTGCGTCAAGACCGAACTCCATGTATGACTGGAAATAAGGGTCGTTAGCAGGAATGAGCCAGTCCTGTATGCCTGGATCCCAGTTAGGTGTCCAGTTCTCGCTTCCGAACATCAGGTCAGTCACATTTGTCTGGTTGTTCATTACGTCGTCAGGACTCATATACATCATAGGGCCTGTGCAGCGTCCTATTCCATAGTCCTTTTCAATAGGATACCATTTGCGGCTCTTGCCTACACCTCCCGCGAGGTCAGACCATATCTTGTCGCTGAGCATCTCGAAAGCATTCTGTCCGATATTAAACTGGTATGGCTCGCCATACACTACACCGCCTTTTGTTTCTACACCGAATGTAACTTCGTAGTCACCGGCGAAAGGCAGGCTGAGTGTCATCTCTGAGTTCTGCGAACGTCCGTTAGGTGTAATCCAGAGTGGTGTGCAGCCTGGGACGAGCGATTTGAGATGCACGTAGTTGCCGTCTATAGTTACCGTATAGGCATTGTTTATAACCAAGTCCTCTACGCTATAGTTCTTTTCGCCAAGACTATACTCGTCAGGCGAACATGCTGCGAAGCCCATTGAGAGAGCCACGGCAGTCATCATAGCATATATATATCTTTTTATTTTCATAATTGTATATTCTTAAAAGATGTCGTTAATGTTTTCTCATTACCATCCTGGGTTCTGCTTGAGAACATTGTTAGACAGTGTAATCTGATTCATAGGAATCTGGCAAAGACCGTTCTTAGCCTTAATATTCTCTGCTTTGATGGTTACTACATCAGGCTGTCCGCCGCTTGTCACTGACTGTGTTGTAGCAATGGCGTTAGCAGCAACGTCTATGCCCTGACGGAGCAGGTCGTAGTAACGTATGCCCTCGAAAGCAAACTCGAGGCGACGCTCGTTCATGATGTTCTCCTTTGTTGCAGCAAGTTCTGTGTATCCGGCATGTATTGTGCCGTCGTCCTGACGGTAAGCACGCATGCGCACCTCGTTGAAATACTGCTGTGCATTAGGGCTGCCCAGCTCGGCTGCCATAAGCAGAACATCAGAATAGCGCAGCACGATAACATCCTGCCACTGGTTGAGCATGAAATCGTCTGGCGAGCCCCATACCTTTGCAAGCGATGTACCGTCTGTGCAAGCCATTGGAGTATACTTCTTCACAGTATATCCTGTATACTGGCGGCTGTCCATGAAGCACTTGTCGTTGAATGTAGAAATCTTGTCAATGCCTTCTGCCTTATGGTCAATGATAGACGCTGACATGCGCTGGTCGCCTATGCCGTAAGCCTCTACGAGCTGTGGATTAACAGAGCAGATGCCCCATCCCTTGCCGTAAGGAGAACTGTCAATGTTACGTATGCCGATGTTAACAATCCAGCGGTTGCCGTCATTGTTGCCGTTATAGTCCTGAGTGTAGTTACACTTCATAGAGATAATGAACTCTGAGTTTCCTTCTCCGGCGTATGTAGTCTGTGCAATCCACTCGTCGAATGTAGAGCATTTCTCTTTCTCCAGTGCAGGAGAAGAAGATGCTGGCCACAGATTCTTGAACTGGTCTATGAGTTTGAACTCTCCAGATGCGATGATTTCCTCACATGCTGCAAGAGCATCAGCCTGTGTACACCATTCTGGCTCCTTGTTGAATCGTCCCTTATAATACAGGTATGCACGTGCGAGCATTCCGGCAGCGCCATATCTTGTCACGTGTCCGTCGTTTGAAGCCGCCTGGCTCTTAGGATATGCGTTAGCAGGTATATTCTCTGCAGCATACTTCAGGTCGCTGAAGATGAGAGAGTATACGCTGTCAGGTGCAGCCTGCTCTACGTTAGCCGCAGAAGGTTCTGTGAGCAGAGGGATATTCTCGAACATACGCACCATGTCGAAGTAGCAGATGGCACGCAGCGCTCTCACCTCTCCCATGTATTTTCCGCGTGTCTCCTCGCTCTTCCAGTTTATCTGCTCCTCGCGTGTGATAAGTTCGTTGCAGCGGTCAATAGCCACGTAGTAAGCGTTCCAGTCGCCCTCCCACAGAGAAGTGTACGATGGTGCTGGCGACATATCGAACTCGTCAGCGATGCTATAGTTCTTAGCGTCTGCCATGCCAGCTCCAGCAAAGCATTCGTCGCTCATAATCATTGTAGAGAAAGGCAATGGCAGTCCGTTGCCGTTTGATGTTGTCTCACGCCATCCTGCATAGCAGCCGATAAGCGCACGCCAGGCGTCACCCTCTGACTTGTAGAAAGTCTGCGAGTTTACCTCTGTCTTGCTTTCCACATCGAGGAAATCTTCAGAGCACGATGTCAGCGACATTCCTGCCATCATTGCTCCTGCCGTCAGTATATATAGTTTCTTGATATTCATAGTTTGTTATTTTTATTTGGGTTGTACAGTGATATTGATTGTCTTCTATGCAAATCTCCCTGTCCCATTTATTTTAAAACTTAAGGTTAACACCTACGAGGTATGTGCGTGGACGAGGATAATAGCCTACGTCGATGCCAGACACCCAGTTTTCAGTACCGTATCCGATTTCTGGGTCCATACCGTCATATTTGGTGAATGTGCAGAGATTCTGTACCTGGAAGTAGAGACGTGCCTGTGAGATGACGCCCTTCCAGTTGAGAAGTTTTGCAAAGTCGTAACCTACAGTAATGTTGCTGATGCGCAGATAGTCGCCATCCTGTATGTAGAGGTCAGAGAACTCCCAGTTGATATTGCTGTCTGTTACTCGTGGCATGCGGTTTGATGTGCCTTCGCCAGTCCAGCGGTCAAGTATAGCTGTTGTGTAGTTAGCCTTCTTGTTAGCATAGTTGCGGTATGTCTGCACTATCTGCTGTCCGAATGCGCCGTTAGCTGTTACAGAGAAGTCGAAGTCCTTGTATGTAAGAGCAACGTTAAAGCCCATAGTGAAATCAGGTATGCCATTTCCGAGGTCAACCTTGTCAGCCTGATTGATAAGACCGTCGTGGTTGATGTCAACATACTTCACATCGCCAGGTTTTGGAGAAGACTGCTTCACACCGTTGCCGGCAGCAACCCAGTTGTCAATCTCCTGCTCGTTCTGGAAGATTCCTGCTGTCTTGTATCCCCAGAAATATCCGATAGCGTGGCCGTTCTGTGCACGATAGAACTCCTCTGAGTTGTCATAGAGCATGTTTGTCTTGCCGTGTATCATGCCGTCCTCAGTAGGGATGTTGCCCACTTCGTTGTGGTTCCATGCTCCGTTTACGCCTACGCTGTAAGTGAAGTCGTCGCCGATGCGGTCGTTCCAGAGCAGGTTAAGCTCCCAACCGTAGTTCTTCACGTCGCCGCCGTTGATGAATGGCGCGCCAGTACCTGCGGTAGCGAGCACAGGAGCCTGTACAAGCCAATCCTTTGTAGTCTTCCAGTACCAGTCGAAGTTGATGCCGAGGCGTCCTGCCAGTACACGAGCGTCAAGACCGAGGTTAATCTGCTCTGAAGTCTCCCATGTCAGTTCTTCGTTAGCAAGACGTGATGGATATGCTCCCCAGTGCTGGCTCTGAGCGTCAGCGCCGTGGCCTGTACCGAAGTTATAGTGTGTTGTAGTATTCTTGATAGGAGCAAGATACTGATAGTTGTCGATATTCTGGTTGCCTACCTGTCCCCAAGAAGCGCGGAACTTCAAGAAGTCGAGCCATGACTTCGTGCTCTCCATGAACTTCTCGTTAGTTATTGTCCAGCCTGCAGAAACAGAAGGGAACCATCCGTAGCGGTGTCCGCGTGCGAATCGGCTTGAACCGTCGCAGCGCAGAGTAGCGTTAATCATGTATGTCTCATTGTAGTTCCATCCGAGACGTCCAAAGTAAGACACTGTGCGGCTCTTGTCGTGCGGGCTGCCTGATGCAGAGAGTCCGTCGTCGGCAGTAGCAGCAGTACCGTTTGATACGTATGCATACTCCCAGTTGTCAAAACCGTCACGGAGATAACCGTTAGCGGCGTAGAGCGATGTGCCTTCGTATGCAGACACCTCCATACCTACCAGCGGAGTGAACTCATGATTGCCTATATTAAATATGTATGAGAGCGTGTTGGTCCATGTAGCGTTCAGGCCGTGTCCCATGCTCTGCGATGTAGAAGTCTTTGTCTCGTTGAATGTGTATGTACTCAGATGATACATAGGAGAGAAAGAGCGGTATTCTGATGTGCTGTATACGAGACCGAGCTGTGAGCGCAGCTTGAGGTCTTTGATTGGCTCTATCTCACCGTAGATATTGCCAGTGAATGTCACGCCGCGGTTCTCATTCTGGTTAGTGAGCATCATTGAGCCGTAAGGGTTGCCCTGCTCTGCCCACCATGTATTAGCTGAAGAAGTGTCATAGTAAGGATGTCCGTAGAAGCCATCGAAGTTGTCCACTTCTGTACCAGCCTCTGCAAGAGAGCCGTCGAACACATTATTAGCGAACACACGCACGAGAGGCGATGCTGCGAATGCTCCGCGCAGTGAGTTGTTATACTGGTCGCCCACGGCAACACCGCGAGTCTTCTTGTATACTACGCCAATCTGCTCGCCAATCTTGAACCACTTAGCCACCTGCTGGTCAGCATTGAGGCGGAAGTTATAGCGTGCATACTTTGACACGTCCTTGCCGCCGACGATACCTTCCTGATCCATGTATCCCAGAGAGAGTGCGAATGTAGAAGCCTTGCTACCGCCCGTCACGCTTACGTTGTAGCTCTGAGTCATGGCATTGTCCTTCAGCATCTGGTCAATCCAGTCAGTGTCATACAGATTGCCGTTCATGTCGTATATGTCATACTGCGCCCAGTTGTATGTGCCGTTGCCGCTGTTCAGCGCCTGCTCATCCATGATGGTCATGTACTCCTCAGCATTCAGCATGTTCATCTTGCGTGCAGCTGACTGCCATCCCATGTATGCGTCGAGCGAAACCTGTGTGCGTCCCTCGCGACCGTGCTTTGTAGTCACGAGCACAACACCGTTGGCAGCCTGCGCACCGTAGATAGCTGCAGAAGCAGCATCCTTCAGCACGTCGATTGACTCGATGTCTGCAGGGTTAACAGTAGAGATGTCGCCTCCTACACCGTCAATGAGGTAGAGAGGGCCAGAGTTGCCCACAGTGCCGAGACCGCGGATTACCACCTTCATGTCAGAGCCTGGCTGTCCTGATGTAGACTGTATGCTGACACCTGGCGCCTGTCCCTGCATAGCCTGCAGCGGGTTGGTAGTATTAAGTTTTGCGATAGCATCGCCCTTCATCTGTGTTGTGGCGCCAGTCACGAGCTTCTTCTTCTGCACACCGTAACCGATAACCACCACTTCTTCGAGTGATTTAGAGTCTTCCTCGAGCACAATCTGCATCATGCCCTCAGTAGTTTTCACTGTCTGGGTGAGATAGCCTACGTAGCTCACCTTGATAATAGCGCCAGGTTCGGCTGCAATAGAGAAGTTACCGTTGATGTCTGTCACACCGCCAGTATTTGCTCCCTGTACAACGATGGATGCGCCGATGATAGGTTCACCGTATCCGTCTACGACAGTACCCTGGATTTTCTTCGCCTGCTGCACTACAGCTGCCGACATCTCTGATGCCATGGCCTCTTGTGGCAAGCAAACGCCCATTGAAGCCATAAGTGCTATAGCACCTGCATACAATGGAGTTCTTTTGATTTTCAGATCCATAAAGTAGTTAGTTTTAATTAATTTATTGAGTTAATAATATTTGTCCTTGTCTGATGTCCTACAGCGCTTCAACGGTTGTCTGCGCTCCGGTCAGTCCTTCTGATGCGGCACTGATGCTTGCCGTTCCCTGCTCGCCATTGTTCTGTATCACCAGCATGCACTTGCCGTAGAACGCTCTGCGCTTATTGGCGCGGAAGCGTTCCATGCTTATTGGCGAGCCGTTGTCCACGCCGGCTATCTTCGCATTGCCCGTAACATCAAACCTGACGAGGTTCGATGCGTTAGGGCACAGATTGCCGTCCTTGTCAAGTATCTCCACTGTGATATAGCTGAGGTCTGTGCCGTCGGCATTGATTACGCGTCTGTCAGGTGTCAGCCTTATCTGTGCAGGCTTTCCTGCTGTACACACCGTCTTCGAGTTGACGATGCGTCCGTCCTTCCTTGCCACAGCAACGAGTCTTCCCGGCTCATACTTCACGCGCCACACGCAGTGCAGCATGCTGTCGTTCTTTGAGCGTGTGCCCAGGCTTCTGCCATTCAGGAACAGCTCCACCTCGTCAGCATTATTATAGTATGCCCACACATCGACCATGCCGTCCTCCGATGTCACGCTTGGCTCTATGCCCTCGCCAGCGTATGTCTCGCTGCCGAAGTTCCAGTGCGGGAAGATATGGAGCACATCATCGTCTGTCAGTTCGCTCTTATAAAGATAGTATACATCCTTCGGGAATCCAGCCAGGTCGATAATGCCGAAGTACGAGCTGCGTGCCGGCCATCCGTAAGGCGTAGGCTCGCCGAGATAGTCGAAGCCTGTCCATACATACTGTCCGCATATCCACGGGTATTTCTTCATGAGCAGCAGCGTCTCCTCGTTAGTGCTTCCCCATGGCACATGGCAGTTCTCATAGCTTGAGCAAGAGAAGGTGCGGTCGTAGAACGGCTTGTCCCATCGTTCTGGCCACACGTATGCCGAATCGCTGTTCTGTCGGTAGTATCCTCGTGTCATCAGCGATGAGTTCGACTCTGTTATGATGAACGGCATGCCAGGGAAATTCTTTGGCACGTCTGGAACATTCTGGTTGTGGTAGTTATAACCTATTATATCAAGCGCGCCCGATAGGAACAGATGATTATTAGGCGACGGCTCGTTACATCCTGCTGTGATAGGGCGGGTAGGATCAAGCCCCTTCACGATGTCGGCAAGCTTTCTTGTCAGCAGCGAGTTGACTGACATTTCTCCTGTTCGCGTACCAGACGGTACGAACTGCGTCCGTACTTCGTCTGACGTCTGCTGCTCAAGCTGACGAAGCTTCGTTTTCTCATTTCTCCCTTCTCCTTTCTCATTTATTTCATGCCCGAAGTTCAGAATAAGGTTGGCCTCTGCCAGCGACAGCGTGTCAGCATCAGCATGCGTCCACTGCTCCAGCACTTCGTTGCCGATGCACCACATGAACACTGAAGGATGATTCCTGTCGCGGCGCACCATGTCGCTCAGGTCGCGCTCATGCCACTCGTCGAAATACTGCGCATAGTCGTTCGCTGTCTTCTTCTTGCGCCACATGTCGAAAGTCTCATTCATGACGATGAATCCCATCTCGTCGCAGAGGTCGAGCAGTTCTGGTGCAGGAGGGTTGTGCGCCACACGTATGCCGTTGATACCTGCCGCCTTCAGCATCTCCAGCTGGCGCTGCATAGCACGGCGGTTGACGGCTGCGCCGAGACAGCCAAGGTCGTGATGGTTGCATACACCCTGTATCTGCATCTTCTCTCCGTTGAGGAAGAATCCCTCGCTCGTAAACTGGAATGTGCGGACACCGAAGCGAGTGCGGTATTCGTCTATCACTGCTCCCGCCTCATCATGCAGACGAGTAGCCACGCTGTAGAGATACGGTGTGTCTACCGACCAGCGTTTCGGGTTCTTCAGCGTCATTGTCTCACCGCCTCGAGCCACTTCCCTGCCCTCTGCGTCATACACCACGTTCTCTATCCTTACCGTCACATTCTTCTTGTTCACCACATCCACAGCCACATTCACTGTGGCCTGGCTGTCTGTGATATTAGTGACACTGACGAAAGTGCCGTCCTGCGCCACATGCACTGCATTTGTCTTCGTCAGCCATACGTTACGGTAGATGCCGCAGCCAGAATACCAGCGTGAGTTAGGCTGGTCAGAATTGTCCACCTTCACACGCACCGTGTTCTGCCTGCCGTATTTCAGATGCTTCGTAATGTCGTATGTAAATGATACATATCCGTACGGACGGGTGCCCAGCTCCTTGCCGTTCACCCACACCGTCGTGTTCATATACGCTCCGTCAAAAGTCAGACGGAACGCCTTGCCCTTGTCTGATTTGTCCACATAGAATGTCTTCTCATACCATCCTATGCCGCCTGGCAGCGCACCGCCACCTGTTCCAGAAGGATTGTCCTTGCTGAATTCGCCCAGCACCGCCCAGTCGTGTGGCAGGCTGATGGGGTGCTCCTCCGACTGGATGCCCTTGTTCTCAAGCACGAATGTCCATCCGTCATTAAACAGCGTTTTGCTGACAGCACCAATCCTGCCGTCAGCGACATGGGCCGCAGCACTCATTCCCATGAGCACCGCAGCCGCAAGAATAACTAACTTCTTTTTCTGTCGCATAGGTTTATTAGGTAAAGAATTTTCTGTTCTCTTCTTGCAGGTTCTGCCACAGGCTAAACGCCGTGCTAAGAAATGCAGCCCCCGCTTTTCTTTTGTTTTTGCTCCCGCTGGCATCCTGTTTCATAGCCTGCACTGCAAAATTAATAATTAATTATTATATTAAAAAGTTGTTATGTTCACAAATACGCCTATAATGTATCATTCTATTCTCTCACCTCCCGAAATGTTTCGAGTTAGGGTACAAAATGTTTCGCACCACGATAAACAAAGGGCTCTCACGCTGTTCGCAACTGCTGATTATCACTTGGCTGACAACGTTCTGAACCCACACCAATCCATAGAAAGAAGACAACAACTGCAACAGCTTTCCCCTCTTCTGCTATTTCTAAAGGAAACGAATATGAATAATGTGGATAATCTAACCACTAATAAAAATTAATAATATTAGTGAAATAAATTATTCATATTATTCAAATTTGTTTCAGTATAAGAAGAGTTGTCTCTTGTTGTCCAAGTTGTCTTTGGTATTACAAAAACAATAAAAACAACTTAGGGTTCAGATTGCTCTGCAATCATGTCTGTATAGATATTCCGTGCCAATATGAGCGTTGCTCCTTTGTCACATAATATCTATCCATTGCCTGCGGCTACCCTAAGAAAAAACATGAAAGAACCTTATGTGTGGGGAAGCGGAAAGCGAAGCTTCGTCAGCATGAGCAGCGAACGTCAAACGAAGTACGGACGCAGTTCGTACCGTTTGGTGCGCGAACAGCGAATGCTGGCAAAGGTGAAAACGGAAAGAGGAAAGAGCAAAGAGGAAAAGGTTATCAAATAACTTGTCTACTCGTTTACTCGTCTACTTGTCAACTAAATCAATCTACTTGTCAACTAACTGTTTTTATTGTTTTTTCTTATAGCCTGACGTTAGCGCAATGTGAGGATA
>JAZUMR010000021.1:0-22375 GCA_045603685.1 Prevotella sp.
ATTTGTCTTGGTTCATATGCAGTCTTCTATTTGACTGCAAAATTACAAATTCAAATCCGTTTCATTTCAAAAACACGCCTAATAGACTGTATTTCAATTATTTCAAAGACCGATTAGCCAACTTTTATTGGACAGTAGTGATATTGAAATAAGAAAGCTTCATAATATCAATACTTAAATGAGGAGCCTCCGACAAATTCTCGCATGATAGATGTAGGGGGTATATCCTTATGTGATATTGGCATAAAGTAATGTATGAATTTCATCAGGCGGTGGGCTTCTGCATATTCTGGGCAATTCTTCGGCACGGTAGCGAGGATAGCCTCCGCATGACTTCGCAGCACGGCAAACTCTATGTTCAGCGCACTATTGAACATAGCATCAGCATTCTCCTGATACGGTAAAATCCATTGCTCCTCGCTCCGGCATACATTAGGCCACTGCTGTATGGTTTCCTGAGCAGTAAATGCCTGCTTGTTATAATCACGAATAATGCGGCGCAGCAGCCTGTTGTCACGTGTAGGCACCCAGTTATGGCTGTCTAACGATACGGACGTGAGAACGGAAGTGTAAATCTTATACTTCTTTTTATCCTCAATGTTCTCTGTCAGCAGAGGGTTGAGAGCGTGTATGCCCTCTATTATCAGCACACGGCCGTCCGTCAGTCGCAGACGCTTGCCATTATATTCGCGCATGCCCGTCGTAAAGTTGTATTCCGGCACGCTGACCTCATGCCCTTGCAGCAGAGCGTTCAGGTCGCGGCGCAGCAATGCGTGGTCAACTGTATCAAAATTATCGAAATCATACTGCCCGTTAGGAAGAACTGGTGTGTCTACACGATTAACAAAATAATCATCTGTAGAAAAAGAAATAGGACACAGCCCGCATGCGAGCAACTGTATAGAGAGGCGTTTTGTAAATGTCGTCTTTCCCGAGCTCGACGGGCCTGTTATCAAAACCAGTTTCAACCCATTCTGCTGATAGCGCTGATATATCTCCTCGGCTATCTTTACAATTTTCTTCTCCTGCAGAGCCTCTGACACTTGAATAAGTTCTGTCGCCCTACCCTGCAAGCAAGCCTTATTGACATCTCCAGCATTTGACATGCGCATTATTACATTCCATCGGACTTGTTCCTTATATGCCTGATATGTCATCGGCTGCGGATTCATCTCCGCCAGCACCTCCGGGTTGTTCCTGTCTGGCACACGTAATAGCATGCCATCGCCATAAGGTTCGAGGGAGAAGAGATGAATATATGCTGTTGACGGCAGCAAAGGACCGTAATAGTAATCTGCCGTATCACCGAGAGTGTAGTAGTCTGTATATGGCTTTCCTAATGTCTCCAGCAGTTTCACCTTATCAATCATGCCTCGTTCCCGGAATAATTCTATTGCTTCCTCCATAGGTACCTCATGTCTGCGGAAAGGCATATCCATGCTTATAATTTCTTCCATACGCTGACTTACTCCTTCTATTTCCGAAGGAGTAAGTCCACGTGTTCTGCCATCAGCAGACTGCTTGATAAAATTGCAGTAGTATCCCTTTGATATAGGATGCTCAATATACAATTTTGAATTAGGATATAAATCCTGTACTGCCTTGCATAACACAAAGCATAGGGAACGGATGTACACACGCATCCCACTCGGCGATTGTATATCAAGATATTCCACGTCGCGATTCTGATACAGTCTGAATTTCAGACCCTGTGAGACATTGTTAACCTTTGCGGAAATTGGCCTGTACTTCATATCAAGCCCAAATTCTGGGAAAATATCAATAAGGGAACTCCCCTCTGGTATGTTAAGCGTCTTGTTATTATTCTTACATCTAATCCGTAGCATACAATTAATTTATAACAGATAACACTATATGAAACACTATGACATTACTGGGAAATTTTGAGATTAGGTCCTGGCGTGTTATAGCCATACTTCTCCTTAAGAAGCTCTGACGTCTTCAGGATATTATCGCTGACAGAGAATCCGTCTGTACATGCATCAAAATATATCGGGAAGGCACGATAATTTGTAGCATACGGAGCCTCACACGGTGCATATACAGTATTGCCTCTAATTATTGAGTTAGGCTGGTTAGACATTGTATATATACCGCCTGCATCATACAGCTGGCGCGCATAATTCTTCACAACATTGTTGAGAATCTTATTGTTGCGCATACCGGTATCATCAGGAGTCCATCCCCATCCAATACATATTCCACAATAGTTGACATAAGAAATTGTATTCCCCTGAATCACAAAATCACGAACGAATCCGCATCCTATACCCACTGCGCCCCAGTCTTCGTTTGTTGCATCATAGATATTATTATTTTCTATAAGAAATCTGCTTGTATAAGATTCGTCAGACAGTGATGTGTTCTTACTCGCATCAAGTTTCATTCCGTATGGGCGATGCACTTCTGTCGGACCTTCCAGAAACGAACCAGAAAGAATGGCTGTTCCGCCAATATCATTAAAAGAATTACCCTTTATCGTGATGTCAGAACATCCATCAACATAATCCAGTGCCGTAGCAGCAAGATGTTTGAACTCACATTCATGGAAATCGACACGCTCAGCATAACGTATACTCACAGCCGCCTCAGGACGTTCTATCCATGCCTGATTCTCCAACGTAGCAGCCCAAGGTGTTCCCTCATTCTCTGTAAGTTTATACGCATCAATAATAGGGAATCCGCCCTGAAGGGTGACATGCCCATGCGTTGCAGGACGCTGCCATGCAGAATATACGAAACCTATATTCTGGAACTTTATGTCGTGCACCCTATCTCCTAAACAGCCCTCAACTGTTACAAGCCTATTTAGATATGGTATGAACACATCACCCGAATTCTTTGCCAAGTACAGTCTGCCAGTAGCATAGTCCTGCCACCACTCGTCGTTATCATCGAGAAACTGGCGCGCATTGCGCAAATAGAATCCTGATGAGCCACGCTCGCCATCAACAAGAGGCTGAGGCCAAGGATGAGAGAACTCCCAGCGGCTTTCTGGATTATAGAACGAAAGAATAGCCTTGCCATCACGTAGCACAATATCCTTCACACGGAGTATGGCTGTTGCCCATCGCTGATGTAGCACCATCTCAAGTTGCGGTGCATCAGATATGTGTGTAATCCCGTATTTCACCAGCGAATGTGCTGGAACAATAATTGTTTCAGAATCCTTGTCAAATCCGAGTATACGCTCCATTTCACCGTATGGCACGTTAGAAGCGCAATTATATTTCTTGCCGTCAGCCCATAAGGCTCTGGTAAAAATAGGACGTCCGGCAATACGAGGCGTAGCATAAGAATCCTGCGCAGAGCCTTTGCCATTTACGCTCCTGCCACCGGAAATATACGCCCTGCCCTCACCTGTTGTGGTGAACACCGTCTTGCTCTGTGCTGTTCCGCTGTCCTCCGGACGTATGTACAACGGCTCTTCAAGCTCAAAAACTGCATCAGATTGTAATAATATGCGTATATCCTCCTTAGCACGTACATCTTGCGCGCGACGCCATTCTCGTGCCATACGCAATGCTCTCTGCAGAGTTTTCAGCGGCCGCTGTTCTGTTCCGTCGTGCAAATCATTGCCAGAAGGGGAAACATATATATCACCAGCATGTGCCATCATGCCACATGCCATAAATAATAAAGCTAATATAAATTTTCTTCTCATGAATTTATTTAATAAGTTGACAAGTTAATCAATATACACTTGGACAAGGATAAGGATAAATCAACGAAGCATCTCTCGCTACAACACGAATCCTGCTCTGAGAGAGTAACACATAAAATATTTCGGGAAAGAATGCGAAGGATTTCTTCTTATGGATTAGCTGCAATCCAACCTACATTCTTCAGTCTTCATAATTTTGCTTATAATCACCAATCAAACGAGGTTTTATCAGCAAGCCATACTCCCTGTGCACGCAAAACCTGTTCGATGACATCACGCACACAGCCACTGCCTCCATCGTACGGACTGACATATACACTGATATCCTTTATATCCTGCGATGCATCATTAGGACAACATGGGCAGCCAACACATTTCATCACCTCATAATCTGGTATGTCATCACCCATATAGAGCACCTCGCTGTCTTCATATCCATTAGCAGACATAAACTCCTTGTATGTTTTGAGTTTTACTGACGAGCCCATGAAAATGTCCTTTACACCAAGTCCCTCGTAACGAAGCTGGACAGCATTGCTTCTGCCACCAGAAATGATAGCAAGATGGAGACCACTCCTGCATGCCAGCTGTATGGCATAGCCATCCTTGACATTCATTGTACGCATTGGCTGCCCCAATGCATCCATAGCAGACGTTACAGCACTAAGCACTCCGTCTACATCAAAAATGAGCACACGCACACGAGACAAATCATAGTTTATCATAGTATTCGTTTTTATAATATATAATCGTCGTTTCTCACTGTCAGCATATTAGAGAACATAAAAATTTCGCTAATACACTACAAAACTATTGATTTTTTTCATAATATACAAGAATATTTGAATATTTTTTTTAATTTTGTAAACCAAAGCCTTATTACAGAAAAAACAGAAGGCTAAATCGTCCCAACCTATACGCAATATTACTATAATACTACTATATATGAAGAAACTTTTCACTATTGCTGCCATTTCCTTTGCAAGCATGGCGGTACAGGCGCAGGACGCCACAGTAAACATCAACACCAGCAAGCCTGGTGTGAAAATCAACAAGGAAATATACGGACAGTTCGCAGAACATCTCGGCTCATGCATCTATGGCGGACTGTGGGTGGGACCAGAGTCTGACATTCCAAACATAAACGGATATCGCAAAGATGTATTCCAAGCATTGAAGGAACTACAGATTCCTGTACTCAGATGGCCTGGTGGATGCTTTGCTGACGAATACCATTGGATGGACGGCATCGGCCCGCGCTCAGAGCGTCCTACAATGTCTAACAACAACTGGGGCGGAACTGTTGAAGACAACTCCTTCGGCACACACGAATTCCTGAATCTATGCGAGATGCTCGGATGCGAGCCATATATCAGCGCGAATGTTGGTTCGGGCAGTGTTGAGGAGATGCAGAAATGGGTGGAATACATGACATCTGACGGCGACACCCCAATGGCACGCCTCAGAAGAAAGAATGGCCGCGACAAAGCATGGCGTGTGAAATACTTTGGTGTTGGCAATGAGTCATGGGGATGTGGCGGAAACATGCGTCCGGAATACTATGCAGACCTATACCGCCGATACGCTACATATTGCCGCAATTACGACGGCAACAGGCTTTACAAAGTGGCATCAGGAGCAAGCGACTACGACTACAACTGGACTAAGGTGCTTATGGACCGTATAGGCCATCAGATGGCTGGATGCTCGCTGCATTTCTATACCGTCACTACATGGAACGGCTCTAAAGGCCAGGCAACACTGTTTGACGGTGAAGACTACTATTGGACTCTTGGCAAATGCCTGCACATGGACAAAATAATCGAGAAACACGATTCAATCATGTGCGTAAAAGACCCTGAACGCAAAATCGGACTGCTTGTCGACGAATGGGGCACATGGTGGGACGTAGAGCCAGGGACAAATCCAGGACATCTATACCAGCAGAACACCATGCGCGACGCTTTCGTAGCAGCACTCACATTTAATGTGTTCCATAAGCATACTGCACGCGTAAAAATGGCAAATATAGCACAGATTGTCAACGTGCTGCAATCAATGATTCTGACTAACCAGAAAGACGGCGGACAGATGGTTCTTACACCTACATACCACATCTTCAAGATGTACCGCCATTTCCAGGAGGCATTGCCGCTGCCAACAGACATTTCATGCAAGAGCATGACCGTGCGCAATGATTACACAAAGCCTCTCTCTGAAGGCAATAAGACTACACTGCCGATGCTCTCTTGCTCGGCTGCACGCAAGGCTGACGGCACAATCATCATATCACTTGCCAATGTCGATCTGGAGAACACCCAGGAAATAAAAATCAATCTCTCAGACGAAAAGCCTAAAACAGTAACAGGCACAATCCTGACATCAAAGAATATAGCCGACCATAACGACTTCTCTCATCCTGAGACCGTAAAGCCGCAGGAATTTAAGAACGTGAAAATAAAAGGAAATTCTGTAAATGTAAAACTGCCTGCAAAATCTATCGTCGTACTTGAACTGAAATAAGATTAATCACAAAACACAGACGGCAATGCCTGAATAGTCCTCAGACATTGCCGTCTTTAATTTTTTATAATCACCATACACAAGATGTTACAGGCGTGACACAGGAAGCGGATTCCGGGAGGACTGACAGCAAGTTACATCATCATAACATCAGAATTTCCACAGAGAACATTGCTCAAATTTCAACACCGGACAAGCCTTATTTTCATGGATGAGTAATCATCTCCTTTATTCATGCCGTTGTTCACGCATATATTTCATCATCTCGGTTCTATATCCGCTTACGCCTTTATCCTCTCCTTTAATGTGGACTCTATTAATTCGCTTTGCTGACAAATCTGAGTTCGGTCGAGACGTTTTGTTATACGTAGTGAGAGTGTGTGGTTGGCTACATGACCGACACGGATGGCAAAAAGAGCCTAATAAAGCCGATTTTGTCACAAAAAGATAAAAGCTCTCGTTATTACTGATGTTCTGCGGGAATTTATAGAATGTACCTTAAACAAAAAAAAAGACGGCTCCCGTCAGGAAACCGTCCTTAATAATATTTCTTTATGCCTTATTTATTAAGTGCAAGAGATACGTTTACGGCACATGCAACAGTACAGCCAACCATTGGGTTGTTACCGATACCGAGGAAGCCCATCATCTCTACGTGTGCAGGAACAGAAGATGAACCTGCGAACTGTGCGTCAGAGTGCATACGGCCGAGTGTATCAGTCATGCCATAAGATGCAGGACCTGCAGCCATATTGTCTGGATGGAGAGTACGGCCAGTGCCACCGCCAGATGCTACAGAGAAGTATGGCTTGCCTGCAAGCACACGCTCCTTCTTATATGTACCTGCTGTTGGGTGCTGGAAACGTGTTGGGTTTGTAGAGTTACCTGTAATAGACACGTCTACATTCTCTTTCCACATAATAGCTACACCCTCACGTACATCATCAGCGCCATAGCAGTTAACCTTCGCACGTGGTCCGTCAGAGTAAGACTTTGTCTTAACAACCTTCAGCTCACCTGTGAAATAATCGAACTGTGTCTGTACGTATGTGAATCCATTGATACGAGAAATAATCATAGCTGCGTCCTTGCCAAGACCATTGAGGATGACACGCAGTGGCTTCTGGCGCACCTTGTTCGCCATCTCTGCAATCTTGATAGCACCCTCCGCAGCAGCAAATGACTCGTGGCCCGCAAGGAATGCGAAACACTCTGTATCCTCACGGAGCAGACGTGCTGCAAGATTACCGTGGCCGATACCAACCTTGCGGTCGTCAGCAACAGATCCAGGGATACAGAATGCCTGCAGACCGATACCGATAGCCTCGGCAGCGTCAGCGGCAGTCTTACAACCCTTCTTAAGAGCGATAGCAGTACCTACAACGTAAGCCCACTTAGCGTTCTCGAAACAAATCATCTGTGTCTCCTCACATGTCATGTAAGGGTCAAGACCAGCCTTCTCGCAAATCTCGTTAGCCTCCTCGATAGAAGAAATACCGTTCTCGTTGAGTGCTGCAAGCACCTGCTTCATACGACGGTCCTGTGATTCAAATTTTACTTCACGAATTGCCATATTTATATTCCTCCTATTATTCTTTACGTGGATCAATTGATTTTACTGCACCCTGCTCAGGTTTTGTGCGGCCGTATGTACCAGTAACAGCCTTGAGCGCCTCATTAGCGTCAACACCCTTCTTTACTGCGTCCATGAACTTGCCCATGTGTACGAACTCGTATCCGCAAACCTCGTTATCCTCATCGAGGAACTGCTTAGTAATATAGCCCTCTGTCAGCTGGAGGTAGCGTGTACCCTTAGCCTTTGTGCCATAGAGTGTACCACACTGTGATACAAGACCCTTGCCGAGATCCTCAAGACCTGCGCCAATTGCAAGACCACCCTCAGAGAATGCTGACTGTGTACGTCCGTATACAATCTGGAGGAAGAGTTCACGCATTGCTGTATTGATAGCGTCGCAAACAAGGTCAGTGTTCAAAGCCTCAAGGATTGTCTTACCTGGAAGAATCTCTGACGCCATAGCTGCAGAGTGTGTCATACCAGAACATCCGATAGTTTCTACAAGAGCCTCCTCTATGATACCGTCCTTAACATTAAGAGACAGTTTGCAGCAACCCTGCTGAGGTGCACACCATCCTATACCATGAGTCATACCAGAGATGTCCTTGATCTCTTTTGCTTGCACCCATTTACCCTCTTCTGGGATTGGTGCTGGTCCGTGGTTTGGACCTTTGGCAACGACACACATGTCGTTAATTTCCTTTGTATAAATCATACCTATAATGAAAAATTAAGTATTAAAATTACAAACTTCAGAAAGGCTTGCGCTCAATGAAAAGCCTGTAGTTCTTATTAGTATAAATTTTCTGACTGCAAAATTAATAAAAACTTTTAAATATCCGAATAAAAATTGCTAACTATTTGTTATTTTTTCACGTAAATGGGCGGTAGTATGATTTTTTTTAGTAATTTTGCACTTATGATACAAGTAACAATACAAGATTCAAGGCTGCAGAATGCTGCCAAGGAAGGCATGGACGGTTTTGTGCAGGTGTTTATCGATGCGATAACGGAAAGCATTGGCGGACAGCTGACACAGGAGAATATGTCTATGCTCAACGCTGACCAGATTACACTGATAGCATATTCTATGCTACGGGAAGAGGTCATGGACGGCGGATTCATACAACTCATACACAACGGACTGGGGCAATTCATATTCTTCAATCCGTTTGAGAAAGCTATTGCAGCATGGGGCATGGACGACTTCGCACGCCTTATAAAGAAAGGGCGCAAAGCATATCTCAAGCACAGAGCAGAGATAGAGCGCGAATGCACAGACGAGGAATTCATGGCAATGTTTGAGATGATGCCCGAATTTGATGACTTGGATGATGACTTCGTTGCGAACGAAGAGCAATGGACAAGTCAGATAGCATATTACATAGATGAGAATATCGAGAAATTTGCTGTCATAACGAAAGACTGACCAATGCCATCCGTATAACAATCCCCCATAACACAGAACAGGCTTATGGCTAAAGAAAAGAAAAAAGGAACTGTTAACATAAAGAACAAACGCGCACAGTTTGACTACTTCCTTATAGACACATACACTGCTGGCATGGTACTTACTGGAACGGAGATAAAAAGCATCCGAGAAGGCAAGGCATCGCTGGTAGATACATTCTGCTACATTCATAACGGGGAGATATGGGTTAAAGGAATGAATATATCACCGTATTTCTATGGTTCATACAATAACCACGAAGCACGTAGAGACAGAAAACTGCTGCTAAACAAAAAAGAGATAAAATACCTGGAGCAGAACATAAAGCACCAGGCTGGCTTCACCATCATACCCGTAAAGGTGTACATAAGCGAAAAAGGATTCGCAAAAATGGATATAGCACTTGCCAAAGGTAAAAAAGAATACGACAAGCGTAATACTTACAAAGACAAGGAGGACAGACGCGAAATGGATAGGGCAATAAAACGCTTTTAAAGATTTAGAACAGAAGAGCAGATTACACACTATCTGCTTTCTTGTTTCCATACCTTCTTGCACTATGCATTCTTTCCTCTATCATCTTTCATCCAGACTCCGCCCCCTCATATATCATGGAACAACTCATCAGCTTATATACAACAACCTACGGCACAGCCCCTTATAAGATTGACCAGCTGCCAAAAGCAGGTAGCAATCGCACTTATTACAGGCTCTACGACAACACTGGCAATAGCGTCATAGGTGTTACAGGAACATCACAAGACGAAAACATAGCTTTCATAACACTCGCCAAGCACTTTGCCACGCAGCAGATTGCCGTACCAAAAGTCATTGCAGCCTCTGCTGACGGTCTGCATTACATACAGCAGGATTTAGGCTCATGCTCATTATATGACACTCTGAAAGGAGGAAGAGAAAACAACGGAGAATACAACGAACACGAACAAGCGCTGCTGATAAATACAATTAAGGAATTGCCCAAAATACAGTTTCATGGCGCACAGGGAATAAACTGGAATGTATGCTACCCCATAGCGGAATACGACTCCACAGCAATCCTTTTCGACCTGAATTATTTCAAATACTGCTTCCTCAAGGCCACAGGCATAGAATTTCATGAAATGAAGCTGGAGAACGATCTGCAAGCGTTCACACACGACCTGATGCAATGCTGCAATACAGGCATAGATACTTTCATGTACCGTGACTTCCAGGCACGCAACATTATGTTGGGCGAAGACGGCACTCCATATTTTATTGATTTCCAAGGTGGCAGGAAAGGACCATTTTATTATGACCTGGCATCATTCCTATGGCAGGCATCTGCAAAATATAGTGATACGCTAAGGGAAAAACTTGCTCACGAATACTACAGCGCATTAAAGCAGTATACTGATGTTCCCGAAGAAAAGACCTTCAACGAGCATCTGAAACTGTTTGCTTTATTCAGAACACTGCAGGTGCTCGGCGCATACGGATTCAGAGGATATTTTGAACGCAAGCAGTATTTTATCAACAGCATACCACCAGCAATAAAGAATCTTCGGAAACTATTAAACGAAAGCAACTTCCCCTACCCTTATCTGACAGAACTGCTGAAAAGCATGACAGAACTGCCACAGTTCGCTGAAGAAGGAAATGCAGCAAGCCAGCCCGACCTTGTCAAAGGAACCAATCCCTCACCATCAAAATACGACGGGCAAGGGCCTCTCGTAGTACGGGTGTTCAGTTTCTCATATAAAAAAGGCATACCAGAAGACGAGTCTGGCAATGGAGGCGGCTACGTCTTCGACTGCCGCTCTACACACAATCCTGGCAGATACGAGCCATACAAGAAACTTACAGGACTGGACCAGCCGGTGATACGCTTTCTTGAAGAAGACGGAGAAATAACACACTTCCTGAAAGATATATATTCATTGGCAGACAGGCATGTGGAAAGATATATCGAGCGAGGATTCACATCACTAATGTTCGCATTCGGATGCACTGGCGGACAGCACCGCTCCGTCTACTCCGCGCAGCATCTTGCTGAACACATACACCACAAATTTGGAATCAAAGTAATAATCTGTCATAGAGAACAAGGAATATCATGCACATTGCAATAGCAGGAAATATAGGGTCAGGAAAGACCACGCTCACCAAGATGCTTGCTAACCACTACGGATGGCAGGCGCAATTTGAAAAAGTTGTGGACAATCCTTATCTCGAAGACTATTATAAAGACATACGGCGATGGTCGTTCAATCTTGAAGTGTTCTTCTTAAAAGAACGCTTTAGGGATATTCTGGAGATAGGAAAATCTGACAAAACCATAATACAAGACCGTTCCATATATGAAGGCGTACATGTCTTCGCAAAGAACAATCATAACCAAGGCACAATCTCAGACCTCGATTTTGAGACATACATGGATCTCTTCGAACAAATGCTTAGCATGACAAGAGAGCCTGACCTTATGATATATCTTCGAGCATCAATAGAACATCTTGTCGGAAATATACAGAAACGAGGAAGAGAGTACGAACAGACCATGCAACTCGACTATCTGAAAGGACTGAACAAGCAATACGAAGAGTTCATAAACAACAACTACAAGGGACGCGTGCTCATCATTGATGTAAACAATCTCGACTACGAGCATAGGCCAGAAGACTTCAGATTCATAACAGATAAAATCGACCAGATTATATACGGACTATTCCCGCTGAATGAAAAAAGGCCGGAAGAATCCCCATCTGGTTTCTGAACAGAATTATTCCAAACAAAACACAGCTGAAACATTCTAAAACTCTCAGATATGCACATAGCAATAGCAGGAAATATAGGAAGCGGCAAGACGACATTAACAAAGATGCTTGCCAAACGATACGGATGGACGCCACGATTCGAGCCAGTAGACAACAACCCATACCTCGAAGATTTCTACGGCGACATGAAACGCTGGTCATTTAATCTGCAGATTTATTTTCTCAACAAAAGATTCCGTGAAGTAGTAGAAATATCAAAATCTGACGAGACAATAATCCAGGACAGAACAATATTCGAAGACGCACGCATATTCGCACCAAATCTGCACGGACAAGGGTATATGAGTGATCGAGATTTCGATAATTATACTGACCTCTTCGACCTTATGATGTCTCTTGTGAAACTGCCTGACCTCATGATATACATACGGTCAAGCATACCAAACCTGATTTCACAAATCGAAAAAAGAGGCAGAGAATACGAACAGTCTATACGTATCGACTACCTAACTGGCCTCAACAATCGATACGAGGAATGGATAAAAAATTACAAGGGAAACATCATAATCATCGATGGTGACACATGCAAATTCGGCGACAACCCCAAAGACTTTCAGCAAGTAACAGATATGATTGACGCTGAACTATTTGGACTATTTTCGTTAAACCAAAAATGAATCTGTTTACACAAGTCACACTCCCGCCAAAGATAATAACATTAGAGCCCCATTCAAACATCATGTTTATCGGGTCATGCTTTGCTGAGCATGTGGGGGTGCAAATACAGCAGCGCATGGGCGAAACGAATTGCGATGTCAATCCGTTTGGTGTGCTGTATAACCCTGTCAGCATAGCTCAAGGAATAGACATGCTGATAAATTTCAGTATCTACAGACAACGTATAACAGAGAATATTTTCCTCGGACAAGACAACATACATCACAGTTGGCTCCACACATCACATTTTTCAGACACAGACAAAGAGAAATGCCTGGAGAAAATCCTGCACAGAATGGAACAGGCGCACAACCGTCTTCTATCAGCAGATGTACTGTGCATAACTTTCGGAACAACAAGGTATTACGAGCTAAAAGAACCGCCACACACCATAGTTGCGAACTGCCATAAAGAACCACAGAAGATATTCATCGAAAAAGAACCAACATTAGAAGAACTTCTGGCATTGTGGCAGCAAACATTAGACTCATTATATCGTGCCAATCCCAAGCTCACAGTTTGCTTCACCGTCAGCCCATACAGATATAGGAAATACGGATTCCATGAATCTCAGATACAAAAATCAAAACTACTCATTCTGGCAGACACTCTCTGCAAAACATACAAGCAGACAGCATATTTCCCAGCATACGAAATAATGATGGATGAACTGCGAGATTACAGATTCTATGCCACAGACATGCTGCACCCTTCAGAGCAAGCCATTTCGATTATCACGGAACGCTTTACAGAATGGACTTTCTCAAAAGAAATGACCGATGTTGCTGAGCAAAGAATAAAAGAATGGAAGCAAAAGCAACATCGTGCTATCATGAGATAATAACTCTCAGATAAATCACCCTATAACCAAAAGTCAAATATTCTATATTACACACCACAAAAATGAAGATATGCTATATCGTTGCCATGGAAGCAGAGGCAACGCCATTCATAGAAAAATACGGAGTTGAAAAAGTCGAAGATTTCTTCAAGCCTCTGCCATGCCTTCTGTACAAGAAACAAGTGACAGAAAAAGACACTCTGTTCATCGTAATAAATGGCACACAGCATGGTTCGAGCCTTGTAGGATGCGAAGCCGCCTCTATCACAACGCTCAAGGCAATTGAAACTCTTCAGCCAGACCTTGTCATCAATAGCGGCACATGCGGCGCATTCAAGAGAAAAGGTGCAGACATCGGACATGTGTACATTGGAAACGCAGTGATGTTCCATGACCGTCGTGTTATGGGCGATGACGAATGGGGCACACAAGCACTCGGAAATTACAAACTCTGGGAGAAATCAGAGGAAATAGCACAGTGTCTGAATCTTAAGACAGGAAAAGTAACAACAGGCTCGTCACTCGATATGCAGCCCTGCGACCTCGAAATAATTGAAGAGAACAATGGAGAATTAAAAGACATGGAGGCAGCAGCCGTAGCATTCGTATGCTCCCTCTTCAAGACACCATGCCTATTAGTTAAATCTGTCACTGACCTGCTTGATGGTGGAGAAAACACACTGGAAGAGTTCCGCAGAAACCTTTTCCAAGCATCTACAGAATTAAGCAAAGCAAATATCCGGCTTATAGAACATCTCATAGAAAAGAAATATTTATAAACCGTTACTTGCCAAAGAAAACAGACAATAACACAACAAACTCAAAACACGAGGCTAAGTCTATTTAGTTCAGACCTGGTCTCGTGCTATTTTTTATATGCACTCACTACACGTTTTCATAGAAAACGAGCAATAATTATAGCATTATGGACATTTTTAGACAAATAATTCAGCATTTCCCATACAAAACAGGCAAATTATTTGGAATTATTCGGAAAAGATTGTAAATTTGCATAAAATAAGGGAACGTTATCATATTTCACAGAAGAAATATTCTTCGTCAAAAGCATTATTATGAAACACCTTAGCAAGACATGCCACGGCATTTATTTCCTGGCAGAAAGAAACATAACAGTATCATAACTATTCGGCAAGACATTCCAATAGTACTGACACTTCAATGGACAGCAGAGCAAACCAAAACATCTGTAACGTCTAAATTACTGACACGATACCGCATCGCACAGCAAAAAACTGCTGCGCAATGCGGAATAAATAGTTGTACACCCCTCACAGTTATCGCATCTGCCTTCATTACCCCCTAAAGACAAACATGGTCAACTGGTATGTCATAATAACAAGCAAAAGCAAGGAAATGTATGAACGTCTTGCAAAACAAGACGACATGCAGGTGTTCTGGCCTTTGCGGAAAACAAGACGTAAAGACAATAAAGCAGAAACCCTGCAGCCATTAATAACAAGATACATATTCGTTCGCACACAGCCAGAAACACTTCAAGACCTTTTCACAAACCCTGAGATAGCAAGAATAGCCTTCCCCATGCGTCGGCGTCTTAACAAAGACTACCAGACCATACCCGAAGATGAAATGCAGCATTTTATATGGTTCTGCGAAAATATCACAGATGACTTTGTCATCATGGACAAACTCTTCAGCGAACTCAAGGACAACGTAAAAGTAAGGGTAAAAGATGGGATATTCAAGAACATGGAAGGAGTGCTATGCAAAATTAAGCACCAAAATCGCTTTACATTCAAAATCGGCGAACTCGCCATATATATTGACTCGCTACGCAAATGGAATCTTGAAATCATTGATGACGGAGCAAAAGCAAAGGCAGCATACAACCTATATCAAGATATTGATGCTCTCGTAGACTTTATACAGAATATTCCAGGCAAGGACCACGGCAAGTCATATCTTGACAATGCACAAGAAATCATCACAGAAATACTCCTATATCATATACACATAGGGCAGAACACAGAAGCCAAGACAAATATAAATGCAATAAAGCAAACAATGCCGTGGCTAAACAAGCCGCTACAGGAACTATTCAAAGAAAACCTGTTAGACGTAAAGCTCATACATGCAATTATCATAAAGCGAAAACTTGAAACGCTTGACAGAATTGTCACTCAACTGCTATCAGCACACCACAACAAACTGGCAACAGAAGGACTGCCTGACATATCGACCATAATACCGGCTACCAATTACCGGCCGTTTCTCACAACCAGCGCCGCAGCATATAAAGAGATATACGAGTATACAATCGTACGTCACAGGCAATACATAGAATACATCACCCCACTCGCCCCTACTCATTACGCACATATCGCACTCATAGATACGCCGGACGGAATATTAGCCATAGCGAATGCAACATCATTATGCAAATACGCAGAAAATATGCAGGAAGCAGCCGTTGCACGCTATGATGTCTTCAACGCAATACGCAAAGAGCAGGACATCCATGCCATTACATTTCGTACAGCAAAAGGAATCAGCGGCCCCTCTGTATTGCTCTCCCACGACATCATAAACAACGAAACGCTCCAAATTGCGCCAGAAGCGAGAAAAGACATTAAGATACTGATTAATACTACTCTTGCAATGTGCCAGGAAATATGGACAAGTCCATACGCCTCAACCATGCGACGTGAACTGCAACACGTATGGACGACTCCCCTAATCAGAGATTAGGACTGCAGAAATAGGATAGCAATACAGACAAGCTCATCAATTCCTAATCCACATAATACATCAGACCTCACATTTCATGTTACGATACTTAATAATATTCCTTCTGCTCTTTATAACCACAAAAAACGAAGCAGCAGATTACCTTACAGATTACTACCGCCAAGTCACAAGCAATGACGAAATTATTGAAGGTAGAGAATACATCATCGTACACAAGCAGAATACAAACTTCAACCTTATCATGGGCATCTATTCCTCTGGCAATAATATTGCAAGAGTAGAACTCCACACCAACAATCTTGTAAAAGAAATGATACCATGCATAGACGGCATGGGAGTATATACTCTGGAGAAAAAAGAAAATGATGACGCATGGTATATTAAGGATGAGCAAAATAGATATCTGACATACAGAAGTACTCCTGGTAACTTCATAAATGCGAATTCCACAGCAACAACCTACAGTCGTTTTAGCATAAATATAGAAGACAACGGAGAGGCTACAATAAACTACCTGTCATCATCAGGCAATCCATACACACTGCAATATTACAGCAACACATTCTTCATAGCAGCACAAAGCAAAGACTACGGAAAAGTCTGCCTCTATTACAAAGCAAAGACCATGTATGGTCGCTCTGCAATCACCGCAGGCAATTACGGCACCGTATGCATCCCCTACTCTGCCAATGCAAACGAATCAAACGCAGAATTCTATGAAATAACAGGAAAAACTGTTGATGGCGACAATGTGTCAAGCATTATCATCACCCCAGTGACCACATTGGCAGCAGGCACACCATACATCTTCTCGTGTGAGGAAAACGCATTGGAAATGCCATATACAGGAGAAGCTGTCACAGAACCACAGCAAGCGACAGGCATGGTCGGCTCATTTGTTCAAATCCCTAAAATCTCTGCCGGCAATTATCTATTAAACAACAACCAGATACGTAAGATAACCGAAGGAAGCACCGCCGGAATACAACGCTACCGTGCATATCTCTCACTCGACGATGTGCCAGAGCTAACAGGCCCACTTCCTGCCAAAGCGAAATCGTTGCGCAACGCAAACAATCCGACATCAATAAAAACAATAATATCAAGCAGCACCCCACAAAACCACTATTACAACCTGCATGGACAGTGTGTCTCACCACACACGAAAGGTATAGTAATCTACAACGGAAAGAAATACTTGAACAAATGAAATGCAGATACACAAAACCCACAATACATACAATACACATTGACACCTGCATACTTGCCGCAAGCGGGAAAGGAGACTCAAGTATAGAGGCAGGTGACGATATAACACAAGAAAGCGGCAACGTCTGGGGCGACAGCAAGCGCCACGACTTCGACATCACCGACTTCGTCCCCTTTCAGTACGACAACGAGGAATAAATCTCCCTTCCCAATTAACACTGACAGAATCAGAGGTAAGGATTAAGGGGTTTACCGATAACCGTTAAACATTAAGCATGCAGTAGACGAGTTAACAAGTTGGCAAGTAACAAGTTATTGATGACCTTATACATTAAACATTATACATTAAACATTATACATTAAACATTAAACCTTAAACATTAAACCCGAATGTTTTTTCTTAGCATCGCCGTAAGGCTGTGGATGAATATGGGGTGACATGGGAGCTTGCTCACAATGACACAATATAGACAGACACCTGAGGATGCGCAGCATACAGATGCTAAGTTGTTCTTTAATGTTTTTGTCTTAAACAAATCCGTGAGAATCCGAAAAATCCGTGGTCGGTTAAAGTGAAAGGTGAAAGATGAAAGGCGAAAGAATGCTTTAAATGTTTTACAGATTTTGGTTATAACAAAATAAAACTCTCAACATAATATATGAAATACCCAATAGGAATACAGAACTTTGGAGAAATCCGTCGTGACGGATATGTGTATGTGGACAAAACGGCATTAGCATATAAGATGGTGTCGGAAGGAAAATACTATTTTCTTTCCCGTCCCCGCCGCTTCGGCAAATCCTTGCTGATGTCCACAATAGAAGCATATCTGTCTGGTAAAAAAGAACTGTTTGAAGGGCTGACCATTGAGACACTGGAGCAGGAATGGATTGAATACCCTATCCTGCACATGGACTTGAACAGCAGGGAGTATAAAGATGAGTCTTCGCTGGAGGCTGAGCTGAACAGGCATCTGGAGGGTTGGGAGAAAATCTATGGCGATAATTATAAGGACCGCGCTACAGAGGAACGCTTCTTGCATGTAATTGATAATGCGTATGAAAAGACAGGCAGACGCGTTGTCATCCTTGTCGACGAGTACGACAAGCCATTACTTCAGACTATTGGGAAAGAAGAGCTACAGTCGGCATACCGCAGCAAGCTGAAGGCATTCTATTCTGTGCTGAAAACACAGGACGCAAAGATACGTTTCGCATTCCTAACAGGAGTGACAAAATTCGGCAAGGTCAGCGTATTCAGCGATTTGAACAACCTGAACGATATATCAATGAGTCCGTTATTCCATAATATATGCGGAATAACAGACCAAGAACTGCAACAATATTTTTCAGAATCAATAGACAGCTTATCAAGAAAGCTAAATGTACAACGTGAAGCCTGCATAGAAAAGCTCCGCAAGTCATACGATGGCTATCATTTTGAAGAGAATTCAAACGGATTATACAATCCGTTTAGTTTGCTAAATACTTTCTACAACATGAAGTTCGGCAGCTACTGGTTCGAGACAGGCACACCCACCTATCTTGTCAATCTTCTCCAGCAATACGACTATAACCTGGACTTCATGTCCAAGGCTGAAGTTTCGGCAGATGTACTCAACAGCGTGGAACCAAATTCCCAGAACCCTATACCAGTGATATACCAGAGCGGCTATCTCACAATAAAAGGATATGATCCAGAATTTAGAGACTACAAACTGGGGTTCCCGAATGAAGAGGTAGAGGAAGGATTTGTTAAATACCTTGCACCGTTCTATCTGTCAAAGACGCATAACCGCTCGGCGTTTGATGTGCGCAGTTTTGTCAGTGATGTGCGTTCTGGAAAAGCAGAACAATTCTGCGTCCGCCTGAAATCCCTGTTTTCAGACACACCATATGAATTGGTGAAAGATTTGGAGAATCATTACCAGAACATCGTATGGGTAGTGTTCAAGATGCTCGGATTCTACAGCCAGGCAGAATACCACACCAGCGACGGGCGCATAGACCTCGTTATATCAACACCTGATTACCGCTATGTCATGGAGTTTAAGCTTAACGGCACGGCAGAAGAGGCTATGGAGCAGATAAAATCCAAGAACTATTCACTGCCGTTCGCACTTGACAACAAACATACCTACCTCATAGGCATGAACTTCGACAGCGCCACCCGCAATATAGAAAGGTATATAATAGAAGAAAGCGAGTAAACGTAAACATCAAGTTGACAAGTTGACAAGTAAACAAGTAGACGAGTAGACAAGTTATTGATGACCTTATCCATTAAACTTTAAACATTAAACATTAAACTTTAAACATTAAACATTAAACATTAAACATTAAACATTAACCATTAAACCCGAATGTTTTTCTTAGCATCGCCATCAGGCGGTGGATGGATATGAAGTGACATGGGAGCTTGCTCACAATGGCACGGCATAGACAGACGCAACAGGATGCATAGCATACTGAAACTAAGTTGTTTTCAATGTTTTTGTTTGAAAGACTAAACACAAATGTCTGTGAATTAACCACAAATTAAAACCGAACACGGATTACACAGATTGTCACGGATTTAACAAAAACAAAAAAGAACCGCTTATAGGCGTAACGCTCTACGAGCATTATAATATGTGCTAATATCCATCTGTGAACAAGTTCACCATGGCTATCTACACATATTACGTATTACCACCGCCTATAAGAAAAAACAAGAAAAAGCTTTTTAATAAGTTGACAAGCAGACAAGCAGACAAGTTAACAAGTTATTGATGACCTTATACATTAAACCTTAAACATTAAACATTAACCATTAAACCCGAATGTTTTTGCTTAGTTTCGCCATCAGGCGGCAGATGGATATGAAGTGATATGGGAGCTTGCTCACAATAGCACAGCATAGACAGATGCAACAGGATGCGCAGCAGACTGAAACTAAGTTATTTTCAATGTTTTTGTCTTAAACCAATCCGTGAGAATCCGTGCCATCCGTGGTCGGTTAAAGTGAAAAGTGAAAGATGAAAGGTGAAAGAAAGTTTTAAATGTTTTACAGGTTTTGGTTATAACAAAATAAAACTCTCAACATAATATATGAAATACCCAATAGGAATACAGAACTTTGAAAAGATTCGTAATGGCGGATATGTCTATGTGGATAAAACAGCTCAGGTCTACGAACTTGTTGATAGTGGGGCATATTATTTCCTTTCCCGTCCCCGCCGCTTCGGCAAATCCTTGCTGATGTCCACAATAGAAGCATATCTGTCTGGTAAAAAGGAACTGTTTAAAGGGTTGGCCATTGAGACACTGGAGCAGGAATGGATTGAATATCCTATCCTGCACATGGATTTGAACAGCAGGGAGTATAAAGACGAGTCTTCGTTGGAGGCTGAGCTGAACAGGCATCTGGAGGGTTGGGAGAAAATCTATGGCGATAATTATAAGGACCGCGCCACAGAGGAACGTTTCCTGCATGTAATTGATAATGCGTATGAAAAAACAGGCAGACGCGTTGTCATCCTTGTCGACGAGTACGACAAGCCACTACTTCAGACTATTGGAAAAGAAGAGCTACAGTCGGCATACCGCAGCAAGCTGAAGGCATTCTATTCTGTGCTGAAAACACAGGACGCAAAGATACGTTTCGCATTCCTAACAGGAGTGACAAAGTTCGGCAAGGTCAGCGTCTTCAGCGATTTGAACAACCTTGTCGATATTTCTCTGGACAACCGCTATTCAGATATATGCGGCATTACGGAAGATGAACTGCACACTGTCTTTGATGACAGTGTCAGTGATTTGGCTTCCGCAAACGGCATGTCGACTTCGGAATGCTACGCAAAGCTGAAAAGCCTGTATGACGGATACCATTTCAGCGTTGCAGGTAAAGGAATGTATAATCCGTTCAGTGTGCTGAACACGCTTTCATCAAAGCAGTTCGGCAGCTACTGGTTCGCAACAGGCACACCCACCTATCTTGTCAATCTCCTCCAGCAATACGACTATAACCTGGACTTCATGTCCAAGGCTGAAGTTTCGGCAGATGTACTCAACAGCGTGGAACCAAATTCCCAGAACCCCATACCAGTGATATACCAGAGCGGCTATCTCACAATAAAAGGATATGATTCAGAATTTGGAGACTACAAACTGGGGTTCCCGAATGAAGAGGTAGAAGAAGGATTTGTTAAATACCTGGCACCATTCTATCTTTCAAAGACGCATAACCGTTCGGCATTTGATGTGCGCAGTTTTGTCAGTGATGTGCGTTCTGGAAAAGCAGAGCTGTTCTGCGTCCGTCTGAAATCCCTGTTTTCTGACACACCTTATGAATTGGTAAAAGATTTGGAGAATCATTACCAGAACATCGTATGGGTAGTGTTCAAGATGCTCGGATTCTACTGCCAGGCAGAATACCACACCAGCAACGGGCGCATAGACCTCGTTATATCAACACCTGATTACCGCTATGTCATGGAGTTTAAGCTTGACGGCACAGCAGAAGAGGCTATGGAGCAGATAAAATCAAAGAACTATTCACTGCCGTTCGCACTTGACAACAAACATACCTACCTCATAGGCATGAACTTCGACAGCGCCACCCGCAATATAGAAAGGTATATAATAGAAGAAAGCGAGTAAACGTAAACATCAAGTTGACAAGTAAACGAGTAGACAAGTTAACAAGTTAACAAGTAACAAGTTATTGATGACATTAAACCTTAAACATTAAACCTTAACCATTAAACCTTAACTGCCGTGTATCAGGAGTTCGTTTACACTTTTGTATCAGGAGTTCGTTTACACTTTGTATCAGGAGTTCGTTTACACTTTGTCTCTGATTAATCCCGTGCGATTCGACATGTTTTGTTTGAATTTTGTTTAATATATTGTA
>JAZUMR010000022.1:0-24749 GCA_045603685.1 Prevotella sp.
TATGCCGCTTTCGGCGTCGAAGATAGAGGACGATACTTTGGCAAGCTGGTGTTCTGCATCAAGACAAATGTCATTTATCTCCTTCTACCTCCATCTATCTTCATCTATCTTCATGTTTGAATAAGCCATAAATCATATAGTTGACAAGTTAACGAGTTGACAAGTTGACAAGTTGCTTGACGACATTAACCTTTAACCCTTAAACCTTAAACATTGCCACCATTCGCTGTTCGCGCACCAAACGGTACGAACTGCGTCCGTACTTCGTTTGACGTTCGCTGCTCATGCTGACGAAGCTTCGCTTTAACCCTTAAACTTTAACCCTTAAACTTTAACCCTTAACCGTTAAACATTTTACCATTAAACATTAAACGTTAAACATTAAACCTTAAACTTTCATCTGTACTCTTTGCTCTGTTGGCTTCGCCGATTCTGCTCCCGCTCGGCATAGTGCAAGCACGCTTGCCCTCTGCTCTCGCTTATTCGCAGAATTCTCTATATCCATGCAAACAGAATGGCGAGTAGGAAGAATACTACTATTATAACACCTGCTGCACGTGATGTGGTTAGTGTGATATATTGTGTTGCTGACGGTGCTGCTGTGGCTATTATGATACCTGTGAGGCATGCCGTAGCAGCTGTCGTATTGAGTGGCAGCAGAATGGTTGCTATGAGTGCGATGGATGCTGCTGCAGCAAGGACGATAAGGTAATGGTGGAGCATTCGCACCTGTATCTTGTCGTTGTAGCTATGTCTTAGGTAATACACTGTGCTGACCACAAACATAATGATTATGAGTGCTGTGGCTGCCAGCCTTATGGGCGGCATTGCAGGAGCTTGAATATTCTGGAATGCAGTACTCAGTGTATGGATTGTGGTTTCGTCTGGCAGTATTTCATTGACCTTCTGGAAGAGGAGATCGAATCGTGAGAAATATATCAGCAACGGCAGCGCAAACCACAGTGGCGTCAGCAGTCCCAGCAACGATGCTCCCCATGCCCGCAGACTGAACGACATGAGAAAGACAGCCTCGCCAAACCAGAATATAGGCAGGAAAAACAGCAGTGGCGGCCACAGTGTGATTCCGATACCGAAGAACAAGTAGGCGGCATACCTGTGTGTCATGTCGTCGCGTCGCTGGTATGTCTGAAAGAGTTGCATCAGTGCTGCCATTAGACAGGTCTGCACTGCCATGGCATGTATATTTGCCAGTATGTCGGGACACATGGCCATGGTGGCGATGTATATGCAGCATACTTTGCGGTTGTGCTGTCTGTTGAGAGCATTGCGGTTATTCAACTCAGTCAGCAGCAAGAGGCTGATGGTAAACAATATGGCAGCAGGCCATAGCGAAAGGTCGGACAAAAGCAGAACTGTCCATACAGCGATGCCGTATAGAGTCATGACAGGAATGGACAGCCTGCTTTTAGCTATGTGTTGTTGTATCATATTGTCTGATATCTCCCTTTTATCTCCTTCGGATGTTAAGAAGAAGTTAAGAAGAAGTTAAGAAGAAGATATATGAAGTTAAAGGAAGATATGCCGCTTTCAGCGGCGAAGATAGAAGACGATACTTTGGCAAGCGGGTGTTCTGTATCAAGACTAATGTCTTTTATCTCCCTCTACCTCCATCTATCTCCCTTTTATCTCCTTCGGAAGTTAAAGAAGTTAAAGAAATTATCGATTCTTCGAGCCTGAGGAGTTAAGCCGTTACTGCTGATTATACCTCACAACCTCATAACCTTAATCTTTAATCTCTGTTACTCTAAGTCTTTGCCGATGTCAGAGCGGAAATATTTATCTGTGAACATTATCTTCTGTGCTTCCTGGAATGATTTCGCCAATGCTTCTGCCTTATCATTTCCGTATGATGACACGGCAATGACACGTCCGCCTGCAGTTACAACCTGTCCGTCTTTCTTCGCTGTGCCAGCGTGGAAAACGATAGAGCCTTCTACCTGTTCTATGCCTGTGATAGGATACCCCTTTACGTAATCCTGTGGATAGCCGCCAGAAACAAGCATTACGCATACAGCAGCGCGTGGGTCGAACTCTATTTCGCGCTGGTCGAGATTACCTTCAGCCACACCTTCAAAGAGGTCTACTATGTCTGATTTCAAGCGAAGCATAACCGATTCTGTTTCAGGGTCTCCCATACGGCAGTTGTATTCTATCACCTTTGGTTCTCCGTCAACATTTATCAATCCGAAGAAGATGAATCCCTTATAGCATATTCCTTCTGCTGACAGTCCGTCGACAGTAGGGCGTATGATTTTGTCCTCCACCTTTTTCATCCATTCTGCTGTGGCGAAAGGTACGGGAGTGACAGAACCCATTCCGCCTGTGTTCAGACCGGTATCGCCTTCTCCGATGCGCTTATAGTCTTTTGCTTCAGGGAGAATCTTATAGTTCTTTCCGTCAGTAAGTACAAATACTGAGCATTCTATGCCAGACATGAATTCCTCTATGACAACCCGTGATGAGGCGTTGCCAAACATGCCGCCGAGCATCTCACGCAGTTCGTTCTTTGCTTCTTCAAGTGTAGGCAGGATAAGTACACCTTTTCCGGCACATAGTCCGTCGGCTTTCAGAACGTATGGTGCCTGCAGTGTTTCGAGGAATGCGAGACCTTCTTCAAGATGCTCTCCGTCGAATGTGGCGTATGCAGCTGTAGGTATGTTGTGGCGCATCATGAATGCTTTTGCGAAGTCTTTTGAGCCCTCAAGCACAGCACCAGCCTTTGATGGTCCTATGACGGGGATATGGCTTGTGCGCTCGTCATTCTTGAAATTGTCGTATATGCCTTTCACCAGTGGGTCCTCTGGTCCAACGACAACCATGTCAACAGCATTTTCCAGAACAAAGGCTTTGAGCGCGTCAAAGTCTGTGGCGCTGATGCTGACATTTTCACCCACGTTTGATGTGCCGGCATTGCCTGGCGCAATGTACAGTTTTTCTACTTTCTTGCTTTGAGCAATCTTCCATGCCAACGCATGCTCGCGTCCGCCACTGCCTAATAGTAAAATTTTCATGTCTCTATATATATTTATTTTAAGTTTCTCAAACTCGGTATATTTGGAGATTGAGGAAGCCAATCCTCAGTCTCGCTATACGTTAATTATCTTGTTGTTAATTTGTGTGTTATTGCTGTAAATCCTGCTTCAGATTTCTGGTCTTATTTGTCTTTCTCTGATATTAGCAGCAAGCGGTCGCCTACATGCAGCTTCAATGTGCCGTTCGGGATAAGAAACTCCTCGTCACGTTTTACAATCATTACGAGTGTTCCTTTTGGCAACGACATTTCTTTCAGAGTATCTCCGCCAGCGATATCCTTCTCTGTAATTACCATGTCGCTTAAGTTTGTATTGATTTCTTCTGGTAGCTCGACACCAAACTCATTACCTTTTTTTTCAACAGGGACTGACAGTCCAAGTTTATTCGCAATGAACGAGACAGTAGTGCCTTGTATCACAAGAGATAGGATAGTTATGAAAAATACGATGTTGAATATCGCGTCAGCACCGTCTATTCCCGCAACCACAGGATATGTTGCGAAAATTATAGGGACAGCGCCTCTCAGTCCCACCCACGAAACGAACAATCTGGACTTGGTTGTCAGATTCCTAAACGGCATCAGGCAGAGGAGCACGCTCAGCGGGCGTCCTATGAATATCATGAATATTCCGATAAGTGATGCTACTATAGCAATTTCAAACATTTCATGAGGATTTACCAGAAGTCCGAGACAGAGGAACATGATAATCTGGAAGAGCCATGTCAGGTCGTCCATGAAGGTGACTATTTCCTTGCGATATTTTATTTTTGAATTTCCTACTAACATGCCTGCTATGTATACGGCGAGGTATCCGTTGCCGTGTATGAGGTCTGTTATAGAGAATGTAAAGAATACGAAAGCGAGCAGCAGGATGGGGTAGAGGGCCTGGTTGTCAATATTAAGTTTGTTAAGCATGAAAACAGCGGCACGCCCCGAAACATAGCCTATTGCTCCGCCGACAATAAACTGTATTGCGAAGGAAAGCGCTATTTCTCCGCAGTTCATGCCTGATGCTTGCACGAGTTGTATTAGGACGACAGTAAGCATGTATGCCATCGGGTCGTTGCTTCCGCTCTCCAGTTCGAGCATCGGGCGCAGATTATGCTTTAGGTTGATGTTCTGTGAGCGCAGGATGGCAAATACAGATGCAGAGTCCGTAGAAGACATTGTTGCGGCGAGGAGCAATGATGTTATTATAGGGAAACTGATGTTAGACCAGTGCATGCCTGAAATCCACCAAATGAATACGCCTGTAAACAATGCCGTGAGCAATACGCCTGCCGTAGACAGGACGATTCCTGGAGAGAGAATAGGGCGAATGTCTGAATATTTTGTGTCCATGCCGCCAGAAAACAGGATGATGCTCAATGCCACCATTCCAATAAACTGGGCTTCATCGGCATTATGAAACTGCAATCCTAATCCGTCGCTGCCAAATATCATTCCTACAATCAGGAACAGCAGCAATGCCGGCACTCCGAATTTGTATCCGGTTTTGCCGACAATGACGCTTACGAATAGCAGTATAGATCCGATAAGCAGTATGTTTCCTGCCGTAAAAAACATTTTATTTCAGATAGTCTTCAAAATATTGAGTGATTCTTTCATGCAGATGTACGCTTGAATGCCCCATCATGTTGTGTCCCTCTCCTGGATAGACGAAGAAATCAGGCTGTGTGCCAGCTTTTACGCATGCGTCAAGGAATTGCAGTGCATGCTGCGGCACCACGACAGGGTCGTTCATGCCTATGATTACTTGCAGTTTTCCTTTAAGATTCTTCGCCTTATTTATGAGAGAGGTTTCTGCGTAGCCTTCAGGATTCTGTTCTGGTGTGTCCATGTAGCGTTCGCCATACATCACCTCATACCATTTCCAGTCAATGACAGGACCGCCAGCCACTCCCACCTTGAACACATCAGGGTAGGTGGTCATCAGTGATATAGTCATGAATCCTCCGAAGCTCCATCCATGTACGCCAAGGCGTTCGCTATCAACGTATGGCAGCGACTTCAGGAAGTCTACGCCGCGCATCTGGTCTTTCATTTCGTTTACGCCGAGGCGTCGGAATGTAGCCTGCTCAAATTCTATTCCGCGGTTCTCTGAACCTCTGTTGTCAAGAATAAACAGTATGTATCCCTTCTGTGCCATATATGTTTCCCATGAACGTGACGCCCAGTGCCATGAGGCGTCTACGTTATGTGCGTGCGGCCCTCCGTAGACGTATACAACCGTGGGGTATTTCTTCTTCTCGTCGAAATCTGGCGGCAAGACGAGCCTGTAGAACAAATCAGTACTGTCATCTGCCGCCTTTATTGTACCGCTCTTGTATGTAGGTACAGCATATCCTTCCCATGGGTCAGGAGCACGGTAGTATTCTTTGCGTGTTGCCTTTACGGTATTTATTATATCGTATGCGAGCGGTATGTCTGGTGCAGAATATGTATCGATAATCTGTGTGCCGTCGTCAGACAGGAGCCCTCTATGTACTCCTATGCCGTTATCAAGGAGCGTACGCTTTGTATTGCTGATTTTTACAGCAAAGATATTACGCTGCAGAGGGCTTATCTCGTTTGTTGTCACTATCACGCTTTTCGTCTTGCTGCAGAATCCCAGCATGTCCATCACAACAAATTCTCCTTTTGTTATCTGTTTCAGAATCTTCCCTTCTGTATTCATCAGATAGAGATGTTTGTATCCGTCTTTCTGGCTGAACATCAGGAATTTGCTGCTGTCCCATGGCAAGAAGAACAGCGGGTCTTGCGGCTCGACGTATTTGTCTGAGTGCTCTGTGTAGAGAGTCTTGACTTTCTTGCCTGTAGCGGCATCGTAGACGTCAAGCGAGGAGTCGGTCTGGTCGCGGTTTACCTCGAACAGATATATTTTCTTTCCGTCTGGCGACCATGTGATGTTAGTAAAATACCTGTCTTTTACGTTTCCCAGATTCAGCCATGTTGTCTTGCCTGTTGCTATGTTGTATATGCCTATGGTAACTTTATGGCTTGCCATTCCAGCCATAGGATATGCGTCAGGAGCATAAAGCGCAGTACGCTCGAATGTATTTACCTGTGGATAGTCTGTTACCATCGTCTGGTCCATTCGATAGAATGCAAACTGCGTCTTGTCAGGCGACATGAATATGCCTCTGTCTATACCAAATTCATTACGGTGTACAGCCTCTCCATATACAATCTGACGGCATCCGTCAGAGGTAATCTGTATAGGCTCGTTCCCGACAGATGTCTGCAGATATATATTGTGATCACGTGAGAATGCCTGTGGGTATCCTATAGGCTTACGCAGAGTGTCGCTATTAACAATTTTGTTTCCGTCCCACCAAAGACGCAGTCTTTTAGGCGTCATGTTGCGATAGTTCTTGCCCCCGAAGTTCAGGTCTTCCAGCGTAAACTGCTTGAGTTGCTGTGCAGAACCAGCCATTGCTGTCACAATCATTGATATTATGATGATTAGTTTCTTCATGTGAATTGCTGATAAGTGTTTCTCCTTGCTTGATAATCTATAGTGAAAGTAAAGGAGAATCCTGTTTTCGTTCAGGATGAAATGTATAGCAAATGCATATATGCCAGGCTTTAGTTCCTGACATATATGAAAATGTGTGTTCTGTGTGACAATGTTCTCTTCTACATTTTCACTATGCCAATTGTTATGCCCAGTGAATTGTTTTTTACGAGATTATTCCATATTACCAAACATCTTACGTCTTTGGCTGGCAGAGTCGCGCTTGAAGCTGTTCTCCTTCTTCTTTCCCTGCTTTTTCTCGCCATAAGCCTTTTTCTCGTTTTTGCCGTAAGGCTTGCGCTCGTAATGCTTGTGTCCACGGTCTTCGTCATTCTGCCCGTGGCGTCTTCTTGTGTTCTTGCGCTCAGCTTCGGCTAAGCGTTCCAGTGAGCGGAAGCGGAATGTGCGTATGTCGTCTTCGTCGTTCTCCTCCAGATCGCTTTTCCTGTATGTGTCAGCAGGCTCGTCAATCCGCTGCTTGAAATCGCGGTTCTGCTTAAAGCGGTGCTTCTCTGCCATTTGCTTGCGTTCTTCGTCAGTTTTCACGATGCCGCCATCTTTTCTGAATTCAGAGTATTTTCCGCCAAAGATAGAGTATTTTCTGAACTCACATTCCAGCGAGCCGTTATATACAGGTATCTTGATTGATGGCTTCAGACCGATAGCCTCAAAGCATTCCTCACGGTATGACAGAATCCATGCCTCGTTGCCTGTGAAATGATGCTTCAGGCGTTCGCCTATCATACGATAGGTGTTCAGCAGGTTAGGTGTAGAGATTCTTTCCCCGTAAGGCGGGTTGCATACGATAATAGCTGGATTCTCAGGCTGCTTGAAATCCTTGAAGTCGGCACATTCCACTTCAATGCATTTAGTAAGTCCGGCAGCGCGAGCATTTACGCGTGCAGTGTTCACAGCCTTTATGTCAATGTCATATCCGTATATCTTATGCTTGAACTCACGCTCCTTAGAATCGTCGTTATATATTTCGTCGAACAGGTCTTTGTCAAAGTCTTCCCATTTTTCGAAGGCATATTCTTTGCGGAATACTCCAGGCGCCATGTTCTGCGCAATGAGTGCCGCTTCAATAAGCAGGGTGCCAGAGCCGCACATAGGGTCGATGAAGTCGCATTCTCCGTTCCATCCCGTCATGAGAATCATGCCTGCTGCCAGCACTTCATTCAGTGGAGCCTCTACATTCTCCTGTCTGTATCCTCTGCGATGCAGCGACTCGCCCGATGAGTCGAACGACAGTGTGCAGTTGTTCTCAGCAATGTGTATGTTCAGCTTGAGGTCAGGATTGGCAACTGAAATGTTAGGTCTGCGCTTCCCCTGTTCCAGAAACTGGTCGACAATAGCGTCCTTTACCTTGTATGTAACAAATCTTGAGTTGCGGAAATCTTCTGAATACACCACAGAGTCTACAGAGAATGTCTTCTTCTCGTCGAGGTACTCGCTCCAGTCAACACTCTTTATTCCTTCATACACATCATCGGCAGAGTGAGCCTTGAAGTGCTTTATTGGTTTAAGGATGCGTATTGCTGTATGCAGGCTGAAGTTTGCGCGATACATCATTTCCTTGTCACCTTTGAATGAAACCATTCTTCGGCCAGCCTGCACATCGTCTGCGCCGAGTTCTGTAAGCTCTTTTGCTAAAACTTGCTCAAGACCCATGAAGGTCTTGGCTATCATTTCATATTTCATTTATAAAAACTGTATGTATATTTCTTTTCCTTTTTATTCCTTAATCCTTCCTCCTTGCACAATATGCTCACCAGGCTGTGTGCTTTCTGTCACCCATATATTGCCGCCGATGATTGTTCCGCGCGCTATGGTTATGCGCCCTAAAACAGACGCATTGCTGTAAACTATCACGTCGTCCTCGAGTATAGGGTGACGTGGCACGCCTTTTATTGGATTTCCCTTTTCGTCAAGAGGGAAGCTCTTTGCTCCAAGCGTTACACCCTGATAAAGCTTCACGTTGTTTCCTATGATGCATGTGGCGCCTATTACGACACCTGTGCCATGGTCTATTGTGAAATGATGACCAATCTGTGCACCAGGATGAATGTCGATGCCTGTCTCGGAATGTGCCATCTCAGTAAGAATGCGTGGAATCAGCGGAACGCCCAGCGTGTATAGCTCGTGTGCAAGTCGGTAGTTTGTCAGTGCTCTGATTACAGGATAGCATGATATAATCTCTCCGTAGTTCTCTGCTGCAGGATCGCCGTTGTAGGCAGCTTCTACATCAGTCGCCAATATGGCCTGCACTTCTGGGAGCCTCTTGATTACAGCATCAGTAATCTCTTCTGCCTTCTTGCGTATGTCAGACAGCGGCTCGTCATTGTCATCTTTTGCCTCGCTGCGTCTTTCGTCTGTGAAGCATAGTCCTGCCATTACTTGCCCGACAAGAAGTTCCCTCATCTCTTGCAGATTAGCACCTATTGGATATTCTAATGAGTGAAGCATGATGTTTGATTTTCCAAAGTATCCTGGAAAAACAATTGCACGCATCAATTCAACTATATTCTCCAAAACCTTACCAGACGGAAGAGGCCTTCCGTCTTTATGCTCATGATAGAGTTTGCTGAGCGCACTGTTTGTAGACAGTCTCTTTACTAATGCCGACATGTAGTCGTCTGCCCTGTTCTGTGACATTTTTTTTCTTAAGTGTATGTGTTGAAAGCCCGCCCCACGAATTCGTGGGCAGGCATGTGAAATGCAGTTTGCACTATTTCTGTGCAAAGATAACTAATTTATTTTTATTGGCAAAGAGTTTTGAGAGACGTGGGTTTGTGATAAGAAAACTTTACATTTTATTAACATGAAGGAATCGTCGGAAGAGTTCTGCGGGAACTCAGGGGTGGCAAGGTATTCCCGGACTATAATCCTTTTACTATAAAACAGTGCCGTGACTGTGACTTTGGCAAGCTCGGCCATGTTGCTCAGAATGAGCTGTGCGCAGCGTGCAAGCTGTTACATGAGTGTGCTGTAAAAAATCGAATACTTTTAACCATGGTCCAGGCAAGGTCATAATAAATGAAATGGTTGATCCGAATGATTCTGACTATGAAGAACTGGAACGCGTTGCAAGAATGTTTGCTCAGGAAGGTGCAACTGTGGAACTTGTTCCTAAAATGACTCGTGCGAATCGTTTCAAATATGATTGTGTATATGGTGATTTAAGAGGTACGAAATATGAGGGCAAATGTCCTGATTTACGCATAAACGACAAATGGTATGGGCATGAGGGGTACAGAACATCCAATTACAAGAGAGCCTTTGGTAATATGCTGAATCTTGGATTGAAGCAGAGTTCAAGAATAATAATAGAAGAAGTGCCTCTGACGGAAGCTTTCATGAAACGTTCGATTATCAACAGAATATACCAAGGGGGCATTAATAGATGAAGTATGGATGAAAACAAACACGGGGTTAATACTCCTATATAAAAAGTCAGAGGAATGAAATCATTCCTCCTTCTGGCAACGAATCGGTAGTCATTAGCTACGGAATCGTTGATGCAAAGTTACAATATAATGAATACAATTCCAAATGAAAAGTCATGAAAAGAGAAGATTTTAACAATTTTACAGGAAATATGGTGTTATTCCTCGGAATTTTGCTTGTTTTACCTCTGTATTTGCTATGTGTTGTACTGCTTTTTCCGGTTAGGGTTGTCGGATGGTTTACAGGTAAGATAATGCATCGTTTTTTTCCTGGTCTTCGTGTTTGAAAACGGAAAAGGGAAGGGGTAAAAGGGAAAGGTAAAACGGAAAGGTTTGCTCATTTCTTCTTGTTTTGAGTAATCTTTGTCATGTTATAGTTTAAATTATCTTACGAAAACTCAAAATTATTCAAAAGTTTCATATAATATTATAGTTTTTTAGTAAATTTGCGTTCGGAATATGAATCTTCCTCTCTTGAAACAGGTAACAGTGGATAGGGTGGGAGCCAATTGTTTATGTGCAAATGTCCGCAGAACATTTATAGTCGCAACAAGAAACTATGAGTAAAGAATTACGTAAAACAAGGAGCATGTTCGGCAAACCTAAGGATGGTTCAGACAAACAGCCTCCTAAGCCACGCCTGTATGACATAGTGCTGTCTACAGGATTCGGTTTTGGTTTCTGGCCATGGGGCCCCGGGACAGCCGGTACGTTTCTGGCTGTGGCTATATGGTGCAGCTACGCATACGTTCTGCCGTCTACACATACGCTTCTGCTTACAGCCGTGCTTGTGGTGGTGAGCACTCTTGCTGCTGTGCCATCGATAAATCGCGTAGAGAAATTCTGGGGCAGTGACCCTTCGCGTGTTGTAGTGGACGAGATGGCAGGTGTATGGATTACACTGCTTGCTGTTCCTGAAACGAAGGAATGGTATTATGTTTTAGCGGCATTCATCCTTTTCCGTGTCATGGATATATGCAAGCCTCTCGGCTGCCGGTGGCTTGACAGAAACATACATGGAGGATGGGGCGTGATGCTCGATGATATTCTTGCTGGCGTATATGGCGGAGTGGTGCTTTATTGTATCACGCTGTTATAAAGGTGAGAATAGCTATAGCATAGGATTAATCGCAGGTACACATTGCAATGAGTAAAAACGGAGCGATAGAATTTGGCAAGGCGCAGGTTTCCTCCTTTGTAAGCACCGTATGCGACTTTATGGTGACGGCAATGGCATATTCATGCACGCATCATGTCGTATGCAGCAATGTATGTGGTGCGCTGACGGGAGGTGCTGCAAACTGCGCTATCAATTATAAATGGACATTCCATGGCACTACGCGTAGCAAGCGTGCCGTGGTGTGGCGTTATGTATTGGTATGGATATGCAGTGTCATGCTTAATACGGCAGGAACAGAATACGGGGTCAAGGCTCTGAAATACGCATGTTCCATGACGCAATCAGCAAACACGGTAGGTGTGACGGGTGTCCTGACGGTTAAGGCCATCGTAGCGGTTCTTGTTGCCATATTCTGGAATTTCCTCATGCAGAAATACTACGTATATAGGAAGCAGTCATAGCATAGAAATAATAAGACAATGTCAATATATTCATCATTCAGAGACAGTATACAGCAGTTTGTATACAAGATTATTAATCCTGGTGTGAGAGCAGCAGTAAAAGCAGGTGTTACGCCTAATGTTGTCACTACACTCGGACTTATAGGCAATATAGCCGGTGCGGCATTGCTGGTATATGCAGCGATAAATGCACCGACAGACTATACCATGATAGGGTGGGCTGGTGTTATTGTCATAATATCGTCAATCATGGACATGGTTGACGGATACATGGCCCGCACCGCAAACATGTGTACTGTCTTCGGGGCGTTCTACGATTCAGTCCTCGACCGTTACTGCGAATTGGTGACGCTGTCAGGTCTGGCGTTCTATTTTATGCAGACCTCACACCCCTGGGCGGCAGTCGTAACATTCCTTTCGCTCATAGGCAGTATCATGGTGAGTTATGTCCGTGCACGTGCAGAAGGACTTAATGCTGAGTGTAAGGTTGGACTTATGCAGCGTCCAGAGCGCATTGTGGTCACGGTGTTAGGAATGCTCCTTACAGGTTTCCTTGCAGAAGTTGTGTCGTTTGATGCTATCTGGTTCGTGGCTGTCTCACAGGCAATTATTGCGCTTTTAGCAAACTATACTGCCTTCTATAGAATCTTACACGTAAAGAAGCAGCTGAAATGAGCAAGGTAGCGAGAGAAATGCTCAGGGTAGTCGTTGTGCTTATACCTGTCGGCATATTCGGTGCGTCATACTTTCTGTTAGGCCGATGGCCCAACTATCTGTTCAATGATATTGATACAGAATGTGTGTATGAACTCGAGCGTCAGCTCTTTGGCATAGCTATGGCTGACGGTGCTGTGGTCACTCCGTGCGAATATTTCAAGGTGCACCATTGCGCTGTGATGGACATCCTTTCCGGTATATTCTATCTGTGCTGGGTGCCGCTTCCTATAATATATGCGGTGTATCTGCAGCTGAAGAAACGTGGAGACATAGCCATACGCTTTACCTCGGCATTCCTGCTGGTAAACATACTTGGTTTCATAGGATACTACATATATCCTGCATCACCGCCATGGTATGTAATGGAATATGGCTTCACGCCAGTGCTCAATACGCCAGGCAATGTGGCAGGCTTTGTGAATTTCGATAATCTAATCGGCTATCCGTTGTTCCATTCCATATATTGCAACAATGCCAATGTGTTTGCTGCTATCCCTTCGCTTCATGCCGCTTACAATCCTATAGCATTGTATTATGCAATGAAACAGAAAAACCACCGTGCATGGCAGACGTTGCTCCTCGTCGTGTCTGCGGGCATTTGGTTTTCAGCCGTATACAGTTATCATCACTACATAATTGATGTGCTGTTAGGCATACTAACAACTATTCTTGGTGTTGTCCTGTTTGAGAAGGTAATAATTCGCATACCATCTGTTTCATGCGCATATTCCGCTATAGGCAGATGGCTCAAGTCATAAGAAAATACAATTTAACAAAGATATAATAAACATAATAAAAACAAAAATCATGACACAATCAAATGTAAAGCCAGCTACAGGTAAGCTTGGCGTTATGGTTGTAGGCTGCGGTGCTGTGACTACAACATTCATGACAGGTGTTCTGATGGCTCGCAAGGGTCTGGCAAAGCCTGTAGGTGCAATGACACAATACGACAAGATTCGTGTTGGCAAAGGCGCAGACAAGAAATATCTGCACTATGGTGAAATCGTTTCATTGGCAAGTCTTGACGATATCGTGTTCGGTACATGGGACGTTTATGCAGACAATGCTTTTGAGGCAGCTATAAAGGCTGATGTTCTCAAGGCAAAGGACATTTTCCCTGTAGAGGATGAGCTTAAGGCTATCGTTCCTATGAAGGCTGCGTTTGATAAGAATTTCGCAAGCCGCCTCGACGGAACACACGTTAAAGAGTGCAAGGACCGTTGGGACATGACAGAACAGCTCCGTGAGGATATCCGTCAGTTCAAGGCTGAAAACGGCTGCGACCGTATTGTTGTTCTTTGGGCAGCATCTACAGAGGTGTATGTTCCAGTAAACATGGAAGTACACGATACTCTCGAGCATCTTGAGGCTGCAATGAAGGCTAACGATACAGTGAACATCGCACCATCAATGTGCTATGCTTATGCAGCGCTTGCAGAGGGTGCGCCATTCATCATGGGTGCTCCAAATACTACTGTCGACATCCCTGCTATGTGGGAGATGGCAGAGAAGACACAGATGCCTATCTGCGGCAAGGACTTCAAGACTGGTCAGACTCTTGTTAAGTCTGGTTTCGCTCCAATCATCGGTACACGCTGCCTCGGCCTCAATGGCTGGTTCTCTACAAACATCCTTGGCAATCGTGATGGTCTCGTGCTTGACGAGCCAGCAAACTTCCGTACAAAGGAGGTGTCAAAACTCTCAACACTTGAGTCTATTCTCGTAGAGGAGAATCAGCCAGACCTCTACAGCGACTACTATCATAAGGTGCGCATCAATTACTATCCTCCTCGCAATGACGAGAAAGAGGCATGGGACAACATCGACATCTTCGGATGGATGGGCTATCCTATGCAGGTTAAGATAAACTTCCTCTGCCGCGACTCTATCCTCGCAGCGCCAGTATGTCTCGACCTCGTAATCCTTTCTGACCTCGCAGCACGTGCAGGAAAGGTAGGAACACAGCGCTTCCTCTCGTTCTTCCTCAAGTCGCCAATGCACGACTATACACAGAACGAAATTCCTGTAAACCACCTCTATCAGCAGCATACTATGCTTAAGAACGCTATCCGTGAGATGGGTGGCTATGAGGCTGATGAAGAAATTGATTAATTCCCATTATACACCATCACTTGGGTTCCGTCAGCGGCGGAACCCAAGTTCTCCATAATTTATGCATTGTGCATAGCAATATACCATAGATTGGAATTGACAAAAAACACATATATACCTTAGTTTACTGTAAGAAGGCTTATACATGGTAAAAAGATTGTTTATTTCATTTGCACTGTTACTGATGATAGTAGCAGGCGCAAGTGCACAAAAAATAACAGGCGTTGTTGTCGACGCACATACAGGCGATAGCATTCCTATGGCAGGAGTTGTCTATCGTACGCATCATGTCATGGTGGCTGCAGACCACCGCGGATGCTTTTCCATTGACAGACATAACGGTTGGAAACTATTCTTTACAGCTGTGGGATATAAGACCCAGAGTATCAATGTATCTTCAAAGACAAAGAATCATCTTGTTATAAAACTCAAGCCTGACACAAAGATGCTCAACGAGGTTGTTGTGAAGTCTAAGCGTTCGCGCTACTCGCGCAAGAACAACCCCGCAGTAGAGCTTATGCGTCGTGTCATAGCTGCTAAGAAGAAGACCGACCTTGACAATAATGATTTCTACGAATACTACAAATATCAGAAACTCACACTTGCTAAGAACAATGTAACGCAAGATGACATAGCCGAGCAGAAGGAGAAAGGCAATAAGGACTGGCTGGTAGACCAGATGGAACTCTGCAAGATGAACGGCAAGATAATCTGTCCGATACAGATTTCGGAGACTGTCAGCCGCAAGGTCTATCGTAAGAATCCAAAATCAGAGAAGACAACTATACTTGGCGAGAGTTCAAAAGGTGTAGCAAATCTTGTAGAGACAGCAGGTAGCATTCTTGATGCTTCCATGAAGGACATCTTTACTGACGTAGACATCTATGACGACCAGGTGCGCCTGTTGCAGTATCCGTTCACATCGCCTATAGGCAGAGACGCTATTGACTTCTACCGCTTCTATATTGTCGATACATGTTTCATTAACAAGGACCAGTGTATCGAACTGACATTCGTGCCTAACAACCAGCAGGACTTCGGCTTCCGTGGCAGCATCTGGGTGCTCAATGACTCTTCGCTTCATGTCCGCAAGGTTTCTCTTACTATCCCGAAGAAGAGCGATGTCAACTTCGTAGACAATATGAAAATCGAGCAGGAATATGTGAAATTGCCTAACGGACAGTGGGTGCTCGATACAGATAATATGCTTGTAGAACTGCGTCTGAACCGTATGGTAAAAGATGCTGTCGTCATACGCTCAACAAAACTGTCAGAATACAAATTCAACGAGATACATAAGAGTAACTTCCGTGGAACAGCAAAATTAGTGCGTGATGCTGATGCTCGAAATAGAGGAAAAGACTTCTGGCATCGGTTCCGTTCTGTAGAACTGACTAAATCAGAGGCATCAATGGGTGAATTTACAAAGAAGTTTGCCAATGTGCCAGGCATGAAGACCATGCTTTTTGTCCTGAAGGCCTTTATGAACAATTATGTCAGTCTCACTACAAATGACTCTGTGCCATCAAAATTCGATATTGGTCCGGTTAATACTATCGTAAATAAGAATATAGTCGACGGATGGCGTTACCGATTGTCTGGACGCACCACAGCGGCACTCAATCCGCACCTCTTCTGGCATGGATACATAGCACACGGCATGGACAGCAAGAAATGGTATTATTCCACCACATTCACCTATGCGTTCAATCGTAAGAATAATGAGCCATGGGAGTTCCCTATCCGCCAGCTCTCATTCGTTTCGGAATATGACATCATGTCGCCTTCTGACAAGTTCCTTCTGACAAATAAGGATAATCTTTTCATGTCGTTCAAGACACGCGACATTGACAAAATGTATTTCTACAACCGTCAGCAACTTGAGTTCAAGTATGAAACACTGGCAGGATTTGCCACAACAATTGGTCTCAAGACAGAAGCGATAGAGGGTGCTGCTGCCATGAAATTCTTTAAGGCAGACGGCACAGAGTTCGGGCGTGAGGTACGTACAACAGAGGCGCATATTGGGTTCCGCTATGCGCCAGGAGAGACATTCATTAATACCAAGCAACGCCGCTATCCAATAAATCTTGATGCCCCGATATTCACCCTCGACCATACTATGGGCATCGACGGATTCCTTGGCGGTAAATACAAGATGAATTTTACTGAGGCAAGCATTTACAAACGCTTCTGGCTTAATAATTCATGGGGAAAACTCGATTTCTATATTGCTGCCGGAGCGCAGTGGGATAAGGTGCCATTCCCTTTGCTCATCATGCCAAAGGTAAACCTCAGTTGGTTTGCACAGCCTGGGACATACACCTTCCAGCTCATGAACAACATGGAGTTTCTCAATGACCGCTACGCCATGTGGCATGTGTCATGGGATTTGAACGGAAAGATATTCAACCGTATTCCGCTCCTTAAGCATCTCAAGTGGCGTGAATACATCAGTTTCCGAGGCATGTATGGCAAACTGACTGACAAGAACAATCCTTTCCTTCCCCAGAATTTCAATGATGACATTCTGTTCCAGTTCCCAGAAGGATGTAATGTCATGGGCAATAAGCCATACATGGAAGTTTGCGTCGGTGTTCACAATATCTTCAAGTTCTTGGAGGTCGACTATATCCACCGTCTGTCATATAAAGGACTTGACACATCTATTCGCAATGGTGTACGCTTCGCATTGAATATGTCATTCTAAACTTCTATCAGGTTACAAGAGAGAGAAGTATATAGCAGCTCCCCCCGTAGCACATGCACTGCGGGGGGAGCTTTTTCTGTCTCTTTATTTCCTTTCGCTTAGGTGAAAAATAGAGTAAATACACATAGAAATGAAAGAAAAACAAAAGAAAATACTTTTATTTTGATAAATATTCTTATCTTTGCATTGCTATGAATGAAACAGAACGAATATTGCAACTGCGTGCGGAGCTGCACGAGCATAATCACAGATACTATGTCTTGAATCAGCCAGTAATTGATGATCAGGAGTTTGACTTCCTGATGCATGAATTACAGGAACTCGAACTGCGTCATCCTGAGTTATACGATGATAATTCACCCACACAGCGAGTTGGCAGTGATACTAATCAGCAGTTCGTACAAGTGGAGCACCAATACCCCATGCTATCGCTTTCAAACACATATAGTCAGGGAGAAATACAGGATTTTTATGATTCTGTATCAAGGAATCTTTCTGGCGAGGAGTTTGATGTGTGCTGCGAATTGAAATATGACGGACTGTCAATATCTCTGACATACGAACATGGTCGTCTTGTAAGAGCCGTTACGCGCGGTGATGGCGTTCGTGGTGACGACGTGACCCAGAATGTACGAACCATTCGTAGCATACCTCTGCAGCTTTCACCAGAACACTCTATACATAAGGTGGAGTGGGGCTATCCTGATTTCTTTGAAATTCGTGGAGAGATTCTCATGCCGTGGAACACTTTTGAACGATTAAATCAGGAGCGTGAGGAAATCGGAGAGCGTCCATTCGCTAATCCGCGCAATGCAGCCTCAGGAACACTCAAACTCCAGAATTCACGTATCGTAGCAGAACGCGAGCTCGATGCCTATCTCTACTATCTCCTTGGCGAGCAGTTGCCTTGTGACGGTCATTATGAAAATCTTGATTTATGCCGTCGTTGGGGATTTAAGGTTTCTGACAGTATGACAAAGTGCTCATCGTTAGAATCTGTCATGCAGTACATATCACATTGGGATACGGAGCGGAGAACACTGCCTGTAGCGACAGACGGCATTGTCCTGAAAGTCAATTCTATGCGTCAGCAGCAGCAGTTAGGCTATACCGCCAAATCTCCACGTTGGGCTATAGCATATAAGTATAAGGCTGAGCGAGTAGTAACGAAACTGCTTGAAGTGACATATCAGGTAGGACGCACAGGAGCTGTTACCCCCGTGGCAAATATGAGCCCGGTACCGCTAGCAGGTACGACGGTGAAACGCGCCACATTGAATAATGAAGACTTTATCCGGTCGTTCGACCTCCATATTGGTGACAGCGTCTATGTAGAGAAAGGCGGTGAAATCATACCAAAGATAGTCGGTGTTGATGAGTCACAGCGTCAGCACGACGCACAGCCAGTGGTATTCATAACACACTGCCCGGAATGTGGCGCGCGGCTTGTTCGTGATGAGGGAGAGGCAGCATATCGCTGTCCGAACGAAACAAGTTGTCCGCCGCAGATAAAAGGACGCATAGAGCATTTCATATCTCGTAAGGCCATGAATATCATGACCCTTGGTCCAGAGACAATCGATGACTATTACTCTCGTCAGTTGATACATAATATAGCAGACCTCTATACGCTTACTCCACAGCAGATAACAGGCGGTAATGCCAATCGTATTGTCTCTGCTCAGAAGGTAGTCAGCAGTCTGCGAGAGAGTGTGACAGTGCCTTTTGAACGTGTTGTGTTTGCTCTTGGCATACGTATGGTAGGCGAGACAACAGCGAAGATGCTTGCACGCAATTTCAAGAATATAGATGCATTGATGTCAGCTACAGCAGAGGAACTAACGGCTGTCGATGGAGTAGGAGAGATAATAGCCGAAAAGGTGGTGGCATATTTCCAGAATCAGGAAAACCGTGACATAGTAGAATGCCTGCGTTCTTACGGACTGCAGATGTCACTCTCTGAACAGCAGCTGTCCCAGCACGGTAATACGTTCGACGGGCAGAGCATAGTCATCAGTGGAGTCTTCGCACACCATTCGCGTGACGAATATAAACAGATAATAGAACAGCATGGTGGAAAGAATGTCGGGTCAATCTCCAGCAAGACTTCATTCATTCTTGCCGGAGAAAACATGGGCCCTTCTAAGCTGGCAAAAGCAGAGAAGTTAGGAGTACGTATTATTTCAGAAGCAGAATTTCTTGAAATGATAGATACAGCCATAGTAGCGGAAGAAAAGCAAGAGGCAGCACCTGTCGTAGAGAATCGTCCTGCAGAACCAGTGCAGCTCTCCCTGTTCGATTAAATATTCTTGTCCTCCTTGCCGATGTTCTTGTTTTCGTTAACGTTATTGCATGCGTTAATAAAAAACATTAAATATTGAATGCAAAATATCATATAATTAAGAAAAACAATTATCTTTGCTCCAACAAAATACGATACTATATTTAGTATAAATAAAAATCAACCAATAATAATTGAATAACTATGAACAAGAAATTTATTTGCGCAGTATGTGGATATATTCACGAAGGCGCTGAGGCACCAGAGAAGTGCCCATTGTGTAAGGCACCAGCAAGCAAGTTCACAGAAATGAAGAACGATGCACAGGCTGAATTTGCTACAGTCCATGAACTTGGCGTAGCAAAGACATGTGGTGCAGATGAGGAGATGATTAAGGACCTTAACACTCACTTCAATGGCGAGTGTATGGAAGTAGGTATGTATTTAGCTATGTCACGTCAGGCAGATCGTGAAGGATACCCTGAAGTAGCAGAGGCATATAAGCGTTACGCTTTTGAAGAGGCAGAACATGCAAGCAAGTTTGCAGAACTCCTTGGCGATGTTCTTGGAGATACAAAGTCAAATCTTGAGGCACGTATAGCAGCAGAGGTTGGCGCATGCGAGGATAAGTTCCGCATTGCAAAGAATGCTAAGGTTGCAGGCTTCGATGCAATTCATGACACAGTTCATGAGATGGCAAAGGATGAAGCACGCCATGCAGCAGGATTCCGCGGACTCTATGAGCGTCTGTTCAAGAAATAAGATACATATATAAACAAAAAGCGCACCATAAAGGTGCGCTTTTTGTTTATAATGATAGGATATAAAACCTATCCTTGTATATATGTTTTATTCATGTTTATATATCTTCGACAATTATGTTATACCTGTCGGAGAACCGCAAGCCTATGCCCTATATTCTTTGGTAAATATATTCCAAAGGAACAGAATGTTGCCTATGAGATAGCGTCGCCACATACGCTTCGGCTCTTTCAATAGTCGGTATAGCCATTCAAGGCTGTGCTCCTGCCACCACATCGGAGCACGTTGCATAGTGCCGGCATAAAAATCAAATACCGCACCTATAGTGCCGGCGTGACAGTTGATATTCAGCTCGTTCCAATGTTCGTATGTCCATTTCTCCTGTTTCGGAGCAGTCATCCCAATCCATAGCAAATCAGGCTTGGTATTATTAATCGACTCTATCATCATGCGGTTGTCCTCGTCGGAGAATACAGGTTTGTATGGAGGCGAAAACGTTATAACCTCAATATTAGGATAATCCTTTTCAGCCCGTGCTTTTATCAGGGCAAGCACATTGTTGCTTGAGCCAAGAAACATAACCTTCTTTTTTGCGCCCTCATTCTCCTTGTTTACTCTCTCCATTTCATGCACGAACAAGTCCCATCCAGCTATACGTTCCTTCGGCTGTGATTTCGCCTTAATCCATCGGCACGCCTTTACGATGCTTGCCCCGTCAGGAATAAGCACATCTCCATTCGTCAGTGCTTCCGCAAACACCACATCCTTCTGTGCAGTGTTATAAGAATGTGCATTTATGGTGTTTATCAGCAGTTTTCCCTCAGGCAGTCGACTCAGTTCCTCCCTGCTTCCAAGTATATTTATATCTTTCAGTTTAAGCATCTTTCTAAATAAATTTCCTTTAACCGTTAACCCTTAACCCATTAACCTTTAGCCCCTATATCTCATCCGTGTTTGCTCACTTAAGATTAGAACTCTGCTTTTTTTAAGAAATCACGTAGGTACAAATGTTTGATACCTTCTATATTCGTCTGCCCAAAAAACTTATCCATAGAAATTACATATTTCGGGTGATTATCCTTTATCTGTTTTAGATTACCAAATTCCCTTTTTACCGTTTCTTCAGACGATAGAAGATATGCCACTTGGAAATACACCGTATTACCCAGTTTTTCTGCGACAAAGTCAATTTCGCTCTTCTGTAGTTGCCCTACATATATGCTATATCCCAATCGTGCAAGATGCTTATATACAATATTTTCCAGTAGTTTCTCTATATCGAAGCTTCGGTTTCCGCCTACTAATACATTTCGCACTCCAAGGTCTTCAAAATAAAACTTGTCATCATATTCCAGTAGCCGTTTACCATGAATGTTATACCTGCCAACACGTTCAAGCATATATGTATTACACAAGTATTCTAAATAAGTGAGTATTACGTTTGTTGATGCCTCTGTTCTTTGACCCTTCAAATAGTTTGAAATACTTCGTGCAGAAAATTGCTTACCTATATTGTCGCTCAGAAATCTTACTAAAGTACGGAGAAGAGGTATATTTCTTATATTTTCCCTTTCAATTACATCACGTAAGATAATTGTGTTGAAAATATTCATCAGATAGTCGTTTACCAAATCTTGATTATCTAATCCTATTTGGTGTAACTGTGGTAATCCGCCATTTTGAATATACAGATTCAAACTGTCATCATTATCAGGCAATTTATGAAATTGCAGAAATTCCGTATAGTCAAGTCCACGTATATGGTAGTCAATGTATCTGCCTCTCAATCTTGTGGCCAATTCGCCCGAAAGCATTTTAGCATTACTTCCTGTAAGCATTATTTCGCATGCTCCACCTGCCTGAAGTTCCAATATTGCCTTTTCGAACTCCTCTATCTCCTGTACCTCATCAATAAACAGAAAATTGTTTTTATCCTCTGCCAAACGCTCCTTTACATAAAGAAGTAAATCCTTATATGTAATGATTTCATCGTACTCAGTACGTTCTTTGTCTATATAGATAATATTATTGTCATCATTCGTTAAGTTGCTTATAATATTCCTCATTACGCAACTTTTACCAACACGACGTTGCCCTGTCAGTGCTACAACAATTCCTTTACCGAGTAATCTGCTTATTTTCTCAGAATAACCGTGTCTTTCCAGTAATCTTTGTTTCATTTCATCAAAATTTTCCACAAATATACAAAAACTGTTTTTTGTAGACAACGGTTTTGCTGAAAATGTACGTATCGTTAAGTATAATTAACGTAAATGTTTACAGCAAACTATATTCCCCTTTTCCCACCGACCACGGATAGCTCGGATTCGTATTTTTTGTTTAATGGTTAAAGTTTAAGGTTTAATGTTTAATGTTTAATGGGTTAATGTTTAACGGTTAAAGTTTAATGTCAACTTGTCTACTTGTTAACTCGTTTACTTGTTAAATCCGTGTCAATCTGTGTAATCCGTGTTCGTTATTTAATTTATGGAAATTCGTGTTCAACTGTTTTCGTGTTGATTATCACATATATTCAGAAACTTGTTAAACCATCCAGCAAGGGGTGAAGGACAACTCAATAGTCCCCTGTTGAATTGTAAATTCAGCATGGAAAAACGAATCCGATAAGCAGGGTTATATTTCTTGTTATATTCAGACAGACTATTGCCATTTATATTATCTTCTGCCTTTACTTCTATCGGAATAATATTTTCTTCATGCTGTAATACAAACTCAACCTCTGCTTTGCCTTCTGACGTCCAATAGCATGGCAGCTGACTGTCAAGATTTGGAATAATGGACTGTAATACCGCATTTTCTGCCATTGCTCCCTTGAACTCTGTATAGTTTGATATAGGGTCAATTACTACAGATGCTGGTAAATGCGCTAACCTGCGAAGCAAGCCACAGTCACATGCATAAACTTTGAAGGCGTCGTTCTCTTGATATGCAGAAATAGGCATACTTGGTTTACTTAGATTGTAAATCCTATATATCATTCCGGCATCCTCTAACCACATCAAGGCATCTTCGTAGTCCTTGCTTCGAGCTCCACTCTTTATGATTCTGTATATGAATTTCCTGTTTTCTTTGGATAGTTGTGCAGGAAGGGAATGCCAAACGGAATGTATGCGAGGTATTTCACGAGGTTCGGCATATTTGGCAAAATCTAACTCATATAAATCCAAAATGTCCTGCAGTCTGTTTTCCACCTCTCCAATACCCTTATCTTCAAGCAATGCAACTATAGGTTCAGGCATACCTCCTGAGATTTGATACCGCCGGTACTCTGTACGCAGCTTATTAAAAATAATTTCTGGCAAATGATGTATAGTCGTTATACCTTCGATATACTCCCACGTCTTTGGGTCACTCGCACGAAGGTATTCTTTGAATGAAATTGGATACATCCTCACGACATGAACCTTACCCACAGGAACTGTCATCTTGCGCCTTTTCACTGCTACTCCTAACAACGAACCTGCAGCTATAATGTGATATTCTGGAGCATCCTCACAAAAATACTTCAGACTATTGAGAGCTTCTTCGCATTCTTGAATTTCGTCAAATATTATCAATGTCCTTCCTGGGATAATAGGTTGCTCGCAGTAAAGAGACAATTCCTTTATCAGCCTGTCTGGAGATTTTGTTATCTGGAATATCGACTTCAGTTCTGGCTGCCTGTCAAAATCAAATTTAACACAATAGTCAAAACATTCTGCACCAAATGCTTCCATCGCCCATGTTTTACCTATTTGGCGTGCACCTTTTAACAGGATAGGCTTCCTGCCAGGCTGCTCTCTCCAACGCTTGAAAAAATCAATTATGTCACGTTCAATTCTCATATTTGACACTACAAAGTTTTGTTTTGTGCTATGTTAATACATTTTTCCGAACTTTCTTCTGCAAATTTACGAATAATTTCTATATTTCTACAATATTTCTTCTCTTTTATTTTTTCTGACCACGGATATTTCGGATTCGTATTTTTTGTTTAATGGTTAAAGTTTAATGGTTAATGGGTTTAATGGTTAAAGTTTAAGTTTAAGGTTTAATGTCTATTCGTTTACTTGTCAACCTGTCTACTGTCTACTCGTCAACTTATCTGCAATTTTTTCTTGTTTTTTACGCAGGGTAGGGAACAGGTGATATATTTATGTCAATGCGATAAGCTTGTTTATCAGCATAGACAGAAGTATATCGTGAGGCTCGTCAGAGCATCCCCTGCGTTGGTTCTTTCTTGTTTTTGTTTATTTCATGTTCAAAGGTGTTTAGTCTTTCAAACAAAAACATAAATAACAACTTAGTTTCAGTCTGCTGCGCATCCTGTCGCGTCTGTCTATGCCGTGCCATTGTGAGCAAGCTCCCAAGTCACTTTATATCCATTCCCCGCCCAATGGAGAAACTAAGAAAAAACAATAAAGAACCTTATGTATGGATTAATGTCTATTGGTTTGGTAACGGTTAAGCATGTTTAAAACATGTATAATTGTTTTGATGTGATGTCGTAATAGTAACGTTCACATTGGTCAATTGGTGGTGCGAAGTTGTATAGTATGCCGATA
>JAZUMR010000023.1:0-160871 GCA_045603685.1 Prevotella sp.
CGATTCTGCTCCCAGTTGACTTTGTCTTCCTCCTCCTTGCAAGGCATAGTTTATGACAGCATAACTCTGCTCTTGCTGCGTTCGTCGGTTCGGAGGTCGTGTCAAAAGTAATAGACACGACCCCTTTGTTTCTTAAAAAAAACTAAAAGGGGGTGTGCCTGTTACTTTTGACACAACCCCTAGCGAATGGTGGTGTGATATGCTCTGAATGACGCAGTGATTTGCTCTGTTTTGCTCTGAAAACTGGCGGATTTTCCTTTCTGAAACAGCAAATTCGGGAATTTTAGGGCGTGCAGACAGGGATTTTAGAGTAGTCAGGGTGTAAAATTCAAAGAAAACTCGTGATAATTTTCTTCCTTGCTCACGGAACACACGGAAAATTCTTATGTATGCGGATTTCGCAGATTCAGTCAGACTTTCTTCTTTAGATGAAGCAAATTTGAATAATGGAGAGTAATTCTGTTCATTAATGTTTTTGATGTATTTTAGTGAGAGTATGCCGTTTTGTTCGCCAGAGAAGAAATAGGGTTGTGTGTGTTAGTGCGGTTGTTTGTTTAAAACAAACGGCTGCAGCAATATTGTTTTGCCGCAGCCGTTTGTCAGTATGTGTTAGTCGTCAGCCAGTGGTATGCAGGCGTGCTGCAAAGTGTAGCTTGCTGACAGGAGTATTGTCCGGTTTATTCCTCGTCAGGAATGATGAGTTTGTAGCCCTTGCCGTGGATGTTGATGATTTCAATCTGTGGGTCATCCTTGAGGTGCTTGCGCAGTTTTGTGATGTAGACGTCCATTGAGCGAGCATTGAAATAGTTGTCGTCAATCCAGATTGTCTTAAGGGCAAAGTCGCGCTGCAGGATTTCGTTAGCGTGGCTGCAGAGCAGTGCAAGCAGTTCGTTCTCCTTTGTAGTGAGTTTTGTCTGCTTTTCGCCGATAGTGAGCAGCTGTTTCTGTGTGTCAAATGTGAAGTTTCCGACTCTGTAAACAGAGCTTTCCTTGTTTTTCTTTCCACGTACACGGCGCAGTATAGCTTCTACACGGAACACGAGTTCTTCCATAGAGAATGGTTTCGTGATGTAGTCGTCGGCGCCAATCTTGAATCCTTCGAGAATGTCTTCCTTCAGCTGCTTTGCTGTAAGGAATATGATAGGTACGTCAGCATTAGCCTGTCTGATTTCCTGAGCCAGGGTGAAGCCGTCTTTCTTTGGCATCATCACGTCGAGGATGCAGATGTCGTACTTCTGTCTCATGAATGCACGATAACCTGCTTCGCCGTCAGGGAATAGTTCTGCACTGAAGCCTTTAGCCTGAAGATACTCACGGAGCAGCATGCCGAGGTTCTCATCGTCCTCGCATAGCATAATCTTAATGTTCTCGTCCATAGTTTATAATTTTTAGAGGTTTTGTTTTTATTGTTACTTATTATTTGTCTGAAAGCACCTGCTCTTCAGATTGCAGGAGTGTCTGTTTTTTGTGTTGATATGTCTGCCATATCAGATATCCACTGCTGGCAGCTGTATTGTGAATATTGTTCCTTCGCCTGGTGTCGATTCAAGGAAGATCTTGCCTTTGTGTGATTCGATGATGTTCTTTACGTATGCCAGTCCGAGTCCGAAGCCTTTCACATCGTGACGGTTGCCGGTATGTACTCGGTAGAACTTATCGAACACTTTCTTCTGTGCTTCCTTCTTTATTCCTCTGCCAGTATCGCGTACTGAGAGAAAAACGTTGTCTCCCTCGTTCCATGTGCGCAGGTATATATTCAGCGGACAGTCAGGCTTGGAGTATTTCACAGCGTTGTCCATGAGGTTGAATATGGCGTTGGTGAAATGAATCTCATCTACGCATATCGTTGAGTTTATAGCCTCAATCTCTGTGTATATCTTGCCTCCGGTGTGCTCTACACGCAGTTTGAATGACTGCTCTGCGTTCTCTACGAGTTCGTTTATGTCTATGTCTTTTTCTTTGAAGATGGTCTTGTTTCGGTCGAACATAGACATTTGGAGCACTTTTTCTACGAGGAAGCGCAGACGCTTGGATTCATCGTTGATGACACCTCCGAGATGTTTCATCATCTTTTCAGATTTCGAGACGCTGTCGTCGTTTAGCATCTGTGCGGCGAGTGATATGCTTGAAATAGGTGTCTTCAGCTCATGCGTCATATTGTTTATGAAGTCATTCTTTATCTCTGTCAGCCTCTTCTGTCTGAATATCAGGTAGATGGTGAAGACGAATGTCATGAGCAGGACTACGGTGAATATCACTGACGGTATCATGAAGCGCACTGCTGAGAATATGTAGCTGCTCATGTCTGGAAAGTGTACATGCACAATGCCTGTTTTCTGCAGCGGGTCGTTGCGGAAGAGCACCTGCGAGTAGCTGTATTCTTCTCCGTCGTCGGTGTAGTCCGGACATCTGTATACCTCGCGTCCTTCCTGCGTGGTTACGCTGAAGTGGTATGGTATGTTTATGCCGTTGTTCATCAGTTCTGCCTTGATGTCCTGGTCAAGCAGTTTGAAATTGATGCGTTCTTTCAGCGGCTTGTTCGATGCGGAATAGAGCAGGGCATATACTACTTCGTCAAGCAGTGCGCGCTGGTATACGTATCTGTTGCGCACGATTTCCTGCAGTGATGTCGAAGGCTCCTTGATTTGGTTTCGGTCGTTGCGCAGAATCATGGCTTTAGGCATCTGCGACGGCTTCATCGTTATGGTCTTCAGCTCAAATGACGAATATATCGTTCCGTCTTTGCCCGTTACGGCATATTGGGTTGAATGCTGTATGGTGCCGCTGTTATGTCCCTTGCTTGATGCTATGGAGTCTTGCCTGTATGCTCTTCGTTCTGCGTCGTTGACATCCTTTTCAAGATAGCGCAGCGTCTCGTTCAGCTCAAGATTGCGCGATGCCTGATACAAGGCGCGGTTGACGGATTCGTCAAACTGCTCGCGTTTCATGTTGATCATCTCCTGAGCATATTTCAACTGAAGGAAGAGCAGTCCGAGGAATGATCCGCCCATCAGTAGCGCTATTATCCAGATAGTTGTTTTCTTCATGCTGTTTGTTTATCTGTCTGCAAAGTTATCAAATTTTATATAACGCACAAGAGAATAGTTAAAATGTTTCTGTCGTATTTTATTATATTAACAGAAAATACTGCATATAATTCAATATATGTAATTAAATTAATAGTAGTGCAGCTTTTGTTTTTATTGTAATTTGTTATTGTGGGAGAATGAAAACCTTCTTGCGTGAAACTCTGTGGTAATTCTTTATGGCATAGATTCTTACAGCGTGTCTGCCTGCAGTTTGCATGATGGTATTCCGGTTGGTGCCTGCTCTTGTGTGCTACGTATATATAATAAGGTGTGGTCAGAACGCTTTTCTGTAGTTGCATGTGTCTTCTGGATGGTTGCTCTTTGCTATGTATGTACCAGCGTTTTCGTTCTTTTGCGTGAGATGAGCATAGGTATATATACGCAAGAAGGCGCTGCAGACTTGATGCTGCAGCGCCTTCTTATGCTATTTTATATGTATTTGCTTCCTATGCCATGCTGTACACAATGTTCATGATGCTTTTGCCTAATTCGTCGGCTTCGTCCATGGTGTGTGCTTCGCTGTATATTCGTATGATAGGTTCTGTGTTTGATTTCCTCAGATGAACCCATTTGTCAGCAAAGTCAATCTTCACTCCGTCAATATCATTTACCTGTGCATCAGGCATTGCAGAGTATTTCTCCTTTACCTGAGCCAGTATTGCGTCAACATCTGTTTCTGGTGTGAGGTCTATCCTGTTCTTCGCGATATGGTATTCTGGGTATGTGGCGCGAAGTTCTGATACCTTGCAGTCTTTGTTTGCAAGCAGAGAGAGGAATAACCCTATGCCAGCAAGTGCGTCACGGCCGTAATGGCTGTCAGGATAGATTACTCCGCCATTGCCTTCGCCACCGATTACAGCACCTGTTTCTTTCATCTTTGTCGTAACATTCACCTCTCCTACGGCTGCTGCGGTGTAGGTGCCTCCGTATTTCTCTGTGACATCACGCAGAGCACGTGTTGATGACAGGTTTGACACAGTATTGAGCGGGGCGTGGCCTTCCTTCTTCGCCATTTCGCTGAGGATATAGTCTGCGACAGCCACAAGTGTGTATTCCTCACCGAACATTTTGCCTTCTTCTGTGATGAACGCTAATCGGTCGACGTCAGGGTCGACAACAATGCCCAGATCATATCTGCCTGTTTTCATCTCGTTCATTATGCCTTGCAGATTCTTCTCCAGCGGCTCGGGATTGTGCTCAAAGTCGCCGTTCGGCTCCTTGTTAAGGATTGTGTAGCCTACTCCAAGGCGGTCGAGTAGTTTCGGGAGGATTATAGCTCCCACAGAATTTATTGCATCGACACAAACAGTGAACCTCTTTTCGTGTATTTTGTCAGCATCCACGAGCTTCAGGCCTATGATGCTCTCTACGTGTTTGTTGTCAAAGTTCTCCTCAGTGTATTTGCCGAGGTGCTCTACGTCTGCATATATGAAGTTCTCCTCTTCTGCTATTTTCAGCACTTCTCCGCCGTCTGCCGCAGTAAGGAATTCTCCGTGTCTGTTCAGCAGCTTCAGCGCATTCCAATGACGTGGGTTGTGTGATGCTGTTATGATGATTCCGCCATCGGCTTTTGCCATTGTAACAGCGAGTTCGGTGGTTGGGGTAGATGCCAGGCCGATGTTTAGTACATCATAGCCCATTCCCATGAGTGTGCCGCAGACAATGTTGTTAACCATCTCGCCGGAGATTCTTGCGTCGCGTCCTACCACGATACAGCCAGACGGAGTGTAGCCTTCCTCTGCCTCAGTCTGCTTCTTTATGAATGTTGCGTATGCTGTGGTGAATTTAACTATGTCAAGTGGATTCAGAGTGTCGCCTGTCGATCCGCCTATGGTGCCGCGGATTCCTGAGATTGATTTTATTAGTGACATGTTCTATGTGTGTTTTACAATCCTCTTTCGTATGTTATCTCGTAGTAGCAGGGGTATGTGTTGGCTGACGCGTAGTAATGTCCTTGCGCTGAAGGCACAATGATTCGCACCTTCGCAATTTCTTCGTCAGGCTTTGACTGTCTGCCGAGATTTATGTATCTAAGGGGTATCAGCCAGCCGCCAGGCACAGAAGTGCTGCTGTAGGCTGCTGCCATAATGCTTGACTCGCCATCGAATGTGCCGGTGAATGTGCCGTACATGTTTGTTACGGTCATTTTGTCAGGGATGTGCTGAAAGTATATGTTGTTGTTTGAGAGCTGCAGTGAGTCTGTGAGAATGTTATATTCGTCAAAACGACATAGTATTGTCGCTGTCTCTCCTGATTTGAGTTTCTCGCCGCATCCTTCGCGAACTATCTGCATGTATACACCAGACTGCTCAAATAAGACGAACTCATTAAGGGCTGTGTCTGTCTTGCAGTCTGCACTCTCAAAATCAATTTCTGATATGACTTGTATTGGCTTGTCAAACAGTTTTGATGATGTAATGGTGCTGCCTGCTATGAATTTCGCAATAGCCGTATTTTCTTTTTCTCTTTTTTCTGCGAAGGTCTCAGTGTCATCGCAGCTTGTTAGTCCTATTGCTGCTATGACGAGACAGGCAAGTAATAGTATTTTCTTCATTATTATGTATGGTGATTGTCTTAATAGTGTGCAAAGTTACTAATAAATTGTGAGTTATGAGATTTGTTACTTGATTGTGTTTTGCGATTTATGATTTATTAGTATTTAAATTCTTTTATTGCACGTTTTACTATCACTTCTGCTTCTTCAAGAGTGCAGAACAATCGTCCGCCTGACGCATTGAGATGTCCGCCGCCATTGAAATATTCTGCCGCCATCTTGTTGCATGGGAAATTGTCTACTGAACGCAGGCTGACCCATACGAGATTAGGCTTTTCTGTGTCTTCGCGAAGCGAGATGGAGAGTTTCATGCCTCGTATTTGTAATGGCATATTCACTAAGCCTTCAGCGTCACCTTTAATGAAGTTGTATTTCTTCATGTCGCTTTTTGATATGGTGAAGTATGAGGCGTGGCCGTCATCTGACACCTTGAAGTTCTGCAATATATGGCCCCATAGCCTCATTCTGTTTTGCGAGAAGACCCAGTAAACGTTACGGTATATCTTGTCTTTGTTTATTCCTTTTTGAAGCAGACGTGCTATTGTGTTGTATGTGTTTGGCGAATTGCTGTTATAGGAGAATGCGCCAGTGTCGGTCATCATGCCGCAGTAGATGCATGTGGCTGTAAGTTTATCCATGCTGTCATAACCTCCAAGCCCGTCGATTACATGGAATATGATTTCTGACGTAGAGCTCATTGCTGGCAGTGAGATTGTCAGTGCAGTCTCGATGTCTGGGTCGAGATGGTGGTCAATAAGTATTTTTTTTGCTTTAGAAGCAAGGAGAACACTTTCCATATTCTCTCCCACACGATTTGCGGTGTTGTAGTCAAGGCAGAAGATGAGGTCGCTTATCTTAATCATTATTTCAGCCTTGTCTGCATGCTTGTCGAATCTTGTAATCTCTTGTGTGCCAGGCAGCCACATCAGGAAATCAGGGTAAGCGTCAGGAATGATGATGTTGACGTCCTTGCCCATAGATTTCAGATATTTTGATAATGCCAGGGAGGACCCCAGCGCATCGCCGTCGGGACTTCTGTGGCAGGTTATAATAATGTTTTGAGCTCCGTCAATAAGTTGGCGGAGCTCATTTATTTGTGTGTTGCTGAGTATGTTCATGTATTAAAATGGAAATTATCTCGTATCCTTTTGTATGATGATGCGTTCTCTTTCTTAGAACAGCTTCTCCGGATATGTGCCGTCTTCTACAAGAGCCTGGATCCTGGCAACTGTTTCAGGGCGGTCTTCCGGATATGTCACACCGAACCATTTGCTTGTAGTATCCAGTACTCGGCATGTGGCTGTTCCTTCTGTGATGAGCTTGTTAATCATTAACGGAATGAAGAATTCTGATTTCAGATTGCTGATATTCTCTGGGTCAGAAAGGAATTCCTTGAAGTATTCCTCGCTGTATTCAAAGTAGTCGGGTGTGAAACCCCACATATTCATTGAAACAGGAGTGTTGTCATCAATGTTAATCCATGCTCCATCCTCCTTGTTGCCTTCACGGTAAGCGACAGAGCCGTCTACACGTGCAATCTTAGTGCATTCCACGCATGTCGTGAGACATCCGTTTTCGTCTTTCGAGCATATTCCTCTTGATACTGTTCCGTTTTCAGAAAGAGTGTTCGCAACACGGAATCCCACCATTGCATATTGTCCGCGCGCTCCCTCAGGAAGGTCAGTGAGGAATTTCCCGATGACCTTGAAAGCGTCACGATTATAGAAGTCGTCGCAGTTGATAACGCAGAAAGGCTCTTTGATTACATCTTTTCCCATCAGTATTGCGTGGTTTGTTCCCCATGGCTTTTGGCGTCCTTCAGGGCATGTGAATCCTTCTGGCAGTGCGTCAATTGACTGGAAGCAAAGCTCACATTGTACTTTCCCTTCGTATTTTGAAAGAATCTGTGTTCTGAACTGCTCTTCGAAATCTTTTCTTATGACCCAAACGATTTTTCCGAATCCTGCTTCGATGGCGTCATATATGCTGTAATCCATTATTGTTTCACCGTTCGGACCGAGTCCGTCAAGTTGCTTGAGTCCGCCATATCGGCTACCCATGCCAGCGGCGAGTAAGAATAGTGTTGGTTTCATTTGCTTGTTATTTTAGTCGAAAAAACTATTGTGAATGCAAAGTTAGTAAAAATATTTCGTATAAGAAGAGTTTTCTTGTTTTTTTTGTGCTGTTTTTATTTCATTCTCTATATGCGGCTTGATTTCTTTATATGTGTCAATCATTAACCGTCTTTCCTCTTATTACAGTCTCGTCGGCTTGCTTCCGGTTTCCTGTGAGTACAGTCATGCCGTTCTTATGTCAGTAGAACTTTATGTCAGAAATGACCTGTGCTCCTACCGCTATGTTCAGTTTGTTCTTCAGTTCCGTTCTGATCATATTCATGTCAGAGCGCAGCGCCGGGTTAGTGATTTTTACCATGAGAGTCTGGTTCTTAATGAACTTCTCCCCAGTGTATCGTGCAATTGTCGCACCGACAGTCTTATCCCATGCGGCAAGCAGGCGTCTTTGCAGCAAAGGCGTTTCAAGCCCTTGGCTGCGCAGTATCTCCAGTACGATGTCGTTAGCGATTTTTTCTCTTCTTCTTTGCATGGGTGGTGTGTGATGAAATAAGAAATGCTTAGTCTGTTATTTCTCCGTCATATACATGGAATATCTTGTAGTCGAGCGAGGTGTGTCTAAGTATGTCGTCAAGATGGTCCCTGTTTGTGTCGGTTATGAATATCTGCCCGTATTTCTCGCTTGATACGAGTTTCACTATCTGCTCTACTCGTTGTGAATCAAGCTTGTCGAAAATGTCGTCAAGTAGCAGTAGGGGAGTTGTGCGGCTTGATGTCTGCTTGAGGAATTCAAACTGTGCGAGTTTCAGTGCTATTGCCACAGTCTTGTTCTGCCCCTGGCTTCCTTCGCGTTTTAATGGGTATCCGTTAATGGTCATCTCAATGTCGTCTCGGTGTATGCCATGCAGAGAATAGCCGACAGCCCTGTCCTTGTGTCTGTCGCGCCGTATGACGTCTATCAGTGCGCCGCGCTGGCAGTGTGATATGTAGTTTATCTTGACATCTTCGTGGTATTGCGAAATGCAGTTGTAGATGCTTTCAAACTTCGGCGTAATCTGTTCTATGAACTCGTTTCGCATTCTGTAGACGTTCTCGCCATGAGCAGCCATCTCCTCTTCCCAGAGCTCGAGCAGTGTCATGTCAGGCTCTTCCTCCATCTTCAGCAGCGTGTTTCTCTGTTGCAAAGCCGTGTTGTAGCTGACTAATTCTGTAATGTATTCAGGCCTGCATTGAGATATTACTATGTCAAGGAGCTTCCTTCTGTTTTCACTTCCGTCCTCGATGATTCTGGTATCGGCAGGCGATATTAATATAAGAGGTATAAGACCGATATGCTGTGAGAATCTTTTATACTCCTTCTTATTGCGCTTGAAGTGTTTCTTTGACCCCTGTTTCATTCCGCAATATATGACCTCCTCGTTTCCATTTTCGTCTTCGTAGGTGCCTTCTACCATATAGAAATCATTGTTGTGCCTTATGATTTGCGAGTCTGCGGTTGATGTATGGCTTTTGCAGAATGACAGGAAATAGACAGAATCCAGAATGTTTGTCTTTCCCATTCCGTTACTTCCAATCAAGCAATTTATCTTTGGCGATAGTTCTAAAGTTGCCTCTTTGATGTTCTTATAATTGATTATGGAGAGCTTTTTAAGTATCATTTTTTGTTAATTTGACGCAAAGTTAAGGTTTTTCATTGTATTAAACGAAAAAAAGCGGTGATAAATTTCAATATCTGAGATAAATTGTGTAATTTTGCCACGCAATAGTGCGCATTCGTGTCCGATTGCTTTAATATTTTAGATTGCAGAGAAATAAAAAAACATAAAAATAATGGCAACAAACAAAAATCAGCAGACTCCAGCACAGGAGACAGCTTCTAAGACAGAAGCATTTGTGCTTAAGTACAAGAAGATTATCAGTTTTTCAATTGTAGCAATCCTTGTTGTAGTGGCAGGTGCTATTCTTTTGAACAATTTCTATTTCAAGCCACGTGCGGTTGAGGCAAGCACAGCTATTGCTAAGGGACAGGAATTGTTCGCTCAGGAACAGTTCGAGAAGGCACTTAATGGTGACGGCGCAGGCTATATTGGTTTCCTTAAGGTTATCGATCAGTATGGCTGTACAGACGCAGCTAATCTTGCTAAGCTTTATGCGGGTTTGTGCTATGCTCATCTCGGAAAGTGGAATGAGGCAGCAGCACAGCTTGATGACTATTCAGTAGCAGACGACGCCCTTGTTTCTCCAGCCGCTGTTGGCGCTCTTGGCAATGTCTATGTTAACCTGAAGAAGTATGACGAGGCTGTTAAGACCCTGAAGAAGGCAGCAGATATGGCAGACTCAAAGTCAGAGTTCGGCCGCAATCTTTCTCTTGCTCCTCAGTATCTGCTTCAGGCAGCAGAGATACTTGAGAATCAGGGTAAGGCCGCTGAGGCTCTTGAAATCTACAAGAACATTAAGGAGAACTATGTTAATTCGCCAGTAAGCCGCGACATTGACAAGTACATAGAGCGCGCAACGAAGTAATGGCAACACGTAATTTCTCCGACTACGACCGGTCTAAAGTGCCTAATGCCGAGAATATGTGCTTCGGTATCGTGGTTTCTGACCGTAATACGGAAATAACGTCAGCATTGCTCGAAGGTGCAGTCAAGACACTGGAAAGTTATGAAGCGCTTCCTGAGAATATACATGTAAAGCATGTGCCTGGCACATTTGAGCTTGTATATGGTGCGCATCAGATGACTCTCAACGATGGTTATGATGCTGTCATAGCATTGGGAGCGGTGATACGAGGCGAGACTCCGAACTTCGACTGCATCTGTAACGGCGTCACAACTGGCTTTGCGCAGCTAAATGCGACAAGTGCTGTGCCGGTAATATTCGGCATATTGACTACTAACACATTCGAACAGGCCAAGGAGCGTTCAGGCGGTCGTCTTGGCAATAAGGGCGAAGAGTGTGCGGTAGCGGCAATAAAGATGGCTAAATTCTGATATTTTATAATGCAGAATCACTATGATACTGAAAGATATCATAACAAAATACTCTTTTGATATTATCTTTGCAGAACTGTCAGAGATGATACCTGAATTGAATCGTAAGCGTTCTTCGATGAAGGATGCTTACGATTTTCTTTTATCCCAGTCGCCAGTCAGCTCGAAGAAAAGAATCGTCTATCAGCTCATTGATGCAATGGACACTGACGATTGCTATGTAGGTGCGGAGGACAGATGCTTTGAAGCGCAATGGAATGTCATTATCGGCAAGGAGGTGATTGTTGATGATGACGTAGAAATCTCACCTCTTGAGATAGCCTGCAATTCCTTCCTGTGCATATTACTGATAGGATTCCCTCCTCGCAGATTTGCCGAACTGCATGAAGAACTTCTGCAAATGGTAGCATAATCTTACACGTGTACATATATATAATATGAAACATAGAGCATTTTATATCATCGCATTGTCTATGCTTGCAATTGCTTCATGCAAGGAAAAAGAAGCGCAGCAGGACATAATAGTGCCACCGCCAGTGGAGGAAGCAAAGAAAGGACCGCAGGAAATGTCGCAGACTAAGCAGCGTCATGAGGTCGACTGGCAAGGCGCCCAGTATGTTGTAAGCATAGAGCGTAGTGCCGACACCAGTCTGCCGCTTGTCAGTGATGAGTCCGGCCAGGAGTATTATGACAATACGATTCATCTGCGTATACAGCGAGAAGACGGCAGTGATTTTGTAAATCGCACGTTCAAGAAGAGTGACTTCGTGAGTTATGTGCGAGGCAGTGGCATGGAGAAGACCGGTGCGCTGCTTGGTATTGTCTACGACAAGATTGAGAACGGCCGCCTGGTTTTTGCTACCAGCATAGGCTCGCCAGACTTCCGCAGCGATGAATTTGTACCGATGGTAATGACGCTCGACCGTAATGGAAACTTCTCTGTGACGCTTGACACTCAGCTTGATAGTGATAGCAGCGAGGACGGTGTCACAGGTGATGAGGAAGCGTAGCAGAATAATAATGTGCGATACATCAGGCGTAAGAGCCGATGACGACAATATAAGCGGCGGCGCAGTAAGAGTGTCGCCGCCTTTTTTATTTCTATATGCGGATAACCGAGTTTCAGGAATCAGTCCTTATGGTCAGTTCCTGTAACATACGCAGATGTCAACACCGCAAGTGATGGCGTTATGTCCGGCATTACGTTGTTCAACTAACATTAATATATAATGCGATATGCAGCAGTTTGATGAAATACTCTCGTTTGTAAGCGGATTGTTGTGGGGATGGCCTATGATAATTCTTCTTCTCGGCACCCACGTCTATCTTACAATCCGCCTTCGTTTTCCGCAGCGGTATATATTCAAAGCCATTCGTCTCTCCGTCAGCCGTGACAAGGACTCCAGGGGCGATGTGTCTCAGTTTGCAGCCCTTGCAACAGCCCTTGCCGCTACAATCGGCACAGGAAACATCGTTGGTGTAGGCACAGCCATAGCGCTTGGCGGTCCGGGAGCTGTGTTCTGGTGCTGGCTGACAGGCGTCTTAGGTATCTCAACAAAGTATGGCGAGGCGCTTCTCGCTGTGAAATACCGTATAAAAGCCCCAGACGGCAAGATGCTTGGCGGCCCGATGTATGCCCTCGAACGTGGTCTTGGCAACAATAGCAAGGGAATGATGCGTCATTTTTGGAACGGCCTTGCCATAGCCTTTGCGCTTTTCACCGCCCTTGCCACCTTCGGCATAGGCTCGACAGTGCAAGCCAATGCCATATCAACCATGAGCTATGAGACCCTCGGAGTCTCTCCTGTGGTTATCGGAGGCATTGTTACAATCCTTGCAGCAGCAGTAATCATGGGAGGTGTGAAGAGCATAGGCCGCTGCTGTGAAATGCTTGTGCCGCTGATGGCAGCACTCTATGTCTTAGGATGTGTAGTCATTCTGTTTTTAAACAGTGAATACCTGTGGCCAGCACTGAAACTTATTGTGACCTCAGCATTCGACCCCTCAGCAGCTGGTGGCGGCTTTGTCGGTTCGTCTATTATGCTTGCAGCACGCTATGGAATAGCTCGCGGACTCTTCTCCAATGAGTCTGGTCTGGGCTCAGCCCCTCTTGTTGCTGCGGCAGCTCAGACTAAAAATCCTGTACGTCAGGCACTTGTGTCGTCATCAGGCACATTCTGGGATACAGTAGTTATATGTGCTATGACCGGTCTCGTGGTGGTTTCGTCAGTTCTTGCGTATCCGGATATAAACATGTCAGATGGCGGAGTGCTTACCAAGATGGCATTCTCAAAGATACCATATATAGGTGAGCCGCTTCTGGTGTTCGGTTCGCTGACCTTCGCATTCTCCACGATTATCGGATGGAGTTATTATGGTGAGCGTGGCATGGAGTATCTTGCAAACAAGGTGCTGCAGCGCAAGAGAAGCCGCATGGATATGGATAATGAGTCAGAAGAGAACAGGAAGAACGAACGCAGCGTGCGCGGCATGCTCAACGCCTATCGTGTTGTCTTCCTCATAACCGTCTATCTCGGTGCTGTGGTAAGCCTCGACCTCGTATGGAATCTTGCAGACATCTTCAATGCCCTTATGGCCATACCGAATCTTCTGTCGCTGCTATTCCTTTCAGGCATAATGGTGCATGAGACACGCAAATACCTTTGGAGAGACAGGCTTGACAGCGAATGACCGTGCAGTCATGATTTCTGCAATCAGAAACAATCCTGACGCATAATGATGATTTCTGCTGTAAGTGCTTGCAGGACAATGTGTTTGTGGCAGGGTAGGGCATTAGTAATCCCAACCTTCTCCTTTGACTGCGAAGAATTAATAATGTATAGAAAATAAAGAGTAGCGCTATCATTATGTAAGTGCTGCTTCTTGGCGTGCAAAAGGCTACGAATGACGAACTCATTCGTAGCCTTTTGGCGTCTCATTCGTAGCCTTTTGGATTATTGCTGAATACGAAAGAAAAGCGTTAGCAAAAGATGCGGAAATGCTTACAAAATGTCAGGATAATCCATTCTGCAGTCGTCTTTCATGCAACGGGCGTTTTCCTGTAGCAGAATCTCTTGCCTCCCAGTCAATTAATAAATTTTCGGTAAGTCCTTTTATTCCGCTTTTTTGATTACAATATCGTCAGTCGGAACATTCTTCCATGAGAACAGTGGTACCAGATCAGAAGCTTTAGCCGGTTCGGGACGGTCAATAATGCCAGCGTGGCAAGCTAATCTTCCGATGATTTCTTCAGGAGAATACAGCTCTCTAAGGTGCTGCATGTCAAGGCTTTGGTCGCGTTTAGACAACCGCTGCCCAGCTTCATTGCATAGCAACGGTATGTGAGTGAATGCCGGTGCTGTATATCCCAGCAGTTCGTAGAGGTAGATTTGCTGCGGCACGGAGAGCAGCAGGTCGCGTCCGCGCACCACTTCCGTTATGCCCATCAGAGCATCGTCAGCCACTACCGCCAGCTGGTATGCCCATGCTTTGTCAGCGCGCTGAAGAATAAAGTCGCCGCATTGGCGTGCCAGATTCACCGTCTGTTTGCCGTACAGCCCGTCGCAGAATGTTATGTCACGGTCGGGCACCATCAGACGTGTTGCACCCTTCCTTCCCTCAACAGAATTTTTCTGCAAATTCCCAGGGCGGCATGTCCCCTTGTACACTACACGTCCGTCACTCTCGTGTGGCGCTTGCGTAGCCATGATGTCAGCGCGCGTGCAGTAGCATGGATAAGTAAGTCCTTGATTATTAAGTTTTTCTAATTCTTTCTCGTATATGCTGAAACGCTCGCTCTGAGTGTACTGCTCGTCCCAGTCGAGTCCCAGCCATTTCAGGTCGTCGGCAATCAGCGCAGCATATTCCGCTTTTGAACGTTGCCGGTCAATATCCTCAATGCGCAATACGAAGCCGCCTCCCTGCTTTCTTGCAGAGAGCCATGCGAGCAGAGCCGAGTAAATATTGCCCATGTGCATGCGTCCTGTAGGCGATGGTGCAAAGCGTCCTTTCATGTCTTATATGATGGGGAGTTATGATGGGGAGTTATGATGGGGAGTTATGATGGGGAGGTATGATGGGGAGTTATGATGGGGAGTTATGATGGGGAGGTATGATGGGGAGTTATGATGGGGAGTTATGATGGGGAGTTATGATGGGGAGTTATGATGGGGTTCAGTTATCTGCTGTCGCCTTCCTGATTTTCCATCCTATGGCTGCGATGAATATCGACATCAGCGGCGAGAGATAGCAGAAGAATGCGTAAGGCAGATATGTCAGCGTGGCTACGCCCAGCACAGTTGATTGCGTCATGCCGCAGGTGTTCCATGGAATCAGCACCGAGGTCACTGTTGCGCTGTCCTCCGTTGCTCGTGACAGCAGGCGTGTCTCATACCCCTGCTTTACGTATTCATCCTTAAACATATTGGCAGAGAGAATGATAGATATATACTGATCGCCTGTCATGAGGTTCATGGCAATGCCGTTGACGACAGTAGATGAAACGAGTCCTGTACGTGTCTTCATCATCCTGCGGAATATGGCAGAGAGGAAGCTTCTGAGCATGCCGCATGCTGTCATTGCTCCGCCGAATATCATGGCAGATAGTATGAGCCAGATGGTGTTGAGCATGCCCGCCATGCCTGATGTTGACACCAGGTTGTTGAATAGCGGCAGCCCCGTATCGATAGAGGTCGATGTAGAAACCGTGGTCACTATGCCATGGAAAGTGTCTGCTATGCTGTATTCTGTCGTCCCTTTAGGCAGTCCCGCCACTTGCAGCAGAACATCGTGCTGGAATATTACAGCCATTATGACGGCAAGGATAGCTGACGTGAAAAGCACTATCAGCGACGGCACTTTCTTGTAGATGAGTATGCCTGTGACTATGGGTACAATGAGCACCCACGGCGTTATGTCGAATGTATTGTCGAGAGCCTGCAGGTATACGGTAGTGTCAGACATGACCGTATTGCCCATCCATAGACCTGCCAGTGAGAATATTATGAGTGTGATAAACATGGTTGGGCCAGTGGTCTGCGTCATGTAGCGTATGTGGGTGAATAATGGTGTTCCGCTGACAGACGACGCGAGAATTGTTGTATCGCTCAGCGGTGACATCTTGTCGCCGAAGTATGCACCGGAGATTATCGCTCCAGCCGTCCATCCGTCGTCGAATCCGAGTGCCCGTCCGATGCCTAACAATGCCAGCCCGATAGTCGCAACGGTAGTCCAGGACGAGCCCGTCATGAGTGAAACAACGGCGCAGATGATACATGTAGATATGAGGAATACGGCAGGATGGATAATCTGTATGCCGTAGTAAATCATGGTCGGCACAATACCGCTTATCATCCATGCGCCAGCCAGCATGCCTATGCATAGCAGGATGTATATGGAGATGGTGGTGTTGCGCACCTTATCTATGATATTTTCCTCTATCTCCCGCCACTTTACATGGCAGAACCCCATGCCGAGTATAACGCATATAGCGGTGGAGCAGAGAAGCGCTATCTGTGACGGGCCGCTCAGAGCGTCGCTGCCGTATATCGACAGCGTGGCTGCCAGGAGCAGAATGAGCGATATGAAAGGTATGGCGCTAATCCATACTGGCGGATTTCTTCTTTCGTGTGTCATGTCTTTATGTCTTTGTGCTGTTTTTTTGCGTATGCTGTTTGTGCCTGTGAGTGATGAGGCAGCAGGTGTCCAGATGTTATGCCGGAAACTTGCGTTTCGTGCGCTACACTGTGATTTCTCTGCAAAGTTAATGTTTTTTGTGCAAATAAATTGTAAAAAGCAGTGTGATATTTTGATATTCAGCGGATAATAAGTAATTTTGCTGAATATTGTGTGCGCACACGTACAGAAAAGAGGAAAATAAATAAAAAACTAATAATACAATCAACATGAAACAATTTCGTCTTGTAGACAATGTGCTGGGCTGGCTTACGTTCTTCATTGCCGCCTTCGTGTATTGTTCGACAATTGAGCCGACAGCCTCGTTCTGGGACTGTCCGGAATTTATTTCTACCGGAGCGAAGCTTGAGGTGGGGCATCCACCGGGAGCACCGTTCTTCATGCTTACGGCAAACATCTTCTCACAGTTTGCCAGCGACCCTTCGCAGGTGGCGATGATGGTTAATACTATGTCGGCATTATTGTCTGCCACATGTATCCTCTTCCTGTTCTGGTCGATTACACACCTTGCCCGCCGCATATTCTATAATCCAGGTGAGGCGATGTCGATGCCGAAGATGATTGCTATTGAGGCAAGCGGTCTTGTCGGAGCATTGATATATACATTCTCTGACACATTCTGGTATTCTGCCGTAGAGGGTGAGGTGTATGCCTATTCTTCTGCTCTTACAGCAGTGGTTTTCTGGCTTATACTGAAATGGGAAGACCAGGCTGACCAGCCGCATTCTGACCGCTGGCTCGTGCTGATAGCATTCATCATGGGACTTTCGGTAGGCGTGCATCTGCTCAACCTCCTTTGTATTCCTGCAATTGTGCTGGTATACTACTATAAGAAGAATCCGAATGCCGACCTGAAGGGTTCACTCATAGCTCTCTTCTGCTCGTTCGTAATCATTGCAGGCGTGCTCTATGGCATCGTTCCCGGACTTGTGACCGTAGGCGGATGGTTTGAACTGTTCTTCGTGAATACACTCAACTGCCCGTTCAATACAGGTCTTATCGTATACCTCGTAGTACTTGTGGCTACAGTACTCTGGGCTATATATGAGAGTTACACGCATACTAATATCAAGCGAGAGAACATATCGTTTGTACTTTCTGTGGGCTTGCTGGGCATACCTTTCTATGGATATGGATGGTCTGCAGTAGCTATAGGAACAGTTGTGCTCATCGCGCTGTGGTTCCTTCTTAAGCTGAAGCGTCAGGGCATAGAGGTTATTTCGGCACGCGTAAAGAATACTACGCTTCTCTGCTTGCTTATGATTATGCTCGGATGCTCGTCTTATGCCGTTATCGTCATACGCTCTTCTGCCAATCCTCCTATGGACCAGAACTCGCCAGAGGACATCTTCACACTCGGCAGCTATCTCAGCCGCGACCAGTATGGCTATCGTCCGCTGTTCTACGGCGAGGCATACACGTCACAGGTAGACCTGAAGGTTGACGGAAACATGTGTCGTCCGGTGATGAAGACCGGCGCACCGGTTTATCAGCGTGTGGAGAAACACTCAGAGGACGAACCAGACAGATATTTCGTTGTGCGTACAAAGGACAAGTACGTATATGCACAGAACATGTTCTTCCCTCGCATGTACAGCTCTGACCACGCTTCAAGTTACGAGAGCTGGATGGGCGGTGTTGACGGAAAGGTCGTTCAGTTCGACCGCTGCGGTGAAATCGTCGATGTCAAGATGCCGACATTCGCAGAGAACATACGCTTCTTCCTGTCTTATCAGTGCAACTTCATGTACTGGCGTTACTTCATGTGGAACTTTGCAGGACGTCAGAATGACCTGCAGGGACATGGCGAGCCAGAGAAAGGCAACTGGATTACGGGCATATCGTTCATTGATAACGCTATGCTGGGCGACCAGTCGCTGCTCCCTGATGCGCTGAAGAACAACAAGGGACATAACGTGTTCTACTGTCTGCCGCTGCTCCTCGGACTTCTCGGACTCTTCTGGCAGGCGTTCCGCGGACAGAAGGGCATACAGCAGTTCTGGGTGGTGTTCTTCCTTTTCTTCATGACCGGACTTGCCATTGTCATATATCTTAACCAGACACCAGGGCAGCCTCGTGAGCGCGACTATGCTTATGCCGGCTCGTTCTATGCCTTTGCTATATGGTGCGGATTAGGCGTTGCAGCTATAATCGACCTTATTGAAAGCAAATTGAAGATTTCAAACACAGCCCTCGCTGTAGCAGTGAGCATCGTGTGTCTCCTTGTGCCAGTACAGATGGCATCGCAGACATGGGACGATCATGACCGCTCAGGACGATACATGTGCCGCGATTTCGGACAGAACTATCTGCTTTCATTACAGGAGAACAGCAATCCGATAATCTTTACGAACGGTGACAACGACACGTTCCCGCTGTGGTATAACCAGGACGTGGAAGGCATAGGCACCGATGCAAGAGTCTGCAACCTCTCATACCTCGCTACCGACTGGTATATCGACCAGATGGTGCGACCTGCATACGACTCTCCTTCGCTGCCTATCACATGGCCGAGAATCGACTATTGTGCCGGCACGAATGAGTATATCACAGTTGAGCCTTCTGTAAAGACTGCTCTGCTCGAATTCTACAAGAGTAATCCAGAGGAGGCGAAGAAGACTTACGGCGACGAACCTTTTGAACTCAAGAATGTGTTGAAATATTGGGTGCGTGAAGGAAAGGACTCAGAGGGCACGCATATCATACCGACAGACACTCTCTACCTCACAGTTGACAAGAAGGCTGTGCGCAAGAGCGGCATGCTGATGGCGTCTGACGAAATCCCTGACAGAATGGTCATCTCGCTCGCAGGAAAGCGCGCACTGTATAAGGGCGACCTCATGCTGCTCGAGATGCTTGCCAATGCCAACTGGACTCGTCCGCTCTATGTGGCTACAACAGTGGGTGAGAATAACTATATGAATCTCGGCGAGAACTTCGTGCAGGAGGGACTCGTAAACAGAATCACACCGTTCACGACAACAGACGAAGGCGCACGCCGATTCGATACTGACCGTGTGTATGACAATGTCATGAATCGGTATAAGTTCGGAGGACTTGATAAGCCAGGGCTTTACCTTGACGAGACAATCATGCGCATGTGCTATACACACAAACGACTCTTCGCAACACTCGCAGCAAATCTCATAAACGAAGGCGACGAAGCCCGCGCCAAGAAAGTTCTGGCGTACATGAACACGGTGATGCCTGAATATAATGTGCCTACAAACTATAATGCTGGAGGCATGGAGATTGCCAGCTGCTACATACTCCTCGGAATGAAGAAGGAGGCGGCACGCATCATCGACGGCATGTGGAAGGAAGCGGCGCAGTATATGCGATGGTATAATGACATGACTCCATCACGCTTCGCCATGTCGCAGCAGGAGTGTGTCATGCAGATATATATCATGCAGAGACTCTACGAACTTGCTGTCGGCGCCGACGAAAAGATGGCAGAGCGATACGTAGACGAGTTCACAAGCGTCGTAAGCGCATACCAGTCTCGAGGCGGCCAGCTGCCAGAGATGTAAACACAGATGCGCCTGACTGCCAAGAGCAAGAGCTGGTCAGGAACGTAGAATCAGGAGTTCCCCGCATAGACGGCGGATTCCTGATTCATATTTTTAATTATGTCTCAGTATTTTTTAGAACAAGAACGATGATAATCGAACAACCGTCGAAATGGCTGCGATGGCTCTATCCGAAAGCCTTGTGGCGCATGGATGAGAACGACCATTCTGTATATCTGACCTTTGATGACGGACCTATTCCAGAATCAACGCCCTTCCTGCTGAAGACACTCCGTGAGTTTGACGTCAAGGCCACATTCTTTGTCGTTGGAGACAACGTAAGGAGATACCCCGAACTCTTCCAGCAGATTCTTGACGAAGGGCACAGCGTCGGCAACCATACATACAACCATATAGGCGCCCGCCACTCAATACGTGCATACGAGAAGAATGTGCAGATGTGTGACGACCTCATACATTCCAATCTGTTCCGCCCGCCTCACGGGTGGATGCGTCCCACGCAGTATCATCGCTTCAAGAACAGATACCGCATAGTCATGTGGGACCTTGTCACTCGAGACTATTCCCGCATGCTCTCAGCCTACGATGTGGTGCGCAACATACACCGCTATACACGCAACGGGTCAATCATAACATTCCATGATTCGCTGAAGTCCATAGATAAATTGTATTTCGCACTGCCTGCAAGCCTCAGATACCTTAAGTCGCAGAAGTATGAGTTCAAGGTTTTCTAAACGCCTATGCGAAGGAGTTGTGTGTTCTATCATGTGTATGCATGTTCTTATTATGTAATTAGTGTGTTCTTATTATGTAATCAGCATATTCTCATTATATAATCAGCGTATTCTCATTATGTAATCTGTGTTAATGCCTGGCACACGGCTTTACGACCTTGTCCCAGGCATTGCTGTTGTTTCGCAGATATTCCTCTATTGTGTGTTCTTCAAGAGTTGTCTCGGTTGTCTGTAAGGTGGAGGAGCAGATCCTTCGTTTCGTTCTTGCTCTGTCGCCACCCCTCTTTCCCTTGCATTGTATTCTCGCTCGCCGATGCTCTTGCTTACCTTAACGTGTGTTAAATATGATGTGGTTTCTTATGGCTTGTCATTGTTTTTTTGTATTTTTGTACATTAATGCCGTAGGCATGATAACGAAGAAGAAATAATGAAGAACGAAGAAACGACAAACAAGACGAATCCGCTCATGATGCCTTATGGCACTCCGCATGATACCGTGCCGTTCGGGAAGATTAGCATTGCTGATTTTGAAGAGGCTATGCTTGAGGGCATACGTCGTGATGATGAGCAGATTGAGAAGATATGCAATGACCCGGCAGAACCGACATTTGATAATACAATAGTGCGTGTGGATGACGATACAGACCATTATTATGATTTGTTAGACCGCGCATCGACAGTGTTCTTCAATCTCCTTTCTGCAGAGACAAATGATGACATGGAGGCTTTGGCGGAGAAAATGTCGCCAGTGCTTACGAAGCATGCCAACGATGTGCGTTTGAATGAGACTCTCTTTAAGCGCATAAAGCATGTGTATGATTCGTATCAGAATGGTGATGCTGGCGCACGTCCGCTGACACAAGAGGAGCAGACACTGCTTGAGAAATGTTATGATGGATTCGTGCGTTCCGGGGCATTGCTCGATGAGGATGGCAAGGAGCGGCTGCGCAAGCTCAGTGAGGAGGCGAGCCTGCTGTCGCTGCGCTTTTCGCAGAACCTTCTGAAGGAGAACAAGGCATACGCTCTGCATATCACTGATAAGAACATGCTTGGCGGACTGCCGCAGACGGTCATAGATGCTGCTGCACAGGCGGCAAGGGAGAAAGGAGAAAGCGGAAAGGAGAAAGGAGAAAGGAGAAAGGAGGAAGAAGATGCTGGATGGCTCTTCACGCTTGACATGCCGTCATACTCGCCCTTTATGACATACTCAACAGAGCGCGAACTGCGTCGTCAGATGTACATGGCGCGGAATACGGTGTGCATGCAGGAGAATAGCGAGAACAATATAGAGGTATGCCAGAGACTGATTAATTTAAGACGAGAAATGGCACAGCTGCTTGGCTATCCTACTTATGCGGACTATGTCTTGAAGCATCGCATGGCAACAAATGTGGCGAATGTCTACAATCTCCTGGACAGCCTGGTTGAAGCTTATAAACCTACAGCGCAGAAGGAGCGTGAGGAGCTGACAGATATGGCACGCCGTATGGAAGGGGATGACTTCAAAATGGAGCCATGGGATACTGCGTACTACTCGCATAAATTGCAGCTCGAAAGATATAATTTAGATTCTGAGATGCTGCGCCCGTATTTCAAACTGGAGAATGTCGTCGGCGGTGTCTTCGGATTGGCTGCACGCTTGTATGGAATTACGTTCCAGGAGAACAAGGATATTCCTGTGTATCATCCAGATGTGAGGGCGTATGAGGTGTTTGACAAAGACCAGACCTTCCTCGCTGTGCTGTATGCTGACTTCCATCCGCGTAAAGGCAAGCAGGGTGGAGCATGGATGACGGAATACAGAGGCCAGCACATAGAGGATGATGGCGAGAATGTCCGTCCGCATGTCTCTGTTGTCATGAATTTCACAAAGCCGACAGCAGAAAAGCCTGCGCTTCTTACCCTGGGTGAGGTGGAGACATTCCTGCATGAATTCGGTCATGCACTGCACGGTATGTTCGCTAATACAAGGTTTGAATCTTTGTCAGGTACAAATGTATGGTGGGATTTCGTGGAATTGCCGTCGCAGTTTATGGAGAACTATGCCGTAGAGCGTGAATTCCTGCAGACCTTTGCTTTCCATTACGAAACGAACGAGCCTATACCAGATGAACTGGTTGATAGAATACTGCGTTCGCGCAACTATAATGTCGCAATGGCATGTCTGCGGCAGGTGAGCTTCGGGCTCCTGGACATGGCATATTATACGATGAAGGATGAGTTCTCTGACGATATTCTGGCGTTTGAGAGAAAAGCATGGGAGAAGGCTGTGCTGACAGAACAGCGTGATGATACATGCATGACGGTACAGTTCTCGCATATCATGGCGGGCGGGTATGCTGCAGGATACTATAGCTATAAATGGGCGGAGGTGCTGGATGCTGATGCTTTTGCAGTATTCAAGAAAGAGGGCATATTCAATAGAGACACAGCACAGCGATTCCGTGACTGCATTCTCGCGAAAGGCGGCACAGAGCATCCAATGACGTTGTATAAGCGGTTCAAGGGTGGCGAGCCCGCAATTGATGCGCTAATGGAGCGCAACGGAATAAAAGTATGTCAAGAAGAAGTTAAGAAGGAGTTAAGAAGGAGTTAAGAAGGAGTTAAGAAGGAGTTAGGAAGGAGTTAAGAAGGAGTTAAGAGGAAGTTAGGAAGGAGTTAAGAGGAAGTTAAGAGGAAGTTAAGAAGGAGTTAAGAAGGAGTTAAGAAGAAGTTAAGAAGGAGATATATGAAGTTAAAGGAAGATATGCCGCTTTCAGCGGCGAAGATAGAGGACGATACTTTTGCAAGCAGGGGTTCTGCATCAAAACTAATGTCTTTTATCTCCCTCTACCTCCTTCTACCTCCTTTTATCTCCTTCGTATGTCAAGAAGATATAGGAAGATAAAGGAAGATATGCCGCTTCTCAGCGGCGAAGATAGAGGACGATACTTTGGCAAGCAGGGGTCTGCATCAAGACTAATGTCTTTTATCTCCTTCTATCTTCATCTACCTCCTTTTATCTCCTTCGTATGTCAAGAAGATATATGAAGTTAAAGGAAGATATGCCGCTTCTCAGCGGCGAAGATAGAAGACGATACTTTTGCAAGCAGGGGTTCTGCATCAAAACTAATGTCTTTTACCTCCTTCTATCTTCATCTAACTCCTTCTATCTCCATGTAGTAAAAACTACCTCCCTCTATCTACAAGGAAAGTGGAACTTGCGAAACTTATATTCTATTATATTATGACTGAAAAAAATAGAATGCAGACAGATGTTAATGATGAAGAGCGCCTGCGGTTGAAACAGACACAGCTTGACAAGAGGTATCTGCGTATGGCTGAGATATGGGCGGAGAATTCATACTGTACAAGACGAAAGGTCGGATGTCTGGTCGTGAAGGAGAAACGTATCATTTCAGACGGATACAATGGTACGCCTTCGGGATTTGAGAATGTCTGTGAGGATGAGAATAACCTCACGAAGCCTTATGTCCTGCATGCTGAAGCTAATGCGATAACGAAGTTGGCGCGTTCGCATAATAATAGCGATGGCGCTACAATTTATGTTACCGATTCGCCTTGTATAGAATGTGCGAAACTCATTATACAGGCAGGAATAAAACGACTGGTATATTCTCGTCAATACAGGCTTACTGACGGCATAGAGCTTTTGGAACGTGCAGGCATTGAGATTGTATATATAGAACAATCTGGCGAATCTGTCTAAACTGCTTGGGAGCCACGGAGAATATCCTGGTGATGCAATGTAATAGAGGCCTTCACTTAGCTTTCCCTCTTCTGTATTAGAAATCCAGATGCAGTGTGGGTTAAAGCGTAGACTCATAAACCATAACTTGTTAAAAAAAATAAGATACTGACGTGAACAAGAAAAATAAATATATGCCCCTGCTGATGGCACTATGCACCGTGGTGGGAATACTTATCGGCACGTTTTACACTAATCATTTTGCAGGCAATAGACTTAATATTATAAATACAGAGTCTAATCGTCTGAATAATCTTCTGCATATTATTGATGACCAATATGTAGACAGTGTTGATGCCAACGAAATCGTTGAGAAGGCTATACCGCAGATTCTATCAGAGCTTGATCCTCATTCTATCTATGTGTCTGCTAAGGAGGTGGAATATATGAATGATGACCTGAAGGGGTCGTTTTGTGGCATTGGTATAGAATTTACCATACGTGAGGACACTATTCATGTGCAGAATGTTGTCAGTGATGGGCCTGCGGAGCGTGCAGGATTAGTTGCTGGTGATAAGATTGTGGCAATCGATGGAAAACCTTTCGTAGGTAAGGAGGTTACGAACACAGAGGCTATGCGCCGTCTTAAAGGAGAAAAGAATACGAAGGTCAATATTGGAGTCCTGAGTTTCGGCAGCAAGAAGGTTAAAACTTATACTCTGACACGTGACGAGATAAGGACTAAGAGCATAGAGACAGCATACATGCTGAATGATACAACGGGATACATAAGAGTGAAGAAATTTGCAGAAAACACTTATCCCGAACTTCTCATAGCGCTGGCTACATTGTCACAAGAGAATTTCCGTAATCTTGTCATTGACCTGAGAGACAACACCGGAGGCTACATGCAGACAGCGGTGCAGATGGCAAATGAATTCCTTCCTGCTAACAGACTCATCACATACATGGAAGGAAGACGCTCACCACGCAAGGACTTCAAGAGCGATGGACGTGGAGCATATCAGAATATGCCGCTCGTAGTGCTTATTGACGAGGGCTCTGCATCATCAAGTGAGATATTTGCTGGTGCGATACAAGACAATGACAGAGGTACGATTATCGGTCGCCGCTCATTCGGTAAAGGGCTTGTACAGCAGCAGATATCATTCCATGATGGCTCAATGATACGCTTGACAATAGCGCGTTATTACACTCCGTCTGGCCGTTGCATACAGAAACCATATAAGACGGGTGAAGAGGATGCGTACGAAAAGGACTTAGAGCAGAGATACAAACATGGTGAATTCTTCTCCCAGGACAGCATTAAGCATGATGGACCGACGTACAAGACACGCCTGGGTCGTCCTGTATACGGAGGTGGTGGCATCACACCAGATTATTTTGTGGCAGAAGATACTACAGGATATACATCCTATTACAAGAAGGCTGTCATGACAGGACTTATTATACAATTCGCCTATACATATACAGACAACAACAGACAGCAGCTGCAGGAGATAGAGAACATAGATGAAATGGAACGCTATCTTAAACAACAGAATATTGTTGAGCAGTTCGTTACGTATGCAGACAAGCACGAATTGAAACGCAGGAATCTGTTAATACGTAAGTCGCATAAACTTCTTGAGCAGTTCCTTGTCGCTCGTGTTGTGTATAATATTCTTGGAGAGAACGCCCTGAATATGTATGTCAATGAGGATGACCCTGTCATAAAGAAGGCTATTGATGTATTCAGAGAAGGTGTGTCATTCCCGAAGAAGCCTGCTGACGCAACAGAAGGAAAAACAAAGCAGTCTAAATAGAATGATAACATCGAAGCCTGCTATAAGAAAGGAGATGCGTGAAAGGAAGCAAAGCGTCTCTTCTGCTGCACTGAAAATAATGTCAGAGACAGTATGTAATAGAATATTGTCGCACAGGCGCATACTTGATGCTTCGGTAATCATAGCATTTGCGCCTCTTCCTGATGAAGTTGCAATATTCCCTGCAGTACGTACACTATACAGCAAAGGCAAGCATGTCCTGCTTCCTCGAGTAGTCTCTGACACTGAGATGATACTATGCGAATATAAGGGTGATGATTCACTTGAGGTGGGAGCATACGGAATTTCGGAGCCGACAGAAGCCCCCGTCGATTGGGTGGAATTGTTGGCAGGCGATAAGCTGCATGTTGCAGCTGATGATGTGGATTATTCATCAGTACAAGATGCATTCATCAGCTCTTCTGTTGTCGTTATTGTGCCTGGCATGGCATTCGATTCGTCAGGCCATCGCTTAGGTCGTGGCAAAGGATATTACGACAGGATGCTTGCTAAGTGCCGCCCTTATGCAATAGGTGTAGCATATTCTTTCCAGATAATTGATGCAGTGCCATTTGATGAGCACGACATAAGTATGCAGGAGATTATAACAGACTGATAAGACAAAATAAAGCTTCAGGACAAAGAATAACACCTCCCTGTTTTGCGTAACATGCTTTTAGAGAGGTACGATATAGAAAACAAGAAACAAAAATAATAACTTATGGAAAATTTCAAGGTTATAATAGTCGAGGATGTCGCTCTTGAATTAAAAGGAACTGAGGGCATCATACGAAATGAAATTCCAGAGGCAGAAATAATAGGAACTGCTCAGAACGAGTCAGAATACTGGCGTCTCTTGCGTAAGGAAGAGCCACAGCTTGTTCTGCTTGATCTCGGTTTGGGCGGGTCGACAACCATCGGTGTGGAAATTTGCCGTCAGACAAAGCAGACACGTCCGAATGTCAAGGTTCTGATTTTTACTGGTGAAATTCTGAATGAGAAACTTTGGGTGGATGTTCTTGATGCAGGAGCAGACGGAATAATACTCAAATCAGGTGAACTTCTTACGCGCCGTGATGTTGTAGCGGTAATGAGTGGCAAGCAGCTTGTATTCAATCAGCCAATACTTGAGCGCATTGTAAGTCGCTTTAAGCATACCGTTGGTTCCGAGATAATGATGCAGGATGCAAAGATACGCTATGAGATAGACGAATACGATGAGCGTTTCTTGCGTCATCTTGCTCTTGGTTATACGAAGGAGCAGATAACAGCGCTTCGTGGAATGCCGTTTGGCGTTAAATCATTAGAGAAACGTCAGTCAGAACTTATTCAGAAGCTGTTCCCTGGCAGAACAGGAATCAATGCTACACGTCTTGTTACCAAGGCGTTAGAGCTGAATATTATAGACATTGACAATTTAGTGCCTGACGAAGAGTAAGTATGACAGTAAGGAAGTCTATACTTGCGGTATTGCCGTACATCGCACTGCTATCATTTGTCATGCAGATAGTAGCAGTCATGGTGTCATGGCTGGTCTGCGTGCTTTTCCCTGATAGCGGAGTGCGGTCTCTCCTCTCGCAGGAAGGCATACGGTGGATGGTAGGCAAATTACCAGAAGTTATGTCAACAGATGTACTCTTATCCCTTCTTTATATATCATTAGCAATCGGGACTCTTGTTGGCAGTGGACTGCCTGCGTGTCTTATGCCACAGAATATTAATGCGGCGGAAGACGGAGAGACGAGGAAAGGAGAGATGAAGGAAGAAGAAAGGAGAAATGAGAAGGAAGAAATGGGGGAGGAGGAAGGAGAAAAGAGAAAGGAGAAAGGTGAAAGGGGAATCATGCGCTATTTCAGATTTGTATGGAATTCTCCTGACACTACATCACACTATGCCTATAGCAATCGCATTGGCTTTCACATGTCAATAGTTGCGGCAGTGGCATGCCTGTCATTACTCTTATACCTTGTTGCAGGTCCAAACACAATCCTGCTGAGTGCAACAGGAACATTTGCTGGCAGCAGTATTATCTCTGGCCTTGTCCCCTTGCTGTCATCTATAGTCATAATTGTTGCTGTAGTCTATGGCGTCTGTGCGTCAACCTTGCGTAGCCTGCAGGATATTTTCCGCATTATGACAGAGGGCGTGAAAGCATTTGCACCACTGTTTGTGACATATTTATTTGTCGCACAATGCTATTATTGCATGCTTTATGTGCTTGGCTACATTCCTGTATGATTTCTGACGTAATGAAGAGAGTATGGGGGCAATGCTATATGCCATTATTCCATGAGACTCAAATGGCTCATCATAATGTAGTGTCAAAACCTTCATTATGAATATGGTAAAGCGTAATTCGTATCTTACACCTCGAAGGCGCAGAGAAGTCAACACCCTCATTATGAATATGGCATGGCGTAACCTCTATCTCTGCGGTATGACAGGTATAACCTGAGTCTCATCAGGCCATAGCGGCAGAAAGAGGAGAGGGCACTCTTTACCCCCGACGCCGCTCCAGTCGATGCTGCGAACATAGTCGAAATCAGGCACACCAAAATCGAATGAGCGTCCATAAAGCATTATGGCGTTTCGTTCGTTGTCAATCTTCCATAGCCCTCCGCCATAAATGCAGCGCTCTCCATGCTGCAGCAGGTCTCTATGAAGATATACACGTCCGAACCTTAGGACACCGTCTTGATTAATAATAAATTTCTGATACATATCGTTGCTGATGCTGCTTTAATGATAGCAGACAGTAAATAAAAACATTAAACAATTATGACAGATATATTGATGACACCGGATGTATGTATGCAATTCCTCGTCTGGTCATTCTATTATCATGATATTATGCCAGAAGCGCAATGCAGCTATTCAGTGTATAACAAGTTTTCACCTTCTGATTCTGCACGCCTTGACGAGATAAAGGATGCTATGTTCAAGTGCTTTGACGAGTATTCTGTAGCTCGTGCGTGCCAGCAGCTTCGTCTGGCAAAGGAGTCAGGCGAGCCTTGTCCGTACAGTCAGACGGAGTTAGACCGTGCCTTTGCCGCTGTACAGTAGTGCCAGACACTTCCATGACACAGATTAAATGATTCGGGATAGCATAACGCTATCCCTTTTTTGTTTTTGCTTGTTTCATGCAGCTATGCAGCATGCCGTATAGCGAAATATATTATGCCAGGCGTGATGTCATGCCAGGGTTATCACCTCAAGGTCGTACATCCTTTCACCGTCAATCTTCAGTCTTATCAGCGTGCGCTCCTTGTGCCATCCTTGTATGCCAGCCGCCCCAGGATTGATATGCAGCACGCCGAGAGTCTTGTCATACAGAACTTTCAGAATATGCGAGTGCCCGGAGATAAAGAGCTTAGGCGGATTGGCATACATCTGTCCAATGACAGAGCGGTCATACCGTCCGGGATATCCGCCTATGTGCTTCATCAGCACCTCCACACCCTCACATTTCCATCGCTCTGTCTCCTTGAATCTCCGCCGCAGCTCTCCTCCGTCGCAATTTCCGCATACAGCACGTACTATGCGCCGTTTCTCCGTTCCGTCGTCGTTAGTGCCGAAAGGCTGTTCCAGCCGTTCTATGGTTTCCATGTCGCATATGTCGCCGGCGTGCCATATTTCGTCACACTGTTCAAAATGTTTCAGGTAACGCTCGTCCCAATGCGAGTGAGTGTCAGAAATTATGCCGATACGTTTCATTCTTCTTGTTATGCAAGGTTTGTGCTACGTCTTTCCTGCGGCAGCACAAGCTTTTGTCGCAGTCAGTAATGCCGCAGCCAGTGCTATTTCCAGTCGTTTATGTCAGCCTTCGCCTCTATTCTCTGCTCTATGCTGTCCTTTGTTTTAGGGAAGAAGTCTATGCCGGTTTTCTTTTCCACTTCGTCTACAGACATGACAGCCTTCCGGTATGAGCGGTTCTTGCTGTCGTTTGAGAATATGAACGCTATAGCCTTCTCCTTGCCAGGTTGTAGCGACATGACAGCCTTATAGAAACCTTCTGGCACACTAATCTTGTGATTAATGCCGATTGTCTCATGCTTTTTGCCTTTGTATATTGGTCCGCACACAATGAAAATCTCCCCTTCGCTGCGTGCCCATCGCCTGCATGCCTTCTCCAAATCGCCCCATGGTCCGCCGTTCAGTTCTGGGTCTTGCGGACACATATTCGACATGTAGAAGCATTCATACATAGCTTCTTCGCTCCATTTGTTATCTCCGGCAGGACACATGTGTCCTCGGCTGTAGTCGCTCTCTTTGTATTCGTAGTAGTCCACTCTGTTCTCTCTCGGCAGTTTCGGGTCAGCCCAGAACTTTGTAGAGCGTTCTATCTGTCCGTCTGTATGCTTGGCAGTCAGCCGCCATGCCACCCAGTCCGGTGTGTTGTGCTTCTTGTTGAACGACAGAGTGTAAGCCTTATGCTCCACAATGATGCCGCCCTTGCTGTCTGCCGGTATATGAAAATCTTTGCCAGTGTCGTCGGCAGATGTCTCTTCCGCTGTGCCGCTTTCACTGTTCTGCTGCTCCCTGAAGTCAGTTTCCTCCTGTGCTTCATTCTGACTGTCAGTTGCAACAGTCTGCTCCGTCTGTTTTGTGTCGTTCCCTGATATGCTGCTATACAGGCTTCTCGCTCCGTATATCAGTACAAACAGGAATGTAATGATAGCCGTCAGTTTCTTCATGTTTGCGTGTATGTTGTCAAGTCATGCAGCCCGCCATCCTTCAGTCATTCATAACGTTATGTTGCTGCGGATGGCGGGCAGATGCTTTCGTGTCAGTAATTACAGTACCTTGATTATTTCGTGTATGTCTGCAATATTGTGATTGTCAAGCCATTCATTTATTCCGTCCTTCACTTTCTTCGTTACTGCAGGGTCAATGAAATTGGCAGTGCCAATCTGTATTGCTGTAGCACCAGCCATAAGAAATTCTATGGCGTCCTCGGCAGTAGAGATGCCACCCAGTCCTATCACTGGAATCTTTACAGCGTTAGCCACCTGATACACCATTCTGAGAGCCACAGGCTTTACGCATGGTCCAGACAGTCCGCCTGTTCCGATAGACAGATTGAATCGTCTGCGTTCGATGTCAATGCTTGTGCCCATGAGAGTATTTATCAGCGAAACGCTGTCAGCGCCCTCAGCTTCTACGGCTTTCGCTATGTCTGTAATGCTTGTCACGTTTGGAGAGAGTTTCACGATAAGTGTTTTGCCGTATGCTTTTCTTACGGCACGCACAACACTCGATGCACCCTCGCATGTCACTCCGAAAGCCATGCCGCCATCATGCACGTTCGGGCATGAAATGTTCAGCTCTATGGCACGTATGTTCTCCAGCTCGTTAATCCTGCTTGCACATTCAGCGTAATCCTCAGGCGACGACCCGCTGACATTCACAATCATCTGTGTATCAATGTCCTTCACCAGCGGATATATGTTCTTGCAGAAATAATCGACGCCCTTGTTCTGCAGTCCTACGCAGTTGAGCATGCCCTGTGCTGTTTCCGCCATTCTTGGGTAGCTATTGCCTTCGCGCGGATTCAGCGTTGTGCCCTTTACGATAATTCCGCCAATCTCATCCAGCGGAACGAGGTCAGCATATTCCAGACCGTAGCCGAATGTACCGCTTGCTGTCATCACTGGATTCTTCAGTTCCAGCGCACCTATGTTAACATTTATCTTAGCCATATTGTTCTTGCCATTTTAGTCTGTCAATATCAAACACCGGTCCCTCTTTGCATACGCAGACATGCCCTTCGTTCGTATCCTCCACGCAGCAGAGACATGCACCAAGTCCGCACGCCATCAGGTTTTCGAGCGACACCTCGCACGGTGTGTTGCGCTCTCTTGCCATCTTAGCCACAGCCACCATCATCGGTTTCGGCCCGCAGACAGAAATCTGGTCGAAGCGTTCGCTGTCCCAAATAGAATGGTTTGTGACGAATCCCTTCTCACCTTCGCTTCCGTCCTCTGTGGTTATGAAGACACGTCCCACTTCGCTGAATCGGTCAAGCTCAAGAAGGTCTGCCGCCTTGCGTGCGCCAAGCAGGAATACAGGTTCGCCGCCGTTCTCCTTTATCACTTTTCCGGCATAGAGCAGCGGAGCCACGCCCACGCCTCCGCCAACAAGCAGCGTCTTCTTATTGCCGAGCGTAAAGCTGTTGCCGAGCGGGAGCAGCACGTTCAGCGTCTCGCCTGGAGTCATCTGCGCCAGATGCTTTGTGCCCTCGCCAATAGCTGCAATGAGCAGCCACAGCTCGTTGTTCTCTCTGTCAACATTATGTATGGAGATAGGACGGCGCAGGAAAGTCGCTGGGCTGTTATCTACTTTTATCTCGACAAACTGTCCTGGCTGCATTTCAGGCAGCGGCATGTCGTCTGTCAGGCGCATGAGAACATATTTCTCGTTGATATGCTCCACGCTCTTCACCCGTAGGTCTAATAAGTATTTCTGCATTGTGGTTATATGATATTTGTTTTTTCAGAAAGTTCGTACTGCAGTAGCTGCCTGGCATGCCATAAGTCATGTCGTTAGCAGTGCTGCATAAGAGTCCTACTTGCAAAATTACTTTATTTTATCCAATTTAACGAAAAAAACGCTACAATCTCTCTGTATATTAATTGTTTTTTGTACTTTTGCAACATATTTCCTATATAAAAGTCATCAAACCAACAATTATGCAACATCATTATTGTATTAAGATTATCCTGACATTGCTCGCATTTGTCATGTCTGATGCTATGTCGGCACAGAGCGCATGCGACAATCAGGGCCCGTTCGGATGGGCTAACTGCATCTCTATGACACAGGGCGACAGCTACACCGTCACAGGCGGAGGCGCCTATGACATCAATATGCCAGACACGATAGCAGGCAAGAGGATTGCTGTGCTGAAAAGTGACGGCAAGAATATGCGCAAGACAATAACCCGCGCCATAGAGGAGAACGATATAGTCATACTTGACGGAGCTGCCGGCGATTTCTTCGTCGATAAGCAGATTAAGATTGACAGTGTCAGAAACAAGACTGTCATCGGCAGAAACAATGCACGTATCTGCACACAGTTCTTTGTCTCTCCAGAGATAAGAAAACTCATGGACGACAACAAAGTGCTCTCATACGGCACGGATGCCGCCAAGCAACGCTTCACCCTGCCTAACGGACAGAAAGTCAAGGAGGAGCGTGAATACATGACACGCAAACTGCTTCAGGAGACGCTGCAGGACCCGAAGGAAAACTACCGCAGTGCAGGCACGATGTCAATCTCGCGTTCCGAGAATATTATAGTGCGCAATCTTACGTTTGTCGGCCCTGGCGCTATTGACGTAGGCGGAAGCGATCTGCTCACCATCACACATCACAGCCGCAATATATGGATAGACCATTGTGAGATGATTGACGGCATGGACGGTTGTCTTGACATTAACGGACATGCTGACTTCATTACGATTTCGTGGTGCAGATTCAGATATACCGACCGCACATACATCCATGCAAACACCAGCCTTGTGGGTTCGAGCGACAGAGAGTTGTTCAATGGTGTTGATAATCTTAATGTCACATACGCCTGCTGCCATTGGGACACAGGCTGCGACCAGCGTATGCCGATGGTGCGCTTCGGCACTGTGCATGTTCTCAACAACTACTACACATGCCAGGGCAATACGGCTGCTGTCAATCCGCGCCGCCTCTCGGAAGTGCTCGTAGAGGGCTGCTACTTTGATAAAGGCGTGGAGAAGATGTTCAAGACTAACGATGCCAAGGCGTATGTGCTGAAGAATAACCACTATACCGAAAAATTCAAGCAGCCAGAGAATCTCAATGACGTCTGCATGCCATACCGCTACAATGCCATACCAGTGGCCGAAGTGCCAGAGGTGGTAGGAAAGGGTGCCGGTGTAATCAAGTAGTCATTCCCACAGAATCAGATTATGGAGTTGTGGCTATGCGCAGGCATCAGTGGGAAACGCATGTCTCGCATGTCTAAGCCGTAGTTATGCTCCACTCAGTTAAACCGCATTCCGCTATCGGTCTTCATAATGAAGGCTGATGGCGGAATGTTTCGTATATGATATTCCCAAAGACATTGCCGCATGGCGTGCTGATGCGTGAAAACAGGAAACTTTACATTTGTTAACGCAAATACAGCGCGTAGAATGACAGAGGAAAGTGAGTCGACGAAAATTTCGCCAAATTTCGCTATTTTATTAATGTGTTGTGGCTCAGTTGGTTATGTATTTTCTGCGTGTTTCCTGTATCACTCTTTCTACCAAGAGACATTGAATGACGAGCTCATTCAGTGCTTTTGGTAATTTGAAAAGCTCTTGGTTGAAATTTCAACGACTGCCGTTCATGCCGCAATTTGGCACAAAACGGATGCTATAACGTAAAATTTTACTATGCAAACAGCAAAAACCGGGAGTTTCTATAGCATTTTCCATAGAAAACTCCCGGTTTTGTTTTGTCAATAAATTTCAGCATTTCATGCCAATGGTTAACATGTGTGAAATGCCTTGTTCAGCCTTGTTTATTTCTTTACAGCATAGAACATTCCGGCTATCAGCACCAGTGCGCCAGTTAGTCCCATCAGTGTGATGCGCTCGCCAAGTATGGCTGCTCCTGCAAGCATGGTGATAAGGCTCTGCAGATAGATATAGTTGGTCGACTTCACTGCTCCCAGTTCGCGCATCACCCAGTTCCAGAGCAGATAGCAGACAGTAGATGCCAGCAGTCCGAGGAACAGGATATTGCCGATGACTATAGGCGATGTCCATACAGACATGCTGCAGTTGAATTTCTCTACATATATTATATATGGCAGAATTGTCAGCACACCGTAGGCGAATACCTTGCGGGTGATGAAGTCGGGCGAGTAGCGTTGCATCACTCTGCGCATGAAAAGGGAATACAGCGCCCAGGTGACTGCTGCGCCTATGGCAAGCGCGTCGCCTAAGGGATTGATATGCAGCATCACCTGTCCGTTAAGCACCACAAGGGCTGCGCCTATGAATGCTATGACCGAACCGAATATCTGCGTGCGTGTCATGCGTTCGCTGCGATAGCATGCTGATACTATCATCGCTGTGAGCAGCGGTGTGGTGCTGACGAGTATGCTGACATTGGCAGAGGTGGAATATACCAGTGCCATGTTCTCCGTCAGGAAATAAAGCGACCCGCCCATGACGCCAAGACCGAGAAGTGTCAGTTCGTCGCGTATGTTGTCTGACCACAGGCGGCGGTGGGAGATTACTATCATGCAGAAGTAGGCTATGATAAAGCGCACGAAGAATATGTCGGCAGGTTGCAGCCCTGCGTTCAGCAAGACCTTGCTGCTTACGAATGTTGTGCCCCAAACCGTCACCACAAACAGTGCTCCGAGGTGTCCGTATATCTGTTTCATCGTATATGGTGTTTTTATGTGATGTCTTTAAAACAAATAAACCTATTAGCGTAGAGGCTAATAGGTTTTCTTTTGGTGTGACTCCTGCAGGATTCAAACCTGCAACCTTCTGATCCGTAGTCAGATGCTCTATTCAGTTGAGCTAAGGAGCCATCATGTTTTATTGAATGAGCATTGCAGAAGTGACTCCTGCAGGATTCAAACCTGCAACCTTCTGATCCGTAGTCAGATGCTCTATTCAGTTGAGCTAAGGAGCCATTTTGTCAAATGCGGGTGCAAAGTTACTGCTTTTTTCGATAATACGCAAATTTTCTTGGCTTTTTTTCTCTGTTTTGGCTAAAATTGTGTAATTTTGTTGTGCTATTTGTTTTGTATCAACTTAATTTATATACCCATATATACTATAATGAGAAGAAATTTTTCTATGCGCATGATTCTTTTTGCGCTTACGGCTTTGCTGCCGGCAGTGGCTATGGCGAAGATTCGGCTACACTCTTTGGTAGGCGATAACATGGTGTTGCAGCAGCAGGCAGAGGTGTGTCTGTGGGGGCAGGCTGAACCGGGTTCTAAGATTATAGTCAGGCCTTCGTGGCAGATGACGAGGGAGATAATCGGCACAAATACTGATTCTGACGGCCGCTGGATGGTTAGTGTCAGAACTCCTCAGGCTGGGTTCAGCAAGCAGCGTATTGTCATCTTCGAGAATGCCGGGCGCAAGACAACAGACAGCATTGCTGTGGAGGATGTGCTGATAGGTGAGGTGTGGCTGGCTGGCGGTCAGAGCAATATGGAGATGCCGCTGAAGGGATTCGGCGGATGCTGTGTGAAGGACGGTGTGCTTCATGCCATGCAGGCGCAGCGAATGTCTCCGTATATACGTATGTATAAGGTGCCGAAGCGTCAGAGCATGACGCGCCAGGAGGAGTGTGACGGTACGTGGGCGACACCGGAATTTCGTAATGCCATGGACTATTCTGCCACCGCTTACTTCTTTGCCTCTGCGCTGAGCAGTGCGCTGCAGGTGCCTGTAGGCATTGTCAATTGCAGTTATGGCGGTTCGCATGTCGAGAGCTGGATGTCTGCTGAGGCATGCAGTCAGTATGCTGATATTCCTCAGGATAGCCTCGGCATATATAATTTCGGCAGTTGGGAGTTCGACAGACCTATTCTTATGTATAATGCTATGTTCCATCCTGTAAGGCATTACACATACAAAGGCATTATATGGTATCAGGGCTGCAGCAATGTGGGCCATCATGATGTCTATGCGCAGAGGCTTGCTGATATGGTGTCTCTGTGGCGCAGGGAGATAGGGCAGGGCGATGTGCCGTTCTATCAGGTGCAGCTCGCACCGTATATCTTTGGGGAGAATGCCAACAGCACTGGCGGTGCGCGTCTGCGTGAGGCGCAGTATGAGGCGCAGTTCATAATCCCGAACAGCGATATTGTCTGCACTAACGACCTTGCTCTGCCGTCGGAGGTGTATAATATTCATCCTTCAAACAAGCAGCCTGTTGGCGTTCGCCTGTCATTGCTGGCTCTGAACAAGACTTACGGCATGAAGGATATAGCATGCTCCGGACCTCGTTTCAATAAGGATAAGTTCCGCATAGAAGACGGAAAGGCTGTTGTGGGATTCGACACTAATGAGTATGGCATTTGCCGCAACTATGGGTTGGAGGGCTTCGAGATAGCAGGCGAAGACCGTAAGTTCTATCCTGCCACGGCTGAGTTCCGCTGGCAGACGAACGAGGTGTTCCTGTCTGCTGAGGAGGTGCCGGCACCTGTTGCTGTGAGATACTGCTTTAAGGATTTCCAGATAGGCAACCTTATCGGCGGAAACGAACTGCCGCTCTTCCCGTTCCGTACAGACAACTGGGAGTAGGCGTATTTGGCAGGTTGTCTGTCTTGCATATTATGGACATAAAGCCTGCGATTCTGTATATGACAAAAGCGGCAGAAGCATCTCTCACATGCTTCTGCCGCTTTGCTGTTATTCTGCTGTAAGCTATTTGTGCTGGCGCAGTTATTTTGTCAGTTCTTCTGCTATTTGCTTCAGCGTGCCATAGTCCAGCGCACCGACATGCCGCTGTATGTTACCGTCTTTTCCGATGAAGAAGAGCGTTGGCATAGCTTGTATGCCTGCCGCTTCAGCAAATGTCCTGTCCTGATCGACGTCTACTGTTATGACATTCATTTTGCCTTTGTATTCCTCTGCCACCTTGTGGAGGTCTGGAGCCATGCGCTTGCACGGACCACACCATGTGGCGAAGAAATCAATGATTGTCGGAACGCCTTCCTCATAGCTGTAGTTGCTGAGGTGTTCGGCGTATGCCTTGACGTTTTCGCCTGCAGGGTCGTTTGCTTCTGCTGCGCTCTCTGCTGCTGGCTCCGTTACAGAAGAGGCAACTTCTGTATTCTCTTTGTTGCTATCGTTGCCTGTGCGGTCGGCCTTTGTCATGAAGTATAGTGCGGCACAGACTGCTGTTCCGAAGATTATAATGCCTATTAGGGCAGTGAATTTGTTGTTTTTTGCCATGTGTTTAGTGTTTTATTAGTAAATTATTTATCTGTGATGCCTGTAGTAGAACAGGCATGTAATGTTTCTGGCGTATTGTCCCTATTCGTTGACAAGCGAGTTTATGTATAACTCAAGATTAGAGTAGCCCGAGTCTGTTATGCGTGCTCCGTCTCTTGCATCCTTCGGGTTGAGGCCGTTCCTGTTCTCCCATGCGTCAGGAATACCGTCACCGTCAGTGTCGATAGGGGCGGGGAGCGACTTCAGTGTAGGCCATGCGCCAGGGCCGTTGTCCTCTGGCGTGTTGATAAAACCTGGCGATGCGGTGCGGTTACGCACATCGTTTACAATCTTCATGTCGTGACTGTCACGATGGAGTGATGCTCCTGCGTGTGCCAGTACTTTCTCGTAAGCCTCTTCTGCACTCTCTGTCGTAACGGCCTCGTATGCCATTGGTTTCGTGAGGCGTATCGTGTCGCGTGTCACAGCAGTGCAGGTGCCGTCGTTGCCTAAGGTGTCTAACTGCTGCAGAAGCCCGTATGTCCAGTTGTCCTGAGTGACTTTCGGGTAGTCGGGATTGACATTTCCGGCAAGATAGAAGTGCCCCCATTTATGCCACATCTTAAGCCATCCGTTGCCACGGACTGTTCCGTCAGGCATAACGCGGCGTCGGCAGTACTGTGAGGTGCGGATGTTTGGTGCGGCTATTCGCCATCGTACACGCTCCTCTGCCATATCAGTGTCAGGGCCAGGCTTATAGTAATTGTTGACGATATTCACTGTCATGCCTTCGCCGCCGTAGCATCCTGCACCCGCCCAATTATAGAATACGTTGTTGCGGAGGTCCATTCTCTCGTCTTCCTGTGTGGTCATACGAGGGCCGAGGCGTGGCATGCGGCTTGTATGATGCGCCATGAGGTTATGGTGGTATGATGCACCCGAACCGCCCCAGTTGCCTCCGTAGCCATGCTCACCCTTGCGATGGCCGGCATTGACAAGGCTTTGTGAGACAATGCACCACTGCACCGTGGAATTGTAGTTGCCGTAGATTGACAGGCATTCGTCTATGCTCCATGATACAGAGCAGTGGTCGATGATGATGTCGTGGTGGTCGCAGCCGCCAAGCCCGTCGCCTTCATGCTTGTTGACATACTTGTTTCCGAGACGGAAGCGCATATATCTGCATATCACATTGTCAGCCTGCAGTGTGACAGGATAGTCTGCTACGCATATTCCCTCGCCAGGGGCTGTCTGTCCTGCTATTGTGACATTGGGGCTTTCTACTCGTAATGGTTTCTTCAGATGTATGGTTCCTGATACATCGAATATTATTGTTCGGGGGCCTTCCTGTTCCAATGCGTAGCGCAAGGTGCCTTCGTGATGCCCGTCTTCGAGTGTTGTGACGTGTATGGCGCGGCCGCCTCTGCCGCCTGTGGCATACCTGCCGAATCCTTCTGCCGTAGGGAATGCTGGCGTTTTCTCAGGCTGACTGATATGCTGTCCGTATGTCTCCGTCATGCAGAGAAATGCCAGTGATAGCATCGTTAGTGTTTTTTTCATGTTGCTGGGTTTTAGTTTGATGTCTGCAAATATACAATTTTATTTCTTATTGCACAAGTATTTTAATAGAAAGAATGCTTTTTTATGCTTGATAGGTGTAAAAAGTGTTTATTAGCACATTGCTTTATAATGTATTTATCAGTTGATTGTATTGGCAGCAGCCTATATTAATGAAGGTGTTCTGCTATAAATCAGACTTCCTGTATGATGCTCTGATTGTCGTGACGGATACTGCTATGGAGACGGGAAACTTCTGACTAATTGTCATTTTTCAGCTGCGAATCGATTGTAATTCTGACAAAATGGCATTGATACAGTGTCGGGCATATACTTTGCTGCTATCAAGGCAGCATGAGCGGGATGTTCATAGGCTGTTAGAATATTGAGCCTTGAAATACCGACGCTACTGACTTTGACAACAAAAAACACAAATATAATAGGAAAGGAGTAAAACATGTACACAAATCAGAACAACAGTAATCAGAAGACGAAGCAGGAATTACAGCACCTGCCGCGTTATGCTAAGAATTTAATTGAGGATGCCCGCAATGGCAAACTTGACCCAGTCATCGGACGAGATGATGAGATACGTCGTGTTCTTCAGATTCTCTCACGACGCACGAAGAACAACCCGATTCTCATTGGTGAGCCTGGTACAGGAAAGACAGCTATCGTAGAGGGACTGGCGCAACGCATCGTGCGAGGTGATGTGCCTGAAAATCTGAAGCGTAAGCAGCTCTTTACGCTTGATATGGGTGCTCTGGTGGCTGGCGCAAAATACAAGGGTGAGTTCGAAGAGCGTCTGAAGGGCGTTATAAACGAGGTGGTGCAGTCGAATGGCGAGATTATTCTCTTTATCGATGAGATTCATACTCTTGTTGGTGCTGGTGCTTCTGAGGGCGCAATGGATGCTGCAAACATACTTAAGCCCGCACTGGCTCGTGGTGAACTGCGTGCTGTCGGTGCGACGACACTGAACGAATATCAGAAGTATTTTGAGAAGGACAAAGCGCTGGAAAGACGCTTCCAGACCGTGATGGTAGACGAGCCGGACGAGATTTCGGCTATATCAATCCTGCGTGGACTGAAGGAGCGATACGAGAATCATCACAAAGTGCGCATTCAGGATGATGCGTGTATTGCCGCAGTGCAACTCTCTGAGCGTTATATCTCTGACCGATTCCTGCCTGATAAAGCCATAGACCTTATGGATGAGGCTGCGGCGAAACTGAGAATGGAGCACGATTCTGTGCCAGAGGAGCTTGATGAGATTACACGACGGCTGGCGCAGCTCGAGATTGAGCGTGAGGCTATAAAGCGTGAGAAGAACAAGGAGAAACTGGCTCAGCTTGACTCTGACATAGACAAACTGCGCAAGCAGGAGCGTGAGTTCCGTGATGCGTGGGAGGGCGAACGTCTGCTCATAAACAAGATTCAGCAGCAGAAGGAACTTAGGGAGCAGCTTCTGTTTGAAGCAGAGCGTGCAGAGCGTGAGGGCAACTACGAGCGTGTGGCGGAGATAAGATACGGCCGTCTGCAGCATCTTGATGAGGATATCAGGCTGGCTCATGAGCAGCTCGAGGCTAAGCGTAGGGCTAACAGCAACGGAAATGCTGCTGCGTCATGTATTATAAAGGAGGAGGTGACGGCTGATGATATTGCAGAGGTAGTGGCACGATGGACTGGTATTCCTGTGGCAAAGATGCTGCAGAGCGAAAAGGACAAACTGCTTAAACTTGAAGATGAGCTCCACAAGCGCGTGATAGGACAGGAGGAGGCTATATCAGCGGTGTCTGATGCTGTTCGTCGTTCACGTGCCGGACTGCAGGACCCAAAGCGTCCTATTGCTTCATTCATCTTCCTCGGGACAACAGGAGTGGGTAAGACGGAGCTGGCTAAGGCTCTGGCAGACTATCTCTTCAATGACGAGACGATGATAACTCGCATTGACATGTCTGAATATCAGGAGAAATACAGCGTTTCACGACTCATTGGCGCGCCTCCGGGATACATCGGATATGATGAGGGCGGCCAGTTGACGGAGGCTGTAAGACGCAAGCCTTACTCTGTAGTGCTGTTTGATGAGATAGAGAAGGCGCATCCTGATGTGTTTAATATATTGCTTCAGGTGCTTGACGACGGACGTCTGACTGACAACAAGGGGCGTACTGTCAACTTCAAGAATACTATCATCATCATGACATCAAATGCTAAGCAGGAGCAGCTGCATGCTATCATGCGTCCGGAGTTCCTCAATCGTATAGATGAAATTATTGATTTCCACAAGCTTTCAGAGCAGGAGATAACCGAGATTGTACGTCTGCAGGTTAAGAAGGTCGTGAATATGCTTTGCAGTCAGGGCTATACACTGAATGTCACTGACGGTGCAATAGGATTACTGGCAAGGGAAGGCTATGATCCTGACTTTGGCGCACGTCCTGTGAAGCGTGCTATTCAGCATCTGATGCTTAACGAACTGTCGAAGCGGCTGCTCTCAGGGAGCGTTTCAATGGAGCATCCTATCAATGTTGACGCTGCGGATAATACGCTTGTATTCTCTAATGCAGAATGATTCTGACGAGGATTACAGATGCAGACTAACGTGTAGTCACAATCATTGAAATAACAGGAACGAATTGAGGCTGGGAATTTTGCATTGGCAAACTCCCAGCCTCTACGTTTCTTGTTTATTGTTTTTCTGCCTTCACATGCAGAACATGCACAGCAGAATGATACTTAATGTCATCATGCAAATTGCATACAGGCTACAAATAGTTGTCTTTGAACAAACTGATACACAGGGTTCTATTAAGAAAGCAAACATTTTTGTGCGCTCAGGAGTTTTCTGTTACGCTCTGTTATTCTATCACTACTGCTGTGCCTGTTGTCGCAACCATGAGCATTGTGCCTTGATTCACAGAGCCATAATCCACATGTATGCCGACAACAGCATTTGCACCCATCTCCCGCGCACGCTGCTCCATTTCTCTAATTGCTGCTTCACGGCCTTCTGCCAGCACTTTCTCATAACTGCCGCTACGGCCTCCGAAGACATCACGGATGTTCGCAAGGATGTCCTTCAATACATTTGCTCCGATGATTGTCTCTCCTGCTACTACGCCTTTGTATTCACGTATTTCGTGACCTTGAATCGTTGGTGTTGTTGTTAGTATCATATTACCTTATTTGTATAAATTTATATTGTTCTGATTTAAGCGTAATTAGTCTGTGCAAATATAGTCATATTATTTCAGATACGCAAATCTGACGTGTGAATTTGTAACTTTGGTACACAAAACATCTGTTCTTGCTTTCGCAGCCACTTACTCTTTATGCGGCAAGGTGGCATTGGCTGTATCAGACGTGGTTGTCCGCAATGTGCTCAGATTTTGGCTGAGACATAACGAAAGACGATGTCGATGTATATAAATGGCTACATAAAAAAGCGAGACCGTGATGGTCTCGCTGTATAGGGATTGGTTTTTTGGATGAATCAATCTCTCTGTTTTGTATGGTTTGCCAGTCTGCTTCAGACAGCAAGCCGCAAGGAATGATGATTAAATTCCTGAAAGAATTAATCCTCGTCCTTTGCCTCTGCATCGTGTGCGGCAATGAGTTGCTGCTGCAGATCTGTAGGAACAAGTTCGTAACTTGCAAACTTTGTGGTGAATGAAGCACGGCCGCCTGTAAGCGAACTGAGGGCAATAGAGTAGCTTGCAAGCTCCTTCTGAGGAATCTTTGCCTGCAGTTTCTGGTAACCGCTCTCTGTATCCATACCCATAATGAGCGCACGGCGTCCCTGGAGGTCTGACATCACATCGCCCATGTAGTCTGCTGGAACATAAACCTCGAGGTCATAGATAGGCTCCAGAATCTTCGGGCCAGCCTCACGGAATGCTGCAGCAAATGCCTGACGAGCTGCAAGCATGAATGACAACTCGTTAGAGTCTACTGGGTGCATCTTGCCGTCGTATACTACAACACGTACGTCACGAGCGTATGAACCTGTCAGCGGACCGCGCTCTATGCACTCCATGACACCCTTAAGGATAGCAGGCATGAAGCGTGCGTCAATAGCGCCGCCTACTACAGAGTTTAGGAATACGAGCTTGCCGCCCCATGGAAGTTCAACCTCTTCGCGGCTCTTGATGTTCATGCGGAACTCCTGATTGCCGAATGTGTATACTGTTGGGTCAGGCATGCCCTCTGCGTATGGCTCTACAATAAGATGAACCTCGCCAAACTGACCCGCACCGCCTGACTGCTTCTTGTGACGATAGTCTGCTCGTGCAGCCTTTGTAATTGTTTCACGGTATGGAATACGAGCCTCTTCAAACTTAACCTGAATCTTCTCGTTGTTCTCAAGACGCCACTTCAGTGTGCGGAGGTGGAACTCACCCTGTCCGTGTACAATAATCTGGCGCAACTCCTTGCTCTGCTCAACAACCCATGTCGGATCTTCCTGACGCATGCGTATAAGTGCCGCCATCATCTTTTCTGTATCACTTTCGTTGACAGCCTTTATTGCGCGAGAGTACTTTGAGTTAGGATACTTGATGAAGTCGAAACGATTCTCGCTATCCTTGCTGTTAAGAGTATTGCCTGTCTTGACGTCCTTCAGTTTCACAGCACAGCCTATGTCGCCAGCATTGAGCTGGTCAACAGCCTGACGGTTAGCACCTGCACAAACGTAAATCTGACCTATACGCTCCTTCGAACCGCGGTCAGCATTTGTTAGTTCGTCGCCAGCCTTGATTGAACCAGACATCACCTTGAAGTAAGCCACTTCACCGATGTGTGGCTCTATACCTGTCTTGAAGAAGTATACGCTTGTCGGACCGTCTGTTGTGACAGGTATTTCCTCACCGCGTGTATTGTGTACCTTAGGCATTTCGTCAACGAAAGGAACCACATTGCCAAGGAATTCCATAAGACGGCGAACGCCCATGCACTTTCCAGCACATACGCAGAACACAGGGAAGATAGAACGTGTCACAAGTCCCTTGCGGATACCTTCACGCATTTCGTCCTCTGTGAGGTGCTCAGTCTCGAAGAACTTCTCCATCAGGGTGTCGTCGTTCTCCGCAGCCGCCTCTACCAATGCCTTATGCATTTCCATCGCCTTGTCCATCTCTTCTGCAGGGATATCCTCAATAATAGGTACTCCGCCTTCAGGTTTCCAAGAGTACTTCTTCATCAGAAGAACGTCGATAAGCGAGTTGAACTCAGGGCCTTCGTTAAGAGGATACTGAACAGGCACAACCTTAGGGCCATAAATGTCCTTAAGGCGATCAAGCACGTTAGCATAGTCGCACTTCTCAGAGTCAAGCTGGTTTACGAGGAAGATAACCGGCTTCTTCAGTTTCTCTGTGTAGCGGAAGTGGTTCTGAGTGCCAACCTCTGGACCGTACTGTCCGTTCAGGAGCAGAACGGCAGTGTCAGTGACGTTGAGAGCAGTAAGCGCTGCACCCACGAAATCGTCTGAACCCGGGCAGTCGATGATATTAAGTTTCTTGTTGTTGTATTCTACGTGATAGACTGTTGAGAATACGCTGTAGCCGTAATCTTGCTCTACGGGGAAGTAGTCACTCACAGTTGTGCCCTGACTTACGCGTCCGCGACGCTGAATAACGCCTGCCTCGTAGAGCAGGGATTCCGTGAGGGTTGTCTTGCCCGAACCGTCATTGCCAAGCAATGCGATGTTTTTAATCTCATTTGTTTGATATACTTTCATAGTAGTATGTATTAGGTTGATATATGTTATGTATTAGGTTTGTTCGCATTTTTGCACGTTTCTGCCCATCTGTCAGCCTGCCAATTCTATATAATATAATGTGTAGCGTCTGTATTCACGCTCCATACCTTATGCACGGGCAGACCAACTATCAAGATGTCAGACTTTCAGAGGGTAAAATTAATTATTATTTTCCAAATATCCAAGAAATTCTGCAACAATTTAATACATATTAGTATTTCAGTGACTTTTTTCAGGCGGCGCTTTGGTATGGTTTGCTTTGATTATGCTGTGATGAATCAGGAAGTTGAGGGGGGGAGTTGCTCTATTAATTCTTGTTCATTACGCTTAATGATTGAAGTATGTCCATAACACGGCATATGTAATGCAGGATAAGCAGCCATTTATTCGGAAATTAGCATTTTGTTTTGTGCGTTGTTATTTTTTGCTTACCTTTGCAGGCAATAAGTAATATTTACCAGTACACATTAAAATACTATGTTAAAGAAATTATTCGGTTTTGATCCGGAAAATACTACTGTACGCACAGAGGTGATTGCCGGGATTACAACATTTCTCACCATGTCGTATATCCTTGCTGTAAATCCAGCCATGTTTGGCATACTTGATGGCATGCCAGTTGGTGCTGTGTTTACATCCACGTCTTTGGCTGCCATCATTGGCTGTCTTGCTATGGCCTTCTGGGGCAAATTGCCTTTTGGCTTGGCGCCAGGTATGGGGCTGAATGCTTTTTTCGTGTATACGGTGTGCCTTGGCATGGGATACTCCTGGCAGTTTGCGCTTACGGCGGTGTTTATAGAAGGACTGGTGTTTATTCTTCTGACTATTACGAATATACGTGAAGCAATAGTTAATGCAATACCCTTGAATCTCAAGTATGCTGTCGGTGCCGGCATCGGTCTGTTCATAGCATTCATTGGTCTGCAGAATGCTGGAATTGTTGTAGGCAGCGATGACACTCTTGTTTCGCTTGGCGATGTAACGTCAGGGTCGGCATTATTGGCTTTGATAGGACTGGCTGTCACAGGACTTCTTTATATCAGAAATATTCGTGGCGCAATGCTCATCGGTATTCTGGCGACAACGGCCATCGGAATACCTATGGGCATAACGGAGATAAAGGGCATTGTGTCACAGCCACATTCAGTATCGCCTATCTTCTGCCAGTTTGAGTGGGACAAGATATTCACACTTGATATGCTTGTCGTAGTATTCACATTCCTGTTCATTGATATGTTTGATACAGTCGGAACGCTTATTGGAGTATGTACGAAGGCAAAGCTTGTAGAGAGCGATGGCAGGGTGAAGCGTATAAAGGAGGCGTTTATGGCTGATGCCATTGCAACCACAGCAGGTGCATGTCTTGGAACCTCTACTACAACGACATACGTTGAAAGCGCATCAGGCGTGGCGCAGGGCGGACGTTCTGGCCTTACTGCATTTGTTATTGCGTGTTGCTTTGCTGTGACAATGTTCTTCTCTCCGCTTTTCTTGTCAATTCCAGCAGCAGCAACGGCTCCTGTGCTTATCATTGTCGGACTGCTTATGCTTGAACCAGTAGGGAATATTACATTTGACGAACCGTCAGAAGCCATACCCGCATTCGTCTGTCTTATCATGATGCCAATGACATATTCAATATCAAACGGCATATTGCTTGGCATGATATGTTATACGGTGCTGAATCTTATATGCGGAAATCTTAAAAAGGTTACGCCAGTGATGGTGGTCCTGTCCGTATTGTTTATATTGAAATATATTTTTATATAAAGCCGTTCATAGCTTTCGTGCGAAACCAATGCGGCTTAGGCTGTCAGACGGAAATATGTGGCTGCCGTTGCGAGGAAGAGAGAATAAAAATGTCGTGCAAATATTAATGCCATGTTTTCCGTCTGCCCCCACCTCATTCTGCATTCTTTTTATTTCCTACAGACAGAACAATATCCAAACCCAAGTATGAAAGCAGTCTATGCCGAACGATTGAATTCCTCTATATGAAAAGGGCTCTAGTTCAGAAAACTTTACGTTTTTTTTATACGTGAGAATCGTCTGTAGAATTTCGTAGGCAACAGAGCAGAGAAATATCGCAGGGAATTTGGTGTTGTTGTAAATGCTTGTAAAACAAATACTTACGACGAGAATGCTTTGCAGGAGTTAGGAATTACGTTGCAAGAAGTAGTTTTTTACCAGCCAAAAGGCTACGGATTAGGCTCCAAGAAGTAATGTTTTGCTACATGATATGTATCTCCTCACAGTATTTTCTGTTGAATTTCAGCCAGTAAATCCATGCTTTTTGTTGCTAAAGCAGCAAAAACAAAGAGCATTGAGAGCATAGGCGACAGATTCAGATGCTGTAAAGGGAGCGTTTTCAAAGAAAACTCAGTTGGATTTCGCCCTGTCTTTTCACAATTTGCACTACTCTTGTTTCATTGCGAATTTTCGTAATCTGCTATCGCTCGGCAGACAGAAATAATTTCATAGCACTCACACAATCGCAGATTTTCCGCATAGGCAGAATCCGGGCAAAGTATTTTCAGCTTCTATGGTTTCAGACGTTTAGAGTCACGGAATGAATTAGGGTTTTGCATATATTATTTCGCATAATAGATAAATCTGTTCATCCTTTTATCGCAAACATATATTTATTTTTATGAAGTATGCTGATATTTGCAGATTTATTAGTAATTTTGCAGGCGAAAAAAATATATCCTGCATAAGGCGGGAAACATTATATTACATCATACACAGACGATGAAAGATTCTATATTCACACAGCTGAAGCATCACGTAGCAGACCTGCTCGTGGTTGTTGTGTTCGCTGTCATTTCGTTCTCGTATTTCTTCCCTGCTGTGACAGAGGGCCGCATACTCTATCGCCACGATTCTTCAGCAGGAAGGGGCGCGGGACAGGAGATTGCTGCGTACAAGGCGGCTACAGGCGAACAGTCAAGATGGACAAACTCAGTGTTCTCAGGCATGCCGACCTACCAGTCGGCTCCGTCGTATGAGAGTGCGCATACGCTGTCGTCGCTGAGCGAGGCGTATCACCTCTGGCTGCCTGAGAATGTGTGGTATGTCTTTGCCTATCTGCTTGGATTCTATATTTTGCTGCGTGCCTTTGATTTCCGCTGGCATCTGGCAGCCCTGGGCTCTGTAATATGGGCATTTTCAAGTTATTTCCTGATAATCATAGCAGCCGGACATATCTGGAAAGTCATGGCGCTGGCGTATCTCCCCCCTATGATAGGCGGCGTGGTGCTGGCATATCGTGGAAAGTATGCGTGGGGATTCCTCGTCACGGCAATATTCGCAGCCTTTGAGGTGCTGGCAAACCATGTGCAGATGACGTATTACTATATGATTGTCATACTCTGCATGGTTGCGGCTTTTCTTATCGAGGCTATACGAGAGAGGCGCATGGCGCACTTCTTCAAAGCCACTGGCGTATGCGCTGCCGCTGCTATGGCGGGCATACTGCTGAATGCTTCTAATCTGTATCATACATGGGAGTATCAGAAGGAGTCGATGCGCGGCAAGAGCGAACTGGTGAAGGAGAATACTGCCAATCAGACATCGTCAGGACTTGACCGAGACTATATCACGCAATGGAGCTACGGAATAGACGAGACATGGACACTGCTTGTGCCGAACACGAAGGGAGGCGCATCAATGTCGTCTGTGGCAGAAAGCGAAGTGGCGATGAAGCATGCCGACAGCAATTATATAGATATCTACAGCCAGCTCGGACAATACTGGGGGGAGCAGCCTGGAACGTCAGGCCCGGTATATATCGGCGCTTTTGTCTGCATGCTCTTTGTGCTCGGACTGCTCATTGTGCGCGGGCCGATGAAGTGGGGACTGCTTGTAGCTACGGCGATTTCCATCATGCTGTCGTGGGGCAGGAACTTCATGCCGCTGACTGATTTCTTCATTGACTACGTTCCGATGTATGCCAAGTTTCGCACCGTAGCATCAATACTTGTGGTGGCAGAGTTTACCATGCCGCTGCTTGCAATGCTTGCGCTGAAGCGTATTGCTGACGAACCAGAGTTCTTCGCAAGGAACAAGAAGAAGATATACATCAGTTATGGAATTACGGCTGGCATCTGTGTGCTTTTTGCGCTGATGCCGTCAGTGTTCTTCTCTGATTTCGTTTCTAATGCGGAAATGAGAGCACTTTCGCAGCTCCCGCAGGAACATCTGATGCCGCTGGTCAACAATCTGTCTGAGATGCGACAGGCCGTGTTCGCTGCTGACTGCTGGCGTTCGTTCTGGGTCATAACTATCGGCACGGCTGTTCTTCTTGCTTTCTGCTATAGGAAACTGCGTGTAGAACTCATGGCCGTATTGCTCACAGCGCTGTGTCTCTTCGACTTATGGCAGGTGGACAAGCGTTATTTGAACGACGGCATGTTTGTTAATGCTGACGTGCGCGAGCTGCCGCAGCCTATGACAGAAACAGACAAACTCATACTTCAGGACAAATCGCTCAACTATCGAGTGCTGAATCTTGCGTCGAACACATTCAATGAGAACGAAACATCATACTACCATAAGTCTATTGGCGGATACCATGCAGCGAAACTGCGCCGCTATCAGGAGCTGATAGAGAAATATATACATGTGGAGATGCGGCAGGTGATGTCGGCAATAGTCGATGCTGACGGCGATATGTCTGCTGTAGCGCCTGAAGTGTCGCCAGTGCTTAACATGCTCAACGCAAAATACTTCATACTGCCTATGCAGGGAGGAAACACTGCTCCGCTGCAGAATCCGCATGCGATGGGCAATGCCTGGTACGTAGACAAGGTGGCATACGTGGGCAATGCAAATCAGGAGCTCGACGGAATGGCTGACATCGACTTGCGACACGAGGCGGTGGCTGACAGTAAATTCAAAGATGTGCTTGGCGGTTCTGCTGCGCAAGACTCTTTGGCAGAGGTGAAGATTACGAAATATGCTCCTAATCGCCTTGAATATACTGCAAACTCGGCAAAGGGCGGTGTAGTGGTGTTCTCTGAAATATACTATCCTGGATGGCAGGTGCTTATTGATGGCAAGCCGGCAGAACTGGGACGAGTGGACTATGTGCTGCGTGCTGTCAGGGTGCCAGCAGGAAAACACGAAATAGTTCTTGACTTCCATCCGCAGACTCTTAAGACTACAGAGGCGCTTGCATACATTTCCTACGGGGTGCTTCTGATAGCCCTGCTCCTCATCGTTTTCCGTAGTGTGTATCGGAAAAAGCAGGTTGACAGGAAGATTTAACGGACATGAATAAATGAAAGGTGGGCATCGGCAACAATAGAGTGCTGCCGTTGCGCACCGTAAATATAATAAAGGACAGCAAATTGAAATTCGGACAAATGCAAAGCGACGCAGAGGCTCGTCGCGAAGAACTGATAAAGAACATCGAAGCCGCACTCGGCAAATTATCGCTCAGCGAACTGGAGGCCGTTAGCTATGACCTCTTCACTAAGGGATACATGGATTGATGAAACGATAATCTTCAATAGTAAAAACATATAATATGCAACCGACAGCTATTCTTCTGCTACACTGCCCTGACAAACTGGGCATCATCACAGAGATAACAAAATTCATTACGGACAATCATGGAAATATCGTCTATCTTGACCAGTATGTAGACAAGGTGGACAGCCGCTTCTTTATGCGCATAGAATGGGAGCTTACGAACTTTGCTATTCCTTCTGACAAGATAGAGGAATACATTGATACGCTCTACGGAAAACGCTATGAGATGTCGTTCGATATTTATTTCAACTACCAGAAGCCGCGAATGGCGCTCTTTGTAAGCAAGATGAGCCATTGCCTTTATGACCTTCTGGCACGCTACAAGGCTGGCGAACTCGATGTTGAGATTCCTTGCATCGTGAGCAATCATGAGGACTTGAGGTATGTAGCGGAGCAGTTTGACATTCCTTATTATGTCTGGGCAATCAAAAAAGACTGGTCGAACAAGAAAGAGGTGGAGCAGGCGGAAATGGAACTTCTTAAGCGTGAGAAGATTACGTTCATCGTGCTGGCACGCTACATGCAGATTATTTCTGAGGAAATGATAGAATGCTATCCGCATAAAATAATCAACATACACCACTCGTTCCTGCCGGCTTTCATCGGAGCAAAACCGTATCATCAGGCTTATCAGCGAGGCGTGAAGATTATCGGGGCGACAAGTCATTACGTGACAAGCGAACTTGATGCCGGACCGATTATTGAGCAGGATGTTGTGCGCATCACTCACAAGGATACGCCAGAAACTCTTGTGCTGAAAGGCAAGGACTTGGAGAAGATTGTTCTCTCGCGTGCGGTGAAGAAACACATTGAGCGTAAGATTCTTACGTATCACAATAAAACCATTATTTTCAGTTAATGAGCCGACTATGGTGATGGCAGAAGATAAGAAGCCATTAGTTTCTCGTCTACTTGTCAATTAAAAGTTTAAGGGTTAAAGGTTAAGGTCACCAAACAACTCGTCAACTTGTCAGCTCGTCACCAAACAACTCGTCAACTTGTCAACTAAACGTATGTTTTAACTTCTCTTATTACTTCCGAAACTATCTGGACCGCATATTCTGTCGGAATGAATAAGCTTAATAAGTGACTCCCCCTTCTGTATCAGGCTGATGCAGAAGGGGGAGTCGGTTTGTCTGTAGTTGAGTATGCTTGTATGTGTGCTGATATTTAGCAGCGGCACACCAAACAATTGTATATTTTGCCCTGAGGGATTACTCTCAGTCATGCAAATGTTATGGCATAGGCAGCAGGCCTTCCCATCTTACATCCCAGTTGCCGTCTTTTGGGAATCCTGGATTCTTCACTTCGCAGCCGTCCCAGCCAGCACACATCAGCGCAACAGCAGAGAGAAGTCCGCCATTGCCTGGCAGATAAAGGCGTAGACGCTTGTCCTGATAATTGTGTCCGTTATTCAGATAGGTGTTCTTCTGCATATTCAGAAGCAGTGCGTCGACGGCTTTTTCTGGTTGGTTCAGACGTGTTGCGGTCATTGCTGTCATAGGGAAGTCCCATCCCCATGAGGTAGGCCAGTTCCAGTTCGCAATAATCCAGTCGAGTGTCTTGTTCATTACGCGCTTGTCAATAAGGCGGCTCTCAGGGAAGAATCCTAACGCTCCGAGCAGTGCAGGGTGGTCTGACGTCGCTTTGAGGTTGGTGTATGTGTCGGTAGCAGACTCTGCCGCAAGGTACAGAGAGTCTGAATTATAGGCGAGAACAGATAGCTTTTCTATGAGATCGTCCCATTTCTTATTGCGCTTTTCGCCGCATCTCTCACGCCATTCCTGCGCCATCTTCATCGTTGTCAGCCATTGTGACAGCTCGAAAGGTGAGTTTACGTTTGTTGCAGCCTTCAGTGACTCCTGGGCAGGAATATTGCCTTTGAGTATGTAACGCTTGTTCTTCTTGTCGTAATTAGCAAAGCTATACATGAATTCGGCCGTCTCGTCGACGAGTCCCGCATATTCCTTTATGAACGACATGTCGCCAGTTGCACGATACACAAGTTCGGCAAGATAAATCAGATGTGGCTGCTGCCATATCAGGAATGAACCGACATTAGACGGAGCCTCCATGCCTGAGGGGTCGGTCATCTTCATCCAGCGAATCCCCTCGAAGCCTTGGCGCTCGGCTATCTGTCTTGCTATCGGTTCTGCCTGGTGATACCATTTCAGCGTACGGGCGAGAAGTTCTGAGTGTCCCCATAGCGGAAGCCATGCTTCATGCCACAGAATCATCTCCAGATGGAACTTGCCGAACCATGAATTCATAGTCAGACCGGTTTCCTGAGGCGGCATTGAACCTGCGCTCTGAATGGCGAGCAGATACTGGGAAAGCACGACACGTCGCTCCAGTTCTTTAGCTCGAGCATCCCGGCAGCGTGAGAAATCAACGGCAGCGCCCTTTGTCCAGAATGTCTTCCAGTATGACTTCGCCTTGTCAGATATAACGGCAAACGATGCTGCCTGCTGCGCTTTTGCATCGCTGAGGCTGGCGGCAGATGGCTCTGCCTGTGTGAACTCGGCACTGAAATCAATGCTGTTTGCCTCTGGAACAAGTGCGAATTGATGTTTCGCTTTCTCTGAGAATGAGGCTTTTCCGCTCCATCTTACTGTGATAAAATATGTGCAGTCGTCGATGATATGGCGTACTACGGCATGCTGGGCGCCTCGTCTGATAATCTCTGATGTGTGTTTGTCTGTTGATTTCCAGTCACATGCGTCGTCTACATGTACGCCTGTAGGGTAGGGCAGACGCAGCAGTATCGGGGCGTGAGGCTTCATTTCGCCAGAGAAAGAAGGCTTATACTTTACCGATGCCGACATCATATCGCGGTCAGGAGAGCAAACGGTCTGCACCTGATAGCGTTGTCCGTCTAATGAAAAATGTGAGTTTATCACTCCGTCCCACATATTGAGGTTCTGGTGGATGTCGCGGATGTCTGTTGCAACGGTGCCAGGACGGATTGCTTCAAAGTCGAAACCGATTACCCCGAGGTGCAGCCTGTGAGGGTTTGCACGGAAATAGTCGCATGCAGCACGCTTGCGTGCATCGTCCTTGAACTGGCAAGCGTAGAGCTCTTTCTTTGAATGATGACCGAAATCAAATGGCTTCAGAATCTCCTCGAAACGATAGTTGCCATCGTTTGGGAATGAATGCCATCCCCATTGCGCCTGTGTCCCTAATGCTACGCCAAGGCTGTAGAATTCAGGAAAAGACTGCAGTCCGGTTGCATCGACAGTGTATGCGAATTCGCCATTGCCTACAGAAAGCGATGAAAGTGTGTCCATGCTGTTGACAATAGGTGAGTTTCGCACGACAAGAGCCTGACGATCAATCTTTTCGTTGGCAGCGTATGTGCCGCACAACGCAATAGTTAGCAATAATAAAATAAATGTTTTACGCATCGTTATAAGTGTTTTTGTTAGTTTGTTTCTGTATTTCCGTCTTCCGTCTGCGACATAATAGCTGTCAGAAGCTGAGGGATTGGTAAAGCATTATGTCTTTTTGCCGTTCCGCTATGCACTGTCTGAAATTCTGTGACGTGCATTTTATTAGTACATATTGCTGCTCCGCAAACAGCAATATGGATTTCTTAATGCAAATTTACAAAAAAATATAATATCTCACCTAATTTGTTGTGACAAATATTGAATATTGAAAAAAAAACCTTAACTTTGCAATCACATTATAAAGAAAAGCAGTATGGAAAACAATAATACATCTGGTGACAAAGGTCAGCATCATGTTGTGGAGGTCCGCCCCGAGGTTCTGGAGTGTGATGTTGTGCGTTTCCAGAATAACAAAGAGAAATGGGTGGCATTCATAGGACTGCTGAATGGTCGTCCATACGAAATTTTTACTGGTCTGCAAGATGACGAGGAAGGCATCGTGCTGCCAAAGAATGTTAATTCGGGAAAGATTATCAAGTGTGTCAATCCTGACGGTACAAAGCGTTATGACTTCCAGTTTGAGAACCGCCGAGGATATAAGACTACGGTGGAAGGACTGTCGGAGAAATTTAATCCTGAGTATTGGAATTACGCCAAACTTATTTCTGGCATACTGCGTTACGGCATGCCGATAGAGAATGTTGTGAAACTGGTGTCGTCAATGGAGATGCGCAGTGATAATATCAATACTTGGGCTGTAGGTGTAGAGCGTGCTTTGAAGAAGTATCTTCCTGGGCATGATGCAGAGAAGGCATGATTGAGACTGCTGTATATATAAGAAATATGCGGTTGCATGCCTATCATGGCGTATTGGAGCAAGAACGCGTCGTAGGCAATGATTATGTCGTAAATGTTACAGTAGGATATCCGTGGCAGTCTGCTGCAGAAAGTGATAATGTCTGTGATACGTTAAACTATGCGATATTGGCAGAAATAGTGAAGCGTGAGATGTCTGTCTCGTCAAATCTGCTTGAGCATGTTGCTATGCGGATAGCTCGTGCTGTAAAGGAAGAATTCCCTTTATGTGTATCCATTTCGCTGGATATAAGAAAAATTGCACCTCCGATAAAATATGACACTGACGGCTGCGGTGTCACACTGAATATGTGTTATGACGATGCTGTCAGGTAATTGGGGATAGATGAAAGCCTAATGCGCAACTATGTGTCAGCCGCATTGACGCATCTAATTCAAAGAAACACCAGTTTGTCAGCCATTCTACTTGCCAATAATTAAAACTTGTTGTATTGAAACGTATAATAATCATATTGTCTGTTCTCTTCCTGCATGTCATATCAATGACTGCAGGTAATGACTTCGTACTTGTAATTGACGCAGGGCATGGTGGGCATGATGCAGGTGCAGTAGGCAGATATTCTAAGGAAAAGAATATAAACCTTGCAGTCGCACTGGCGTTTGGCCGCTACGTAGAGCAGAATTGCAAGGACGTAAAGGTGATATATACTCGTAAGAAAGATGTATTCGTACCATTGCATGAGCGTGCAAACATAGCAAATCGCAACCATGCAAACGCTTTTATATCTATACATACGAATGCCTTGCCGGGAAGACGCATAGCACGCGGAATGGAAACTTACACCATGGGTATGCGCAGATCAGACGAAAAACTTTCTGCGGCGCAGCGTGAGAACTCTGTTATTACTTATGAGGATAACTATGAGCAGCACTATGCAGGATATGACCCTAATTCTCCAGAATCAATGATTATGTTTGAGTTCATTCATGACAAGAATATGGAGAAGAGTGTGGAATTGGCGCAACTGGTGCAGAAAAATGTTTGTTCGCTGGCACAACGGCAGAATAAAGGAGTAAAGCAGGATGCTTTCCTCGTACTGCGCGAGACTTCCATGCCTGCCTGCCTTATAGAGTTAGGATTTATTTCAACACCAGATGAGGAGGATGCTCTTAATAATAAACGCACTATAGACCGTATGGCGTATGGAATATATACCGCATTTGCTAAATTCAAAGACAAGAATGCCCCTATAGCACCATATATGGTGCAGGTAGAAGAGGGCAGTGCGGTATCAGAGAATAGTACAGATGAACCTCCAGCAAAAAGGGAAAATCCAGGAGACACTGTACTTGACCGTGTGGTTACAGATACAGAAATAGCAGAACAGCGTGCTGCAAATCAGCAGGAAGCGCCTGTGTTCTGTGTTCAATTTCTTACTGGTCCGAGAGTTCTACCTGAGGGTTCAAGACAATTTAAGGGCTTAAAGAATGTGACACACTATAAGGAAGGAACTGTTGTGAAGTTTGTTATAGGAGAATTTGACACCTTTGCTAAGGCTAATGCTAAGAAGCGTGAGGTGGCATCATTATTCCCAGATGCGTTTGTTGTTGCGCTGCAAAATGGTGTGCGCATAGACATTAACGAAGCAAGAAACTGGCATAGATAAATAAACGTTTGCCTGCTTGCTTTATAGATGTTTTCTAATAAATTATTTGAGGATGAAGAAGTTTTTTACAAAAGAGGTGCGCATAGCCCTTGCAGCTATTGTCGGCATAGTTGTTTTGTTTGCTGGCATGAATTTCTTGAAAGGCATAATTGTATTCTCTAATGACAATTCATATAAGGTCGTGATGAAAGATATCAACGGATTGTCTGCATCGAGCCCTGTTTATGCCGATGGTTATCAGGTGGGTGTGGTGCGTGATATTATTTATGACTATGAAGGCGTCAATGGAGGAATTATCGTAATGATAGATGTCAATAACGAAATGCGTATTCCTGCAGGCTCTACAGCAGAAGTGTCGTCAGATTTAATGGGTAATCTGAAGCTTAATCTGCTGTTATCGAATAATATGCGTGAGCGCGTAGAGCCAGGTGGTGTTATTATAGGCAGCCTGGGAAAAGGAATGATGGATGAGGTGGCGCAGATGATGCCGCAGATCAAGGCTCTGCTTCCAAAGCTTGATTCTATTCTGACAAACGTAAATACACTTATGTCTGACCCTGCTCTGAAAAGTATTATTAATAATGTGGAGGGAGCAACTGCAAACCTAAACGAATCTTCTGCTCAACTTAATAAGTTGATGACGCAGTTTGACCAATCAATGCCTGGGCTGTTACAAAAGGCAGACAAGACATTGGAGAATACAGAAGTGCTGACGTCGGGGCTTGCGAAGGTAGATATAGCAGCAACAATGGCTAATATCGATGAGACACTTAAGAACTGCAGGGAGCTTACCGATAAACTTAATTCAAATGAAGGCTCGTTGGGTAAATTCATAAATGACCCTTCGTTATATGATAATCTCAATGCAACAATGCGTGATGCAGACTCGCTCATGATAGATTTGAAATCACATCCAAAGCGTTACGTACATTTCTCAATCTTCGGTAAAAAGGATAAATAATTATTCTTGGTTAAGGTACAAGAGATTGTGAGGTTAATTTTAAGTGGAAGTATTATAAACGTAATAATACTGAGAAGGATTTTTAATAATAGATAAAATCATTAACTGTGGCGGATTATAAGCAACTATGGGATAATGCGCTCTCGAATATACATCAGAGTCTGAATGCAATGGGAAAGGAGAACGAGTTTAATGACTGGTTCAGTCCTATTGTGTTTGAATCTTTCAACAAAGACACGCACCGTCTGCTATTGCAGGTTCCAAGTTCTACACATAGCGAATATATAGAAAGCAAATATCTGCAGCTCCTTGCCAAGGAACTCATACCTGTTTTTGGAAAGAAACTGACCCTTGGTTATAGAATAACAGTAGACAGGCAGAATAATCAGACGGTAGTAGAAGAACAGCAACGGGAGATGGTCAAGGCGCGTGCCTCAGGTATAAAGAAGACTTCGGATTTGCCAGAGGTTGATTCTCATCTTGACCCGCATTTGAACTTCAAGAACTATATTGAGGGCGAGTCAAACAAGTTGTCTCGCTCTGTTGGTGTGACTGTTGCTGAACATCCTCGTAATACAAAGTTTAACCCGATGTTTATATACGGTTCTTCTGGCGTCGGGAAAACACATCTTATTAATGCTATCGGAGTAAGAGCGAAAGAGTTATATCCAAATCTCAGAGTCTTGTATGTTTCTGCAAGAACATTCCAGCAGCAGTATACGACAGCAGTTCCTCAGAATACTGTAAATGATTTTATCGCTTTTTATCAGACACTTGATGTGCTGATAGTGGATGATATTCAGGAATGGGCTACATCTCCTGCTACGCAGAATACTTTCTTCCACATTTTTGATTCTCTTTTCAGACATTCTAAGCGTATTATTCTTGTGTCTGACCGCTCGCCAGCACAATTGCGTGGCATGCATGAGCGTCTCATTACACGCTTCGCCTGTGGTGTGACATTGGAGGTGGAGAAACCGAATGCTCAATTATGTGCAGATATTCTTCGAAGCAAGATAGGTCGCGACGGACTTTCCGCAATGATTCCGGAGGATGTCATTAATTATATTGCGGAAACTGTCAGAGGCAGTGTGCGCGACCTTCATGGTGTCATAAATTCGCTAATGGTATATTCCATTGTTGACAATGCTGACATCGACCTGAAATTAGCGGAGAAGATAATGCGACGTGTGGTTAATGTGTCAGACGAGCCTGTCAGCATTGATTTTATTGTTGACAGTGTCTGTGAGCATATGAATATGACCCCCGCAGATATTAATGGTAAAAGTAGACGTCGCGAAACAGTGAAGGCAAGACAGATTGTAATGTATCTTGCACATAAGCTTACGAATCTTCCTGCATCTCGTATCGGTCGATTGATTGGCGGACGTGACCATTCTACTGTTATCCATAGTTTCCGAAAGGTTGAAGAACAGATTCTCGAGGATAAGGATTTGGCAGATCTGATAGCTTTGATAGATAACAGTCTTAGGAGCAGATAATACGTGGGGCACTAATAAATTGACTTGAATTTGATGTGATATTCTGTACTGAGTTTTCTATGAAAAAACTCGTTTTTCAGTTTTTTTATCTACCATCCGTGCCTTTGAAATTTAAGTATTTTGCTGTTTCTGTAACAAAAAACATGAAAATACAGCCTTAAGCACAGTAGGTAATGTGGTTAGAAAGCACATGACAAGCTGCTAAACGCTACTTTTTGTGGCGTAATCCGTAGCCTTTTGGCTAGTAAAAAGCTACTTCTTGGAGTGTAATTCGTGAGTTTTAGAAAGTTCTTTGATTGTAACTTCTTGGTTTATAGATATTTAAGTAAAAATCAATTTTCCTGCGATAATTAACAGCTCACTTGCATTTGCAATTTTTCAGGCGATTCTCGTGCGTTAAAAATCGTAAAGTTTTCTTATTTCATATACCCAACAGATTACAGGCAAATAATAAGCGGTTGTGACGATGTTATAGTGTTTAGTGTCACAACCGCTTATTATTTGCTTGTAATTTTTTTATTTGAGGGTATCTTTTTGGTATGCATCGCCTTCTAATATTATGAATGGCAGGCAATGCACTGTTATTTTTATATTTTTCATTAGAGCATAAAAAAATCTGGTGCTATACTTCCACGTACCACACCAGACAAGCAACATGCATTTAAATATCTTGTTTTTACATCTGCAAAGTTAGCTTTAATTTTTGGAATAACCAAAAAATAATTGTTTTTTTTCGCCTTTTACGTGAAAATATTGCATATTTGTGGTTTTTGCATAAGAAATATCTTGTTGTTTTGCTTGTAAGCAACAAGATGTCACTTCTCTTGCAGTGCGTTTATCTTTATTACTTTTGAAAAGTACAATAATTGTCACTAGTCTTACATATAGTAATTGGTAGTATCTTCTGCCTGTATAATTGGTAGGGTGGGTTGTAGCAATCTGTTATATTCCAAGATGCGTTAAAAGATCAGCGATGACGTAGTTTGAACCACCGATGAATATCATGTCGTATTCTGACGATTGACGTTTTGCCGTTTCGTAGGCATCGGCAACACTATTGAATGCCTCCCCCTTTATTCCATGATGCATTGCCAAGTCTTTAAGATGTAATGCTGGTATGGCGCGATGTGTTGATGCTTGTGTGAAATAGAATGTAGCATTGCGTGGCAGAATCTTCATGACAGTATCAATGTCTTTGTCGTCTACCATGCCGAAAATCATTCTCAGGCAGAAAGAATTGTCAGGGCATGCAGAGCGTTTCATCTCTGCGGTCCTCTCTATTTGTTCTGATAAATATTGCCATCCTGCAGCATTATGTCCTGTATCACATATTGTCAATGGCTTTGCAGATAATTGTTGCCAGCGTCCTTGAATTCCTGTCAGAGTACATACATTGGCAAGTGCGTGTTTTATAGTTTGTGTCGCATTGTCTATTTTAATGCCTCTTTTCTTTAGTTCGCGTGCAAGCGGCAGCATGCTTGCTAGTACGGTATTCAGATTTTTGGTTTGATATGCACCTTTAAGCTGATAGTCTATGTTAAGAACCATTGTCGTCTCTTCAGCAAAAATAATGGGGGCATTGCTTTTCTTTGCGTGCGCAAGGAAAACTGGGCGTGTCTCTTCTGTTGTTTCTCCAATTACAACTGGAGTGTTGTTCTTAATGATACCAGCTTTCTCTGCTGCTATTTCGGCAAGTGTGGTGCCAAGGAATTGGGTATGGTCAGCAGAAATATTTGTGATAACAGATAGAATTGGAGATATTATATTTGTGCAGTCGAGCCGTCCTCCTAATCCTACTTCGATAACAGCAATATCTACACCTGCATCTCTGAAGTATTCGAAAGCCATGGCTGTTGTCACCTCAAAGAATGAGGGCATTAATGGTTCGAAAAATTCTTTGTTGCTGTTCACCCAACGGACAATGTATTCCTCAGGAATCATTTCACCGTTTATGCGGATTCTTTCTCTGAAAGTAACAAGATGCGGTGATGTGAAAAGCCCTACTTTCATGCCTGCCTCCTGTAGTATTGCTGCAATAGAATGCGAGCATGAACCCTTGCCGTTGGTGCCTGCAACGTGTATTGTAAGGTATGATTTATGAGGATGCCCGGCATGAGCATCAAGTGCCTCAGTATTTGATAGTCCTTCCTTGTATGCAGCGGCTCCAACTTTTGTGAAGGCAGGGGCTATATTATATAGGTAGTCTATTGTCTCTTTGTATGTCATGTTTCGCATTCTGTATTAATAAACGAAACAATCCCTATCTCTAAATATAATAAATGCGGATTTCCATAGAAGTATTTGCATTTATTATTATGGGATAGGGATTGTCTAAATTGATGTCTTAGTTAAAATAACTACGGAATTTCTCGAATATTGTACGCTTTGTTGCGTTGTCGCCTTTGAAATTGTCAGAGCCTCTGAAGGCCTCAAGAGCATTCTTCTCTTCTTTTGACAAGGTCTTCGGTACGTATATTGAGATGTTCAGCACCATATCGCCGGTACCGTAGCCATAACCTTTTACGGCTGGCAAGCCTTTGCCTCTCAGACGTAGAGATTTTCCAGGCTGGGTGCCTGGTTCTATAGTTACGGCTAATTTCTTTCCGTCAATGGTAGGAACTTCCACTTTGCCACCAAGTGCTGCTGTAGGGAAATCGAGCAGCAGATTGTAGCGTATGTCGTTGCCATCTCTTACGAATGTGTCATTTGGCTCTTCTGTTATGAACACCTGGATGTCTCCGCTAATGCCGTTCTTTGCGCCAGCATTACCTTTGTTTGGTATGGTGACAACCATGCCGTCCTGTACTCCGGCAGGTATTTCTACCTCTATAACCTCCTCGCCCTTGACGATTCCCGTGCCATGACAGTGGTTACACTTATTCTTTATGATGGTTCCTTCACCATGACAGTCAGGACATGGACTCTGGGTTTGCATCATTCCGAATAATGACTGCTGTGTTCTTAATACGTATCCAGAACCATGACATGTGCTACATGTTTCTGGTTGTGAATTGCCTTCGGCTCCGGTTCCATTACAATGTGTGCATTTCACGTCCTTGCGAACTTTGAATTTCTTTGTCACACCAGTAGAAACCTCTTGTAGGGAGAGACGAACTTTAAGCCTTAAGTCAGAGCCTTGGTGTACAGCACGATTGCGCTGACCGCCGCCTCCGCCACCAAAGAAGTCCTCAAAGCCACCGCTGCGGAAATTGAATCCTCCGCCAAATACATTGTTGAGGATGTCGTTGATGTCAAATCCGCCGAATCCTCCTCCGCCGAATCCTCCTCCCATCTTCGGTCCGTCAAATCCGAACTGGTCGTATTGTTGTCTTTTTGTGTCATCAGAAAGCACACTATAGGCTTCAGCTGCCTCTTTGAATTTCTCTTCTGCGTCAGCTTTCTCTGCATCACTCTTTCCGTTCTGACGGTCTGGGTGATACTTTATGGCCATTTTCTTGTATGCTTTTTTTATCTCGTCAGCACCTGCGTTCTTCTGTACGCCAAGCACTTCGTAGTAATCGCGCTTTGCCATAGGTCGTGTTTCGCTTTTATTCCTGATTGTCCAGGATTCTTGTTGGTAATTGTATGTTGCGTGTCTGCATCCCCGAGTTACACATTTATATATAATAATGTGTTGCGGGTAGATGTCTGTGATTTATTGTCCTACTGCCACTTTGGCATGACGTATCACTTTGTCGTTCAGTGTATAGCCAGTCTGAACACAATCGATAACCTTTCCCTTGTAATCATCTCCCATGCCTGGAACTAATGCGACTGCTTCATGGAAGTCAGTATTGAATTCCTGATTAGCAGTTTCTATTTTCTGCACGCCCTGTCCTTCAAGTGTTTTCATGAACTTCTTGAATATCAGTTCCATGCCTTCTTTGATGGAGTTGACATCGTCAGACTTCTCTGCTTGTGCTATTGCACGCTCAAAGTCGTCAAGTATAGGCAGGATAGCTTTTACTGTTTTTTCTCCGCCATTGAGGATAAGGTCGGCCTTCTCTTTAATAGTACGTTTGCGGAAGTTGTCAAATTCAGCCTGCTTGTATAGCATCTGAGTTTTCAGCTCCTCTATTTCTGCAAGTGCAGTCGCTAACGGGTCTTTCTCTTCCTCTTGCTCGGCGCATTCCTGTTCGTTTGCGTTTTCTGTGTTATCCTCAACACTCTGTTCTGTCACAGTTTCTTCTGTGTTTGCGGCATTCTCAGCCTGCTGCTCTGTTTCATTAACAGGAGCCCCAGTTTCTTTCTGGGGCTCCTCGTTTATATTCTTGTTCTTGTCTGTCATAATTGTTTTCTTTTGGTTTCGCCTTGTCTTCTTACAAAGTCTGTGCCAAAATTTATTTGTCATATAGTTTTGCCTTCTGTTCCTTTATCTGTTCGTCGTAGATATATTCATCATAGGTCATGAGCTTGTCTATTGTTCCGTTTGGAGTCAGCTCGATGATACGATCTGCCACAGTATTAATGAACTCATGGTCATGTGATGCGAACAGGATGTTTCCCTTGAATGATACAAGATTATTGTTGAAAGCCTGAATTGACTCAAGGTCAAGGTGGTTGGTAGGAGTGTCAAGTATAAGACAGTTTGCATTCTTCATCTGCATTCTTGCTATCATGCATCGCATTTTCTCTCCACCGGAAAGCACGTTTACTTTCTTTTCTACCTCTTCCTGCTTGAACAGCATTCGTCCGAGGAATGCTTTCATCGCAACCTCATTGCCTGGTCCGAACTGGCTAAGCCAGTCTACAAGGTTCAGGTCACTCTGGAAGAAGCTAGTATTGTCGAGCGGGAGATATGCTGTTGTGATAGTCACTCCCCATTTGTATGTACCAGCCTGTGGCTCTCTGTTTCCGTTGATAATCTCAAAGAGAGCAGTCATGGCTTTAGGGTTGTGTGACAAAAAGACAGTTTTCTGCCCTTTCTCAATATTGAAGCTGACATTGTCGAAAAGCACTGTTCCGTCTTCCTCTACAGCTTTCAATCCTTCAACTTCAAGGATCTGGTTGCCTGCCTCGCGCTCCATAGTGAATATGATGCCAGGGTATTTACGTGTAGAAGGCTGGATCTCGTCGACGTTAAGCTTCTCAAGCATTTTCTTTCTTGATGTGGTCTGCTTAGATTTAGCCACATTGGCAGAGAATCGTCTGATGAATTCTTCAAGCTCTTTTCGTTTTTCTTCAGCCTTTGCCTTCTGGTTCTGAGCCTGTCTGAGTGCGAGCTGGCTTGACTCATACCAGAAAGAATAGTTGCCAGAGAATACTGTTACTTTTCCGAAGTCGATATCGACGGTCTGTGTAGATACGGCGTCGAGGAAGTGACGGTCATGCGATACGACAAGTACAGTCTGCTCGATGTTTGAAAGATATTCCTCCAGCCATCTTACGGTATCAAGGTCAAGGTCGTTCGTCGGCTCATCGAGAAGCAGGTTGTCAGGGTTGCCGAAGAGTGCTTTTGCAAGCATGACACGCACTTTTTCTGTGTTTGACAGTTCGCCCACCATTTTCTGATGCAGTGATTCTGCTATGCCCAGGTTCTGCAAAAGCTGTGCAGCATCGCTCTCGGCAGTCCATCCTCCGAGTTCAGCAAACTTCTCTTCCAATTCTGCAACCTTCACACCATCCTCGTCGCTGAAGTCTGCTTTCATGTATAGAGCCTCTTTCTCCTGCATGTTCTGCCAGAGGGGCTGGTGTCCCATGAGCACGGTGTTCATTACGGTGTACTGGTCGTACTTGAAGTGGTCCTGCTCAAGCACAGAGAGTCTCTCGCCTGGTCCCATCTCCACTGTGCCTTTGTTAGGCTCCAGTTCGCCAGAAATAGCGCGCAGGAGTGTAGATTTTCCTGCACCGTTAGCACCAATCACGCCGTAAATGTTTCCGTTGGTAAACTTTATGTTTACATCTTTGTAAAGTACTCTTTTGCCGAATTGGATGGCTAAGTTCGTAACTGTAATCATTCTGTGTATGTCTCTGCTATTATGTGTTTATTAATATGCGTTTTCAAATTCCTTGAGGAATGGCGTGTAATTCTCTGAGAACATTCTGAGGTCAGATACCTGATATTTCAAGTTGGTGATACGCTCTACACCAAGTCCGAAGGCATATCCGCTGTATACGGTGCTGTCAATGCCGCAGAGTTCCAAGACGTTAGGGTCTACCATTCCGCATCCAAGGATTTCCACCCATCCTGTGTGCTTGCAGAATCCGCATCCTTTGCCTCCGCAGATGTGGCATGAGATGTCCATTTCTGCTGATGGTTCTGTGAATGGGAAGTATGAAGGGCGGAGACGTATGCTCGTTCCTGCGCCGAACAATTCCTGTGCGAATGTCAGCATAACCTGCTTGAGGTCGGTGAATGATACATTTTTGTCTATGTATAGTCCTTCTATCTGATGGAAGAAACAGTGTGCTCTGGCTGTGATAGCTTCGTTGCGGTACACTCTACCTGGGCATATTACTCTGATAGGAGGCTGTGAAGTTTCCATGACACGAGCCTGCACGCTTGATGTGTGTGAGCGCAGCAGGATGTTCTTTGTCACATCGTTCAGTTTTGACTGTTCTACGAAGAATGTGTCCTGCATGTCACGTGCTGGATGGTCTGCTGCGAAGTTCATTTTTGTGAACACGTGCAGGTCATCCTCAACCTCTGGGCCGTCAGCCAGAGTGAATCCCATGCGCTGGAAAATGTCTATTATCTCATTCTTGACGATTGTGAGAGGGTGTCTTGAGCCCAGTTCTATAGGATATGGAGTACGTGTAAGATCGATATCCCCCGTCTCGTTCTCATCGACAGTATTAGCGTTTTGCAGTTCGTTTATCTTCTCTGTAGCCAGTTGTTTCAGCTGGTTTATCTTTATGCCCACTTCTTTTTTCATTTCAGCAGGCACGTTTCTGAACTCAGCCATCAGCAGAGTTATTTGTCCTTTCTTGCTTAGATATTTTGCGTAAAGCTCGCTTGTTTCAGCTGCGTTTCTTGCTGTAAGGTTTTCAATCTCTTCACGGAGACTTTCTATTTTCTCGAGTATCATAATTGCATTTGTTTGTAATTTCGGTACAAAATTAATAATTTTTCCTCGAAAAATGTAATAAATTAAAATAAAGTTGTAATTTTGCAGTTAAATGTTGATGAATAAAGGAAATAATATGCGACTCTTCGTTTATCTTGCGGTATTTGCCGTTGTGTTTATGATGATGTGCGCCACAGGCTGTACGGAGAAGAAAACAGAAGTGGCAGATACTATTGCTGACACGTTATCCGGCGATACGATAGCCGAAGATATACAGGATGTGCCCATTGAGGAGGCACCGATGCCGAAGTCGGCCGATGAGCTTTTCGATGACTTCATTTTCAATTTTGCCGGAAATAAGAGTGTTCAGCTTCAGCGCATACAGTTTCCTCTGACGGTCAATGATAACGGTGTGGTTACTGAAGTTAAGCGTCAGGATTGGACGTTTGACACATTTTTCATGCAGCAGGGGTTCTATACTCTTGTCATGAGCCGTGCAGATGAAATAGAAACAGCTAAGGACACCAAGGTCGGTCATGTGGTAATCGAGAAGGTGCAGCTGCCTGCTGCTTCTGTCCGTCAGCACGTCTTTAACCGAGTGAATGGGCTTTGGATGCTGCAGTCCATATCGAATGTGCCTCTGACAGACCATCCTAATGGCGAGTTCTACTCGTTCTGTGACAAGTTTATGCGTGATTCCATCTACCGTATGGAGCACATGGCGGAGAACGTAGAGTTCTCTGGCCCAGACCCCGATGATGATTTTATGCGTATGGAGGGCTTCATAATGCCAGAGCAGGTGTCGATGTTCGCCCCCGAGTTGCCGCAGGGAAAGATATATAATATTGTCTATGGCGACGTTGTTCCTCATGGAGACGACCGCATACTTGTTATCCGCGGAATAGCTAATGGTTTTGAGATAGAGCTGACATTCAGCAAGAAAGACAGCGGTTATGTGCTTGTCAAGCTGGTTGTGTAGCTTCACCGTCTCCCTGCACACAGGCTTTTCCCTCCCGATTCTTCCTGTTAAGGAGCGTGTGGTATTATCTCCACCTTATGACATAGCAGATATATTATGATAGATATACAGGATTATAACCTATTGAATGACAACACCTTCGGAATAGAAGAGACGTGTCGGCGATATATATCGTTCGATACAGTCGACGAACTCCGTAAGGTGTTGTTGTCGTTAATACCCTCTGATGGTCCGCTTCTCATACTTGGCGGTGGCAGTAATCTGCTCTTGACCAAGCGTTTCGATGGCACGGTGCTTCATTCCGCTATTCGTGGCATGGAGGCTGCTGACTGCGGAGACAGCGTGCTGCTGCGCTGCGGCAGTGGCGAGTGCTGGGATGATGTAGTGGAGCATGCTGTTTCAAACGGCTGGTATGGAGCAGAAAATCTCTCTATAATACCAGGTGATGTCGGAGCCTCTGCAGTCCAGAACATAGGAGCGTATGGTGTTGAGGCTAAGGATATTATACATAGCATAGAAGCTCTGGACATAGCTACAGCCGAACCTCGCGTCTTTACGGCAGAAGAGTGTAATTATTCATACCGTTACAGCAGATTCAAAGATGAATGGAAGGGGCAGTATGTCATTACACACGTGACATACCGTCTGTCAAAAACATTCGTTCCGCATACGTCGTATGGCAATATACAGGCAGAGTTAGACAGCCGTGGCATCTCTGTCCCTACAGCGCGTGATGTGCGTGATGTGATAATCGGAATACGAAACGCAAAGCTTCCAGACCCAAAAGTAGAGGGCAACGCAGGAAGTTTCTTCATGAATCCTGTTGTAGACGCGGCTTTTTACGAACAGCTGGCAGCAAAATACCCCGGCATGCCTCATTATCAAGCGGGCGAGGGCAAGGTGAAGATACCAGCAGGATGGCTGATTGACCAGTGCGGATGGAAAGGGCGAGTGCTTGGAAAGGCAGGCGTTCACTCAAAGCAGGCTCTTGTCCTGGTAAATAAAGGTGGTGCACAGGGTGCCGACATTATTGCGCTCAGTGATGCCGTTTGCCGTGATGTGAAGGAGAAATTTGGTATAGATATACACCCGGAGGTGAATTTTGTATAGAGAATCGTGAAGGTAAAATTGATATTTCTTGGCACGGGCACGTCTAACGGAGTTCCTGTGATAGGATGCAAATGCAAGGTCTGCTGCAGCAATGACCCGAAAGACAGCAGGATGCGGTGTTCGGCAATGATTGAAAGCGCAGACAGCCGTCTGCTGATTGATTGCGGGCCAGACTTCCGCCAGCAGATGCTGCACCAGCCGTTCCGCAGAATTGACGGAGTGCTGCTGACCCATATACATTATGACCATGTAGGCGGATTAGACGATTTGCGCCCGTTCTGCACATTCGGAGATATTGACGTGTATGCCAACGAGGCGACAGCCGAAGCCTTGCACCATACCATGCCTTATGTCTTTGCGGAGGAAAAATATCCAGGAGTGCCGAGAATAGACCTCCATGTAGCTGACCCCTATAAACCAATATATGTTGGTGATATACCGGTGATGCCGTTTTTTGTTATGCATAAAAGTCTTCCTATATACGCCTATCGCTTCGGAAAGCTGGCGTATATAACAGACATGAAGACTATTAGCGAGAGAGACAAGGCGTGTCTTTGCGGAGTAGAAACCCTTGTTGTCAATGCTCTTCGTTTTACAGACAATCATGATGCGCACATGCTCGTTGACGAGGCGGTGGCTTTCGCAAAGAGTATTGGTGCGAAACAAACATATTTTGTGCATGTCACTCATGAGATAGGATTCCATGACGAAGCATGCTCGCGCTTGCCGGAGGGTTTCCGCTTTGCTTATGACGGCATGCAGATAGAAGTTGAGATTTAGCGTCAGGCATCCTTGTGTGAATATTATGGCAGTCCGTAGCTCTCGTATCAAGGCGCTAAGATACGGGATGCAGGTTCTTTTCCCGCACTTTTTTACGTGTCAATAATGTCCTATTGGCATGTTGCATGCTGCCGCTGGAAAAGTGTCCCCCATTGTCCTTCGTGATAAAATCTCCTTTTTGATGTAACAGACTGTGTTGCTTTGTTTTATAATCCTTAATGTTGTACGCTTTACGGATATTCAACCGGAATATTTTGCAGAGCAAATTGCGTCCATGTAAATATACGTGCCGGAATCCCATAGGTCTGGTTTGTGCTTTTGTGTAACTTTCATGTACACAGGGTGTTATGGGTAGTTAGTCCGTGCGTTTGCATAGATGATATTCCCGCTTTTTATGTACCGTGTCGTGAAAGGCTACTTCTTGGCGTGTCAAATGCTACTTTTAGGCATGCCAAACACTGCTTCTTGGAACGCAAGATGCTGCTTCTTGCAATGCGCGTAGTCGCTATGTGTGATTTCTGCTGTATGTATTTGCTTTTTAATCCTTGATTATCAACAGTATAGCAGATGGTGTCCGGCTATTTCTTTTGATGGTTGCGGTGGCTCCACTACTTCTGTATTGCGTGTGTGACGGCTATGATGCATATTTTGTCCTATTATGACATGCTCAGGAGTGGGCTGTGTAAAGGAAAGGTTATGCCAGTTGAAAGTGTAAGGCGCATTATCCTGCCGGTGTATGCAAACAGCCGTGTCACTCCCTGGCTGCGGCTGATATGACAGGCAGAAAAAACAGCGTCATGATATTCCTTATTATAAAATATATAAAATTATAATGCAAATTTGCTCGTGTGTCAGATATTTTTGCTAACTTTGTAGCGAATATGTGCAAGTGAAAACAATACATAATATATATCCAAATTAAATGAGTACAGGAAAAGTAGATGTCCTGCTGGGATTGCAGTGGGGCGATGAAGGAAAAGGAAAGGTTGTTGATGTCTTGACACCGAAGTATGACGTGATAGCTCGTTTCCAGGGCGGTCCGAATGCAGGACATACACTTGAATTTGAAGGACAGAAGTATGTTCTCCGCTCTATTCCGTCAGGTATATTCCAAGGTGGCAAGGTCAATATCATTGGTAATGGCGTGGTGCTTGCTCCAGACCTCTTCATGGGAGAAGCGAAGGAGCTGGAGAAGAGCGGTCATTCGCTGACTGAGCGACTGCATATATCAAAGAAGGCTCATCTGATCATGCCTACACACCGTCTGCTTGATGCAGCGTATGAATCGCAGAAGGGCAAGGACAAGGTGGGAACAACAGGCAAGGGCATCGGTCCTACATACACAGACAAGACATCACGCAACGGACTCCGTGTAGGAGACATACTTGATGGCTTCGAAGAGAAGTACGCTGCTCGCAAGGCACGTCATATAGGAATCCTCGAATCGCTGGGATTCGCTTATGATAAGGAGGCGCTTGCAGAGACCGAGCGTGTATGGATGGAAGGTGTAGAATACCTGAAGAATTTCCAGATTGTAGATTCTGAGCATGAGATTGGCGGAATCCTTAAGGATGGCAAGACTATTCTTGCAGAGGGCGCACAGGGCACTATGCTCGATGTGGACTTCGGTTCATATCCTTTTGTAACCTCAAGCAATACTATATGTGCAGGCGCATGCACCGGACTCGGCATCGGCCCTAACAAGATAGGCGAGGTGTTCGGTATAATGAAGGCTTACTGTACACGTGTAGGTGCTGGTCCGTTCCCTACAGAACTGTTTGACGAGACAGGTCAGAAGATGCGTGACATCGGTCATGAATATGGCGCTGTGACAGGCAGAGAGCGCCGTTGCGGATGGATTGACCTCGTTGCGCTGCGCTATTCTATAATGGTAAACGGCGTAACACAGCTTATCATGATGAAGAGCGATGTGCTTGACACGTTTGCTACAATCAAGGCATGTGTGGCATATAAGGTGAATGGCGTTGAGACACGCAATTTCCCTTACGACATAGAAAAGGGTATAGAGCCTGTATACGTAGAGCTGCCAGGATGGCAGACTGATATGACACGCTATACAAGTGAGGCGGAATTCCCGCAGCAGTTTAAGGATTACATCGCTTTCCTCGAGAAAGAGCTGGAGACTCCGATAACTGTCATATCAATCGGCCCAGACCGCGACCAGACAATTATACGATAAATAAGCTATGCCAATCAGGGGCGGCTCCTGATTGGTCTTTTGCTTTCTATAATATTACTGTAGCATGACAGCATGGGAGCATGGCATCCCGGATGGTGTCGTGCAAAAAACTTTATTATGGCACAGAAACCAGGTATACCAAAAGGTACACGCGACTTCGGACCAGTAGAAATGGCGAAGCGTAACTATATATTTGACACTATACGTGAGGTGTACGCACTGTATGGATTCCAGCAGATTGAGACTCCTGCAATGGAGAATCTGTCTACGCTGATGGGAAAGTATGGCGAGGAAGGAGACAAACTGCTGTTCAAGATACTTAACTCTGGCGATTTCCTTCACGGCATGACAGCTGAGGAAGTTGCGTCTACATCAACCCAGCGCCTTGCGGCTAAGTTCTGCGAGAAAGGACTGAGGTATGACCTTACAGTACCATTCGCACGTTATGTAGTGCAGCACAGAGAGGAATTGCAGATGCCTTTCAAACGCTATCAGATACAGCCAGTATGGCGAGCTGACCGCCCTCAGAAAGGCAGATACCGCGAATTCTACCAGTGTGATGCTGATGTGGTAGGCTCTGACTCGCTGCTTAACGAGGTAGAGCTTATGCAGATTGTTGACACTGTGTTCTCAAAGTTCGGAATACGTGTACAGATTAAGATTAATAACCGCAAGATTCTTACTGGCATTGCAGAGGTAATCGGAGAAGCAGAAAAGATAGTTGATATCACTGTAGCAATAGATAAGCTCGACAAGATTGGGCTGGATGCTGTCAATGAGGAGCTGCGTAAGGTGGGTATATCGGAGGAGGCGATAGAGAAACTTCAGCCGATTATCATGCTCGAAGGCGGGAATGATGATAAACTGCAGACTATTAGAGAGGTGCTCGCTGCAAGTGAGACAGGACTGAAAGGCGTAGAGGAATGTCAGTTCATACTTGACGCGCTGAAGGGAACGCTTGATAATGAAATACAACTCGACCTGACTCTTGCACGAGGACTGAATTATTACACTGGCGCAATATTCGAGGTGAAGGCGCTCGATGTCCAGATTGGTTCCATCACAGGTGGCGGACGATACGATAATCTTACAGGAATATTCGGACTGCCAGGACTTTCTGGCGTGGGCATCTCATTCGGTGCAGACCGCATATATGATGTGCTGAACCAGCTTGACCTGTATCCAAAGGAGGCTGTCAACGCCACACAGCTGCTTTTCATTAACTTCGGAGAAAAGGAGACTGCATACAGTATGCCTATTGCGGTTGCTGCAAGAAAGGCTGGCATACGTACAGAGATGTATCCTGACACTGTGAAGATGAAGAAACAGATGTCGTATGCCAATGCCAAGAATATTCCTTTTGTCGCTCTTGCCGGTGATAACGAAATGGCAGAGGGTAAGGTGATGCTGAAGAATATGACTACCGGTGAGCAGCAATTGGTAACACCAGAACAACTTATTAATACTATAAAAGCATAATGAAAAGAATTGCTACCGTTCTTGCCATCGCGCTTATGATGGTGATGTGCATGACTTCATCAAAAAAACAGACTACAATCTTCATGATTGGCGACTCAACAATGGCAGACAAAGACATTTCAAAGGGGTCGCCAGAGCGTGGATGGGGCATGGTGCTGCAGGGATTCTTTACAGAAGACATCATAGTGGATAACCATGCACGTAACGGCAGATCGTCTGTCTCATTCCGTAACGAAGGACTATGGGATAAGGTTATGGAAAGGATTAAGCCAGGCGACTATGTTTTTATACAGTTCGGACATAATGACGAGAAACTTGATAAGCCGAATAGTATCAGGCACACAGACCCAGGGTCAACGTTTGATGAAATGCTGGAGACTTATGTGCGTGAGACTCGTGAAAAGGGCGGCATACCTGTTCTCTTTAATTGTGTGGAAAGACGAAATTTCTTTGATCAGAGAAAGGCGGCTGTCCAGAAGAATGTCACAGCAGCTGGTGCTGGTGCGGAGGGAGCTGACGACGAGACTCTGCGCGACACAAAATATGGCGACGAGATGGTCAATACGGAATATCTCGTCCCGACACATTATACCGTACATGGCGATTATACTGTTGCACCGCGCTTAGTGGCAAAGCGGCTTGGCGTGCCCTTCATAGATGCTACACACATTAGCAAGATTATGGAGCAGGACCATGGAGTGGTGGGCTCACGCAAATTGCATGTCTGGTTGAAGCCGGGCGAGGTTGCAAGTATTCCTGACGGACGTCGTGACAATACTCATTACAGTGTCTACGGTGCACGCACTATTGCTGCGCTCCTTATTGATGCTGTCGGTGAGGAAGTGCCTGAACTGAAGAAATATATCAGACATTATGATTATGTCGTGTCAGAACAGGGGCGTGGAAACTATATGACATTGCAGGAGGCTGTGGATGCTGTGCCTCAGAATGCGAAAGCGAAGATACTTATTCTTGACGGAACGTTCGAGAAGCCACAGACAGACAAAAAGATAAAGTATGAGATTCGCAATGCTGCAAGACTTGTGAAGAAGTAATGTCCTTGCAAGTCTATCGCATAAGCATGTTTGATAACGTAATGGAATTGACAAAGCGTCAGGGCAAATAACAGAATATGCCTGTCAGAGAGAGGAATAGCTGTATGTAAACAGTATCTCTGACGGGCATAAAAGTATTTTGAAATGATTCATTTTCTTAATATCTTCAAGCTGATTTTCCGCACTGCGAGGGCAGGGCGGATATGCTTTGTCGTGCTTGTCGCTGCAATAACCACTTCTTGTGCTACAAAGGAGTATCTTGAGGAAGGGCAGATTGAATTAAAGAAAGTGGAGATTGTGTCAGAGAATCCTGACATAAATACCCAGCACCTTATGCCGTACGTACATCAGCTGCCAGGACTGGAGGGTGGCAAGCGTAAGCATATAGCGTATGATACTCTGAAGACATCACTGTCATGCCGTGACCTCGCTTCTGCACTCGCTAATAACGGATATCTCGATGCTAAGGTTATAGCGATGAGCCATATAAAGCCAAAAACGTTGAAAAAACGTAATCCGCAATGCGAGGTGACGTATTTCTTGCAGCCTCACGAACCTTATTATATTGACAGCATCAGTTATGATATTCGTGATGTGCGTATTGATTCCATACTTAATGCTAAGCATCATTTCACATTGGAAGGCGGAAGGCGCTTCTCTGTGGCTGATTTAAATAATGAGCGCAACAGCATCAGCGCCTTGTTGCAGAATGAGGGATATTATAAGTTTAATAAGGACTTCATTCGGTTCATAGCGGATACGGTTCCAGGGAAAAAAACTGTAGACATCACTTTGCAGCTCTTCCCGTATCGGGCAAACAGCAGAGCAGAGGAGACGGAGCATCCATGCTATACTATTCGCAGCATAGAATATCATACAGACAAGGGGTATGCAAGGATACCATTGAGAAACAGTGTGCTTGCAGAGAACACCATGCTTCAGGAACACATGCCTTATGATGCGGAGGCGTTGCAGCAGACTTATCAGAAATATGCCAGGCTGAATGCCTTGAAGTACACTAACATCAGGTTTAATGAGATTATTGATACGATAGGCGGAAGGTTCTTGGATTGTGACATACAGCTGTCGCCAAGGAAACCGAATTCCATTTCTATACAGCCAGAGGGCACTAATACTGCCGGAGACTTAGGAGCAGCATTGTCTGTTGTATATGAGAATCGTAATTTGTTCCGTGGTTCAGAGACTTTCTCTCTGCAATTCCGTGGCGCATACGAGGCTATAACAGGGCTGGATGGATACAAGAATAAGGATTATATGGAGTATGGTGTGGAGTCGAAATTGGAGTTCCCAAGATTCCTCTTCCCTTTCATATCTCATACTTTTAAGAGAAGTATCCTGTCTACAAGTGAACTTAGTGTAGCGTATAACCTGCAGAATCGTCCTGAATTCCATAGGCGAATGTTCTCTGCCGCATGGAAATATAAATGGGCGGAGCCAAATCATCATACAAGGTATACTCTTGATGTCCTTGACCTTAACTATATTTATATGCCATGGATTTCAGAGACGTTCAAAAAGGATTATCTCGAATCAGAGTCAAATCACAATGCTATCCTGCGATATAACTATGAAGACCTTTTCATAATGAAGATCGGACTTGGGCTGGTATATAATAATGGCATTAATGCGCTTAAGGTTAACTTTGAAACAGCAGGCAATTTGCTCAGTGCATTCTCTACGTTAAGTCTCTTCGGAAAAAATGACGACGGGCAGAACACATTATTTAATATAGCCTATGCGCAGTATGTCAAGGCGGATATTGACGCCTCTCACATGATAAAACTTTCACCGACATCAGAATTGGTGCTGCATGGCGGGCTCGGAATAGCATACCCGTATGGCAACAGCAAGGTTCTTCCGTTTGAAAAAAGATATTTCTCTGGTGGCGCAAACAGTGTCAGAGGATGGAGCGTCAGAGGATTAGGACCAGGCTCATACAGAGGAAATGACGGACGAATAGACTTTATTAACCAGACAGGTGACATAAAACTGGATCTTAATGTTGAATACCGCACTTTCCTGTTCTGGAAGTTCTACGGAGCAGCATTCATTGATGCGGGAAACATATGGACAATACGTAATTATGAAAGTCAGCCAGGAGGTCAATTCAGATTCAATGAATTCTACAAACAGCTTGCGGTTGCATATGGAGTAGGACTAAGACTTAATTTCAATTATTTCATATTGAGATTCGATGCAGGAATGAAGGCCGTTAATCCAGTATACAATAACAGCAAGGAGCATTATCCTATCTTTCATCCTGATTTGTCGCGTGATTTCGCCTTCCATTTCTCGGTTGGTTTGCCATTCTAAAGCGTAATATTGCATAAAAGTATTGATATTAGTCAATATAGGTCAATAATTTAATGCGTTTGTAACTCTTATATGGAATTTTTTATATAATTTTGCACTCAGAATAATATACATTTTTATAATTTAACCCTTATTTTAATTAACATTTTCTAAAAAGTTATGCAGAAAAAGATTATTCTTCTTGTAGCTATGATTATGATGGTAGTTACCTCTGCAATTGCGCAGATTACTACATCAAGCTTAGCGGGCAAGGTCTCTGCTAATGGCGAGGACGTTATCGGTGCTACTATCGAGGCGGTTCATAAGCCTTCTGGGACACGTTACAACGCTGTGTCAAATGCCACAGGTATGTTCGCTATCAACGGTATGCGTGTTGGCGGACCATACGAGGTAACTATCTCGTACATCGGTTATGAAACAAAGGTTGTTAGTGGAGTGACACTTCAGCTTGGTGAGACTTACAATCTCAACACCTCAATGAGTGAAGATACAGAGCTTCTCGGTGAGGTTGTTGTGACTGGAAGAAACACAAAGTTCACATCAGAGAAGACAGGTGCTTCTACTAACATTTCTAATGCACAGATTCTTAACATGCCTTCTGTAACACGTAGTATTACAGACTACACACGCCTCTCTCCTTATGGCGGCAACGGCATGACATTCGCTGGTGCTGACGGTCGTACAGCCAACTTCACTGTCGACGGTGCTAACTTTAACAACAACTTCGGTCTTAGCGACAACCTCCCTGGCGGTGGCAACCCAATCTCTATCGACGCTATCGAGGAGATGCAGGTTGTTATTTCTCCATTTGATGTTCGTCAGACAAACTTCATCGGCGGTGGCGTGAACGCAATCACCAAGTCTGGTACTAACACATTCAAGGGCTCTGCATACATATATCATAAGAATGAGAATATGCGTGGCGATGCTATTGAGCGTGAGCAGATTGGCGGCGCACGTGCTAAGGACCAGCAGACAACATACGGCTTTACACTCGGCGGCCCAATTGTCAAGGACAAGCTCTTCTTCTTCGTTAACGGCGAAATGGTCAAGACTCCGACAATTGCTAACCGCTGGCGTGGTTCAGAGAACGGCGTAGGCGATGCAGACAACTATATCTCACGTACAAAGCTCTCAGACCTCAAGACAGTTTCTGATTTCGTTAAGAACAAGTACGGATATGACACTGGTTCATATACAAACTTCCCTGCTGACGAAAGCAACTACAAGCTCCTTGCACGTATTGACTGGAACATAACAGACAAGCATCGTCTTGCACTTCGTTACAACTACACCAAGAACCGCCGCTGGAGCTCTCCTAACGGTACTTCTATGGACGGCGGCACACGTGCAGCAAACTATCGTACATCACTCTACTCAATGTCTTTTGCAAACTCAATGTATGCACAGGACAACAATGTACACACACTCTCATTCGACCTCAACAGCCGTCTGACAGATAACATCTCTAACCAGTTCCTTGCAACTTGGTCAAAGCTTGACGACATCCGTTCTTCTGATTCTTCAGAGTTCCCATTCATTGATATCCTTGACGGTGGCCAGAAGGGTGTAGACGGCAAGACTGACGCTGATGGTACAGACAACTACATGGCTCTCGGCTACGAGCTGTTCACATACAACAATGCTGTTCACAACACTGTATGGAATATCAAGGATGACATGACATTCTACCTTGACAACCATAAGATTACTGCAGGTTTGAGCTTCGAGCACCAGATGGCAGACAACTCTTATATGCGTAATGGTACAGGCTACTATCGTTATAAGAGCCTTAACGACTTCCTCACAGGCGCAGCTCCTCAGGTAGTTTGTCTTACATACGGCTATGGCGGTGAGACAAATCCTGCAGCTCGCGTGCAGTTCAACAAGGCTGGCATCTATGGTCAGGACGAGTGGAACATCACAAAGGACTTCAAGCTGACATACGGTCTTCGCTTCGATGGTCTGTTCTTCAACAACTCAGACCTTATGACAAACAACGCCATCCTCGCCCTCAACTACGGCAAGGCTCATGACGCACTCAACCCAGACGAGCACGTTGACGGCTGCCGTCATATCGACACAGGCAAGTGGCCAGGCAACTCACTCACAGTTTCTCCACGTGTAGGTTTCACATGGGACGTATTCGGCGACAAGAGCCTGAAGGTTCGCGGCGGTACAGGTCTGTTCTCAGGCCGTCTGCCACTTGTATTCTTCACTAACATGCCAACAAACGGCGGTATGGTGCAGTATCAGGCACAGCTGAACGATGCTAACGGCAAGAAGCTTGGCTATTCTATGTCAGACTTCGCTGGCGGTCTTGTAGTTGACGCCAACGGCCGTCCTACAACACAGGCACTTCTCGACAAGCTTCTTGGCATGACAAACGCTGAAGGTAAGAACATCTTCCCTTATGACATCACACCAGAGGAAGGTGCTAAGCCATCGTCAATCTGCGGCGTAGACCCAGACTTTAAGATGCCTCAGGTATGGAAGACATCACTTGCTGTTGACTATTCATTCCCAACATCATTCCCTCTCTCTATCACAGCTGAGGGTATCTTCAACAAGACAATCAATGCAGCTTCAATCTCTGACTGGAGTATTCCAAGCGTAGGAGGCTTCGCACATCTCAATGGCGCAGACGCACGCCCAATATACCATGCAGGCTACCGTGCAGGTACAAAGGCTTTCGTTCTTGAGAATACAAGCCGCGGCTATGGCTGGTCAGCAAGCGTGCAGGTTAATGCGCAGCCAACACCATGGATGGACATCATGGCAGCGTATACTCACACAGTATCTAAGGAGGTGACATCACTCCCAGGTTCAAATGCAGAGTCAGCTTTCACATATGTTCCTACATATCAGGGTCCAAACAACATCCTGCTGCACAACGGTATCAACGTAACTCCAGACCGTTTCGTTGCAGCTGTCACAACACATGACAAGAGCGGCAACCACTTCAGCCTTATCTATGAGACATGGCGCGGCGGATACAACTACTCATTCATGACAGTTAATGACATGAACAGCGACGGCTACAACTACGACGCTATCTACGTGCCGACAGACGCACAGGTAGAGAATGGCGAGTTCCGCTTTGTATCAGAGGACGATAAGACACGTTTCATGGACTACGTTCATAACAACAGCTACCTCAAGAACCGTCAGGGAGACTATGCAGAAGCATACAGCCTCTACTCTCCATGGGTACACCGTATCGACTTCAGCTACAAGCACGACTTCAAGCTCGACATTGCAAAGACAAGCCACAAGCTCCAGCTCAGCTTTGATATGAAGAACGTACTTAACTTCTTCAATTCTTCATGGGGCGTAAGCAAGTATCTTAACCCTGCAATCGGCTCAGACCCACGTATCCTCAAGTATGAGGGCGTAGACGCTGACGGCTATGCTACATTCTCTACACCAAAGGCTATCAATGGCAATGTTAAGACATTCGTTCCAAACCATTCTATTGGTCAGTGCTGGTATGCGTCAATTGGTATCAAGTACATCTTTAACTAATATTTCACAGATATAATATATGAAACTAAAGTATATATTCACAGCACTTGCTGCCGTATTCGCTCTCTTTACAAGCTGTAGCGACGACGAGATGGCACAGCTCGGCTCTGTACAGGTGTCACAGTCATACGTTGCCATCCCAGCCGAAGGCGGTTCAGTCAGCGTAAAAGTAAGAGCCGTTGCCGACTGGCAGATAACAGACATCCCAGAGTGGCTGACACTCTCGACAGAGAGCGGCACAGCGGGCGAGACCGTAGTGACATTCACAGCGGGCGCCGCTACATCAACAAACACCGCTACAGTTCTTCTCGAATGTAACGGCGAGACACAGCGCATCAATGTTCTCCAGCAGACAGAGAAAGTAGAGCTCCCTATCTCAAAGGCAAGCGAGGTTCTTAATGGCGTTGATGGCGTGACATACCGCGTCAAGGGTGTAGTCACAAATCTCACCAACACACTCTACGGAAACTATGATGTTGTAGACGAGACAGGCTCTGTTTACATCTATGGCACACTCGACGCCTCTGGCGCAGAGCAGAACTTTGCAAGCCTTGGCATCGAGGCAGGCGACATCGTGACAGTAGAAGGCCCACGCGCAACTTACGGCTCAACCATCGAGCTTGTAAACGTTACGGTCATCGCTATTGAGAAATCGCTCATCAAGCTCGACTCTCTCTCAACATCAACCATCGAGAAAGAAGGCGGCGAGCTTGTTGCTTACCTCACATGCAAGGGCGAGGGCGTGAGCGTAGAGTCACCAGCCAGCTGGCTTACAGTTAAGTCTGTCAAGACATTCGGACAGAATGCAGAAGTCACATTCTCTGTAGCAGCAAACGCTGGCGGCGACCGCAAGTCAACCATCACATTCGTTACAACATCTAACGGCAAGGAGTACACTGCCACAGCAGACTTCATGCAGAAAGGCGCAATTATTGCTGCCAACGTCTCTGAGTTCCTTGCAGCGCCTGTAGGCGACAGCCAGTACCGTGTGACAGGTCTCGTAAGCAAGATCCATGAGAAGTATAACAACAACTTCTGGATACAGGACGCAACAGGCGAGATGTATGCATACCGTGTAGACGCACAGGGCAAGACCCTCACCGTAGGCGACTTCGTTACTCTCGTAGGCAAGCGCGGCGATTTTAAGGGCGACGCACAGATGACAGATGCAGTGCTCGAGAAGCACTCAGCCATCCAGGTAGTGTCAGTGGCTGACTTCCTCACAAAGGACGACTCTAACGATGTCTACTACGAGTTGACAGGTGAGATTACAAGCATCGCTAAGGAAGAATACGGCAATATCTACCTCAAGGACGCTTCAGGCGAGACATACGTCTACGGCATTCTCCCAGGCTATGGCGCTGTGGGCGATGCAAAGAAGGGCATGATTGCTGCCAAAGGCATCAAGGTAGGCGATACTATCACATTGCGTGGTAACAAGGGGTCACACAAAGGCAGTCCGCAGATGGTAAACGCAGTTTACGTATCACACACATCTAAGTAAGCACACGCTTTTTAGCTACTATAAAAAATGAGCGAGAGAACGTACAGACGTTCTCTCGCTTTCTCGTTTTTGTACAGCTGACGAAAGAGGGGGGAGGAAGTATGCTGCGGGAAGTGTTTCGCCTATAAGATATTGGTGTTTGGTAAACCTTTTTCGTGGGGCGTTGCCCCCTGGGAGTTCTTTTGCTCCTGCGGAGCGTTGGCTTCCTATTCTCATTGACACCCAGGGTGCCGCTTCACTTGCCCTGGGCTATTGTCTTCTGCCCTTTCAGGACGTAACCCAGCAGCTTGGTTCTGCTCTTGCCATTCCCGACCATCGTCGCCTACCGTAGCCTTTCGTTCGTCGGTTGCAGGGCGAGAGTTTCAAATCGTCAGTTATGCCCATGCGGGTAAAACCATGGAAAATGTTAATACACTTGGCAATCTATGCCCCAGAGGGGCAAAAGATGTCAGCATAGGGCAACGCCCTATGTATTAGACGGCAGGTCTTTTAACGCTCCGCAGGAGCAAAAGAACTCCCAGAGGGCAATACCCTTAAAATATAAAAATGCTTGTTCTGCTTTCTTTTTTTCGAGAAGGGGAGCATAGTGAATAAGTTAAATTACTGAGAGTAGCAAACGTTTACCGAACACCAATAATGATAAAAAAACACTTAGGGCGAAGACATCAGAAAATGCCTTCGCCCTAAGTGGCTTGGATTGTCAGAAAGGTTAGGGTATTGCTTACAAAGTGTAAGGGCTGCGAATGAGCGTGCAAGAAGTAGCTTCTTACGTCTCCATCTGTAGCTTTTTACCTTGTCATTAGTAGCTTTTTGATTTATTGTAGAAAACGTCGTGAAATGGTAAGGGAAACATGTATTTTCCTTTACAAACTGTCAGAGCGGTATGATTCATTGCAGTAAAATGTTTGCTGCAGCCCTATAGCGTCCATTCTGCTGTGGTGCAGACGTATCGTTTCTCTGTGTTTATCGTCGTGCGGAAATTCACCTGCCCTTCATACATATGCAGTATTTGCGTTATGTCGTCAGTGATTCCTGTGCCGATGAGTTTCAGGAGCGCCTCTTTCTTAGTCCAAAGGATGGTAAACTGAAGGTCAGCGGATTCTTCTTGTGACATGCCATCGTGTTTCACGTAATAGAGCGATGCCAGCTCTTCGTCAGAGAGAGAGTATCGTGCGATGCGCTCTTTGTATCGTCCGAGTCGTTCGATGTCTACTCCTACGGGGCGGCTGCTGATGATGCATGCTACGGCATGGCGGCAATGGCTGATGCTGAAATGGATGTCTTCGTGATTCTTTAATGATGGTTTCCCGTGCGCATTTTTTATAAAGCGGACGTTGCTGATGCTGTATTCTTCAGCAAGCGCCTGCTGCAGGATATGAAAGGAGAGGGCAGACTCGCGCCTGTCCTCTATGTGCCTGTATGTTGCTACGACATCCTGCCGCCATTGTGGCAGTGATGCTACGATGGCGTCGTATTCCGCCTGTGCTATATCTTGTATGTCGTCTCGGATTATTAGCAAGATGCTTATTTGCGCTAAGTGTTCTATGCCCGTCTTTGCTGTCTGACAGCAGGGCTAAGTGTTCAGTGTCGTTGCACGGTTTCTTTTCAGTTCAGCGTCGACCATATTGGTCAGTTCCACAAACTGCTGTACGGAGAGCTGCTCAGGGCGCTTTGTCATTATCGTGTGTGTGAAGAAATCTGCAGAGGCGGGGTTGGAGCCGTTGAATATCTGCTTCAGTGAAACGCGCAGCATCTTTCGCCGCTGATTGAAGACTGTCTTCACTACGCGCTTGAAAAGCGATTCATCGCAGCCGAGGTCGGTCACGGCGTTTCGTGTCATGCGTATGACAGCCGACTTCACCTTTGGCGGCGGACTGAACACCGTTTCGTCAACGGTGAAGAGATATTCTGTGTCATACCATGCCTGTATGAGCACTGACAGTATGCCGTAGGCCTTTGTGCCAGGCTCGGAGGCGATGCGCAGCGCAACCTCACGCTGTATCATGCCTGTACAGCAAGGTATGAGTTCTTTGTTATCGAGCATTTTGAAGAATATCTGTGACGAGATGTCATAGGGATAATTGCCTGTCAGAACGAACTGTCTGCCACCGAAAACCTCGTTGAGGTCCATGCGCAGAAAGTCGCCGCTGACGACCTGCGGCGTGAAGTCTGGCCAGCGTTCTGCAAGATACGCCACGCTCTCCCTGTCAATCTCCACAACCTTGAAAGGGCGTGGCTTCTCCTTGAGATATTGTGTCATCACTCCCATGCCCGGACCTATCTCAAGCACAGGAATGTCTGGGCAGGCGTCGACAGTATCGGCTATGCGACGTGCGATGCCGAGGTCGGTAAGGAAGTGCTGCCCGAGTTGTTTCTTTGCTTTTACTTGTTTCATGTGTGCTTTAACCTTCTCTGTAGAAATCCAGGGCTTCGTATATTTCCTCCCGTGTGGCGGTCTGGTCAATCTCTATTCCGCCTACGCTGGAAAGCAGTGTGAAGTTTATTGTCCCCGCTGTATTCTTCTTGTCGTGTGTCATGAGCTCAAACAGAGTGTCGTAGTCGTCGCATGTCAGAGGCATGCGGCTATACCATTCGTTGATATAGCGTGCCGTCTGCCGCATTATGTCCTGCGGGAATCCTGTCTTGACGCATGAGAGATACAGTTCGCACACTATGCCGTATGCTACAGCATAGCCGTGCGGTATGGGAGTGATGGCACTGTTTGCCTCTGCCTTATTCTCAGCCTTCGGGTTAGTGTCCCCAGTTTGCTGGGTGTGTGCCGTCCGTCTGCCGTAGCTCATTGCGAATGATTCGAAGGCGTGGCCGATGGTATGCCCGAGGTTCAAGGCTTTTCTCAGCCCTTTCTCCAGAGGGTCTGCGTCAACAATGCGCTGTTTCACTGCCACAGAATCAGCCACCATCTGCTGCAGAGCCTTGAGCTCTGGACGGCCTATGTCGAAACGGAGCAGAGAGGCAAGCATGGAGGTGTCAGGGTTTATCAGCCCGTGTTTAATCATCTCGGCATATCCTGAGCGAATCTCTGTGCTGCTCAGTGTGCTAAGGAATTGTGTGTCGAGAATGACAGCGTCGGCGGTGTTGAATACGCCAATCTCGTTCTTCAGACCACCGAAGTTCACGCCTGTCTTTCCTCCTACAGAGGCGTCGACAAGTGAGAGCAGTGTGGTGGGGATGTTTACGAAGTGTATGCCGCGCTTGAATGCTGACGCGGCAAATCCTCCAAGGTCAGTCACCATGCCTCCTCCCAGGTTTATAAGCATGGAGTGGCGTGTGGCGCCATTTCGCTGCAGGGCGTCCCATACGGCTATAAGCGCTTCAATATCTTTGTTGCTGTCGCCAGGCGTGATGGTTATAAGGGTGGCGTCATGCAGGCATCTGAAATGACTTATTCTTTTCCAGCAGCAGTCAGCGGTTGTCTCGTCGCACAGGACGAAGAGCCTGTCGGGTGCTGCTTCTGCGATAGAATCAGCGAGATGCTGCTCTAAAGAGGTGGATATTATGACTTTCTGTTTCATTGTTTCTTTTCGCTATGCGGCGTTATTTTGTCTTGCTGAGCAGTGCCAGACGTTTTCTGCGGTGAACCTTTCTTCTGTATAGTCTGTATTTTCTTGAAAGATAGAAGAAAAGTATGGTGCCTATTACAGTGCATATAATGACAATCATCTGCACGTTGAGCGAATCGCCCTTCACTCGGCTCCACATTTCTACCATAGCCTCAGTCTTTGCGCCGCAGTCGTGCATGAGCGCACAACGGTCGATGACGCTTTTGTCGGGATAATAGACATAGTTCAGACGAGCGTGCTTGCCTGCATCGCCAAACATATAGCTGGCGTCGACAGGAGGGAAGCTGTCGTCTGTCATACCGTCAAGCACCTCTTTCGTGCCGATGACGGAGACGTAGCCTATCTCTTCCATATTGCGCAAGGCATTTTCTGACTTGCACATGAAATTGATGAAATAACTTGCGGCAACAGGATTCTTTGCATACTTAGGTATCACCCAGCCGTCAAACCACACGTTAGAGCCTTCCTGCGGGACAAGATAGTCCAGTTCTACTCCTACCTCCCGAGCCTCCTCTATTGCCCAGGCTGCATCGCCGCTCCATGTGAGGTTTGCCCATGCCTTGCCCTTTGTCATTGTCTCCTTGCCGAAGTCGACCTCCCATCCGAAGATGTTCGGCTTGGCGCGTCGTAGCATGTTCTCTACAAGCATGATGTTTTCTGTAGAGATAGTGCCCACAAGTTCGTCTCTTGTTATGCGTCCTGCCAGTATGTCGTCATATCGGGCGTAGCAAATCAGGCATGAGTAGACATCGCGGAACGCATCCTTCATGAGAATCTTGCCCATGTATCGCGGGTCATATAGCGCGCCCCATGACTGTAATGCGTCGGCTGTAAGATACTTCTTGTTATACATGAAGCCGGTGGTGCCCCACATATAGCCTACGGCATAGTCAGAGACGTTTATATTCGAGCCTTTTGGAGCCATCTGCTGAAACTTCTCTGTGGCAAAGTCCGACACGTTGTTGAAGTACAGGGGAGTGTTTGTCTGCTTCATGGCATCCTTGCGTATAGGCTGCAGCAGCTTCTTGCTCAGCATGCGTTCGATGATGTATTCAGAAGGGCAGACGACGTCATAGTCTTCATGGCCCACTTCTATTTCGGTGAGCATGGTCTCGTTTATATCAAAGGTTTGATATACGATGTTTATGTATTTGCCAGTCTGCTGGTGATACCATTTCTCAAATTCAAGTATCAGCGCTTCGTCAATATAGTCTGCCCAATTGTACACCTTTAGAATCTCGTCGCGGTTGACGGCTGCGGCTGTCTGTGCTGTCATCAGCATCATGCACGACAGGATTGCGGCAGTGAGCATCTGGATGGCTTTTCGGTTTATCTTCATTTCTTAGTGTCTTACTTTTTTACGGTGTAGCTCCTTCTTCTGTTTGTTAGCGCGTATGTTGACTATAATCAGCAGCAGAAGAATAGCGATGAATATTAATGCTGAGAGAGGACGCAGCTCAGGAGTCAGACCGCCCTTTCTCGCATCAGAGTAGATGTATGTAGATAAGGTTTCAAGTCCGTCGCTTCCTTTTGTGAAGAATGTCACAGCGAAATCGTCAATGGAGAGTGTGAGCGAGAGGATGAATCCGCTTACCATGCCAGGCCATAGCTCAGGCATGAGTATCTTGCGGAAAGCCTGCCATGGTGTGGCTCCAAGGTCAAGTGCAGCCTCGTATATGTTAGGGTTCATCTTCGTAAGACGTGGCATGACGGAAAGTATGACGTATGGTGTGCAAAATGCTATATGAGAGCATATTACAGTGAACATGCCGCGCGAAATGCCAAGGAATACAAAGAGCAGGAATATGGATATACCGGTTATGATGTCAGGATTAATCATCGGCACATTATTCAGAAACGACACAGTACGCTTCTGTACGCCGCGCATATTGTGTATTCCTATTGCCGCCACGGTGCCCATCATCGTTGATACTATTGCTGCTGTGAGCGCTATGATGATGGTGTTCTCAAGTGCATTGTATAGCGCACTGGCACCGTCAGCTGTTCCAGAGAACAGATTTTCGTATAGTCCGAAAGAAAATCCCGTCCAGTTTCCCAGCACCTTCGACTCTGTAAATGAGTATATGATGATGATGAGAATTGGAGCATATATAACGATTAGCAGCAGATAAAGATATCCGTGAGTCAGCAGTTTCTTCCAGTTGATATTGCTCATATCGTACCTCCTTCCTGGTTATTGTCGTCGCCGAAGAAACTGGTGAGACAGATTAGAATGAGAAGAATTAGCGAGAGGGCTGCTCCATAGTTGAGCATCACTCCTGAATTGATATTCTCCTGTATTGTGGTTCCGAACAGCTTGATGTTGTTCAGTGTAAGGAGTTCTGCAATAGCGAATGTCGATACGGTTGGGAGAAACACCATTACGATGCCTGAATATATGCCAGGCATTGAGAGTGGCAGCACAACCTTTGTGAATACTTGCCACTTATTGGCGCCAAGGTCCTGCGCTGCTTCTATCAGATGATAGTCCATTTTCTGCATAGTATTGTAGATCGGGAATATCATAAATGGCAGGAAGTTATACACAAGGCCGAATATCAGCGCATTCTCGTTAAGTGGAAGTGTAAGGAAATCGAATAATGCCACTGTCGCCAGAGTACGAAGTAGCATATTTATCCACATCGGAAGAATGAATAGCACTGCAAGAATCTTTGGCACGTCATATTCTTTTCCCGCCATGAACATTGCTGCCGGATAGCCGATGATGATGCAAATGAGCGTCGTAAGCATGGCTATGCCGATGGAATATACTAACGTGTTGACAGATTCTGTCTGCAGAAAGAATTTCTCAAAGTTGCGTAGCGTAAAATGTCCTTCTGCGTCTATCAGTGAATAATATATGATTAGAAGTAGCGGCAAGACTACAAATATGGCCATGAAGAGTATGTATGGCCATGCCCATTTCTTTCGGTTGTCAAGCGAAAAGGCTTGTATTATTTTATTCATGACTAACGTTTTGGCGTTTAGATGCTAAATGGAGATGCATTGCTGCTGCACAAACATGGGGCATGCGGGGGGGCGGTGCCTGGCATGTCGCGGTCAACGCATTGCTTGGTATCTGACCATGTCTGCAGAGACTGTCGCAAGCAATCCGATGCCATCCTTGGCGGGTGCTGTCTGCTTATGCCCTGCTTTATGCCAGGAGCTTGCAGAGTGTATATTAGCTCCTTGCCGTTGCTGTCTGTGCGTGTTTGGCGGTTTATTCGTCCACCCTTATTTCTTCTGGCTGAATCTTTATGCCGACTGTGTCAGATGTCTCCCATATGTCAGTCGTGTCGACGTATATCTTTTGATGGTCAGGAGTTTCAACTGTCAGGTGGTAGTGATTGCCTTTATACAGGATGAATCGTATGATGCCGCTTGTCATTCCGTCTTCTTTATTATCGGTCAGCTCAATGTTGAAGCCGAATGATGCGGTCACGCTTTCGTCTTTTAGGAATCCGTGTTTCTGACATAAGAAGCGTGCGCCAAGCATTTCTATGTGGTCGGTGTCAATAACTGTGGCATTCACTCTGTTTTCCAGATTTTCTGCTTTCATGACGTGTATGCCTTCAGGCTGTACCGTCAGGCCGTATTCTCTGCCCACTTCGTATGCGTTGTAGTCCTGCACCTGTATCTCATATCCGTCAGGAGAGTCAAGCAGAATTTCATAATGCACGCCTTGGAATATGCATGAACGCACTGTTCCGCGCCATTGTCCCTGCTCTGGATAGTCGCGCAGAGAGATGTCCTCGGGGCGGATAACGACATTCACAGGCTCATTTGGCTCAAATCCTTCGTCAACGCACTTGAATGGAAGACCCATGAATTCTACGTTGTAGTCTTTAATCATTATACCATCGAAGATATTGCTTTCGCCTATGAAATTAGCAACGAAAGGATTAGCCGGTTCGTTGTATATGTCCATTGGTGTCCCTACCTGCTGTATTATTCCGTCGTCCATTACGACAACAGTATCTGATAGTGTCAGCGCCTCTTCCTGGTCGTGGGTTACGAAGATGAATGTGATGCCGAGACGCTTATGCATCTCTCTCAGTTCCATCTGCATGTCTTTTCTCATTTTCGCATCGAGTGCTGACAGCGGCTCGTCAAGCAGCAGTACCTGAGGCTCGTTGATGATGGCTCTTGCGATAGCGACACGCTGCTGCTGGCCGCCAGATAGTGATGTCACGTCTCGTTCTTCATAGTCTGTCATGCTAACCATTTTCAGCACTTCGAGCACTTTCTGGTCTATTTCGTCTTCGCTCATGCCCTTCAGCTTCAGTCCGAATGCGATGTTGTCGTATACTGTAAGGTTAGGGAAGAGGGCATATTTCTGGAACACGGTGTTCATGGGACGGTTGTATGGTGGTATCTGTGTGATATCCTTTCCCTCAAGCAGGATTTGTCCGGTGGTAGGCTGTTCGAAGCCTGCAATCATGCGCAGAAGTGTTGTCTTGCCGCATCCTGATGCACCAAGTATAGTCACAAATTCGCCGCGCTTTATGTTCAGCGTGCAGTCTTTCAGTATTATTTTCTTTCCGAAAGCCTTACTCACATGTTCTATCTGTAATATGCAGTCGTTCATGTTTTGTGTTGTTACTAAGCTTTAACTTATGAATTATAATGGTTACAAAGTTACGTAACTTTTCTTAAGTTACCAAATAAAATGTCGATTTTATTTGTACTATGCTGATAAAGATTTTATTTGATTATTCTGCGGTGAGCTTTTTGTTGTTTCCTGTATTCTTTTTCTTGCCTTTAGCCTGATTTTTTTGTCTCTTATGGGTGTTTGCCGTCGTGGCTGGCTGCTCGCTTCTGTGCATTCTTGCTGGCGTGCTGCTGTTCTTCAAGAAGTTATTTTATGATTTTATGATTCGTGATTATTTTGTTGGCGAAGGATTAAGACGAGGTGTGCGCCTCGTCTTTGTGTGTCGTGTGTCATGGGGTGTGTGCTGCGTGACATTTGTTTTAAGGTGTTGTGCTTTGTTTCATGACATGCCGTCATTAACAGCCTGCGGCAATGTCTATGATAACTTAAAGTGCGAGGCAGTGCCAGTTGTTTTCTTTACTGGTACTGCCTCGCTTCTTATTTCTGGTTTAGTTGTCGCATTCCTCTTTCATGTCTATGAACTGATTGTTCTTGTCATAGAATTCGTATTGCAGGAATGCAAGTTTCTGCGATGCTACAATCTGTATTCCGAATCCATATTTGAACTGCCATCGGCGTTTCATGCTTATGAATCCTTGATTGATGTATGCTGCTACATACGGATGTACGTGCAGTGTGAATTTCTTCTCGCCTACTTTGTTTACAAGGTAATCAATTTTTCTTTCGAGTTGGTCGGTGAACAATATGCTTGATTTTATCGTTCCTTTTCCGAAGCATGTGGGGCAGACTTCCTCGACATTGATGTCCATTGCAGGCCTTACTCGCTGTCTTGTTATCTGCATTAGCCCGAACTTTGATAGTGGCAGAATGTTGTGCCTTGCCCGGTCTTGCTGCATATTTTTGCACATTCTCTCGTATAGGAGCTGCCTGTCTTCTGCCAGATGCATGTCAATGAAGTCGACGATTATGATGCCTCCCATATCTCTGAGCCTAAGCTGTCTTGCCAGTTCGTCTGCTGCTCCGAGATTTACTTCTAATGCGTTCTGCTCTTGGCCGTTCTCTGCTTTTGTCCTGTTGCCGCTGTTGACGTCTACGACGTGCATTGCTTCGGTGTGTTCGATAATCAGGTATGCTCCGTGCTTGTAGTTGACGGTTTTGCCAAATCCTGATTTCAGCTGCTTGGTTATTCCGAAGTTGTCGAAAATAGGCACTTTCCCATCGTACAGCTTTACGATGTTCGCTTTTCCTGGTGCTATGAGCGTGATGTAGTCCTTCACTTCGTTATATACGTTTTCGTCATTCACGTATATGGCGGAGTATGTCGGATTAAACAGGTCTCTGAGCAATGCTACGGCTCTGCTGGTTTCTTCGTATACGAGTTTTGGGTATTTCTGTGCTTTCTGCACCTTAGCCAGTGTCTCTTCCCATCTTTTCATTAATACGAGGAGTTCGTTTTTCAGTTCTTCTCCGTCGCATCCTTCAGCTACGGTTCTGACAATCACTCCTATGTTCTTTGGCTTTACACTCTGTATTATTTGCTTGAGCCTGCTTCTTTCTTCTCCTTTTTTTATTTTAGTGGAAACAGACACTTTGTCGTGGAAAGGCATCAGAACGATGAATCTTCCAGCGAAGGACAGTTCTCCTGTGAGGCGTGGTCCTTTTGTTGAGATGGGTTCTTTTACGATCTGTACGAGTACTTCGTCGTTTTTTTTCAGCACATTTGCTATGCTGCCGTCTTTTTTCAGCTCGGGCAGTTTCTGTGCTTTTTCAAAGGGGTATTGTTTTTTTGTGTCGCTTTGCAGTTGCTTGAGATATTTCTCGTAACTGGCGTAGTGATTACCGAGATCAAGATAGTGGAGAAATGCATCGCGCTCGTATCCTACGTCAACGAATGAGGCATTAAGCCCAGGCATGATTTTCTTTACCTTGGCTATGTAGATATTGCCTACAGAAAATGATGCTGAGCGTGGCTCGGACTGATATTCTACAAGGCTCTTATCCTCCATCAGAGCAATAGAAATCTCATTTTCTTTTACGTCAATTATTAATTCGCTTGTCATTTCTTTTCTCTCTTGTCTATATGGCGCAGTGCATTATGCATACGCCGTATAATTAAGTTTAAAATAAAGGGTATGCCGCCAAGCCTTCGTTTTGGACTTGTTGACATACCCCTCAGCCGTATAAGACTGATGAACAAGTGGGTTTATGGCTTACTTGCTCTTATGTCTGTTCTTACGGAGTCTCTTCTTGCGCTTGTGTGTGGCCATCTTGTGACCCTTTTTCTTCTTACCGTTTGGCATAATGCTAAATAGTTTTAAAGGTTAATATTCTGTTTTTTGTTTTGTTTGTTCTGTATTAATCTTCAGCTGTAACTTCTTCGCCTTTCATGAGCTGCAGGAAGCTTTTCGCAGGTTTGAAGGCTGGTATGTCGTGTGCTGGTATTGTGATTGTTACGTTTTTTGAAATATTGCGTGCCGTCTTCTCTGCGCGCTGTTTTACGTTGAAGCTACCGAATCCTCTGAGATATACATTTTCGCGCTCGTTCACCATTTTGTTCTTGATTACTTCCATGAACGCCTCTACTGTAACAGCAACGTCGCGGCGCGCTACGCCTGTTTTCTCAACAATCTCGTTTATTACGTCTGCTTTTGTCATTTCTATATATTTTTTCTTTGTGTTTTTTTGTTTATGATATTTTCAGAATGCAAAGGTACAAGTTTTTTGTGGTATTACGAAATTTATTTCTGTTTTTTTTTCTATTGCGTTGATTTTTATTGACTTTTATTTGAAATATCAATTCTTTTTACTACTTTTGCATGAAAGAAGTGTTCAGAATGCTGCTGATAATGTGTAGGGCGGCTGATGTATGCTTTGAATGACAGGCATGGCATGCGTGTATGGTGCAAAGTATAGCTTGTTCCTTGCTGATGCCCTTTATATTTAATTAGAATAACATTATTATATAGATTGTAATTATGAAGCAGACAAAGATTGTGGCCTCGGTTAGCGACCGTCGTTGTTCGGTTGAGTTTATACGTTCGTTATATGAGGCTGGCGTGAATGTCGTACGTATGAATACTGCGCATGCTACGCCTGAGGGATTGCGCGAGATTATTCGTAATACCCGTGCCGTATCAAATGGCATTGGTATTCTTATTGACACAAAAGGTCCTGAGGTGCGTTCGACAAAGGTCGACGAGCCTATAAGTTATGTTACGGGTGAGCATCTGACCATAGTTGGTAAGCCTGGTGTTCCGACAACGCATGATGTCATCTGCGTATCATATCCTGACATTGCACATGATGTGAAATGCGGCGATGATATTCTTTTCGACGATGGCGCTCTTGATATGCGTGTTGAGGAAATTGAGGGCGACTGTGTCAAGGTTGTTGTCATGAATGATGGCAAGCTGGGCGCAAACAAGAGTGTGAATGTGCCTGGAGAACACATTAATCTTCCTGCTCTGACAGAGAAGGATAAAAGCAATATACTGCTTGCTATAGAGGAGGATGTTGACTTCATTGCTCATTCATTTGTGCGCAGTGCGGCTGATGTGAAGGCTGTGCAGGATATTCTTGATGCGCACGGTTCTACTATAAAAATCATCTCAAAGATAGAGAATCAGGAGGGTGTAGACAATATTGACGAGATTATCGAGGCAAGCTACGGCATAATGATAGCCCGCGGCGACTTGGGTATAGAGGTGCCACTGGAGCAAATTCCATCTATACAGCGCCAGATAATACGCAAGTGTACGCTGGCTAAGAAACCTGTGATTGTGGCTACTCAGATGCTGCACACTATGATTGAGAATCCTCGTCCTACACGTGCTGAGGTGTCAGATATTGCTACTGCTATCTACACACGTACAGATGCTGTCATGCTTTCTGGCGAGACTGCAAGCGGAAAGTACCCTGTTGAGGCAGTACGCACCATGGCAACGATAGCTGAGCGAGTAGAGCACGACATACACAACTCTTCATATGGCAAGGTGGAGATGCAGGAGATGATTGACACTGCTGACTATCTGTCAAACTGTGCGATTGATGCTATTGAGAAACTTGGTGTCAAAGCAATAATTACAGATAGTAAGACAGGTGGCACGGCACGCAAGTTGTCAAGCTACAGAGGCTCTATTCCTGTCATCGCAGTTTGTTTCAATGAACGTGTACACCGCGAATTGTCACTGAGTTACGGAATTTCTGCTGTTCCTGTTCCTGAAAATTATAATCCGCAGGAGCATTTTGTTGCAGCCGTGAAAGACCTGCTTGACAGCAATAATCTCGACCGTGATGACCGTGTGGCATATCTTAGCGGTCCATTCTCCGAGGGCGCATATTCATCCATCTTGCAGATTATGCGTGTAAAGGATATTCTGAAGGGCAACTCTGTAGTGCCTCCAAAATCTGTATAATAGCAATCAGAAAGATACACCAATAAGCAACCTCCCAACTCATAAACTTATGTTTTGGGAGGTTGCTTTTGTTGTTGTATAGCCTGACTGGTCGTCTGTAGTGTGTAAAGGCGGTGGTTGTTGTGCCCCTTGTTTGGTTACGGAGCAGTTGTTTTGCTTGAATCTTCACAGTGTCATTGCCCATTTTTGTGATAACCGTCTCGTCTGGTGTGATATTCTTGCTGCTAAAGCATGGAGGGGGCATAATTGCTAGATATAATCTTTAACAGAGCTATAATATCAAGCCCCAATAATATTATAATAGATAGCCTTTTGCCTTTAGGTGGAGTAATCAAGACGTATATCCAGTATGCAGCACATATCAATAGGGCAAATGCTATAGCTTTCATAAAATAATATGCTCTGAAAAAAAACGCAACAAGCCAAAAATAACAAAAAGCAAGTTTGGCTAATTAATTTGAAACAGGAATTATATATCATGAGTTTCTTTTGTTATTAAGACAATTTGCATAGTCGTATACTACGATTGCTACACCAACCCATCTCATAGTTCTTCCTATAAGTTTTTATATATACCGATTGCCGTTTGAACTGTCATGCATGGGGCTGTAGCTTCAAAATAACTATAATAATTATATATATAATATGTTATCCTTTGGCAATCTTATAATCATTTAGGAGGCATTAGTTGCAAAGTGTAAGTTCTCTTTTTAAGGAGGTAAGAAGTAGCATTTGATGCGGTGAAAAGCTACTTCTTAGGGGGTCAAAAGTGTCTTTTGGGAAAATTGAAGAATACGCAAAAAACGTGTAAGCAAAAAGGCTGTTTTTCTGACATTTTGTATGATAATTGCTATTCTTGTATGAAAGGAATAAAAAAAGACGGCAGCCACATGTGTGACCGCCGTCTGGCATATAATCTATGTTATAGATATTATCCCTTTATTGCTGCTACACCTGGGAGCACCTTGCCCTCGATAGCCTCGAGAAGTGCACCGCCACCTGTAGAGATGTAAGAAACCTTGTCAGCAAGACCGAACTTGTTTACACAAGCAACAGAGTCGCCGCCGCCGATAAGAGAGAAAGCACCCTCTGCTGTAGCCTCTGCAATAGCGTTGCCGATAGCACGTGAACCGTCGCAGAAATTGTCAAACTCAAACACTCCGGCAGGACCGTTCCAAAGGATTGTCTTGCAACCCTTTATAGCGTCAGCGAATATCTTCTGAGCCTCAGGACCTGCGTCAAGACCCTCAAGGTCAGCAGGTATAGCTGTTGCTGGGCATACTGTCTGAGGTGCGTCGTTGCTGAATTCAGGAGCGCAGATAGCGTCAGGAGCAAGGAACAGCTCTACACCATTCTTCTTTGCAAGTTCCTCAACACCGAGAGCAACGTCAAGCTTGTCAAGCTCGCAGATTGACTTGCCTACCTCGCCGCCGTGTGCCTTAGCGAATGTGTATGTCATACCGCCGCAAAGGATAATCTTGTCAACCTTGCCGAGGAGGTTCTCGATGATTCCGATCTTAGAAGATACCTTTGAACCACCCATGATAGCGATGAATGGACGCTTGATGTTGCCGAGTACAGCGTCAACAGCTGCAACCTCTTTCTCCATAAGCAGGCCAAGCATCTTGTTGTCAGCATCGAAATAGTCAGCGATAACTGCTGTAGAAGCATGCTTGCGGTGTGCTGTTCCGAATGCGTCCATCACATAGCAGTCAGCGTATGATGCGAGAGTCTTAGCAAACTCTTTCTGGCTTTCCTTCATAGCCTTCTTTGCCTCGTCGTATGCTGGGTCTTCCTTGTCGATGCCTACTGGCTTGCCTTCCTCTTCTGGATAGTAGCGGAGGTTCTCAAGCAGAAGAACTTCACCTGGCTGCAGTGCAGCAGCAGCTTCCTGAGCCTTAGCACAGTCTTCTGCAAACTTCACAGGTGTGCCGAGTGCTGCAGATACAGCGTCAACAATCTGTGAGAGAGAAAGTTCTGGCTTTACCTTGCCTTTTGGCTTACCCATGTGTGACATGATGATGAGCGAACCGCCCTTCTCAAGGATAAGCTTGAGTGTAGGAAGCGCACCGCGGATACGTGTATCGTCTGTAATCTTTCCGTCCTGAAGAGGTACGTTGAAGTCTACGCGTACAATGGCTTTCTTGCCATTAAAGTCATACTGATTAATTGTCATGATAACTTAAATGTTTGTTATTTGGGTTAATAATTGTCGTTAGTGTTTTGCTATGCAAAATTAATATTTATTTCTGAGAATCAGTTGTTTTGTAGCTAATAAATTCATCATATACCTGATTTAATTGACATAAGGTAACATTTTATCCTGTTTTGGTTACTTATGGCATAGGTTTCTGCATGAATTTGCTTGCAAGAGTTCATGTGAAGGAATAAAAAAACATGCCGTTTTTTCTATTATACATATTGTATAGTTGAAAAAACGGCATGTCGTTATGTTATAATGCCTTATGCATATTGCAGCATAGGCTATTTTCCTTTAGAAGAAGAGGTAGCGGTTGTCTACTACTTCTGCGTTCTGATAGAGTTCCTGCATGAAGTTACCTGCCTTCTGCATGATACGCTGACGCTGTGTAGCGAGTGTTGCTTTCTCGTCATATTTTACAGGGCGGTTAGCCTTGCTCTTAACCTGGAAGAGGTAAACGCCAGCAAGACCCTTCACTGGGTGTGCAGAGAACTGGCCTGCCTTTGTCGCTGCCACAGCACCAGAAAGTGCTGGCTCTGCAGCGCCTGTAGCCTGAATGAATACAGGAGCAGCAAATGTCACCTGATTTACTTCAGCCACCTGTGCACCCTTAGCCTTTGCGTCAGCAATGTTCTTGATGCTCTTAGCCTTGTTCATGAGAACTTCCGCCTGCTTGTCGCGCAGAGCCTCATTCTTCACGTATTCCTTAACCTGAGGGTCTTCAACAGAGCGGAATCCCTTTTCGTTAATCTTTGTCAGAGTGAGGAAGAGAAGGTTGTCGTTGTTGCCACACTCGTAGAGTGGAGAAACATCACCCTCTTTTGCATCGAACAGCCACTTCATAGCCTCGCGAGTTGCACGAAGACCTGCGATGCTGTGCTGCGCTGTTGTTACATCTGAAATCTGAAGAACATCGTAGCCGTGCTTCTTAGCAAATTTCTCAATTTCTTCTGCGTTCTGTGTCTCGCTGACAAACTGGCTGAACTTGTTGTATGCCTTTGAGTATGTATCCTTAGAGAAATCTATAGAACGCTTGATCACTGCTGCAACATACTTGTCTGTGAATGCCTTGCGGTCAAGAACCTGAAGGATAACATTGCCAGATGTGAGTTCAATATTTGCTGTCTCGCCTGCTGACATAGTTATGAGCTTCTGGAGATATTCCTTAGAGTCCTTGTCGATAGATGGAGAATACTCGTACTGAGCGCCTGTCATCCACATCTTCTCGCCTGTCTGTCCGTACTTCTTTGCCAGAGCCTCGAAGTCGCCGCCTGCTACAACTGCCTTGTATATGCTGTCTGCCTTTGTGCGAGTCTGTTCGATTGTCTCTGCGCCAACCTGAATCACACGGTATTCTACAGAGTCTGGCATCTGCTGCTTAGAGTAGAGACGGATGACGTTGTATGTATTGTCAGCCTTGTTCTCTACAGGCCCCATGATTGCACCCACGCTAACTGAATCAAGACGCTGTGCTATGTCAGAAGGGAAAGCATTCTTTGACTGTGGAAGACCAAGGTAAGAAATGTCAGACATACTCTGGCGGATAATTGTTGCAGGGTCATCTGCTGTAGCAAGTTCCTTTGCGTATGTCTCTACCTGCTTCAGGATTTCCTTGCGGTCAGCCTCGCTAGCCTTTACCTGAACACTTACATACTTGATGCTGCGGCTCTCGCTGAGCTGACGGAATGTCTCCTTCATCTCTTCGTACTTTGCCTTGATGTCTGCATCAGTAACCTTTGCCTCCTCTGCCTTCACAGAAGAATAAGGGAATGCTGCCACCTCAATGTTAGCCTCTTCGTTCTCATCCTTGAAAGCCATCTTTGCCTCTACTGGATTAGAGATAAGAGAATATGCAAGAAGAGACTGGTATTTCTGAGAAAGCAACTGCTGACGAAGGCTCTTTTCAACGAATGTCCAGTACTTGTACATTGACTCATACTGCTGTGCCACCTGAGGGTTGGTCTTCTGCATCTGCTTGTAGTCTGCAATGAACTTCTTCAGCTGGTTAGCATCAAAACGTCCTGTCTGAGGATTTACGAATGGAGTCTGTGCAAGCATAGGGTTTGTACCTTCCTTGAGTACATTCTGCAACTCCTGGTCTGTAACAGTAAGTCCCAGTTCCTCTGCCTCGTGTTCGATAATTGTGTTCTGCACATATGTGTTCCAAACCATGTCCTTAACCTGGTTAAGTTCTTCCTCAGAAAGATTCTCACGACCCTGAGTCATTTTGATAACTTCCTGGTACTCGTCAAGGAGAGCCTGAAACTCTTGTACACTGATGTTCTTGCCCATTACCTCGCCTATCTGCTGACGGCTGTCATTACGCATAGATTCGGTTGAACGGACAAATTCTTCTGCAATGAATGCAAAAAGCGCAAGGCCAATTACTACAATCAGTACTGTGCCCCAGCTTCTAATTTTTCCAATTGCTGCCATTTTGTCTTCTTTTTTATTTTTTATTATTTTCTTATATACTGTTTGTTGCGTAGGTGTAACCCCACATTTAGCGCACAAAGTTACAATAAAAAATCAAGATGTGCAAATTTTATATTAAAAAGATTGTGTTTGAGGGCGAAATGCGCATTTCTATGTTCAAAATAGCCTTGATTTTTATGTACTTTTGACATTGTCTGACTACTGATAGCCTTATCTGCATGTTGTTGGCGTCATGCATTGTTATGCGGCGGAACATAGTGGGTCTTCCTGATTTGCCTCTTGGTACATGCATGCTGGCGTTCTTGACTTTATGCCGGATTGCAGGGAGAATAAACTGTTTTCGACATTAGTTCTCCTTCTCGCTGCTTGCGGCTTTTAAGAGTACACCTTTTTTCTTTACACCATCTACTTTTGCCACGCACGGGGACTCGAACCGGATATGGCGTATGTACTGTGTTTCATTTACGGCAGGTATAGAATTGAGATATTCTTCATTAAACATGCCGTCGCCTTTGTATGGGTTGATAGTGTAGTATGCAACACCTAATGATGTCAGATTCTGGAAGAAATGGGTTCCCTGAGAAGGGTCTATGCGATAATTCGTCAGTCCGCACTCCACAATGACTCTTGCCCCGGATATTGCTGGCCATTTTACAGGTATACCCAGCCATGAGTCACTTGACCCCCAGCGTCCCGGACCAATTATTACGTATTCTCTGTTCTCGTTAAGCAATGTGCGGTTAATACGCTCCACTTCTTCAGCGATGGCAGGGTTGTTTGATGCTGAGTAGTCTGCCGTTTTTATGTAAACTATGTCATATATGTCATTCATTATTCCATGGCCGATGGCACTGTCGGAGCGGAGAATGAGTTCTTCGTCGTTCAGACCATTGAGGTCTTCGTTTAAGACCATTTTGTTGTCTACCATAGGACGTATTTGGAGAAGATAGAATTCACCAGTCTTGTCATCGTTCACATTAACAGCAAACTCTATCTCTACAGGACGTTTCATTTCTTCAGAGCCATAATGCAGGACACTCTGAAGAATTTCTGGCAGAGGAAGGACGCCATTCTGGAGTACACCTGAGAAAGAAATGATTTTACGTGACGGACCTTCATAGTAGCCGTCACGAATGACTTGATCGTACGAATCGTATGTTGATGAAATCCATTTCAGCGCCCCGTCCTTATCAGCCTGTCTAACAGAAAGGTTCAGGAGATTGAATCCGTCATCTGTTTTGAAATCGAGTTCTGTCTGCGAAAGGTCTAAGGCAAGGAATCGCGTCTGAGTCTCGCGCAGCGCCATTTCCATTTCACTGAGTTGCATAATACGCTGTGGCTGATATGGGTCGACACGCAGATTCTGGCCTCCGTCCACAATGTATTTTCCTAATCCTAATGCCATATTGACTATTCCGTCTTCTGCTTTCTGGTCATCAACAGGATAATAGTTGATGGAGCGTGCCACACCAGATATGTGTGGGTAAAAGCGGGTGTCATGTGCTTGACCTACCACCTCTTGTATAATTACTGCCATCTTCTCTTGGTCAATGACGTTGCTTGTGGCTGTCATATAAGCTTTTGAGTCTTTGTAATATACTGAGGCATACACCGCTTTTATTGCATCGCCGAGAAGCTCAAGCCTTGCATCCTGATCATCTAGCGGCGGAATCATATAGGTAGAATAGATGCCGGCAAAGGGTTGGTAGTGAGAGTCTTCGAGTAGAGAAGAAGAACGTATGGCAAGAGGGCCAGAAACGACATTCATCATGGCACGGCAGTCGTCAGCAAGTCTTTGAGGAAGATGCGCTTTCAAGAAGTGACGCAGTATCTCTTCGTTGGGTACATCAGATAGTGCCAGGCTGTAAAGGTCGTTTGTCTCCATGAACTCGTCGAATATGTCTGTGCACAATACGACGGTTTTGGGTATTCTGACAGGCATATCCTCATATGCATTCATATCGGGGTGATGCTTGATGATATTGTCAAGAAAAGCGAGGCCGCGTCCTTTGCCTCCCAAGGAGCCTTCACCGATACGAGCAAAATTGCTGAAGTTGTCAAAGCGTTCACGATGGAACACAGCCACAACGCCCTGATTCTTCATTCTTCGGTATGCAACGATGGCATCGTAGATAATCTGACGATGCTTGTCGACATCCTGCAGTGACTGCCACGTTATCTTTTTAAGGAATTCTGAAATAGGGAAGAGTGCACGTGAGCATAGCCATCGTGACACGTTATTACGTGTAATATGAAATAGCAGAGCCTCACGTGGTAGCGTAAAGATGTTGTCCTGCAACTCTTTTAGATTGTGGATACGCACCATTGGTTCCAGCGTGTCAGCATGTCTGAATATGAAGTCGCCGAATCCGAACTTGTGAAGAATGATTTTGCTGAGGTCGTGATCAAGTGATTTGGAGTTCTTGTTTATGAACATGGCATCACATTCAACGGCATATCTCACGTTCTCCTCTTCTGAGGAATCGAGTATAAGAGGCAGGAACGGGTCTTGCGCTCTTACAGATTTAAGGAGCTGCACACCAGCATTCGCTACTTTTTCTCCTCCTTCTTCCATAGGGAATCGGCAGTCCGATATAACTCCCATGGTGTTGTCAGAGTACTGCTGATACAAATTCCATGCTTCTTGATAGTTGCGTGCCAGTACGATTTTTGGTCTTCCTCGCATGCGTAGCGTCTCAAGCGTGTTGTTCAAGGCCTCTGTTGCGAAGTTTAATGACTGCTGCAGTATGAACTTATACAGCATTGGCAGGAATGAAGAGTAGAATCGTATGTTGTCCTCTACAAGGAGAATCATCTGCACGCCAGCTTTCAAGTCATTCTCCAGATTCATTTTGTCCTCTATTAGTTTTATGATAGACAGGAGAAGCTCTGTATTTCCCAGCCAGCAGAAAACGTATTCAAAAGCAGATAGGTCTTCGTGTTCCATTCTGCGTGATACACCGTGTGAGAATGGCGTAAGTACGACAATAGGCACATGCGGGAATAATGTCTTGATGTTTCTTGCAATATCAAAGACATCGCTTGATTCTGTGCCAGGCATACATATTATAAGGTCGAAATTATATTCGCCAATGATTCTCACAGCCTCTTCATGCGATGCTGCACGGAAGAAACGTGGTGGGAAGCGGAGTCCGAGTTTAGAATACTCTTCAAATAGTTTCTCGTCTATTCGTCCGTCGTCTTCAAGCATGAATGCATCGTATGGGTTTGCCACGAGCAGGACATTAAATATGCGACGCTGCATCATAGACATGAAGTCTGTATCACGTAATGTCAGTTTCTGAGTTTCTTTAGTTCCTGTCATAATCTTGTGCAGTTGTTTCTGTTTGACAGCAGGCAGACAATGCTGTCAAGCAAGTCTTGGAAAATTATTCCTTCTGCTATTCATGTTCTATTGTAATAGTATGCAAAGTTAATGAAATAATTGTTACCATACAAATATCGAGGTGTAAAAAATTGTATAGTTGTTTCTAATTGTAATAAAATGCGTGTGTTAAATTTGTGTATGTTGAAAAAAATACCTATTTTTGTCGCATAATATCTTTCTATATGAATAAGGATAAGGTCATTGTTGGCTTAGGCGAGGTCCTTTGGGACAGTCTTCCTGAGGGCATGGTATTGGGTGGTGCTCCAGCCAATTGTGCTTTTCATGCTTCGCAATATGGCTGTTGCGGTGTTGTCGCAAGTGCTGTGGGGCGTGATGTTCTTGGTGACAGAGTGTTGTCTGAACTTGAATCGAAGGACGTAGAGCATGTGATTGCCAGAAATGACATGCCGACAGGCGTGGTGGAAGTCAGCCTCGATAAGTCTGGCAGTCCGCAGTATGACATAAAGGAAAATGCGGCATGGGATGCTATTCCTTATTCTGGCCCAATGCGTCAACTTGCAATGAGATGCGACGCAGTATGTTTCGGAACTCTGGCCCAGCGTAGTGTGCAATCCCGCTCGACGATATACAACTTCTTGGACGCTATGCCTGCAACATCATTGCGTGTCTTTGATGCAAACCTGCGACAGCGTTTCTATTCGGAACCGATTATAACGGAATCGTTGCGACGTAGTAATGTGTTAAAAATCAACGAGGCAGAACTTTGTGTGTTCTGTGATATGTATGGGGTAGGAGAGTGTGATTTGAATTGCACGTGCCTAAGTCTGATAGATAAATTCGCACTTGATGCGGTTATACTGACTTGCGGAAGCGAAGGCAGTTATGTGATTACGAAGAATGAAAGTTCTTATCTTCCGACACCTTGTGTGACTGTTGCAGATACAGTCGGGGCAGGTGATTCATTCACAGCGGCATTTATTTCTGCAATGCTTGGTGGACGCTCATTGCGTAACGCACACCACATAGCAGTAGAAGTCAGTGCATATGTCTGTACACAGCATGGCGCCACGCCCCTTTGGAATGACTCATTGAGGAGTATGTAGAAAACTAATCAATAAACAAAATATTATATGAAACAGCTGACAACTTTATTTGCTTTTATGGTATCTGTCATTTTGTTGACTTCGTGCGGCTCTGCAAGAGGAACAATTAATGATCTTCAGGATTTGAACTATGACTTGAAGTACAATTCTGAACGTTTTACAGCAGAGGATTGGCGTGATGCAAAAGGACGCCTGGACAAAATTCAGAAGAATGTAAAGAAATATGATTTTACGGACGAGCAATTGAAAGAGATAGGCGCTCTTACAGCCAGTTGTTATGTCTATATGGGGAAGAACACCCTGCAGTCAACATTTAAGGATATTCGTGATGCTGTGATTCAGGCGCAAGGTGCTGCTGACGAGATAAAAGCGATAATTGAAGATGTGAAGCGGAATCGTCGCGACAAATAAGACTAATGCGTTTTTGAGTCGTCGGCACCTAATCCGAAAAGTGCAAAGTCTCCACGAATCGGGTCGTTCGGGAATACTTCTGCGAGTCGGCGGGACAGCCGGATGGCATTTGGCATGGAGGTTGATGACGATGTGATAAGCTTCATTCGCATGGCCTCCTGCACAACATGTGTGTCCATTGGTATGATCAGCGTACGATGGTCGATGATGTCTGACCATATACCTATGTCTACAGGCGAGTCTTTTCTGACCATCCAGCGCAGAAACATACATACCCGTTTACAGCTGGAGCGAGTGTCTTGTGGAATCACCCCTTTTGAGTCGTGCTCCCTGAACCACCTCGTTATGGATTCAATGGCATCAATAGCACATATCTTTTCTCCTTGTCGGACATTATGTTCGGCAAGGAGAAATTCTTTTATAGACCCATATTGCTCTGCCAATAATGCCAGGGCATAAAGGAATTTGTTGTATGTGGTATACGTATACAGCCGATAGAATGAGTTGTTCGCCTGCGGTATTATTTTTTCAAATTCCCGTGATATAAGCCAAGTGCTGACAATTTCATTCTTGCAAACCTGCTTCCTGATGGCAAACTCGCATATGTTGTCGAGCAGAAACTGAATTTTCGGCATGAATTGTTTGCGTGAACCGTAGCTTAGCGATGATGCTATGAATGCAAAAAGTTCTTTGTTTGTGTCACCTTCAATCTGATGCATGAACCAGCTTGGGTCGCCTTTGATGAAATCGGCTGTTTCGTATTTTTCTGCCAGAAGCTGCAACCTGTGTGTTAATGTGTTCTCTGTTGGCATTATTCTTTTATTTGTCAGCAGGATAGACTACGCCCCATTCATTTCTCAGAGCATCCATCTGCTTCATTATTTCGATAGTTTCCGCATGTGGCATCATTGGCGATTCCGTCAGTCCGGATTCTATGCAACGCCGGCATTCCATAACCTGATATTCATAGCCTGTCACCATGTCGTCAGGTTTGTGATATGTCTCAACCAGTTCGTAATTGCGGTATACTTCAATAAGTTCTGGACAGTTAACGTTGTCAATGCGTATGTAGCCTTCCGTACCGCTTATTATGCCCTGTCTGTCATTAAGGCATAACGCTCCAGACTGAAGGTTAGCCATGCGTCCGTCAGTGTATGTCAGCGAGATACATTCATGCATGTCAACTCCAGACTGCGACATAATGCAGTTGGAAACGGTTTTTACAATGTCTGTGCCGAAATACATTCTTGCGAAATTCAGTGTGTAAACTCCAAGGTCGAGCAGCGCACCGCCGCATAGTTCTGGACGCAGGATGCGCTCTTTCTGCTCCATTGCATAGCAGAGAGTAGCTGTCAGTACTCTTGGTGTGCCGATTATTCCGCTGTCCATGATTTCTTTTACTTTCATTGATAGCGGCATATAGCGTGTCCATATTGCTTCTGCCACGAATATATTTCTGCTTTTCGCCTCAGCCAGAAGCAGTTCTGCTTCCTTTGTGTTGGCGGTGAATGCTTTTTCAACGAGTACAGGCTTATTGCTTCTGATGGCAAGGAGTGCATGGTCGAGATGATGTGAGTGTGGAGTAGCGACATACACCAAGTCGATGCTGTCGTCATTCACCAGTTCTTCGTAGCTTCCGTATGCTTTGCTTATGCCCCATTTTTGTGCAAACGCTTTGGCTTTCTCAATTGAGCGTGATGCTATGGCGTGTACACAGTAATCTTCAGTTTGAGCGAGTGTTGCTGCCATTTTGTGTGCTATCCAGCCTGCTCCTATAATTCCTAATTTGAACATTCTGATGTATTATATTTGAATATGTGTCTGCTATATTGCTGATGCTGTGTAGTTCCTGTCATCTGCAATGCCTGCTGCATGTGCATAGAAACGAAAGAATCTCTAATCCGATAGCTTGCGATGATGTGATTATGTATCTTCGCATTCTTCGAATTAGAGATTCTTTTTTTATGTTATGAGATTAGAGAATAGACTTCACAGTCTCAACCATGCCCTTAGTCTGGATATCGTTCAGGAAGCCCTCAACCATATCTGTGAGTCCAGGGATAGTGTTGATGTCTCCGTGCTCGCCCCAGATCCAGTCAGCAGCGAGAACACCCTCAGCCACCTTGCGTGTGTCGCCAGTAGCCCAGAGTTCTGTGAGGAGATCCATAATCTTCTGATCATCGTTAGGCTGGATTGGTGCACCGTCAGCGCGTGTTCCGCCCTTGTAGTATGTGATGATAGCAGCGAGTCCAAGTACAAGACCCTTAGGCAGTTCACCCTTGCGCTCAAGATATACCTTAACTCCAGGAAGGTCACGAGCCTGGAACTTAGGGAATGAGTTGAGCATGATAGATGTAACCTGGTGGTCAACGTATGGGTTGTCGAAACGCTCGAGCACGTCAGCTGCAAACTGCTGCAGTTCTTCCATTGGAAGGTTGAGAGTCTGCATGAGCTCGTCATACTGTACCTTCTTGATATATGGACCTACTACTGGGTCGTGGAGTGCATCACGTACGATGTTGATGCCAGAGAGATATGCTACAGGAGAGAGCACTGTGTGAGGACCGTTAAGGAGAGTTACCTTTCTCTCATGGTATGGAGCCTCTGATTCTGCGATGAGAACATGGAGTCCAGCCTTCTCTGCAGGGAATTCTGCACGCAGCTCCTCTACAGTCATGTTTGTTGGACGCTCGATTACCCAGAGGTGGAAGATTTCAGCCTGAACAACGAGGTTGTCCTTATAGCCGATAGTCTCCTGAATCTGTGCGATGTCCTTGCGTGGGAATCCTGGCACGATACGGTCAACGAGTGTGGCACATACATAGTTGTATTTCTCTACCCACTCCTTGAATCCCTCGTAGTCAGCACCGAAGTCGTCCTTCCAAAGTTCTACATACTTATTGATGCAGTCCTTGAGGTGGTGTCCGTTAAGGAATATAAGTTCGCAAGGCATGATGATGAATCCCTTCTTAGGGTCGCCGTTAAATGTCTGGTAGCGGCGGTACATGAGCTGTACGAGTTTTCCTGGGTATGAAGAAGCAGGAGCGTCAGAGAGCTTGCATGAAGGGTCGAAAGCAATACCAGCCTCAGTTGTGTTAGAGATAACGAATCTCATCTCTGGCTGTTCTGCCAGTGCCATGAATGCCCAGTTCTGTGCGTATGGGTCAATGCCACGGCTGATAACGTCGATACGTGTCAGTTCGTTTACTGGCTCGCCATTCTGACGGCCCTGAAGATTCACGTGATAGAGACAATCCTGTCCGTTAAGCCATTGTACCATACCGCGGTCAATAGGCTGTACGACAACCACAGAAGCGTTGAAGTTTGTCTTCTGGTTAGTGTTGTAGATAATCCAATCTACAAAGGCGCGGAGGAAGTTGCCTTCACCAAACTGGATAATCTTCTCTGGAGCTGTACTCTTAGGAGCAGTCAGCTTGTTAAGCGATTTTAATTGTGACATAATATTAAACTTTTTTATATTATATATTTGGTTATCAAAGTTTCTGCAAATTTACAAAAATTAATTATGATAGTTGTTTCTGTGATGTTTTATTATTGTTGATTTATGATATTTTAACGCACACGAAAAATCTTTACCTCGTCTGTGGCAATATTGTAAGCGCATTTGGCTTTGCTCATGTATGCTGATTTGCTATCTGTTATGGTTTGCCCTTATTATGTTTTGCTTCCAATATTAAGACCTACATTCTGTTCTTCTGACTTTCACCAGCGCCAGTTCCTTTGTATTTGCTTCGTGTAGTATTGAACTTGTAGCGCACCGTAAGTGAAACCTGCCGGTGTGTCGTTTGGATGTTTTGCAGCACTCTGATACCACTGTAAACCATAGCAACTTGTTTCGGGTTGAGCATGTTGTACGCTTGAAGTTGCAATGTCAATTTCTCTTTCATGAAACTTTTAGATAGAGATGCGTTCATGTCAAACATATCGTCTGCCAAATAGATATTGTTCTGGTATCCTTTGGTCGTATAACTTCCATTCACATCCAAGAGGAAACCTTTCGGCAATTTGAAGTTGTTCCTGAATGTTATGCTTCCTATCGGCTTGTTGAATTTTTCTTTTCCCCATGGTGTTTCTCCTTCATACCATTGTTTCTGTATTGCTAAACCCAATTGAGGTGTCCAGCATCCGATAGTTGGACTAACATTGAATGCTGCCACAATCTTATCGTATGCAGTAGTATTTCGCATTGTAAGCAAGCCAATTGTAGGTTCATCGTCCGAATATGCAACAGTTTGGCTAGTTATACCATCTTTCACATGAGAATAGCCTACATACAGATTCATCCATTTGTATGAAGCTCCCAGAGTGACATTATTCGTGATGGAAGGCATCAGGAACGGGTTTCCCTTGTCGTACATATATCTGTTTACATAAATAACACTGCTTCTGAGTTGGTGATATGAAGGGCGGTTGATGTCGTTAGAATATGCCAGCTGTACTTGGACATCCTTGATGGGAAAACTGAATGTGATGGATGGAAAAAGATGGCTGTAATCCTTGCTTTGCTCTGCTACATACTTCCCTGCATCGTAGTAATCGAACCCCACATGCTCATATCTGAGCCCTGCTTGCACTTGCAGTTTGCTGAATGCCTTGGCATATTCCACAAAGGCCGAAGTTGCTCCCTCCTTAATCATCGCATTGTCATCTGCAATAATACCTTCCGGATTCAGATAGGATGTATTACGCTTGTTATGTGAGTATTCTGCACCGAGAGAAATATTTCCCTTTGCCAAAGGATGTGAGAGTACTAACTTGGCTGCGTATAGTTCATTGCGCTTCGTGTTGATAGTTGTCACGCTACGGTCGGCATTATCGGTCATGCTATCAATTATATCTTCCTTTGCAACTTGCGTATTCTTTGTGTCACTCCATAGTCCGTCAGCATTAAAATCAATACTCCATTTTTTCACTGTGCCGTTGTAATAGAAGTTGCTCCTATGATGTGTTTCTGGCTCTTTCATAGTTATTACACTACGAAGGTCTTCATGCAATAAATCTTCGCAATAGGTTTGGGCAAACTGATTGACAAACCAGATGAACTCAGGCATTCTTACATAATTATAACGGGCACCGATGGAATGATTTTCGTTGAATTGATAGTTCAGCGTCAAGGTTGTTTCTATATTCTTTGCTTCTGACTTTTGATCTGTTAGGTCCAGACTCTGGCGCCACTGCTTATCCAGGTGAGTGTCTATTACAAATGCCTGGTTGTTACCATTGCGATAACTACCAGCCGACAACATGGCAGACAAGTCGAATCCACCCTTCCTGTAATTCAAATTCAACTGGTCGTAGGCAGACCAACCATATTTTTCCTGGTGACGCACCAAAGCTCTATTGTCGAGGCCGAAACCATCGCCCGCAGCTTTCTTGGTAAATATGCGGATAACAGCATTGACTGAAGCGTCATATCGGGCACCGGGATTGGAGACAACCTCCACCGACTTGATGTTATCCGATGATAATTGATCCAATTCCTGCTGGTTTCTTAATTTACGACCATTGATATAGATTTCGGGTGTACCTCTGCCGAATACGGCTACAGCACCATTTTGGGCAGTTACATTCGGAATCTTATCCAGCAAATTCTCTGCTGTACCAGCTTTTTCCAAGACGGTACCGCTTACTGTTGTTACCATGGCATCGCCCTTCGCCTGGGTTTTTGGTAGATAGCCCTTCACAACTACTTCACCCAACAATAGAGCGTCTGGCAGTAGCTGAATTGCTCCCAACTCGTTATCGCTTATTTCCTGAATGACGGAATTGTATCCCACATATGAGAACTTTATCAATTTAGCCTTCTCGTGTAAGGCAAGTTCAAACTTTCCATCCAATCCTGTCGTTGTTCCTGCCAAATAAATCGAATCTGCCGTTTGCAGGATTACATTTGCATATGGTAAAGGCTTTTGCTGTTCGTCTATTAGCATTCCGCTAATTGTTTGAGCCTTAACACCTGCCGCGATAATCAAAAAGTAGTAGATAAGATACAATCTGTTTTTCATATCTAATGTTATATATTTATACTTTTAATAGAATAATAAAGCGTGGAACTACTATTCCACATTCCAAAGTCGGAGGTCGTAGGAAGAACCTTTATTCAGAGGGTATGGTAATAGCAGCCCACGCTATATGCGTGAGAAACCATTACGCTTTTCTCTCTGAATAGCCTTGAATTTCCTACGTTCCCGACCTTGAGATAAGCATAACGCTTCTTATTTTCTATATGTCTTAGACAGACTTTCGCCTATCTGTGTGCAAATTTATATAAATAAAATGATAGCAACAAATTTTTTAGTTAGAAAAGATAAAAATGACGAGAGAAATTCTTGAGTTTGCTTGTCATGCAATTCTGGCAGGCTGAGGTTGTAGTGCTTCAAATAGAAAACTTTACGTTTTTTAACGCGCGAGAATCGCCTGTAGAATTTTTAAGTTCTGTCATGCGAAAATATTGCAAGGAAATCTTCCTTTGCGTAAAAGCTTGTGGCATAGTTGTTTACATATTTGGAAGGGTAGGGCGGTTGATTCTGACATAGCAAGAAGCAGCATCTGAGAGTGTGAAAGGCTACGAATGACGATGCTGTTGGTAGCTTTTTATAAGTTGATTTGCTCTGTTTGACAGTGTAAATTAATGTCGTTGACACCTTTTTTGATGTTTTTACATGTGTAAAACAGCAATTATTGTGGTTTTTCATAGAGCGTGCAAAAGATTTTATGCGTATAACTCGGATTTTTAAAGAAAACTTGCCATGTTTTTAATGCCGTCTTCTATCATGGAAACAGCCCCTTGGATAGGTCCTGTATATCTGTCTGCGGCTTCCTTGCATGCTGTGTTATTATGGGCACAAAAAAAGGCTGTGTCGATTGACACAGCCTTGATGTTATTGTGTGAGACGAATGATTACTCACCCTTCTCCATCTGAGCCTTGAGCTGAGCGAGAGCGTCGAGGTCGCCGAGAGTTGTTGCAGCTGCAACGTTCTGGATTACTGGAGCCTCCTCTTTCTTCTGGCGTGCAGGACGTGCTGCGCGCTTCTTAGCCTCTTCTGCTGCTGCAGCCTCCTCGAATGTGCGAGAGTGGCTGAGGATGATGCGCTTAGCCTCCTTAACGAATTCTATCACCTTGAACTCGAGCTCGTCGCCAGCAACAGCCTGTGTGCCGTCCTGCTTCTGCAGGTGCTTAGGAGTTGCGAAGCCTTCGCCACCCTCGTTGAGAGTGATTACTGCGCCCTTATCCATCATCTCTGTAATCTTACCTGTGTGTACAGAGCCTGGTGTGTAGATTGTCTCGTATGTATCCCATGGGTTCTCCTCGAGCTGCTTGTGGCCGAGTGAGAGACGACGGTTCTTCTTGTCTATCTCAAGAACAACAACCTCAATCTCTGCGCCTACCTGAGTGAACTCTGATGGGTGCTTAACCTTCTTTGTCCAAGAGAGGTCAGAGATGTGGATGAGGCCGTCAACACCTTCCTCGAGCTCTACGAATACACCGAAGTTAGTGAAGTTGCGTACACGTGCTGTGTGCTTTGAACCTTCCTGATACTTGTTCTCGATTGCCTCCCATGGATCTTCCTTGAGCTGCTTGATGCCGAGAGACATCTTGCGCTCTTCACGGTCGAGTGTGAGGATAACTGCCTCTACCTCGTCGCCAACGTGCATGAAGTCCTGTGCTGAACGCAGGTGCTGGCTCCATGACATTTCGCTAACGTGGATGAGACCCTCTACGCCAGGAGCGATTTCAACGAATGCTCCGTAGTCAGCGATAACAACAACCTTGCCGTTGATGCGGTCGCCAACCTTGAGGTTTGCGTCGAGAGCATCCCATGGGTGTGGAGTGAGCTGCTTCAGACCGAGTGCGATGCGCTTCTTCTCATTGTCGAAGTCGAGAATTACAACGTTGATCTTCTGGTCGAGCTCTACCACCTCGTGTGGGTTGCTTACGCGGCCCCATGAAAGGTCTGTGATATGGATGAGTCCGTCAACACCGCCGAGGTCGACGAATACACCGTAAGATGTGATGTTCTTAACAGTACCCTCAAGTACCTGGCCCTTCTCAAGCTTAGAGATGATTTCCTTCTTCTGCTGCTCGAGCTCAGCCTCGATGAGTGCCTTGTGAGAAACAACAACATTCTTGAACTCCTGATTGATCTTGATGACTTTGAACTCCATTGTCTTTCCAACGAATACATCGTAGTCGCGGATTGGATGTACGTCGATCTGTGAACCTGGAAGGAATGCCTCGATGCCGAATACGTCAACGATCATACCGCCCTTAGTGCGACACTTAACGTAACCCTGAACAACTTCCTCGTTGTCGAGTGCTGCATTAACACGGTCCCAAGACTTAGAGAGACGTGCCTTCTTGTGTGAAAGGATCAGCTGGCCTTTCTTGTCCTCCTGGTTCTCAACGTATACTTCTACTACGTCGCCTACCTTGAGGTCTGGATTGTAACGGAACTCAGAAGCTGGGATAATACCGTCGCTCTTGTAACCGATGTTGATGATAACCTCTTTCTTGTCAAAAGAGATAACTTTGCCGTCAACAACCTGATGCTCTGATACCTTGTTCAGTGTTTCATCATACGCCTTCTCAAGGTCGTTCTTGTTGTTGCCGAAGCTGCTGCCATTCTCGAACTCTTCCCAGTTGAAATCGTCAAGTGGCTGCACATTTTTGAAGTTAGACATGTTATAAAAAATAAATAAATGGTTAATAATTTGGACTTATGCTCCTACCTCAGTACTACGAATAATATAATTCGGTGTTGGTCATGAGTGGGCACAGTATCCCCTAACAGCGTGCAAAGGTACTGCTTTTATTCTGAATATAAGTGGGTTATGGCGTATAAATGCCAGAATGTTAAAGTTATTTAACTATAATGGACGGTTTATTGGCATAATAAAGCCGGACAGGCATGATGTGTTGCGTTTCTTGTCTTCTGGCGCTCAGCGTTTTGCATAATGTTGGATTGGCTGCCATTTATTTCTCGAAATGCTGATAATCTTTCATGCTTCTCCAATTACCGCCCCACCTGAAGCCGTGTTTTGTGAGAAGCTTATAGCATAGGTCATTACGGTTTATCTTTTTTATATTTACAGAATCGTCTGCTGTCTTCTGACGATTAGCGTAACGCTTTGCTGTAGACGGCTCAATGGTTCCTGCTTTGCGGCCTGTGATGTGTACGCAGGGATTCCATAGCGGGTTAATGTCTATGGCCATGCCGCGAGCATGTTTTGATATTGCTCCGCGCGATGTCTTGCGGTAGTTGAAGCATGATGTGTTATTGGCACGCATAGACAGCTCGTCGTTTCCGGCATATTCGTCAATGAGCCTGACGGAATGGATAGGGTAGCGGTTGCGGTATAGCTGGCGGAATATTTCTAAGAGATCAGCTGCGATGGCTTTATTGCATATTAGTTCGCCGCGATGAGTCTTGCCGTTTTCATCAACATGGAGAAGCTTGAGATACTTCAGGTCGCTACGTGCTATTCTGCAGTCTTCACTCCAAGACTTGCCTTGCATTCTGGCGAATATGCTGTCTGGGATTTCTTGAATGCAGAACTCTTCCTGCTGAGCCATAGCATGAAGAGCAAGAAAAAGCGTTATTATTAATGTGGTGAGTCTGTGCATAAAGGAATATACGATAAAGAGTTATAGCAGAACCTGCATGTTGCCGGCTCCGTTATAACTCTTTATCTGTCTGCTTATTGTTTAGTTCTCTCTGTGTAGCAGGTAATTGAAGGCTTGTATGATGTCATAGTCGCCCGTAACTTTACCGTGGTCTTCTGACATTTTGCAGGTCTTGTTCCATAGACGCTTTTCTGTCATCTTGACAGAGAGAAGCTTGATTACGATATTGCTTGGTTTTATACCCCATTTCGCTCCGTCTGCAGAAAGCGCAGTGCCTATGCCGTAACTGTCAAGCACACGCCCGTTTATAGCCTTATGCAGGGCAATTGCGCTCGTCTCGTTCAGCGCATTAGAGAATACAACTTGCTTGTTTGATGGGTCAAGCCCGAGACTACGGTATTTCTGGCAAATCTTCTCCACCTGTTCAAGATTGTCACCGCTGTCTACTCTGAGTCCTGCAAATACACGTGCAAAGTGCTCGGAGAAATTGTCTGCAAAGGCGTTGAATCCGTAGGTGTCATAGAGGAAGATACCCAGTGAACCGATGAATGTCTTCTGCCACATGTCCATTGCTATGTGATTAGCTTCTTGCGGACCATACATTCCTGCTATTGCAGATATGAATTCGTGTGCCATGGTTCCTATTGGAACTACGTTGTATTTGCTTGCAAGCCAGACGTTTGATGTGCCAGGGAAATGTCCTTTGTAGCTGTCTCCTAATTCTTTGCGAAGGTCACGGTCTGCATCAATAAATGCACGGACAGCCTGCTCCTCTGTAGCAAGAGAGAAACGGCGGCGTGTTCCGAACTCGGAAATCGTCAGTCCTTCGCTAAGCATATTGCGTGCCTTAGCATATGACAGATTGTAATACTCTTCGAGGTCAATCTTGTCAAGTTCGCCAGTGATTCTGTGATGCAGTTCGGAAACTATTGCGAGAATCATTACTTCCAGCAGAACGGTATCATGCCAGTAGCCTTCTATCTCGAGATGAAGGTGCCCTTCGCTGTCCTGAGCGACATTGACCCAATCCTTCTTGAATCTGAATCCTCGCAGGTAGGTGTAGAACCATGTAGGAATGTAATAGCAGCGTTCACGCATGAACGATTCTTCCTGCTCTGTGAAGCGCAGCTCTTCAAGATATGCTATCTGTTCTTCTACAAGTTTTCCGAATCCTTCAGGATAAACCGTGTCGTTTCTGTCAACGAATTTATACTTCACCATTGCTCTCGGAAAGCAGTTGACAATGGCACAGCACATAGTTAGCTTGTACAGGTCCGTGTCGGTGAAATGGGTAATAATCGGTTCCATCTTAATAGTATTGTTGTTATACTGTCAGGAGATGCTTGCTCCTTAACATAAGACTATCATTGCAGTTGTTGCTCCTGCACGTCTCGTCAGCAGAGATTATAGGAGGCTTTCAATCTTTTCTTGTATCTTTGCTTTGTTAGCAGCACCTACAATCTTGTCTACAACCTTACCTTCTTTGAAGAAGATGATAGTAGGAACACTGCGTATGCCGAGGTCTATTGCGATATCCTCGCATTCTTCAACATCGCACTTCGCTATTGTCACCTTACCTTCATACTCGGCAGCAAGCTGGCTGATAAATTGTCCTACAACCTTGCATGGACCGCAATATGTAGCCCAGAAATCGATTACTAATGGTTCTGCACCATTTTTAAGAGTCTCGAAGTTCTCATTTGTGATTTTTACTTCCATGTGATTTTAATTTTATTAGGTTATACATTATATATTCTTAGTTGTTGTATAGTATCTCTGCAGCGATTCATACATGCCAGAATGTTGCGTCAGAGCGACAACCGGCAGGGCCGCAGTTTCCAATATGCTTGACGCAGATGTCCTGCTGCCATGTATCATGCATGTCAGTTGATATTGTAATTCCATCCGTCATGTTGCTTGATGAATTCAATGAGCGTGTAGTGGACGCTTATCTTGTCCTTCGCACGTAACGTAATGGTCTTTGCTGTCTCGGCATCTATCAGTTCGATGTACAGTTCTGTTGGTCCTGGCTCTTTCGTTATTAGAGTGTTCAGGTCTTCAACTACGTTGTTTGTCTCGATATTCTCTCCGCTGCCTTCATTCATCAGGTCGATTGCAGGAATAGATATGGTGAGTTTGTTTACAGCCTCGTCTTTTACAGAACTTAGGAATTTAACATCTGTAACCTCCATGGTGTAGTAGTTAGACTCCTTGTATTTCTTGCTGCATTTCATTGTTATGAATAATGAGTAGCCTACAGCCATTCTTCCAGACCATTGCCCCCAGCTTTCACCGAAGAATGCTATTTCGCCTGATGACTCGAAATCTTCGATTGTTACGAATCCGCATGGCTTGCCATCTCGCTGAAAACCAGACCTCACGTTGGTTACTATGCCGCCCAGCCTTATGCTTTCTTTTTGTGCAAGTTCTTCGCGGTTGGCATCGCGTCCTACTTCATTAGGATGAGTGTTGCAAAGATTCTCCAGCACAATCCTGTATTCGTCAAGCGGATGAGCTGAGAGATAGATGCCTACGAGGTCACGTTCTTTATTCAAACGTTCTATGGCGCTCCATTCACCAACGTTCGGTGGCTGTGGCTTAGCAATCTCAATATCGTCGAACCCGCCAAAGAGAGAGTTCTGTGCCATCTGCTTCTCCTGCTGGTATAGCTGTCCGTATCGTATGAGCGTTTCAGAGAATGAGACGCCTTTGCTATCTGGTTCGATATATTGCTCACGCGTAATGCCGAAGCTGTCGAGTGCTCCGCTTAGAGCCAGGGAGTCAAAGCATCTTCTGTTGATAGCGGAAGTGTTGATTCGCTCAACAAAGTCATAGACATCAGAGAATGGCCCGTTTTTCTGTCTTTCGTTGATAATGGCAAGTGCAGCCGCTTCTCCCATTCCTTTAATTGCCGCTAATCCGAAGCGTATCTCGCCCTTTTTGTTTACACCGAAGTCTACAAAGGATTCATTCACGTCTGGTCCCTTGGTTGGTATGTCCAGGGCTTTGCATTCGTCCATGAGTTTTGTTATCTCCTTTATATCAGAGCTTCTTCGTGTCATGATAGCCGCCATGAACTCTGCAGGGTAGTTAGCCTTCAGGTATGCGGTCTGGTATGCCACCCAGGAATAGCATGCGGCATGTGATTTGTTAAATGCGTACGAGGCGAACTTCTCCCAGTCAGCCCATATCTTTTCAAGCACTTCAGGGTCATGTCCGTTTTTCTTTCCGCCTTCGATAAACATCGGTTTCATTTGGTCAACGATGTCTTTCTTCTTCTTACCCATGGCCTTGCGCAGTGCGTCGCTCTGGCCGCGGGTGAAGTCTGCGAGTTGTCGTGACATAAGCATCACCTGCTCCTGGTAAACCGTGATGCCGTATGTGTCCTTTAGATATTTCTCGGTACACGGTATGTCATACTTGATTTCCTCGAGTCCGTTCTTTCGTTTGATGAATGACGGAATATAGTCCATCGGTCCAGGGCGATACAAGGCATTCATGGCAATGAGGTCTTCAAAAACAGTAGGGTGCAGTTCGCGCAGATATTTCTGCATGCCTGGCGACTCAAACTGGAATGTTCCGATGGTTCTTCCCTGCTGATACAGTTTGTACGTAGCGGGGTCGTCAAGCGGAATGTTGTCCAGATCGACGTCTATTCCTCTACTTTGCTTTATGTTTTTTACGGCTTCTTTCTGCTCAGAAAGAGTTTTTAGGCCGAGGAAATCCATTTTGATCAGACCTGTAGACTCTATGACGTGGCCATCATACTGTGTGACTATGGTTTTTGTATTAGGGAAGTCTGGATCGTCAGCGGTAGATACTGGCACGTGGTCAGATATTGGGTCGCGGCATATGATGAATCCGCATGCATGAATACCGGTATTTCTTACGGTACCCTCAAGCATCTTTGCATATTTGATGGTGTTGCGTTCGCGTGGATTGTCAGATGCTTCTGCTTCCTGCAGTTCCTTGACGCACTTGATTGCATTCTTAAGGTTCATCTTCAGTCCGTCGGGCAGTCTGTCAGGTATTGCCTTGCAAAGGTCGTTAGTCTGGTTAAGCGGAAGCTTCTCAACTCGTGCCACATCCTTTATTGAGTTCTTGGTAGCCATTGTACCATATGTAATGATGTGTGCACAGTTGTCCTTGCCGTATTTATCCATAACCCACTGCAGCACCTTTCCTCTGCCGTCGTCATCAAAGTCGGTATCAATATCTGGCAGTGAAATACGGTCAGGATTGAGGAAACGTTCAAACAGGAGGTCGTACTTCATAGGGTCGATTTTGGTGATACCGAGACAGTATGCGACAACAGATCCTGCCGCCGAGCCACGTCCTGGTCCTACCCATACGCCCAGTTCCTTGCGTGCTGAGTTGATGAAATCCTGCACAATGAGGAAGTATCCAGGGAATCCCATGGTCTTCATGATGTGCAGTTCAAACTTAATTCTATCGTCTACCTCCTGCGACAAAGGTTCGCCATATATGTTTTTTGCGCCCTCGTAGGCAAGTTTCTTCAGATAGTCAGCTTCAAATTTTATGCGATATATTTTCTCGTATCCTCCGAGTTTCTCTATCTTCTTTCTGCCTTCATCCTCTGGCAACTGGTTTTCACCGTTTTCATCAGATGTGAATTCCTTAAACAAATCCTCTTCTGTGAACTTGTTTCTCCATTCCTCTTCTGTTCCGAAGTCTTCCGGTATTGGGAAGAACGGCATGATTGGGTCGCTGTCAATGTTGTATATCTCTACCTTGTCAAGAATCTCTGTGGTGTTAGACAGTGCTTCAGGAATGTCGCTGAACACCTCGTTCATTTCTTCACGTGTCTTGAACCATTCTTGCTTTGAATAGAGCATGCGAGTCGGGTCGTCAAGTTCTTTTCCTGTAGAAAGGCACAACAGGTGGTCATGAGCTTCTGCATTCTCTTCGTCGACAAAGTGGCTGTCGTTCGTACATACAAGTTTCACGTTGTATTCCCTTGCCAGCTCAATGAGTATTTTGTTCGCTTTCTGCTGTAAAGGGAATGTTTCTCTGTTGGCACGCTGATTAGGATCCTTCACTTCATGACGCTGCAGCTCGAGATAGAAGTCGTCTCCCCATAGATTCTTGTGCCATTCTAAGGATTTCTTAGCTCCCTCAATGTCGTCTTTAAGTATTTTAGAAGGTATTTCTCCTGCTATGCATGCAGAGCATACGATGAGCCCCTCATGGTATTTTTCGAGTTGTTCATGGTCGGTACGCGGTCTTCCGTAGAATCCGTCCACCCATGCGTTAGACACGAGTTTTATAAGGTTTCTGTATCCTTTCATGTTTTTTGCCAGCACGATGAGGTGCCATCCGCCCCTGTCTCCCTGTGTTGCGTCTTTTAGATGCATGCCGCGTCGTGCCACGTACATTTCACATCCGAAGATAGGCTTGAAAGGTTCGAGCCCTTCTTTTTTCCTTTTGCCGTTTATTTTGCAGCAGTAATCGAAGAATTCCTTTATTCCGAACATGTCTCCATGGTCAGTTATGGCCATTCCTCTCATACCGTTCTCAATGGCCTTGTCTACCAGTTTCTTTACTGGCGACTGTCCGTCGAGAATAGAGTAGTATGTGTGTACGTGCAGATGTATGAAGTCTTCCATTATCTATGATGTTGTTGCCCCGGTTTAGTATATTCCGTTGGCATTATAGTTGTCAGATTTTAATCTTTTCGCGTTGTTTCGTGCGTGTCCAGCTCCTATGTGTCATGCGGTTATGTGTGTGCCGCTTTTCGCACAGTTCGATGCCTTTTCCGCCTGTTGCACTGCGTGTGTGATTCTTAAGTGTGTTTTGCTGACAAAGTTAAGAAAATTATTTCGGATGTACAACAAATAAACCTAAAATAAACTAAAATCACAATAAATGATGAAAAAAAACATATATTGTCTGATATTTAAAATATTTTTATTATCTTTGCATCTGATATTTATGCCATAACATGTGCGGTATTCGTATCTGCATTATAATCTTGGCTGGTCCGAGAGGTAATTTTGCATGTTGTGATTGCGCCTGTTTTATTTAACCTTAACTATAATTATAGACCATTAAATGGGAGAAAAGATACAGAAACTCAAGAGAATTAAGAAGATACGTATACATCGTGAGGGTACTGACACTCTGGTTTACAGTGCGTTCGCCCTTATAGCTGTCGCTGTGATATTATGGCAGTCATTTGAATCGAAGCTGCCGTTCTGGATTTTTGTAGTAGTGTTTGGCACGGTGTGGGCTGTAGTTCTGAACTTCTTCCGTTGCCCGATACGCAAGTTCCCGTATGAGGGTACAGATGGCATTGTTGTCGCTCCGGCTGACGGCAAGGTGGTAGTAATAGAGGAAGTCGATGAGAATGAGTACTTCCACGACCGTCGTATCATGGTCAGCATCTTCATGTCTTTGTTTAATGTTCATGCCAACTGGTTCCCTGTAGACGGGCATGTGATTGACGCACAGCATTTCGATGGCAACTTCCATAAGGCTTGGTTGCCAAAGGCCGCTGCGGAGAATGAGCATGCAGACATACTTATCAAGGCTACAAATGGCGAGACTGTGCTGTGCCGCCAGATAGCCGGCGCTATGGCTCGCCGTATCGTGACCTATGCCCGCAAGGATGATGACTGCTATATTGACGAGCATCTCGGATTTATAAAGTTCGGTTCTCGTGTTGACTTGTTCCTTCCTATAGACAGCGAAATATGCGTGAAGATGGGACAGATTACAACCGGCGACCAGACAGTGGTAGCAAAAATGAAATCGCAGGCAGATTGATAAACTTCTCAGGATAATATAAATGGCGATGTGAGGCTGAAAGCCTGCGTAGTGTCATTAGTAAGTTATAATATGAAAAAACATATTCCAAATATTATCACGTTGTGCAATCTGATATCCGGATGTATTGCAACGTGCCTCGCTTTTCAGGGAGAGACAGACATGGCTTTGGCAATGATTGTTGTCGGAGCCGTGTTTGATTTTTTTGATGGTATGTCAGCGCGACTCCTCGGTGTATCATCTCCAGTTGGAAAGGAACTCGATTCTCTTGCTGATGTCATCACATTCGGTGTTGCTCCCTCGACAATGCTGTTCTATGAACTGCTTGTTGTAGATTATCCTGCTTATATAGAGCCGCTTCGCCCGGTTCTTCCATATGTGGCATATGTTATGGCAGCATTCTCTGCCCTTCGTCTTGCGAAGTTCAATCTTGATGAGCGCCAGACGTTAGGCTTTATAGGTATGCCTACGCCTGCCAACGCATTGTTCTGGGGCTCGCTTGTTGTAGGATATAAGGATGTGCTGTCAGCATCTTCCTATACTGTGTTTTTCCTGATTGTTCTGATGCTTGTGATGTCATGGCTGCTTGTCAGCGAGGTGCCGATGTTCGCTTTGAAGTTTAAGCATTGGGGCTTGCGCCAGGACAATAACGCTGTGAAGTATGCATTTGTTGCATTTTCTGTAATTGCTCTGTGTGTAGGGCAGATAGCCGCTATCGCACTGATTATAGTGGCTTATATCATTGTCTCAGTCGTCCTTTCATGGACTTCCGGAAACAAACAGGGACAGATAGAATAAAGATTAGCAAGGGATACAGAACTTACTGGCATAGTTTTTGAATATGTACAGTAAGTTAAAAAGAAACGAGCAATTATGATTATATTCAAGACACTTTTAGGACTACTTCTTTTCTTGATAATATTTGTAATAGTAGTTGGCATATTTATTATATTGCGTTTTGGCGGTTTCCTTCGCATGTTGTTTGGAAAGAAAGGACAGAACGGCTATGATTCTGTGTACAGAGGCGGCAATACGAGGGATAACACGAAATCAGACGAGCCGACAATATCAGGACAGCCAAAGCCTCGAAACAGCGAGTTCGACAAGAACGAGGGGGAATATGTGGATTTCGAGGAGATTCCTTGATTCCAGAGGGGTAGGAGATTATTGATTTGTGCTTTGTCTTTTTTGACTGACTTAGCAGTTTTTTCTTTCGCTATACCCCAAAATCCAGCGGTATATTTTATGCGGGCCAGAATGTCGTTCGATATTTTTTGAAATTTTACGGCTTATAATATCCCCAAATATACAACGGTCAGGTAATCAACCAGATACAGCGTAATGTTACGCGTAAGGTTGCTTATCTGACCGTTTCTTTTATTCCATGACGTTCTCAAAAGCTGCTTTTTATGTTGTCATTCGTAGCTTTTTATGCTGTCATTCGCTGTCTCTTGCGTGCTTGACAGTAGGCTTTCGCGGCATGCAAAGCTGGTTTTTCTATGTAAAAAGCATGCAATATGACTGCCATCCGTAGCATTTTGTCTTTTTTTTCTCGCTTCTGGATATTTAATAGTGCCTTGGCAATTTTGTGAGACGCTGCTTTTTAGCTCGATTTATGCAATTATGATAAATACAGCATTTGTTTCTTCTTGTCAATTTTTTTCATGACTGACACGTAGTCTCCTATGCGTCCGTTGCATGAAAAATCCATTGGCAGAATCGTGTTGCCATCAGATGAAATCACTTCATTTAGCCAGCAGTGTCTGAATGTCACAGGCTGATTATTTTATCAGGAACTTCTTTCCGCCTCTTATGTATATGCCAGCAGGGAGTTTGCCTGTCTCTTTTCCTGCATATTGTCCGCTGATGGTATAAATACGAGAGTCTTCCTTATGACATGTGCCAAGGCTGATGTTTTCAATTCCTGTTGTGTTCAGCATGACTATTTCTTCATCACACCATGCAGAAGATTTCTTGCTGCTGACAGCCTGTACGGATACCTTGTACTGTGGCGCTGTAAGTCCTGAGAAGGTGTATTTCGTATCTGTAATACCCTCTACAATTACGGTGCCGTCTTCTGCAGATTGTGTGTAAAGCTTAGAGCCGTTTTTCCCTTTACTATTATTGCTATTCTCTATCTCTTCCTGTGTGAAAGCACCGTCGTATAGGTCTATCTGAGTGATATATATTCGTTTGTCGGCGATAATACACACTTTGCACGGGTCGCAGCTGTCGAATGTCACTACGTTGACGGTGGTGTCTGACGCGCTGAAGTCTATGTGGTCGTATGTGCCGTCAATGGTTAATCCGGTATTCCCGTTCATGAGTGACACGGTAGCACCCTCTTCGCCTTCTCTATGTGCAATGGCAGAGATGTACATGGTAAGTTTTCCTGATTTAGGCGAGACTGCAGGAGAATACAGTACGCCGGTTTTAGACGAGGTGCCTAATTTGAACGCCTGGTTATATCGGTATATATTATTACCCTGCCATCCGTAGTTATCTGTATATGTGTCAAATTCATCGGATGATAAAGCTTTATCGTTCTTAGTAGCTTTGTTGAAACTTTCTCTGAGCAGAAGCGCTTCGTTAAGGCTGCTGTTGCTGTAGGGTATTGCCCTGACTGTATATGACTGGGCGTTTTCTACACTCTGCCATGACACCGTAAAGCCTTCAGATGTGACATCTGTGACTGCTATGTCTTCAGGTGTGCCTATGCCTCCCATGAATGTGAATGATATTTTCCCGTCGCTGCTTTCTGCTATATCGGTAATAGGCTTGCCCATATAGTATCTTCCGTCAGTGTTCTTGTTGTACAGCGTCATGGCAGGAGTGGTTTCGTCCGTTAGCTCCGTGACGTTTCGTGTGCCTGGGAACAGATCGCCAGACAAAGTGTATACGTTGTAATTGTATGCGCTGTTGTACTCGATGAAGGTGTTGTCAGCAGGAATATATGTCATGCGTTGATGTGATGGCATGTTATTTACTTCGTTCTTCCACCATATATCCTCATCATAGTCAACGTGCAGAACCATCATGCCATGCCCTATTTGTTTCCCGTTGTCGTCGACTATGCACCATTTGTCGCTTTGCTTGTTCTCAAGAAGATAATACTCATCCTTGTCCCTGTCATTATATATAATGTATGCCACATGTTCATCACACAGTGCAGGCATGTCTTCAATGAAGCATGGCTTGACAAGTGGGGTAGGGATGAGCCATCCTACTGACCACCGTTCGTAGCTTGTAAACTCTACGGGTTGTTCGCCATTGTCGGTTATTCCGTTGTATGACCCCATGTCCATGACAGACCAGTATAGCATGCCTGTAGCGTTTGAGCTGTTTGTACTGTAGAAATCAGGCAGTCCAAGACAGTGTGAGAATTCATGGCATGCTGTTCCTATTCCTGTCAGACGTTTGCCGCTGGTGCCTGCCAGTTCGTTCGTTACGGCATATGTGTCTATCTTCACACCGTCAAGCGTCTGTGCACCGCTGCCGTCACCATAATATCCTGCAGCGCTTAGCATCCACTCATGAGGCCATATCGTTGAAGACGGAGCGCCTTGGTTCTCGCCATATCCAGCATAGATAATCAACACTTGCTCTACTTCTCCGTCGCCGTCCCAGTCGTAGTCCTTGTAATTTACGATTTCATTTGCCAGCTTTAGTGCCTCTATGACCATTTCGCCAGGGCGATTGTCATTGCCGCCTGTATCGTTACCGCCGTAGTAGCTCATAGGCTGACTTAGTGTGACGGGGCCGACAATGTCGAATGTGGGATTGAATTTGCCGTATGACTGATCGTTGAAATAGTCCTTTAAAGAGCCGACATGGTTGTTCTCGTTGTAGCCAGGCTCATTGAACATGCGGTTGATGGATGAGTTTATGTCGGCGGATGACATTGACTTGTCGGCAAAGTTGACCAGTATTACTAATCCTTTCTGTTCTATGCTCTGTGTGCTTTGTGCTCTGCTCTGCAGTCTGTACGTAGTGTTCCTTTCTCGATTCTTTCTCAATCGTTCTTTACGTAGCTGGTTAATCTGGTTTGCTCTCTTAGCACGTATCTCCTGCTTAGCTATATGTTCTGCCTCAGATAGCTGTCTGCCAATGCCCGTTTCGTCAATGTCAAAGGTTCTTCCATTGCGGTCTATGTACCAGTGTCCGTGTTCGTCACCAGTAAGTCTTGCTTCTATGGTTGTTCCGTCGGCGAGAGTGATGGTTCTCCATACTCTTTTAGCCGGTGCAGCCATAGAGTGTGATGTAGCTAATAATGCAAGAGTTAGTAGAAGAATGATTTTTCTGTATATGTAGAACATGTTAGTCTGCTGTGTTTCTTTGCTGTTGTGCAGTTTAGTCTTTATGTTGTCGTGTGTGTCTCTTGATTGGTGCTGATGTGCCAGAGAATTCGTGTGGCGGGGTTATACGTATATATACAAAATATCCCTTGACTGTTTATTTTAATGATAAAACAGTCAAGGGATAATATATACATATTAATTATGTACCAGAGTTCCGATATCTTCTCCGTCAATAACCTTTTTAAGATTACCAGGAATATCCATGTTGAAGACATATATAGGGAGGTTGTTCTGCATGCACATGGCGGTGGCAGTAATATCCATAACCTTTAATCCCTTTGCTATGACATCTTGGTATGTTATGTCCTGGAATTTTGTGGCTGTAGGGTCTTTCTCCGGGTCAGCGGTATATATGCCGTCGACACGTGTGCCTTTCAGCATCACGTCGGCTTCTATCTCTATTCCGCGGAGTGACGAGCCTGTGTCTGTAGTGAAATAAGGAGAGCCTGTGCCAGCAGACATTATAACCACCTCGCCTTTATTCATGGCATCAAGAGCCTTCCATTTAGTATAGAATTCTCCGATTGGTTCCATGCGTATGGCTGTCAGTACACGGTTAGGCTGTCCGGCTGCGTCGAGTGCTGATGAGAGCGCAAGCGAATTGATGACTGTAGCGCACATTCCCATCTGGTCGCCTTTAACGCGGTCGAAGCCTTTACCAGCACCTGACAGACCGCGGAATATATTGCCGCCGCCTATTACGATGCCTATCTGAACGCCCATATCGGCTATCTCTTTTATTTGCTGAGCGTATTCATTAAGACGCTCGGTGTTTATGCCTTGTTTCTGTTCTCCTGCAAGGCTTTCGCCTGATAGCTTCAGAAGAATCCTTTTGAATCTTGCCATTTATGTTTTCAGTTTAGTTTAATTTATAAGATGTGTATGTGTGTATTGCCACTTGCTAAATATCGACATTCTTTCCTTTAATCATGAATTTGACTTCCTTGAATGCATACGTCCTGAGCATGCCGTCCTCGTCCATTAGGACAATGCGTCCAGAAGGTTCAATGGTAATGAATCGTGCCAGGAAATCACCGTTTGCGTCGCGGTAGTGGTGGTATCCATGCCTGCGGTACAGGGTGTTCATGTAGTCTGCTGCAATACTGTCATAATGCCCGATGTTGATAACATTCAGGTAATGAACAAAATCTTCGGCTATAGTATGCAGCAGCATGTCGCGGTCAATGTCCCTATGAATTATCTGTCTCAATGATATTGGGTTCTTGGTCAGGTTCTCAAAGTCTGTCTGGTTGATGTTAAGCCCCACGCCAAGTATGCTGTCCTTCACTTCATTTCCTGTCAATGTGCATTCTATAAGTATGCCTCCGAGCTTATGATGATGCCAGTATATATCATTAGGCCATTTTATTTCAATGTCACTGATGTACATGCTTAGCGCGTCTCTTACTGCTAATGCTATGGCTTGCGACAATATGAACTGTCTCTTGGCTAATACATGTTTGGGGTGACAAAGGATGCTGAATAGCAGATTCTCTCCTCTGTTACTTTCCCATGTGTTTTTACCTTGCCCCTTGCCTGCTGTCTGAAACTCTGTTGTCACAACCGTAATTTCCTCTTTGTCCTTAGGAGTGTACTGACGCAGATAAAGATTTGTTGAGTCAGTCTCTTTCAGTTTGATAATCTTGATGTTCATGGTTGGGCTTTTTAATTAAGTTTTGCACATGTGTGTGAGGTTGCTCAAGCATGCTTTCCTTGCTTCGTTTAGGCTTTTAGTCCTTGCATTCAGATAGTTGTTTCGCTTTGGTTAGATTTCTTTTAGGTAGTGTTGCGCATGCTTCCTCGCTTGTCTTGAAGGGTAGTATAGGCGTTGTCCGCTTTCTGTTGCTGGATTCTTTCTCGCCTTTTCTAATGTTTACAGCGTTATTGTGCGTGTATTATCAGCGTTCTGCTCGATAGTTACGCGCAGTGTGTCTTCTGGCAGCAGGTCTTCAATCAGTTCCGGCCATTCTATCAGGCATAGGTCTCCGCTGTACATATAGTCTTCATATCCCATATCGTAGACCTCTTCTATTTTCTTTATGCGATAGAAATCGAAATGATATATGTTCTCTCCTGCTGCGCTATATTCATTTACAATGGCAAATGTCGGTGATGTTATGACATCGCAGACACCCAGTTCTTCGCATAGTGCCTTGATGAATGTTGTCTTTCCGGCTCCCATCTTGCCGTAGAACGCAATAACTCTATGCTTGCCGATAGCATTAATGAATTCTTTTACGGTCTCTTGTATGGTTTCTATGCTGGTTATGGTTAATGTCATACTTTGTGCGTCTTGCTTTTTTGTTTCGTCTTTGCAAAGATACAATAAATATCTGTAAATTTGTTATAAACTGCGTGTTTTTTTGTTTTATGGAATAAAAAAATGTGTTCTTTCCCTCTTCTGGTATATTTATGATGGGAAGTCTGCCTACATGAAAGGTGAGAGTAGATGTGCAAACCATGCTCTAAAGCGCTGCCACGGAGTGCGCCATTTCTTGTAAACTCCGTCTTCAAGTTTGAACGAGAACTTCTTGTCGTTCTCAAAGAGGTCGGTCAGTTGCTGTGTGACATGAGGGTCTATTATTGCAACGTTAGCTTCATAGTCGCACTTCAGACTGCGTGCATCAAGGTTTGTAGAGCCAACAGTGCATACTTCTCCATCTACCATGATTACTTTTGTGTGGTGGAATCCAGGCTGATAGACCCACACCTGGCAGCCTGCTTTCTGCATTTTGTTCGCATTATAGAACACACAGTCAGGCGTTAAAGGTATGTCAGAGGGTTCTGATATCATGATTTGCACCACTACGCCTCGCTTTACAGCCCGTTTGATAGCCTTTTTTATTTTTGGAATGAGCGTGAAATATGGGTTAATGATGCGCATGGTGTCTTTTGCAGCATTAATTGTGTGGTAGTAGAACTGTCTTACTGCTTTAGGTGTTTTGTGCGGTTCGCGGTTCACAATGCCGCACATCATTTTGTGTGCAGTAGGCAGTGCATAGTCTTTCAGGCCTTTGTATGTATGCTTTGGGCTGTCTCCGTTGTAGTATTGCTCACCATCAATGCTTTCGCCAGTCACTTTTTCCCATGCCTTGAGGAATATTTTTTGCAGGGTATTGACTTCCGTTCCTTCAAGTCGGCAGTGCATATCACACCATTTTCCTACTTGCTCTGTTCCTTCAATGTAATAGTCTGCCACATTCATACCTCCAGTGTATGCTATCTGTCCGTCGATTACGACAATCTTGCGGTGGTCTCTTCCGAATATGTGGTTCACCCATGGGAATCTTATGGGGTCGAATTCATGTATCTGAACACCATTTTCTCTAAGCCATGTTATGTGCTTTTTCTTCAGCGGCTTATTGTTAGAGGAATTGCCGAAGGCATCGTATAGTATGCGCACTTCTATTCCTTCTTTTGCTTTCTCTATCAAGATGTTGAAGAGAAGCATGGCGATGGAGTCATTGCGGAAGTTGAAATACTCCAGATGGACAGAATGTCTTGCCTGCTTGATGGCACAGAACATGTCGTCGAATTTCTCTTGCCCAGTCTTCAGCAGTGTGATGTTGTTGTCGTGGCTGAAGGTTATGCCGTCTTCACGCAGCAGTCTTACGATGGTGCTGTCTGTGCGTGTAGAGTCGCTGGCTATGGTGTGACTGGCATGTTCTGCTATGTTGCTGCTGTCTCTGTCTGCGCTGTCTGCCAGTATGGTGCAGGCTTGTCCGTGCGTGTGTCCATAGAGCAGTATGATTATGAGTGTCAGCAGCTTTATATGTTGTGTTTCCATTTAGCTGTTTTGAATGATATGTATGTCTCTTTGTGGGAATGGGATTGGTATGTTGTTCTTGTTCAGAGTGTTGTAAATGCACTCTAATACTGTGCCCTGGTCTACAGCAGCAGATGCAACCTTTACCCAGCATACGACTTTCAGTGTCACGCAGTTATCCGCCAGTTCTTTCATTATGACTGTTATCTTATGTCCGTTCTGCTTGGTGTCTACACATGGCAGCTGCGCTACGGCTTCTGTAATAATCTGTCTGCAGTATTCTATATCAGTTCCGTATGCCACTCCGACTTCATTGACAGACAATTCATATCCGTGGTTGCGGGTTAGATTCTTGTAATTTTTAGTGAATAGCTGTGAATTTGTGAATGCTATGATAGATCCGTCTATAGCCTCTATCATGGTTGATGTGTATGATATGTTTGATACTTTGCCGCGTGTACCGTCGCATACTATCATGTCGCCAATTTTTATTCTGCCTGCCATAAGTGACACACCGTAGTAGATATTTTCGAGAATATTCTTCGATGCGAAGCCGATACCTGTAGACAGACCGCCTGAGATTACTACAATCCACTGGTTAGACACATGGAATATAGATAATGATATCAGGAACCATGCGCCGAATATGATTACTTGCAGCACGTTTACAATTATCGATGAGCGGCTTTCTGCCGTCTTGTGGTCTTTCTTGCTGTAGTGGTGGAATATGAGAGCCTTAGCCATAAAGTTTATGTAGCTGAAGACAAACCATAGCGCAATGACTTGTGATAGGCTCTTGATTGACATGACGAAGTTTGTTGAGTCAATAAACTTCGTTGAGAATATCGTGCGTGTTATTTCTGTAAGATTGAAGATTCCTGCCGCCCAGTATATGCTGGCAAGCACTGAGAAGATGGCTGCTATTGGTGTTAATACTTTTGTGAAAAAGTAGTAGAACCAGGTCTTTGTTATTGGTCTCTTGCTGATATTATTCTTTTCTGCATATTCTGTGTACCAGTCATGTATGCACGTGATAGACAGGATGCATGTCAGCTGCATTATCCACCATATAAGTATCTGTACGGACAGCAGCGTAAAGCCTATCCATGATGTTACGACCGAAACGGCGAGTATGAAGAGCGAGATGCCAGAGAAATATTTGTCTTTTACCTCAATCTCCTTGCTGTATCTCCTTATTGCATACCATTGCCATAGCATGCACAGCAGAAGAAGCGGCGGGAATATTATATTTACGATGGCATTCGGTATGAGCACAATGCGGAAGGCTATGACAATGAAGCCCATGAAGAGCAGTGGTGCATAGGTGAAGAATGTGTGCATGGTCTGTTTGCTGTCTACTCTTATAAGGATAGAGATGAGTATGACGCTGACGAGCCATGCAAGTTCTGTCATCAGACTGCTTGCCATAAGGATGAAGTTCTGCTCCATGAGCAGTTTCACTATGTTTAGAATCACAGCAAACGTTACTGTCGTTGTTGCCATGATAATGAATGCCCGTTTCTCTACATATTTTTCTTTTGTTCTTTCTTTCAGTGAGTCGTGTTTCATCATACGGCTGACCACGAGACGCATTACGAGCTGATTGAGTATGATGGCTATTATGCCGTAGAATATGATGAAGCTGAATAGCGCAACTATGACGCTTGCGTCCCATTGCGACCCCTTATGCTTGTTCAGTGTGTATTTGTCTTCAAACGTCTGTTTCGACAGAGTGATATTCGAGCCGAGGTTCTTAAGTATGGCAATATAGTTTTCTCCTCCGTTGACGAATATGTTGTTTTGTATGATACTGTATCTTTTCTGAGCATAGTCGTTGAGTCTTTTCAGACGTGTTTCAGAGAATTTGTATATATCCATGTACTCCTGCAGCGTCTGCTGGTTCTCAACAGCCATCCTCCTTATATTTATAGCGAAAGCCAGACAAACCTTTCTGTCAGTCTGAGCTTTTTCGTTGAGCATAGCCGCAGGCATAGTTTGCAGGCTATGAATAAGTGAGTCGTAGCGTGCCACCTCATTGTTCGATTGGTCTACCCATTGCTTGAATGGCAGCACATCACGTCTGAAATTCTGGTACTGGCTGGTCGCCTCGTGGCATGCATATGTTAAATCGAACACGTGGTCCTGCCGTTGAGAATAGAGCATGAGCGCATTCTGATTCGCATGATTCATGGTATGCATGAGTTTCCTGCGCATCATTTCGCTTGTCTGAGCCAGTTGCTTCTGGCGTTCTCCCAGTTCGTCATGCACCTCTTCAAGCTCATGTCGAAGTATGTTCAGCGTATGTGGCAGGTCCTTTTCCTTTAGCACAGCATGTACGTTGCATACATGCATGGCAAGCAGCGCTATGAGGGTAATTATGTGTTTCATCTTTTCTTTTGCTATCCTTGTTTATGTTTTATCGTGCAAAGTTACAATAAAAAAATGAAAATATGTTGTTAGAGTCAAAGGATTTTAGTATTTTTGTACATGTAAAGTCAATAAGAACAATAATATATCTGATAATGAGAGTTTTAGCAGACGGTGGAAGCACAAAGACAGATTGGCTTCTTATTCATGATAACGATTCTAAGGAAAGGTTCACTACTTGCGGTATCAATCCAAGCCTGTTGCCGGCAGACGAGGTTGAGACGTCGCTTCGTCAGGTGCAGGCTGAGCACTCTGTGCTTTTCGAGGCTGAAAGCATTGAATTTTACGGGGCTGGATGCACTCCGGCAGGCTGTAGCGTAATGCGTGAGTGTATGCAGACTGTATTCCCAAAGGCAAAGCATCTTACGGTAGGCAGTGATATTATAGGTGCTGCACGTGCGCTCCTTCCAGACCGTGAAGGCATTGCTTGTATACTTGGAACAGGGGCAAACTCCTGTTTGTGGGATGGAGAGCGTATTGTCATGCAGACGCCTGCCCTCGGCTATATACTCGGCGACGAGGGCTCTGGCGCTGTCCTCGGGCGTCTGCTTGTGAATGCTTTGTATAAAGGGATGCTGCCCGCCAGTATGAAAGCGGAATTTGAAAACGAGTACCAGACGGATATGATGGGTGTGATAGAGAGGGTTTATCGTAAACCAGCCGCTAATCGTTGGCTTGCATCGCTCTCGCCGTTTGTCTGCAAGCATATTGATTGCCCCGAGGTGGAAGGTTTGGTGATAAGTAATTTTGATACATTCGTGGAGCGTAATATCCTCCCGTACAATCGTCCTGACCTTCCTGTGTCGTTTGTTGGAAGCATAGCCCATTATTATGGGAGACAATTAAGACAGTCAGTGGAATCCCACGGGCTGGTTATGGGACGTGTGTTGCGCAGTCCGTTGGATGCAATGATTTAGGCGTCAGCGGATTCTATGACATATTTCCCATCAGTGTGAAGAATAGAGAGTGATACTGTTGTTAAGTGTTCTTGCTTGCTCGATGTTATGCATGTGGTTCTTGCTCTCATGTGTAATGCGGGATTAAGATAAGAAAACTTTACGTTTTTTAACGTGTGAGAATCGTCTGTAGAATTTCATTGGCGATGAATGCGTGAAATATTGCAAGGAAATCAGATTTTGGTAAACGCTTGTAATATAGGTAGTTATTGGGTTTTCGTAAGCGGAATGATAGAAATGATACTGCTAAATGCTATGTCTTGCAGCCTTAAAAGCTATGAATTGCGACGCAAGAAGTAGCTTTTTGCAGCCTGAAATGTACATAATGGGTTAGTTGTTTGCTGCTTTTTAGCCTGTAATTTGACGTCTTTTGTTGCAATAACAGCAAAATATACGGGTTTTAGTGCTGTGGATAACGTAATCTTGCAAGCCGTATATGGATTTTTCATAGAAAACTCATGCCAGAATCTTGTCTTTGCTTTATACTGTTTGTAAAATAATGTTACTGGTGTATTACGTTTCCCTAACGATATTGTTAACACTCCTGTCCTGTTTGGATAAATATAAAATGGCATTAGCTTAGCTGCTTGGAGGGAATGTGGTAACATTGTGATAACAAAAAAAAGACTGTACAGAGTTAAGTCTTCTGTACAGTCTTTTCTCTATGCCATATCTTAATCAGAACTTGTGAGATATGATATGGAGTTTATGTTGAATCTGATGTGTAGCCTAATTAGCAAGTGTTATTTCTCCGGCAAGGTTTCGTGACATCATCATTCGTACTGTTTCTGTGTCTTCATATCTTGCTAAGAGATGCATGAGTTTTGTTGTGGCAGCCTCTACAGTGCTATCATATCCTGATATAACACCTTTTTCTTGTAACGAATAGCCTGTCTCATATCGTCCCATCTCTACTCGTCCCTGCTCACATTGACTCACATTTACCACGATTATTCCTTTCGTCGTCGCCTCGGCAAGTATATCGAGAAGCCAAGGATACTGTGGAGCATTTCCGCTTCCGAAGGTTCTCATCACCAAGCCGCGGATGTTTTGCAATGACATGATATGCCTCACCATGTCTTCACGTATGCCGGGGAAGAGAGAGAAGACCATGACGCGTGTGTCCATGTCATAGTGTGTAATCATCGGTTTGCTGTAGTCGGGTGTAAGAATATGGTGTTGATGGAAGACGAAGTCTACGCCGGCATCGCATAAGTGTGGGTAGTTGAATGTCTGAAAAGCATGAAACTCGTCGGCAGAACTCTTGGTGGAGCGGTTACCGCGGAGCAGATGCCCTCCGAAGTATATAGCCACTTCGGGCACCATGGGATGCCCGTCAGCGCCATATTCGCTTGCCAACTCGAGGCTGGTGATAAGGTTCTCCTTGCCGTCTGTTCTTAATTGTCCCATAGGCAGCTGAGAACCAGTGAGTATTACTGGTTTTGTAAGATTTTCAAACATGAACGACAGTGCAGATGCCGTATATGCCATGGTGTCTGTGCCGTGGAGTATTACAAATCCGTCATATTCGTCATAATGGCCAGATATCACTTCCGCCATTGCAGACCAGTCGTCCGGTGAAACATTGCTTGAGTCTATTGGCGAAGTGAACAAATGTATATCCACACCTGTTGCAATCTGCTTAAACTCAGGAAGTGCGTCGAGCAGATTGTTGAAATCCAACGGCTCCAATGCTCCGGTTCTTGAGTTGCGTCCCATTCCGATTGTGCCGCCAGTGTATATTAATAGTACTTTGTTTGTGCGCATATAATATCTTGATGACAGAAATATATTTGTATTTCGGTGAGTAAGTGAAGTCTGAGATTGTTAGAAATAGCGAACTGGCAAGTGATGTTTTTTCTACATTCTTCCATGTGTTCTTTGCTGTGTGCTACGTTCTTTGTCTTCTCATACAGAACACTAAGACGTTGTCCGTTTCTGCTTCGTTGTAAATCCGCAGACCTCACTGGTTCGAGATATAGCAGATGGGAATTTTTGCTGGAAACTTTCCTCTGTAACCAAAAAGTAAGCATTATAAGGGCATGCTTTATCCTGAAACAAAACTCTTAAATGCTTACTTTCTATTGTGTTATTTGTTCGTCTCTGTTTAATGAAACATTCAGAAACGTTTATTTCTTTGCTTTTTTCAGTTTGAGTTGCGGTATTTTTATATTCTGTCCAACCCTCACTTCTCCCTTGCCGTTCAGTGCTTCCAGATAGCATTCCATGCCTGGTCCTAGATGTGCTTTAGATATTGAGGCAAAGGTTTGTCCTTTTTGTACGGTAATGACCTCTCTTACTCCGACAATGTCATAGGCACCAGTACGTATGCGAGGGTCAGAGTCATATTTTCCTGCTGGTATGCTTTCTGCTGCCGGTTTCTTGGTTTCAGCAGTCTTCTTCTCTCCTTCCTGGGTAGACTTTTCTGCTTTTTCTTTGGCCGTAGCGTTTGTTTCTTCTGTTGCAGTAGCGTTATCTGCAGTCTTGTTTTCCTCGTTCTGCTTAACAGTACTGTCCTTTACATCTGCTGTGTCTTTCTGTGTTACAGCACTGATAGTGTCTGTAGGTGTGTCAATCTTCTCATACACAACAGTTTCGCTCATTGGTTTGCTGCTAAGGTTTAGCATGTCCTTTATGTCATCGAAGGTTATGTCGGCTGTTGCTCTTCCAATGACAAAACCGACAATAAGCAGCAACAAGCCGATGAATATGCTCATGGCAGTTGACATGTTGTTGCTGTTTCTGCTCGGATCGTTATTATGGTCTCGTTGGTCAGTCATATCTTCGTTGTTTTGTTCTGCTTTATTGCTTTTTTGTATAGATGCTTTGGCGCCTTCTTCTGGAACTTCTTGCGAGCCTTCCGGCTGTAATTCCTCTTCTTCCGCATCCTGTTTGCAGTTCTTTTGCGTTTCATCTGCCGGCATCTCTGCTATCCCCGCGACAGTTTCAGATGGCTCGTCCACTGGTCGTTCTGTTACTCCTGTGACAGTTTCAGATGGCTCGTCCGATGGCAACTCTGCTATTCCTGCGACAATAACTGGTGGCTCCTCATCGCTTTCCTGCATACCTGTATCCTGCTGGTTTTCTTCAGTTGCCTTTTCTGATGCTGCCAGTTTGTCTGTCAGACTACTATTTCCAATAGCTTCGTTATTGTCTTTACTTTGCACAGGCTCTATATGTAACGTTCCTTCTGCTTTATCAGTATAGTCAGAATGCGTTGCATGTACAGCGTCTGTAGCGTTTTCCTCATCTTCCTCTGTTTCTTCCGTCATCAATGAGGCTGCATTCTCTTGCGTATTGTTATCAACAATATCGGTTGTGATGCCAGACTCTTCTGTGTCCTTTACTTCATAATCTTGCTGTACCGCAGGTGTATTATGCTGCTCGTATGCGGTGGTCGAAATGTCTTCTCCCGTGCTGACACCCGTTGCATGATATTCCTTCCTTGTTTCAGAGATGCTCTGTTCGGTAGACGTTTCCTGCTCTTCAATAATATCGTCGAATACAACACCGTCATTGAGAGGTACTGTCTCAAAATGGGCAAAAGGTTTGTTCACCGAATTACGCATAGCCGTGTCGGGAGTAAATGTAATTCGGTCATGTGAGTTGATAATAACTTTCTCGCCAGTATTAATATTTATGCTTGCACGCTCACGTACGGTTTGAATCTTAAAGGTTCCCAGTCCCTTAACCTTCACTTGGTCATCGGCAGTCAGAGTCTGTATGATTACATCGAACATATTTGACACAAACTGTTCTGACTCCTGTATTTCCATGTCATGACGGTCAGCGACTATTCGGGCAAGATCTTTCATTGTGCTCATTCCTGCCCTCCTTTCTTTATATTGTCCTTTGCCTGTGCTGCAGCCTTGAAACCAAGAACTACCTTCGGAGGTACAAGCATGCGCTGCCCGTTAGACGGGCTTACAAAGATTCGCTCCATGCGTTTCTTTGGCTCAAACGTGCCAAATCCCGCAATGGTGACATTGTCGCCGCCATCGAAGGTGTCAGACATAGCAGAGATGACTGCATTTACCATCTTCTGTGTCTGTTCTTTGCTTTTGCCCGTTTTTTTCGCTAACGCAGCGATAAACTCTTTGTTATTCAATGTATTGTATGTTGGTTAGTATTAGGTTTCAGCTTTCTGTGTCTGCTTATTATAGCAGGGTTGTTGCGTAAAGGTCAAATTCTTCAGAAGCAGTAATCCTTGCTTTGTAGAAGCATCCTTTACGGAGTGTACGCTCAGAAGCAGGAATCAGAACTTCAGGGTCAACCTCTGGAGAAGAGAATTCTGTGCGTCCTATGTAATAGTCGCCTTCTTTCCTGTCGATTACAACTTGCATGGTGCTGCCAATCTTGGCTGCTTCTATCTCAGCAGAAATGTTCTGCTGTATTCTCATAAGTTTATCGAGCCTGCGCTGCTTCGTTTCATCGTCAATGTCATCATCATAATGCTTGGCGCTGTATGTGCCCTCTTCTTCAGAATAGGTGAAAGCCCCCATTCTTTCAAATCGTGCCCATTTAACAAAGTCAATGAGTTCGTTGAAATCTTCTTCTGTCTCGCCAGGGAAACCAACCATGAATGTTGTACGTATGTGTATGCCTGGAACTGCTTCGCGAAGTGCAGTGACTACTTTGACTGTTTCTTCTTTCGTCGTGTGTCTATGCATGCGCTGCAGCATATTGTCTGATATATGCTGCAATGCAATATCGATATATTTACATACATTTGCGTGCTTACGCATTACGTCAAGAAGTTCCCTCGGAAACTGGTTCGGGTAGGCATAGTGCAGGCGAATCCATTTCACTCCTTTTATACTCGCTATTGAATCAACAAGTTGGGCAATGCGTCTTTCGCCATAGATGTCAAGTCCGTAGTATGTCAGTTCCTGCGCAATGACATTGAATTCCTTTACGCCTGCAGCAACCAATTGCTCTACCTCTGCTGTGATTTCCTCAATTTTACGGCTTTTATGTTTGCCGGTGATGAGAGGTATGGCGCAGTATGCGCATCGCCTGTCGCAACCTTCTGATATCTTGATGTATGCGTAATGCTTAGGAGTCAGTGTGAGTCTGTTTTCCTTGCAGGTGCTACCAGTGGAGTCTGCGATAGGCAGCGAATCTGCAAACTCTTTAAAATTAAACTTCCCGTAGTATTGATCTACTTCGGGGATAGCCTCTTCCAGTTCGGCCATATAGCGTTCAGAGAGACATCCCATAACGATAATCTGCCCAATCAGGCCCTCTTTTTTTGCTTCGGTCAGTTCCAGAATAGTATTTATGCTCTCCTCCTTTGCGTCGCCAATGAATCCGCATGTGTTGATTACGACATATTCTCCAGTTGGACAGTCGCAATCATGCAATACTTCGTATCCTTTTTTGTGGAGCATGCGCATAAGCGCCTCGCTGTCTACGAGGTTCTTTGAGCATCCCATGGTGATTATGTCTATGCGGTTTTTCTTCATTTTGTTTAGTTGCCAAAGAGAGAGTTTACGAAGTTTCGACGGTTGAACAGCTGCAGGTCTTCCATGTGTTCGCCAAGTCCAATGTATTTTACTGGAACTTTGAGTTGGTCAGAAATGCCAATCACCACGCCGCCTTTGGCTGTTCCGTCCAGCTTTGTTATAGCGAGTGATGATATCTGTGTGACAGCAGCAAACTGCTTGGCCTGCTCGAATGCGTTCTGTCCTGTAGAACCATCGAGAACGAGCAGCACCTCGTCCGGTGCCTCAGGCATGACTTTCTTCATCACATCCTTGATCTTCTTGAGCTCGTTCATCAGTCCCACTTTATTGTGGAGTCGGCCTGCAGTATCTATGATGACTACGTCAGCATTGTTAGCTTTCGCAGAAGAAAGAGTGTCGAATGCGACAGAAGCAGGGTCAGCGCCCATCTGCTGTTTAATGACAGGCACGCCAACACGTTCTCCCCATATTACAATCTGCTCTACAGCAGCAGCGCGGAATGTGTCGGCAGCCCCCAGATAGACCTTCTTTCCAGCCTGCTTGAACTGATATGCAAGTTTTCCGATGGTAGTAGTCTTGCCCACACCATTTACACCCACTACCAGAATGACGTATGGCTTGTGGTCTGTAGGAAGGTTCCATTCATCGAGGTCGCCAGTATTGTTGTCTTCAAGCAGTTCTACAATCTCTTCTCTGAGAATGTTGTTCAGTTCAGATGTAGAAACATATTTGTCCCTTGCGACACGTTCTTGAATACGGTCGATGATTTTCAAAGTGGTGTCAACTCCCACATCGCTGGTAATCAGCACTTCCTCCAGATTGTCGAGTACATCGTCATCTACTGTGCTTTTACCTGCTATTGCACGGCTAATCTTACTAAAAACGCTTTCTTTGGTCTTCTCGAGACCTTTGTCAAGAGTTTCTTTTTTCTTGAAAATACTGAATATTCCCATGTTTTGTCTATTATATTAAATGTGGCGACTTGCAGTGCTATCTATAGCATATTGATAATCTATGTGTATGCTTCTTCTATTCAGAACGAGTTGCCTCTTTGCCAAAAAGTCCGCACAACGTACTGTCTGGACAGTGCTTTGTGCGGACTGAAGTATCTTTTCGGAAATTACGGTGAAAGATTTTCTATTTGTTTAGAAATCTAAAGTCTTTTAGATATTCAGTTTATTTAAAGAAATCTTTTACAGCCTCATTTGGAACCATCTGCTCATCGAAAATATAAGCACCAGTCTTTGGGCTCTTCACCATCTTAATGACTTTTGTATAAGCGCGACCATCCTTCTTACCATCTTGGAGGGTAGCAACGGTTTTCTTTGCCATTGTGTATTGGTTTTAATGGATTACTTAATCTCCTTGTGCACAGTCATGCGCTTCAGGATTGGGTTATACTTCTTGAGCTCCATGCGCTCTGGAGTGTTTTTGCGGTTCTTAACCGTTATGTAACGGCTTGTTCCTGGCATACCACTCTCTTTCATCTCAGTACACTCAAGAATAACCTGTACTCTATTACCTTTTGCTTTCTTTGCCATGATAATTACTCTCCTATAACTTTAATGTCTTTCCAGTCAACAAAGCCATTAGCAACGGCTTTCTTGAGGGCAGCGTCAAGACCGATCTTGTTGATAAGACGCAGGCCTGCCGCACTAACTTTGAGGCTTATCCAGCACTGCTCTTCTACGTAGTAGAATTTCTTGTTAAAAAGGTTTACATCAAAGCTACGCTTTGTGCGGTGCTTTGAGTGGGAAACATTATTACCAACCATGGCTTTCTTTCCCGTAATCATACAAATCTTCGACATCTCTATCTAAGTTTTTGTGTTTCTAAAATGATACTTATTCCAAACAGAGTGCAAAGTTACACATTTTTCTTTTACTTACCAAACGAAGTCTATTGTGTCAGGAATATTTTAAGTTTTTTTAAATACTGGTGAGTCGTTTTGTTGAGTTTTGGCAAATTATGCACTTTGTTTTCTCTTGCTGTTTCTTTTTTCTGGGTGTATGTTTTTATGCTAACTGACTCATTTTCGTCAAGGTATCGTTATACTCTTTTATCAGGACAGCGATTATTTCGCCAGCAGTTCTGATATCCTTTATTACAGCTACAGCCTGTCCTATTTCTATTTCTCCGTGCTCTATGTCGCCCTCAAAAATTCCGCGTTTTGTTGATTTCTCGCCCAGAATGTTTTTTAATGCTGTGGCATCAGCACCGTTGTCCTCGGCTTCTTTTATTTTGTTGTAAAAAGAATTCTTGGCGAGTCGTGACGGTGCGATTTTCTTCAGTGCCAGCATAGTATCTTCCTCGCCCAGCTTGATGCAGTATTCCTTAAAAGCTTCTGCTGCGGAGCTTTCCTTGCATGCAGCAAAGAGCGTTCCTATCTGCACCCCTTCAGCACCTAAAGCCTGTGCTGCAGCCATGGCTTGGCCTGAGGCAATGCCGCCTGCTGCTATAAGAGGCAGACTGACGGATTGTCTCACCTGTGGTATCAGAACCATTGTCGTAAGTTCTTCTCTGCCATTATGTCCGCCAGCTTCAAATCCTTCTGCAACTACAGCATCTACTCCAGCCTCCTCGCATTTCTTTGCAAATTTGCTGCTCGAAACAACATGTGCCACTTTTATTCCAGCCTCATGGAAGCGAGCGGTATATTTTTTAGGGCTGCCAGCTGATGTAAATACAATTTTAACACCTTTTCTTATAATAAGTTCAACGATTTGGTCAATTTCAGGATACATAAGCGGCAGGTTTACGCCCCATGGTTTCTGAGTGGCCTTGTTCATCTTGTCTATATGCTCTTCCAGAGTCTCCGGGTGCATGCTGCCAGCCCCAAGGAGCCCTAATCCTCCAGCCTCGCTGACGGCAGAGGCAAGCCGCCATCCGCTACACCATACCATACCGCCGGCAATGATTGGGTATTTTATTCCGAATAGTTCAGTTATTCTGTTTCTTTCCATGTTTTATGTACTTTGTTCTATTGTTGTTGTGTTGCAGTTGTTCTTATGTTACACCATATTATATATATAGGTAATCCTATCGCTCCCGCAGTAATCATTCAGAATAATCATCAGAGCCAGCCAACTGTCTCCGACTGTGCATATCGTGGGATTTCGCCATACAGACTATTTCTTGATAATCATCTCGACCACGTCTTCAGGTGATGCCGCTATATTTTCGGCACCATGCGCCAGCAGAAACTCCCTGTCACGGAATCCCCATGATACAGAGATGCATGGGATGCCAGTATTCTGTGCTGTAAGAATATCCACATCAGAATCGCCTATGTATATTGTCTTTTCTGTGTCTGCCCCCAGTTGCTTCATGGCAAAATACACCATATCTGATGCAGGCTTACGCTGCAACCCTGCACGCTCACCGACAGCAACGTCAATATACTTCGCAAACCATTTTTCATGCAGTTCTGTCACGCCCTCCTGCAGTTTGTTGCTGACGATAGCCATTCGCACTCCATGCTCTTTTAGCTGCTGAAGGGCAGTTATTATACCTTCATATGGGCGTGTATTATCCTGGCAGTGAGCAAGATAGTACTTCTGGAATACATCGAAAGCATGGTTGAATAGAGGATTTGCCTCACCCTCCGGCACAGCCCTTATCATCAGTTTCCTGACACCGTTGCCGACGAACTGCCTTATTTCCTCAAGTGTGCGGCATGGCATTCCGCATGATTGCAGAGCATGGTTCACTGCATCTGCAAGGTCTTGCAGTGTGTCAAGCAGTGTGCCGTCTAAGTCCCATATTACAGTGCTATATTTCATCTTCCAATGAATGTGTTCCCTTTTTGTTGCAGATTATCATCTTATGATAGGTATGCTGGCTTGCCATGAAGTTAGCTGTAGGCTCTTGATGTCTTGCTGCCGTTATTCTCGCAGTATAGGCAGTTGCCAGTGGTATATTACGGCACAGACACGTATGATAATCACGGCGGTAGCGCAGCCAAGCTGTGCCCATATGTCATGTATGCCGAATATTAGCGCAAAGGTGTAGAATATTCCGCCGACAGCGCATGCCAGGGCATATATGTCGCGTCGGAAAATCAGCGGCACCTCATTTATTAGTATATCGCGAATCACGCCACCTGCAGCCCCCGTCATCATACCCATGATGTTTGCAGCCCAGAAGGAGAATCCTGCATCCAGAGTCTTCTGGAATCCGACAACAGTGAACAGCGCCAGTCCGATGGTGTCAAAGGTGAACATCGTGCGTGAAATCCTATTAATGAAGCGGTGACAGCACATATACACCACAAGGGCGAATGCTGTTATGGCGAGGTATATCCAGTTGGTCATCCAGAAAGGACTGTCACCAAGAAACACATCGCGTATAGTACCTCCGCCGCAGGCTGTAGCCATGCCCACGATGAATGCCCCGAAGAGGTCGAAATTTTTCTCGCTTGCCAGGCGTATGCCGCTTATTGCAAAGGCGAATGTTCCAATAAAATCAAGTAGTGTGATGAATGAGACTGACATTGCTGTGTGATTTTATAGCCTTATAATTGCATGAACGAAATGTCAGGTATCAGTCGCAGCATTGGTGACGACAGTTCCCCTCTTCTCGTCATTGCAGAAAAACTCCGTGCAAAGGTAATAAATATTTTTTAGTAAATACTTGTATAAGTAAATTTTTATTCTTAATTTTGCATCGTTATGAAGAAAAAAATCATTGAAGAAAAGGGCAATACGTGGACACATCTTATTGGTGTTGTCTTCGCTTTGTCTTGCATATGGATGGTTTGGCCTGCCGTGAGCCTTGGATGGCGATGGGCGATGGGTGTGCTGTTCTTTATTGTGGGCATGTTTCTCATGTTCCTCTCAAGCACGATATACCATTGGCTGAAGCCTGGCATAGCAAAGAACATATTGCGCAAGTGCGACCATATCAGCATTTATGTCATGATAGCATGCTCCTATACGCCAATCTGCATAGCTGTTGTAGGTGGATGGATAGGATGGGTTACGTTCGGACTGCTATGGGCTGTTGTCATTGCAGGAACGGTATATAAAATCGTTGCCATGGGAAAGTATCCCAGACTCTCCTTGGCGCTTTATCTGGTGATGGGGTGGAGTATCGTTTTCATTGCGAAGCCTGTGTTCGAGAGCCTGTCCGTACTATCTATGTTTCTTATTTTTGCAGAAGGACTGCTCTATACAGCTGGAACGTATTTCTTCACAAAGGACAGCAAACCCCACTTCCATGCTATATGGCATGTCTTTGTCCTTCTTGGCGCTATAGCACATTGGAGTGCAATCCTCACCATTATGCTGGGATATTAGAAGCAGGAAATAATGAATGCTGTAGGCTGCAATGCTTATTATTTAGCAAGAAAACGCTGCTCATAGCAGCGTGTGTTAACTATAACGAATAAAATGAAAGCAATAATATTCGACCTTGCCGGGGTCATACTCAATCTTAACCTTGAGCGTGATACAAAAGCGCTGAATGATGCTGGACTTCCAGATTTTGCGGGATGTCTCAGTGATGAAACCATACGTGTTCCAATGCTTGCATATCTTAATGGGCTTTCATCTGTTGATGAGTTTTGCCGTAACCTTCGTCCTAAATGCCGTGCAGGCATTACTGACGAAGAGATGCTCTGGGCTATGGATGCTGTGCTTGATGATATTCCGCAGTCGCGAATAGATATGCTGTTGTCACTGCGTAAGAAATACAAGGTTTATCTGCTTAGCAACATTTATGATGCGGCATGGAAGCATGCGGAGAAAGAGATAGAGCGCCACGGCCTTAGAGTGGCAGACTGCTTCGACCGCACATTCCTCTCGCATGAGATGCAGCTTGCAAAGCCTGACCCGAGAATCTTTCAGGCTGTCATAGATGCTACAGGAATAAAGCCAGAGGAGACATACTATTTCGATGATACGAAGGAGAATATAGACATGGGTGCAAAGCTCGGTTTCCATTCTATACTCGTGCCAATGAACCAGCTGGAATCAGTGACCGGCATCCTGTAATACTTCTTTGGGTATTACATACAGACGGACATTATTCTTTATAAGCGCATACGGGGAGAGAATTCATTTAGAGTCTCTCCCCGTATGCGTTTGTTGTATTAACCTGTGTTATGTGAGTTGTTTTTGCTGTTGTATAACAGACAAAGGTAATACTTTGATTAATAATGAGTTATGTAGTAAATCTTTGAGTGCGTTTTTTCTCTTTTGTCATTCGTAGCCTTTTACCTTGCAAGAAGTAGCTTTTGACGAGGTAAAAGACAGCGAATGACGGTGCAAGAAGTAGCTTTTGGGAAATGACGTGTTTCATGATGTTTTTGCTTGTCATGATTTGTGGTTTTCCATATTTACAAACATGATGTTTTGTCTTTGTAATTCCGTGTTCTTATACAATTTCTGCTAAAAGCTCTCGGAACGATTCCTGCTTAGGTATAGAAAAAAAAACGCGCCAGGGACATCACGGTCCTTGGCGCGTAGTTTATTGTTTTGCTCTGCCGTTTCTGGCAGATGCTTAGTGGATTAGTATTCGCTTGATGTGTCGTAGCCCATCATTTCCATCTCCAGCGATGCCCAGATGAATGGACCAACGCCCTTTGCATCGTTGTCGCGTATTGGCTCGCTCAGATAATATTCGAAAGAACCGTCGCGCTTCTCGTTGTGCTTAACTTTTCCCTTTGGATTGACTTTCTTCATTGCCTTTACAACCTCTGGTGTTGCAGCAGGGCCGAGGCCGGCTACTGCACAGCACTCTGTGAGTGAGATAGTCTTGTCTGCATCCATGCGGATAAAGTTGTTGATGATGCCCTTGTATGCTTTAACGCCTGCGTTGAGATACTTAACATCCTTCACGTATCCCTTGCGGTATGCCTTGAGCATAGAGTATGCAAACATTGACGTACATGTTGACTCGAGGTAGTTGCCCTTACGCTCTGGGCTGTCCATTACCTGATACCATGTGCCAGTCTTTGCGTCCTGCCATTTGATAATAGCATCAAAGTCTTTCTGGAGCACATCCATGATTTCACCACGGCGTGCATAGTCTGCTGGAAGAGCATCGAGGAGTTCTACGAGTGCCATGGTGTACCATCCCTGTGCACGTCCCCAGCAGTGCTGGCTCAGACCTGTGGTCTTGTCTGCCCAGAATGTGTGGTTTGTCTCGTCCCATGCGTGACGGTTGAGGCCTGTCTTAGGGTCGAGGGTGCGTGTGTAGGTTTTAAGAATCTGCTCTGTAGCGTCGTCGTAGATTTTCTTTGCCTGCTTAGCCTTCATCATACCCTCGCGCTCCATCATGTTTGTTGTGAGTACGCGGAATGGGAGTCCCATGAAGATACCGTCAAGCCATACCTGATAAGCGTAGATGGCCTTGTGCCAGTATACGCCGTCCTTTGTGCGTGGCTGCTTCTCCATCTGCTTCATCATAGTCTTGATGGCAAGGAGATTCTTTGCCTCAGGATAGAGCTCGTACATGCGTGTTACGAAATGACCAGTGCGGATGTTGTCAAGATTGTAGTCAAGGATATTGTATCCTGTGATGTCGCCCTGCTCGTTTATCATCTGGTCTGTGTACATCTTGCAGTACTTCAGAATGTCTTCGTTGCCGTATCTGAGATATGTATCGAGCATTGACTCCAGCTCAATGCCCATTACGTATGACCACTTGCCCTTTGGATGCTTATTTGAATCAGTGAAGTCAAGGTAGATAGAGTTTGGCACACGCTGCATCTCTGACCATGTGAGCCACTCGCTGTAATGCTTGAAAGGCATTTCTGCAAATACTGGCTTGCCATTGATGGTGAGGTTGTTGAAGTATACGTCACGCATACGGTTCTCTTTAACAAATGGCTCTGCCTTGACACCGTTGAATGTACAGTTGTTTACGTGGATGTCGTATACAGCTTCAGCCTCCTGTATGCCGTTAATGATAACACCGTGCTTTGACTTCTCACATGTAACGTTCTCCATCCAAACGTTGTGTACGTATGGGATATGACCGCGCTCTGCAGCCTCGCGTGGCTGGTAGTTGATGTTGATGCGGAGCACTGCTTCCTTACATTCGCCTACCTTCACGTTGCGCATGAAGACGTTCTTTGTCTCGCCGCCACGGCATGTGTTTGTCTTGATGCGGAGCACGCGGTCGAGATTTGGTGAGTCCATTTCGCAGTTTTCTGCAAACACGTTCTCTACACCGCCTGATATTTCAGAACCAAGCACTACACCACCGTGACCGTCTGCCATCTTACAGTTGCGGATGATGATATTCTTTGATGGGCGTCCGTCGCGGCGTCCGTCGCCGTTACGGCCTGACTTGATAGCGATGCAGTCATCACCTGTATCGAATACACAATTCTCGATAAGTACGTTCTCGCATGACTCAGGGTCGCAGCCGTCACCGTTAGGTCCTTCGTTGAATACTTTGACGCCACGAACTGTGATGTTCTTTGAGAACATTGGGTGCATAACCCAGAATGGAGAATTGAGCATTGTGACGCCCTCAATGATGATATTCTCTGAGTTTACAAGGTTTACAAGCTGCATGCGGAGACCGCGGCCCATGCCGAACACACGCTCCTCGACAGGTACGTTGTCCTCGCACATCTGCTGAAGCTGTGCGCGTGCGCCCATTGTCTCGCCTTCACGTGGGAACTTGCTGCTTTCTTTTGTCACGCCTTTCTGGTAGCCGAAGAACTCAACACCTGTCCACTGCCAGAACGTTTCTTTTGAACCATTGCCGTCAATAGTGCCTTCGCCTGTGATTCCAATGTTCTTTGCTCCGTTAGAATAGATACATGGAGAATAGTTGTAAAGGTCAAGTCCTTCGTAACGTGTATAAACGAGAGGGTAGAGTTCTGGCTCAAATGCGAACTTGAGAACTGCGTCCTTCTCAATTACAAGGTTTACGTCAGAGAGCAGAGTGATTGCTCCTGTCATGTATGTGCCTGCAGGGATAACAACCTTTCCGCCGCCATTCTTTGATGCCTTCTGTATGGCTTTGTTGATGGCTTTCTGATTTTTCGCTGCCGAGTAGGTCGTTTTAATTGCCGGCTTGTAGATTTTCTCCTTGAAAGTTGGAGCCTTGATGTTCTGCTCTATCTGCTTGTACAGTGCATCATCCCATCCTTCTGCAGAAACTGCAAGAGGGAGGATAAGAGCGAAAAGACTGAATAACAGTTTCTTCATAGATTTGTTTTGTTGTTGGTTAATATTTGATTTAATGTTTTATTACGATTCTGCATGCGCTTACATCTTAGCGCTCACTGTCAAATTCTCAATGTTTATGTCTTTCACAAGTCCTGTCTTGTATACAGGTTCTGCTGAAAGTCCTTCAAACTTGCAGTTCTTGACATTGATATTGTAAATTTGTGCTGTCTTAGAATCTTTTTCTGACAATCCGTTAAGAAGTATGCCGTACTTCGACTTCTTGCAGGTGATGTTTTCTACGTATACGTTTCTTACTGTTGGAATATGTCCGCGCTCAGCGATTTCCTTTGGCTCATACACGAGGTTGATGCGCATTACTGCTTCACGGCATTCTCCTACACGAATGTTGCGTACGTAGATGTTCTCGTTTATGCCACCGCGGCAGGTATTGGTCTTTATGCGTACAACGCGGTCTAGGTTTGGCGAGTCCATATCGCAGTCTTCTGCGAAGATGTTTGTGCAACCGCCAGAGATTTCAGAGCCGATTACCACACCTCCATGTCCGTCTGCCATCTTACACTTGCGGATAATGATGTTCTTGCATGGTGTGTTTGCACGGTGTCCGTCAGCATTACGTCCAGACTTCAGGGCGATACAGTCGTCACCAGTATGGAATGTACAGTTTTCGATGAGTACGTCTTCGCATGACTCTGGGTCGCAGCCGTCACCGTTAGGCCCTTCGTTGTATATTGTTACGCCGCGTACGGTCAGGTTCTTCACGAAGATTGGATGTATCACCCAGAATGGAGAGTCGCGTAATTCTACGCCTTCGATTATGGCATTCTTGCAGCGCAGGAAATTGATGAGCTGTGGACGGAGTCCTTTGCCTTTTCCGAATATGCGCTCTTCTGTAGGAACGTTGTTGTCTGCCATTTTGATGAGTGTGGCGCGTGTTCCCACTTTGTCTGTACCCTGCCATTCATCAACTCCCTCGTGATAGCCGTGGTGCTTATTGCCTTTCATGTACCACCATCTTTCGTTTGAGCCGTTGCCGTTGATGATGCCTTTGCCTGTGATACCAATATTTTCAGCATCTACTGCATAGATACATGGCTGATAGTTTATGATGTTCAGACCCTCCCAGCGTGTCTCAACGTTAGGATATAGATCGCGGTCAAAAGCGAACACAAGCTCCGCTCCCTCTTCTACAACGAGATTGACATTAGAAAGGAGTGTGATTGCGCCAGTCATATACTTGCCGGAAGGAATGACTACTTTTCCGCCGCCACGCTTAGAGCATTTCGCAATGGCAGCATTGATAGCCTTCTGATTGCGCTTCGCAGTGTACGATGGCTTGATTGCCGGCTTGTAGATTTTCTCTTTGAAGGTTGGTGCAATAATTCTTGCCTCAATTTCTTTGTAAGTTGTGTTCCATGCATCTTGTGCCATCGCAAATAGCGGCAGCATCAATGCCACAAAAAACATTGATAGTGTTTTTTTCATAATTTGTTTAGGGTTAGATATATATAAATATTTTCAGCATGTTTACGGCTTTATGCCTCATTTCTGCAAAGATACTGCTTTTTATTCGTATATATATGTAATACTAAAATATCTTAAGAATTTTTAAGTGCTTGAGTTATATAGCCTGCATGGTATGTGATGTGGCGGATTGTTGCATATAAATGGAATCAACGAGGTGTAATGCTTGTTTCCTTTTGAGATATGCAGCAGTGGTCAGTTGAGTTTTATATAAATGAGAACAAGCAGGTGCTATGCATGTTTCCTTTCGAGATATGCAGCAGCCTGCTTGCTTATGTGTGTAATGTTGTGTCTTATTCAAACTTTTCAAAGGAAGTGCGTTCGCCTACAAACCATACAATATCTCCTTGCTGGAAGACATGGTTTGGATCAATGGATGTAAGATTCTGCTGTCCTTCTTCAATGCCTACGACAAGAAGTGCATAGTCTTCACGTAAGCGGCTGGCATGCAGAGGCTTGCCGAGTATCGGTGATTTGCTTCCTATCGTAATTTGTCGCAATATCATTTCGCGCTTTTCGTAATCTGTATCGTCTTCTGGATATACTGCAGTCTCCATAACTTTATGTAGATTCGTTATCTGCTCATCAGAGCCTATAACCTGCAACTTGTCGCCAGGGAAAATTTGCTCTATTCCGTATGGAATGTTCTGTCTGCGGCCGTTGCGTAGTATGCTGCTGACGTGTACCCCGAAGTTTGTTCCGAGTTGGAGGTCAGCAAGAGTTTTCCCTGCCCATAGTGAATTTTCTGGCACTATGACTTCGGCTAGTGTTAGGTCGCGCTCTACGAGAGTGTCAGCGTATGTCGGCAGTTCATCACCCTTTACCTGCGCTGCTACTTCTCTTGAGCGCAGATTCTGCTTGAATAGACGTTCCAGATGTATACTACGCTGCTTAATGCTTCTGGAAAGTATGGTAACCGTGATAACAATTATTCCAAGGCAAATGACGATGGCATTGGTGAAGCGTGTAAGGTAATTGCATATATAAAATATGAATATCATGCATATCGCGCTGCGTGCTACTATTGTTGATATGAGCGGTAGGCGGTTGAGTGCAGAAGCCTGCCATAGCATCTTCCATTCTTCGCTATGATTCTTTTTCATTACTATTGCTCTCAGGAACGGTGCGGCTATAAGCACGGTAAGTATGCCTGTGATGCCATTTGCCCACCATAGCGGCAGAACACTGCGGGCGAAGGTAAGTACGAATGTGAACATAACGGAGATGATGGCAATGACAAGAATTGAGTACACTGCGGTGTTGATTGTCATCTCTTTAAGAAGCTTATGCCATAGCTGCTTCTGTGTTATGCTGACATCTTTCTTGTCAGTCTTCTCTCCTCTGTGTTTTGTCGTAAGCGAGTTGATTTGCAGAATGATGCTTTTAGGAAGTTTGCTTTCAATGAATTTGTATGCAGGTTCTGCTCCTCTAATCATGTACGGTGTGAGAAATGTTGTAATGACAGACACTGCCACGACCACAGGATATAGAAAGTTTGCGATGACTCCCATAGACATACCCAATGAGGCTATAATGAATGCGAACTCGCCTATTTGCGCCATGGAGAATCCACAGCGCATGGCAGTATACAGTGTTTGTCCAGAGAGGAAGAATCCTATTGTGCCGAAAATTACTTGTCCTAAAAGTATTGTCAATACAATGGCAAGTATAGGCAGCGCATACTCTATCAGCACATTAGGGTCTACCAGCATGCCGACAGATACAAAGAATATTGCTCCAAAAAGGTTCTTTACGGGTTCAGTCACCTTTTCTATCTTCTCAGCTTCTACTGTCTCGGCGAGAATGCTGCCCATAACGAATGCACCGAAAGCACTGCTGAATCCTGCCTTCGTAGAAACTACAGCCATTAGGCAGCAAAGTCCGAGCGAAACGATGAGAAGAGTCTCTGCGCTCATCATTTTACGTGTCTTGCGCAGGAACAAAGGTATAGCAAATATACCGATAACAAACCATAGTGTAAGGAAGAAGACAATGCTTAGCAATGAGAACATCATGTCTTGGCTGTCAGGGCTATTTCCAGATGCAATTGCGGAGAGCATGACCATCATCACTATGGCAAGGATGTCTTCAAGAATCAGGACGCTCATCACAAGCGAGGCGAATCGTTGCTGACGCAGCCCGAGGTCGTCGAATGCCTTATATATAATTGTTGTAGAAGACATGGCGAGCATTCCGCCAAGGAAGATACAGTCAATACTGCTCCATCCGAATATTGTGCCTGTGGTGTATCCAAGCATAATCATGCACAGCACAATGGTCATTGACGCTATTATTGGCGCCATACCCATCTTGACTATTTTCTTGAACGAGAAGTCAAGACCAAGAGAGAACAGGAGGAACATCACACCGATGTCAGCCCATTCCTGTATGTTCTCCTTTGCCACGACTGACATGATGTATGGCATGTGTGGAGAAACCAGGAATCCCGCCACTATATATCCAAGCACGATAGGCTGTTTCAGCTTTTTGAATATAAGGGTTACTATTCCTGCAACAATCAGTATAAGCGCTAAATCTTGTATCATTGCCTAATGTATTGTATGTTTTTTCTGATAAAGTTAAAAGAGCAAAAACAGGCAGGCTGCTGCTGCACAGTGTCATAACAGTTATGTGCTTTTTGCTGCCTATGCTATCTTTGCTCTTTCCATTATTTGTATGTTAGGTGATATTCTGTATGCTGTTATTGTGTATCTTGCAGGCAATCATCCTGCCAGCATAAACCCTCATCTTCAGCCTAATACCATTTTACTGAATTTGACAGACTGCTTCGCTTGTCGTATTTCAGCGCGTCAGTCAGTGTTGCCGCGTTGCATCGGAATGTGAAGTTGTATGATGTATAAGGGGCAATTACAACCGAGCATGCCATGCTGAAGCAGTGGAGGTCACGTGACAGTGAGGCTGTAGTCATAGAGAGTTTCTTGAAGTCGAAGTCATAACCAGACGAGAACGAGATGTTCCATCCCTCAGAGATTCTTATGTTTCCTGATACATTCAGCGTCTGCGTGAACTTGTAAGGATAACGCATGGTCTTTGTGTTGAACTCTCCGGCGGTGTTCTCGCGCATGGTGATGCCGTAGCCGAATGTCAATGACCATGGCATTGAGAATGCCATGTATCCGTCTTCATCTGTTTCCGCTTTCCCTCCGCTATTTCCTCTGGCAGCGTTTTGTCCTTTCTGCATCGTGTCGTCGATGTTTGTCTCTACTCCAGTGTCGTAGTCATCGTCCTCATCGTCTCTGTCCTTCTCGTTATCCTCGTTGTCTTCCGATTTGCCGAAAAGTTTCTTTATCTTCTCAGGATTCAATGTGTAGGAGATGTTTTGGGACATTCCCTGGAATCGTCCGAATCGTCCGAAACTATACTCTGTCCTGTTTCCTATGTAAGGACGTCCGTTTTCATCCAGTTCGTAGGCGTATGTTGCGAACACAGCATTCATGTTGAATGTGTAGTTCTTCCACCATTTAAGCCTTAATCGTGTTGTGAGGTCTGACAGCGGGCGCTCCTTTGCCGCGAGATTATATGACATGGAGAAGCCTAATTCGTCAATGATGCTAATTTTCTTGAATCCAGTTGTGTCCTTGTCAGACTTTATCTTCATCTCGATGTTGTTTCCTATATCGAGTGATATGCTACCCGTTTTTCCTTTAGACACAGTACCGTATAGCATGTTCTGGTAAGGAGAGTATTCTACAAGAGTAACGTTTCCTTCAGCATCAGTTTTCTGGTAAGAGTCCCAGAATCCATATCTATGTGACGAGAAGTCAGGTGCGTAGCTGAAACTTACAGACGGTTTGAACACGTGGCGTATAGCCTCAATCTTGTCGCCAAAGATTTTTCTGTTTGGAATGTAGAATCCGTATAGCTGTGTAGACGCCTGAAGGCTTAGATTCCAGTTATATACGTTGTTGAATCCGTTAATTGTGTCAGACACCTCTTTCTGTGCAAGGTCGTCCCATGACTTGTTTATCTTGCTGAGGTATGTTCTGTTTGTCAGATTGAACGAAGGCGTCACATTGATGGCATCGAACAGCGTGAATGATCCTCCGATAGGAATCTGGTGCTGCCATCCGTTTTTCCAGTCTTTTGTGAACGATGATTTCAGAATCATATCCTCCTTCGCAGTGATGGTATTGGATATATGGCCAGTGTAGCTCATGTATATTTTCTCATACCATCTCTCTTTGCCGGCTGCGTGTTTCCTCTTCAGCGGATAGAATCGTGATATAGAGATGTTCAGATCCGGCAGCGTGAGCGAGAGGGTAGAGTCTCGCATGTTCTGTGAGAGGTTGAATGTGCTGGACAGTGACATGCCAATGCTTGAGAACGTTGTGCTCCAGCTGACAGAAGAAGTTCTCGTACTCTGCGTCATTGCCTGCGGGTTGTAGGCAGATGTCAGATTGCTCTGCTCGTAGCTTGTAGTTGCAAAGTTGACGCTGGCCTGCAGAGTGTTATATGGGTTTGCCTTCGGGTCCTGACGGTGAGTCCATTGTATTTTGAAACTCTTCTCCTCTCTATAGTCAGGCAGTCCCTTATCTCCAGTTTTTGTATTGAGGTATGATGCGTAGAACGAGCCAGAATACTTGTATCTCTTTCGGTAGTTGCTGGCAGCCGATATACCCCAAGAGCCTTTTGTATATATCTCTCCCAACAGTTTCAGGTCCATCTTGTCACTGATGGCCAGATAGTATCCTCCGTCTCGCAGATAGAATCCTCGTGACATTTCATCGCCATACGTAGGCATGATAATTCCAGAAGAATAGCTATCTGTGAATGGGAAGAAACCGTAAGGTATGGCCAGAGGCAGCGGCACATCAGCAACCACAAGATGCGCTGGGCCAAATACCACATCCTTTCCTGGTCTGACCTTCGCTCTTGACAAGGCGATATAGAAGTCCGGATTCTCTGCGTCACATGTTGTATATCTGCCTTTCTGCATGTATATCACTCCCGAACTGTCTCTCTTTGAGGTGGTTGCGGTCATGAATCCGTCCTGCTGTTCTGTGTATACATTGCTGATGAGACCTTTCTTTGTCTTGAAGTTGAATGACATACGCTCGCTCTCATACTGGTCGCTGCCCATATTGAAGACAGGCGTGCCGCTCTTTACTCCCAGACTATCTTCTACGCCCTCTGCATGAACGAGATTAGAATCGAGGCTCATGTGTATACGTTCAGCCGCCAGTTTCATGTTCTCGTAGTCTACCTTTGCATCACCGTATATATGTGCGGTTTTTGAACCAGCGAGATATACCAGAGAGTCTGAGCCAGAATACACAACAGGTGCATCTATGCCATTCTTTCTGCGACGGTTCAGCGAGTCCATTCGCAGTGAGTCATCTATTGCCTTGTTGTGCTTGTATATGGCGAGTTGCAGTGAGTCAAGCCCTGCTGTGTCAACAGTAAGCGTGTCCTCTCTGCGCTTCCCAGATAGAATGCTATCTGCAGTAATGGAGTCGTTAGGTATGTTTTTGATAATGTTGCTGTCAGCTTTCAGCAATCTCATTATGTCGCGTGTGCTGTCAGCCTTCAAGGCCTTCAGTGTCTTCTGTGCTGTGTCAGGCGTAAGAGTGTCGGCCGCTGAACTGTCTGCCGCCGCCTGCTTGCGGTCCTGCCGTATGTATAACGAAGGAACGCCGCCGCTTGCCGCCATGAAAATAGCGACAAACAGCAAAAATGCTATGATGGATCTCTTACTCATAATTCCGTGCAAAGGTACAAAATTAATTGTGAATTATACCACTGATGCGTAAAAAATTATAATTTCTTAGAAATTACGTAGAGATTTTGTATGCGTAGCCGGCATTCTGCAGGCCATTCTCCTATATCTCGCATGTTTTACATGACAATTCCCATTATGTCTCTACAGACTGTTTTTGGATGCGAGATGTGGAGTTGCCCGATTTGCTCGCCGGCTTATATTAAGGAAAAAACAACGAGGAAAGTCCTCGCATGCCAATAATTATCAGATAGATAGTTAAAGCAAGCGAGGACTTCCCTTGTCGTTTTTCATTCTTGATAGACAGACTTATTCCTGTTGAATATGGAATAGCCTGTGCCATGAAGAGAATGTCTCAACACCGTCTTCACCGAATTTCTGCAGCGAACGCAGTACGTGTTCAAGCGTTTTTTTCTGTTCAGGCCTTGTCTTTGAGAAGAATTTGTCTGCATAGCATATTATTTTCTCCTCCATGGTCTCGGGTATGAGGTCTTGAGGAGGCAGCGGCAGCATTCGTTCTTGAATCTGTTTTCTTGTCAGTCCTGTACCTGTATGCCGTTCGCACACTCTTGCGTATGGCTCAATCTGCTCGGGAGAAAGCCCCCATGTCGAGCAGTTATCTCTCAGCATTGCTGCGCCCAGGATGCCGTGGCGGATATATTCGTTGCTGCCATGGCATTCTATGCCGGGAGCATTACATGCCGTGATGCCAATGTCGTGCAGCATGGCAGCGTCATATACGAATCTGCTGTCAGCGCAAAACTCAGCATGCTGTTCAGCAATAGCCTGTGCCATTTCAGCCACAAGCCTGCTGTGTGTTAGAAGAATATCGCGAAGTTTGCTGTCTTCGGGATAGAAGGTGTTTATTATTTTGTCGTAGTCAAGCATAATCTTATTGTTGGAGTATGTCGGAGAGGGGAGAAGAGAATGCATGTGGCGGATACTGTTGAGCGTCAGCTATATGCCCCCGTGTTCTTATTGCTCCCTTTCTATCCATGCCAGGGTGTCTCCGCGCCGTACTCTGCTACCAGGCTTTACATTTAGCTCTGCCAGTTTTCCGCCCATTCCTGCAGGGATTTCTGCATATTCCCCCCATGGAGTATGGATGTAACAGAATAGGTCGTCCTCAGCGTATGAGCTGCCGATGGCAGGAGCTATGGCTGCGCGTCCTTCTTCAGCAGAATGCATTCCAAAGAACACCTGTCCGCTTTCGGCAGCTATGATAGGGTCTGCCTTTGCGTGCTTGAATGCCGCCAGTTCTTCAGGCGAAATATTCTTGCCAGCAACCATCCGCTCGGTTTTCGCTTTCTCCAGGTCGTTCAGGAAGTTACGCTTTGCTTGCCCGCTCTTAAAGTTGCGGTATTGTTCAGGGTGCATGGCAAGTTCAAACAGTTCCTCCTCGTCCTGCCCGTATTCCCAACCGTTTTTATCCATTTCCTCACGGAATGAATCGAGCGCGTCAGGATATAGCGTGTGCGGGTCATCGCTGACGAATGTGAATCCCTTCTTTTCAGCCAGAGCAATCAGTTCGCTGTCAATTTCACCAGGTATTCGTCCGCTCTTGCCGAGAATCATTCCCCATACAGAGTCGTCCATCATGACATAGCGTCCCTTGCCTTGCTCTATTGTAAGCAGATTGAACAGGGCAATGTTTTTCACATACTGCGAGAATGGAGTTACGAGAGGAGGATATCCTACCTTCGGCCATACGTATTCCACTTCCTGGAACAGCGCTACAAGCATATCGTCAGTGGTCAGTTCAGGCTCCCCTTTTTTCTTTCTGATGTTGTTGATGACACCCTGTATTCCTCCCAGATCAGCCATCATAGACCCCATCATGCCTCCAGGCAGACCGCATCCGATAAGCAGCGATGACATGTGACGGTTAGTTGGATTGATGAAATATCCGAGCCAGTCGTCTATGAACTCCTGTGTCATGGAGCGTGCCGCCATGTATGCGTTCATGTTTATCTCTGGCACATCGAATCCAGCATCCTTCAGCATAGCCTGCACAGAGATGATGTCAGGGTGAACCTTGCCCCATGACAGCGGTTCTATGGCGGTATCTATGACGTCAGCTCCATTTTTGCACACCTCAAGGATAGAGGCCATTGACAGTCCGGGGCCGGAATGCCCATGATATACTAATTTTATATCAGGGTATTTGTCTTTTATAGCTTTTGTCAGTTGTCCGAGGAAGCACGGCCTGCCTATTCCAGCCATGTCTTTCAGACAGATTTCCTGTGCACCGGCCTCTATGAATTTCTCCGCCTTGCCGAGGTAGTACTCTACTGTATGTACAGGCGATGATGTTATACACAGTGCTGCCTGCGGGGTCATTCCTGCCTCTGCAGCCCACTGTATTGATGGTATGATGTTGCGTTCGTCATTGAGTCCGCAGAATATTCGTGTTATATCTACTCCCTGTGCGTGCTTCACTCTGTACATGAGCCGTCTGACATCGTCAGGCACGGGGTACATGCGCAGTGCGTTTAGCCCTCGGTCGAGCATGTGTGTCTTTATGCCTGCGTCATTGAACGGCTTGCAGAAGGCTCGCACAGCGTCGTTAGGATTTTCTCCTGCGAGCAGGTTCACCTGTTCGAATGCACCCCCATTGGTCTCTACGCGTGCGAAGCATCCCATGTCGATTATTATGGGTGCAATGCGCTCCAACTGCGCTTTGAGTGGCTGGAATTTGCCGGAACTCTGCCACATATCCCTGTATAAAAGGCTGAACTCGATTCTCTTTTTCATGTTCTCTGTTTTTTTAGTGAGAAATTAGTTATAAGGTCAAATAAAAGTGTGTAAATAAATAGTTAATGATTGCTTGTTTTTTTCTTTCAAAAATGTTGATTCTGTTTTCTGTTAGGTAAGTATTAAGGTCTTTGCTGACAACCGACAAAATTACTAAAAAAAAGAAAAAACAATGCATAAATATGTGTTATTTATGTTTTTATAACTATCTTTGCATAAGAAACACGTAAGTAATAACGGATAATGATGATGAAAAGTATTTTTCCAATAATTATTTTGGCTGTGCTTGCCTGTGCCTGCACAGAGAAAAAAACAGCGGAGATGCCGCCTGTACCCGCATCGGTTGATGCTGTGCCTGATACGATGCGCTACGGTCTGGTGTGTGAGTCGAATAGTGCAGATGTCCTTTCCTTTCTGCCGTTTGTTACAGGTGCTGACCCCGTAGATTACAGTATAAAGAAGGCAAGGGCCGCTGGACGAGTCATAGGACAGTTGCAGACGGGCGATTGGGTAGGGGTTATGCTTAATCCGAATGACACCTCAGAAGTTGTTATGGCTGTCAATCTCGACCAGTTGAAGGGCACCTGGATACGTCCGGTGATGCCAGAATGGAAGGAAGAGTCTGAGATGGCGGACAACATCATAGAACGTCTGAAGACAGAGGATGCCGACTCTCTGCGCAAGGTCTATATGGTTCCGCGTGAGTATGGCTTTACGCTGAAGCGTTCGAGTGAGGCCACTCCTGTCCTGCCGAATATGCATATCTTTAGCGAGGAAAAGGGCACGCCAGTGAAATATCCTGCTATGAAGGCCGTGACGGGATGGAAATGCCGCAACGGACAGCTGATTCTGACATGCCATGATATGCCGACGGAAAAACCGTCAGGTATGGATGCTGGGGCTAAATCGTCTATGGAAAAAGGCCCAGTGGCAACTTACGATACGCTGAACTTTGTATTCATGAATGCAGATTCGCTTGTTCTGAGTACACAGTCAAATGAGACTGTCATCATGCGCAGAAGCATGGAGTAGTCTTAACTGAAGATTTTTACGAGAGTGTCCGAACATTTGGAGAGGCTGCAATGTGTTGCATGACTCAAATGTCCGGACTTTTTTATTGGTCCATTTTTCCGTATAAAGAGGCAAAACACAGCGCTTGAAAATTTCTTGAAAAATATTTCTGGAAAATATCGCCTGTATTTGCGTTTATTGCTATATTGCTGGTAGTCAGCTTGTTGTGTGTTTTGGGGCTTTCAGACGAAAGAGAAAATGACGCCATTGGTAGCTTCTTGTTTAGCGAAAGGCTACCAATGACGATGCCATTAGTAGCTTTTTGCTGGGTCGTTAGTAGCACTTTGGGCTGCTAAAAGTAGCATCTTGCCCCTCAAACAGTATGGTTTTGCGTACTCTGATGCCGTGCGTTGTGTGTTTATTCGGCAAAAACAGAGCGAAAACCGAGATTTTCTGATGTCAAAATTTTTCATCGTTTCGTCCATTTTTCCTTATTCGCTATTACCCTCGCAAATTGCCGTTCTTGCATAGATGGCCTATGTGCAGGCGTGCTGAACCAATGGCAGGATTAGCTTGCCATTAATTCTCGCAGCATTGGCGATTGTTACCTGTTCTCTACCATTTTGTCAATAAAAACATGCGTAAAATGACGGAATGTAGCAGTATTTTGTAACTTAACTTGATTAAAATTGAAAAAAATATTAAATAACACATGGAAATAGAAAAATATTTGCTATATTTGCATGTCAAATGCGCGTATGAAAACGAAGCATTATTCTTTGAGTATTTATGAAACACATAAGAAATTTTTGCATTATAGCCCATATAGACCATGGAAAGAGTACACTTGCAGACAGACTGCTGGAATATACTAATACCATCCAGGTGACTGAAGGGCAGATGTTGGACAACATGGATCTTGAGAAAGAAAGAGGCATAACAATCAAGAGCCATGCTATACAGATGGAGTACACGTCTGGTGACGAGAAATACATACTTAACCTGATTGATACTCCGGGACATGTCGATTTCTCTTACGAAGTAAGCCGCTCGATAGCTGCATGTGAGGGTGCCCTGCTTGTGGTTGATGCAACGCAAGGCGTACAGGCGCAGACCATTTCTAATCTGTACATGGCTATAGACCATGACTTGGAGATTATACCTGTAATAAACAAGATTGACATGCCTTCAGCAATGCCTGACGAAGTGGAGGATGAGATAATTGAACTGATAGGATGCAAACGTGAAGACATCCTGCGTGCATCAGGCAGAACGGGCGAGGGTATAAAGGATGTGCTCGAAGCTATCGTAGAGCGTGTGCCATACCCGGAGGGTGAGAAGGACGCGCCATTGCAAGCCCTTATCTTCGACTCGGTTTTCAATTCCTTCCGAGGCATCATCGCATACTTCAAAATAGAGAACGGACAGATAAAGAAGGGCGACAAGGTGAAATTCTTCAATACCGGAATGGAGTATGTGGCTGACGAGGTGGGCGTGCTGAAAATGGATATGGTGCCAAAGCAGATGCTTTCAACTGGTGAGGTGGGATATATCATTAGTGGAATAAAGAACGCTAAGGAGGTGCAGGTGGGTGATACCATCACACACATCGACCGCCCATGTGATAAGGCAATATCTGGATTCCAGGAGGTTAAGTCGATGGTCTTTGCCGGAGTATATCCAATTGACCCTTCGGACTATGAGAATCTGCGAGCCTCACTGGAGAAACTACAGCTGAACGACGCCTCGCTGACATTCATGCCTGAGTCATCTGTAGCTCTCGGATTCGGATTCCGATGCGGATTCCTCGGACTTCTGCACATGGAAATCATACAGGAGCGTCTTGACCGCGAGTTTAATATGGACGTCATTACCACAGTGCCAAACGTGTCGTACATGGTATATGACAAGCACGGAGAATCGAAGGAGGTGCATAACCCTTCAGGGCTGCCTGACCTTATGTCCATTGATCATATAGAGGAACCGTACATACACGCCACAATAATCACTGACACAAGCTATATCGGGCCGATAATGACATTGTGTCTTGACAAGCGTGGCGAACTGATAAAGCAGGAATACATCTCTGGCAATAGAGTGGAGATTCATTTCCATATTCCGCTGGGAGAAATTGTGATAGATTTCTATGACAAACTGAAATCTATATCAAAGGGCTATGCTTCCTTCGACTATCATATAGATGGATTCAGACCGTCAAAGCTTGCTAAGCTTGATATTCTCCTTAATGGCGAAAGCGTTGACGCACTCTCTGCTCTCACACACGTTGACAACGCTGTGGCATTGGGCAGACGAATGTGTGAGAAGCTTAAGGAACTCATACCGAGACAGCAGTTTGATATTGCTATACAGGCTGCTATAGGTGCAAAAATCGTTGCGCGCGAAACTATCAAGTGCGTAAGAAAGGATGTGACAGCGAAATGCTACGGTGGCGACGTCAGCCGTAAGCGCAAGCTTCTTGAGAAACAGAAGAAGGGAAAGAAGCGCATGAAGCAGATAGGCAATGTGGAAGTGCCGCAGAAAGCTTTCCTCGCTGTATTGAAACTTGACTAAAAAAATGACTTTGTAAATCTAATAAACACAGTATAAGAATATACCCCTATGAAACAGCAGATTATTTCAACACGAGATGTAGCACGTGAGCTCGCAAGAAAATACAGTACCATGACGCATGAGGAGCTTGATGCTCTGGAACAGATTCTTGTACCGATGAACTTCCAGAAAGGCAAGAAAATCCTGTCAGCTGGCGAGGTGTGTAAGAATATTTATTACATACACACAGGTTTGGTGCGTCAGTATTACATGAAGAATAGCAAGGAGGTGACGGAGCATATGGGTGTTGATGGAAGTATTTTCATGAGTATACAGAGTCTCTTTGAAGAGATTCCTACCCAGCAGGAAGTCATGGCACTTGAGAATACATATATTTTCGCTTTGCCGAAGAAGGCTCTTGAGCAGGTAGCGCTGCATAATAATAATATACAGATAATGTATCGCAAGATTCTTGAAGAATCTCTCATACTCTCACAGGTACATGCTGACCTCGTGCGATTTGAGACTGCTCATGACAGATATGTTCGTTTCTGCAAACTCATGCCGCAGGTTGCACTGCGTGCTCCGCTGGTCTTCATAGCTTCTTATTTGCAGATGACTCCAGAGACATTGTCACGTGTGCGTGCGCAACCAATGTAGTTGAAAAAACAGATAAGGATAAAAGGGAGTCAGACCTGTACACTGGGTCTGACTCCCTTTTTATCTCTTCCTGCTTGTCATTTCCATTGCTCAGTCGAAATCTGCATGGCGCTCGCTTCCGCATCGGTCGAAAATGTTTCTGTTCTGACGGGCACTTAATTCTTGTTGAGATTTATAATTATTGCCGCCTGGTTTATAGGTATATTTACACCTCGTTTGTTTTATCGCAGCTAAGCCTTGCCAAGCGCTTGAAGAATAATATTGTTGGATTTTCTGAAGCCTTCTGTTTCTTGGGCTATGAGGCTTATAATGCGCTGAATAACGTGTTCAAGTGTAAAATTCTCACGAACCTATACCCTAATAATCTACAATATCAAGTATTTGCGCAACTTGATATATTAATAAAAAATGCAAATATACTGCCCGATATTCCTTGATTTGGAAAGAAAGCAGTATATTTGCACTCAGCAATACACCGAGGTGCAGAAAGACTTGCTTAGCCAAGAAAAAGAAGGCAGTGCTGCGCATGTAGCCGAAAAAGGTGGCGAAGGTCCTTGGGAATTGCCTATGCTGCAAGTCAAGTGCGCATTGTACCGTCTCAGAGAAAAAGGGCTGATTTACTGCATCGTTAACTTCGACGAAGCAGTTGATGCACGGCTGACGCTATGTGGTCGTTATTACATAGAGCAAAACCCCAAACTGA
>JAZUMR010000024.1:0-13384 GCA_045603685.1 Prevotella sp.
ACGCAAAGAATATGCAAAAGCCAGCGATTATGCTGTAAAATACTGTATTGTGAAAGATACTTTCGCCCTGCGGAGGTCCTCTTCAGAAATCAACCGTATGCACTCAATATACAGGTATGACGCCATACAAAGGAAGATGGCTGAGGCTGAAGCACAGAACAGAAACTTCAAATTCGCCATCTCGTTGCTCGTGTTAGTTCTTTTGGCTGCTACTTTTGCCATTTATCTATGGGACAGAAAGAAGAAACGCATGCATTTCAGAATGCTATTGAACGAAAACAGAAAATACGGTCAGATTGCAGATAAGCTCAATCAGGCCATGCAGGACTATGAAATAATGAATCATGACCATCAGAACTATATCACAAGGAAAGAAAAAGAGATAGACAATCTTAAGAAGCAATTAGCATGTTATGATCAGACGGTATTGCCTGAGGAATGGGACTATAAGCGTAATATATATGAAAATCCTTTGGTGAACTATCTGCACGAAATGGCGCAGAAGGGAAAACAAGCCACTGACGCAGAGATTACAGAATTACGCACTTTCACAAATGATGTTCTTCCGATTTTTATGAAGACACTCAATTCAAATTCTGACGTTCTTACAGAAAAAGAATATACAGTCTGCATATTAAGCCGTTTGAGATTCATACCTTCTGAAATTGCGGTGCTGACCGATCTTTCCACACAGCGAATCACCAATATACGCAAGACTGTAAACACCAAGTTGTTTAATGACAATAGTGCAAAAACATTAAACAAGAATCTTATTTCATTAGAAAGATAATAGTACGCAGAAAATGCGTTTTTATCTTTAACTTATTGGTATATAGTGTTTTGTGTGTTATGTGTTTTGAATACTGTGTAAAAAGTGTATTTTTGCATATAATTTACTGATATACAGTGTATTGAATGATATTTTTCTCGGGCGGTGTGTAAAAAGTGTATTTGTTTTTTTTTGCACAACACAAGAAAAACGAATAACTTTGCAGCAGCATTTGTAAAACGTTCAATACATGAAGAAAATTATTTTATCAGCATTATTGCTTTGTCTGCCGTTTATTAATATTAGTGCAGACGACCAGAAAACGGTATTACTTCCTAATGAAGCAAAGGAATCTTTTTCCGTACCTAGAAATAAACGTACAACGTTTTTCGCTCCTCCTGTCACTCTCCATATTGACGGACATAGGTTCTCGTGGGGCAGCCAGTTCTCATTCTGCGGCATAGAGTTGCTTGCAGAAGACGGAGCTGTGGTCTTCTCACAGCCCCTAAACGGTATGGAGTCGTCTGTATCAATACCCGTGACTCTCTCTGGCACATTTACCATCGTAATGTATCTCGGTGATATGGTGTATACAGGAGAGATAACTATCTAACCAGAAATATATTATTGTGTAACAGTATTATTCAATTACTAACCTATAAATTAATCATTTTAAATTATGAAAATGAATTGTCTTATAAAGGGATTTCTGCTTTTATCAACAATTTTAATGTTTTCTTGTTCGCAAGATGACTTTATTGAAACTTCTGTAGATACTGAAAAATCTCATAGGGTCAGCATAGAAGAAGCAAAATCTAATGTTTTGAATTTTATTTCAAAATTGGATGTACAGACCAGAGCAAATTTCAAAAATGTACGTATTGATAACGTAGAATGCGTATTGTCAAGTGATGTATTAGGCACACGTGCATCGGATACTATGCTGGCAGATACTATGTTTTATATATTGAACTTTGCAGATAGTTGCGGATTCGCAATAACATCTACGGACGACCGTAGTCATCAAATATATGCTTTAGTAGAGGATGGCAACTATTCTTTTAATATTAATGATACTACAGATACTGGATTTGATGATTTTATTGTAGGAATGATAATGGAGGAAACAAATAACAGACAGCATTGTCTGATAAATTATAATACAGAGGAAGATAATATAGTAGACGGTCCTATTATTATTCCAAATAAGCCAGATGATAAATTTGAGGTTATGCAACCGCTTTTAAAAACGAGATGGGGACAAGGATATCCATATAATATATATTGTAACGGTTATCCTACAGGATGTGTGCCCACTGCTATTTCGCAAATATGCTCTTTTTTGGAAGCTCCAGCATATATTAGTTATCCAACAGATACAGAAAACGGTTCAGGTTACATAAATTGGAGTGACGTAAAAGATGAATGCGAAAATAATTGTGGATATCCATCATCATCTGATATTAAGCAACAAATTGGTTTTGCAATGCGCGCTTGGGGATGTATCCTTGGGGCACGATATACTATGGACGGTACCTCGGTCAAGGCGAATGAATCGCTTGATAAACTTAAGACTTTTTTCAATGTAACAGGTTACAATGATTATGACCGATTTAGCGTATATGATATTATGTGCGATTTGAGAAGTGGAGAGAAAATAGTTTTAATGATTGGTGAAGAATCCAATAGTAGAGCTGGCCATGCATGGGTGATTGATGGATACATAGATGAGATAAAATTTGGAATAGCAACACATTATTTGCATTGTAATTGGGGATGGAGTGGAGAGAAAAATGGATATTTCATAAGCAATGCTTTTAGAACGTTAAGTAATCCGATATATGATATTGATACATATTCATCTATATTTTTCAACTATAATACAAAATTGAGAACAGCGACTTTCACAAAATAGCATAAATTATATTATATAGAACAAATCCGTAAATTTATACTTATATAATGATGAAATACATTAATATTTTTATTATACTTTCATGTGTATTCTGTGGTGCAATGTTTCTTTCATCCTGCGACAATTCGGACAATGAAGAAGTGCGTTACATGCTACCGCCTGCAACCACCATACAGATGACTGCAGAGCAGAAGGCAATGGTGCTTAAAAGCAATGACTTCTCGTTTAACCTCTTTAGGGAGGTGTACCGCCAGCGTCAGGCAGAAGGCAAAGGACAGAAAAGCATGTTCTTCTCACCAATGGGCGTGACATTCATGATGGGCATGCTGGCAGAAGGAGCAGAGGGTGAGACACAACGTGAGATTTTGAAGACGATGTGCCTTGACGATGCTACGGCAAGAGAAATCAGCCGGATGTGCGAAGTGCTCATAGATGATGCACCAGAAGCGGACAGGCAGGTAACGCTGGATATTGCAAATGCGATATACACAAACAAGGGATATGAGCCGAAGAAAGAGTTCAAGGAGTGTATGGACGAGTATTACGATGCTGACGTCCGCTCGCTTGACTTCTCGAATGCGGAATCGCTCAACGCAATAAACAACTGGGCAAAGGATGAGACAAACGGTAAGATACAGAAAGTGATTGACCGCCTGTCATCGGACGCTGTGGCATATATTCTCAATACAATATATTTTGAAGCGAAATGGACGAATCAGTTCGATTCAAAGAATACGAAGAGTGAAGCTTTCTACACAGAAACAGGGCAGACAAAAGAGATTCCTATGATGAGTAATACTGCTCTTGTCGTATGCGGAAGTGATGTTCACTATGATGTGCTTCGTCTGCCTTACGGCAGCGGCACGGTATGGAACATGTATGTGCTGATGCCAAAGGAAGGCCAGACCGTTAATGACGTGATTGCTTCTCTTGACGGTCCTGCATGGAAAGAAGCTGTGTTGTTTGGAGAGACGAAGGAGGTAAAGATAAAACTGCCGCGATTTACAACAACAGACCGCACAGACCTGATAGCACCGTTGCAAGCTCTCGGCACAAAGAAACTATTCGCCTGGGATGAAGCGGAATTAAGCAAGATATGCAGTACGAACATGTTTATCAGCGAGGCATATCAGAATGCAAGCATCGAGGTGAATGAAGAAGGAGCAAAGATGTCTGCCGTTACTGTCTCACAGGGTGATTTAGGCGATATGGGCGGATACAGTAAGGATGAATTTTACGCAAATCGTCCGTTTGTTTATATAGTGACAGAGAATAATACGCAGGCCATATTCTTCGCCGGAGTATATAACGGTGATTAACGGATGGTGAATAAACCATTTTGCCCGTCAAGTGCATGCATAGTGAGTTAAACATAACATAGCAAGGGTGTGTCATAATTCAATTGCGGCAGGACATGGACAATGACATGTCATGAAGATAAATGCCTTTTTGATTATGGCACGCCCGTTTCCTCTATAGTGTTGCATTTCGCAGAACAGATGGCATAAGATTACAATTATCTATATGGCGGCTATCAGGGAGGTGCTGGAGTAAAATTGTGCAGTAACATCGTACAATATGCAGAAAGCGTAAGAAATGTATTATTTTGTGTATTATTTTCTTGCATGTAACAGCAGCTTGTTGTAACTTTGCAATAATATTTACAAAACGTTTAATACATTGAGAGATTACTTTATAGTATTAAATTTAACAACACAATCATGAAAAAGTTTTATCAATTTGCATTTGTGCTATTAGCCTTTGCTGTTTCCTCATGCTTTCCTGATCCGTATGATAATGTGGGGTATGTAGGTGCAGTGTCTTTTCCGGCAGAAGGCGGCGAGGTGACACTGAACGGCGAGGAGGCGGCTTGGGGATTTTCTATCATGTCCGCAGACTTTGACAAAGGATATGCGTACAGCGATAGACCTTCTAAGGGTGACTCGTTAATTCTCTCGTATGACTGGCTGACGGTAAAGACGAAATACCCCAGCAATAAAATAACTCTTGTAGCGAAACCTATGGAGCAGGAGGGAAGCAGAGCATACGGTGTGAGTTTTGACGTTGGAGGAGACTGTACTGGAGAGATAAAGGTGAGACAGCAGGGTGTGCTCTCTGCGAAATAAGTATCATGGCAAAATCCGTTAGAAACTAAAAGAAGACAACAAACACTATTCAGACACAATGAAAAAACTGCTAACAGCAATACTGCTTCTCTTCCCGACTATGCTTATGGCATCGGAGGATGGCAACATAAAAGGTGAGACACAGGGCGTCAGCCTGCGTGACAAATTACATTTCGACCTTGCATATAATTTCAGTTATGCCACCTCACAGCGCATATATGGACGCAAGTATGACAGAGACACGTATGCCATGGATGGCGTGACATGGAAATTTACCGTGAGATATGACGTCAGCCGCCAATGGTCTGCCGGCTTGGGAATGGGCGCATCATGGTATAGCGGACCGAACCTTGAGACTTTCCCTGTGTACGCCACGGTGCAGTATAAACCGTTCAAAAAGATAGACAACCTGTTCGCTTATTCAGACATAGGCTTCTCAGCCAAATTGTCTGACAGTACTCATCCTGGATTTAATGGCGGCATAGGCATCGGTTACAGATGGAAGCTAAAGCGCAGGTTCGGGATAAACTTTACTGCCGGTTATGAATTCAGAGATTTCCGCCACATCACGTCATACAGATATGACGAAGTGACGGGAGAGGCAACGGAGAGGAAGAACCACTGCACAAGACACTCCCTGTCAATCGGTGTTGGCGTGACATTCTAAGCGGGATATATATTGCCCGCCAAGGGCATGGCATAGTGAGTTAAACATAATATAGCAAGGGCGTGTCATAATTCAATTGGGGCAGGACATGGACAATGACATGTCATGAAGATAAATGCCTTTTTGATTATGGCACGCCCGTTTCCTCTATAGTGTTGCATTTCGCAGAACAGATGGCATAAGATTACAATTATCTATATGGCGGCTATCAGGGAGGTGATGGAGTAAAATTGTGCAGTAACATCGTACAATATGCAGAAAGTGTAAGAAATGTATTATTTTGTGTATTATTTTCTTGCAGGCAATAGCTGTTTATTGTAAATTTGCAGCAAGATTCACACATATCTTTGCCTTTTAGGCAAGAATCACTATACAACAACTATCGCATTCTGATTCTAACTAAAATAAATTAATAAAATCATGAAGAAACTGTTATTATTTATCCTGCCACTGATGCTGTCATTAGTGTGCATGTCATGTATCAGCGAAGACGATTTCCTGCAGGAAGGAACGCTCCGTGTAATCATTAATAAAGACGTGAATAACGGAATCGACAACAACACTCCAATCCATGTGATTGTGACAGATCCTTATGATAAGTCTTTGCATATAGCAGAGAGAAGACGTACTGGTCCTGGCAAGATTGACATAGTGCTGAATACCGGCAACTATCGTGTAATTGTCAATAGCAATACGTATGCCGCACAGATAAGAAAAGGAAGAGTTACTGAAATAAAGCATTTCAGATAAGATGTATCATAGATAAGTGCATGCAAGTGAGTTTGGCATGCTCAATATATTGATAAAAAAATTAGAACTGGAATGCAGACGGAAGATAATGAATCTTAATTTAGTAATTGATAACCAAGCGAACAAGAACTATCGCATTCTGATTCTAACTAAAACAAATTAATAAAATCATGAAGAAACTGTTATTATTTATCCTGCCACTGATGCTGTCATTAGTGTGCATGTCATGTATCAGCGAGGACGATTTCCTGCAGGAAGGAACACTGCGTGTGAATGTTCAGAGAGATATGGACCATGGTATTGATTCTAATGTCAAAATCCATGTGATTGTAGCAGATGCCTATGACAAAACACTGCATATAGCAGAAAAGAGGAAAACAGGTACGGGGAAAATAGACTTTACGCTGAATACAGGTAACTATCGCGTCTTTGTTTATCTTAACGACAACTTCTGGGATGACTATGCCGCACAGGTAAGAAAAGGAAGGGTGACGGAACTTAACATATAATACGTGTTCAGTAAATTCTCTCCATTGTATCATAAAATAAGGTAAAGCATTTACTTCCCTAATAGGACATATAGAGGTAGAACATTAATATAGGGTATTATGAACAGAACAGATTTCAGATTACACACGCTGGCAGCATTGTGTTTTTGTTTGTTGATGCTGCTTAGTTGTGATGACGACGACAAGAATGTGAAATACATGCTTCCTCCTGCTGCCACCGTACAGATGACCGCAGGGCAGAAGGCAATGGTGCTTAAAAGCAATGACTTCTCGTTTAACCTCTTTAGGGAGGTGTACCGCCAGCGTCAGGCAGAAGGCAAAGGACAGAAAAGCATGTTCTTCTCACCAATGGGCGCAACATTCATGATGGGCATGCTGGCAGAAGGAACAGAGGGTGAGACACAACGTGAGATTTTGAAGACGATGTGCCTTGACGATGCTACGGCAAGAGAAATCAGCCAGATGTGCGAAGTGCTGATAGATGATGCGCCTGAAGCGGACAGGCAGGTAACGCTGGAGATAGCGAATGCCATATACACGAATAAGGGTTATGAACCGAAGAAAGAGTATAAGGAGTGCATGGACGAGTATTATGATGCTGACGTCCGCTCGCTTGACTTCTCGAATGCGGAATCGCTCAACGCAATAAACAACTGGGCAAAGGATGAGACAAACGGTAAGATACAGAAGGTGATTGACCGCCTGTCGTCGGAAGCGGTGGCATATATCCTCAACTCCATATATTTTAATGCAAAATGGACAAACCAGTTTGACAGAGAGGATACAAAGACCGAGACATTCATGACCGAGAACGGAGAGGCACATCAGATAGAAATGATGAACAACAATGCTATTGTAAAGTGTGCCGCCAACGATGTCATGAGCATGGTGTGTCTGCCATACGGCAGTGGCACGGTATGGAACATGTATGTCTTGCTGCCTAATGAGGGCAAGACCGTCGATGATGTTCTTGGCTGTCTGAACACAGAATCATGGATGAATGTTTGCAAAGGACTCAAGAACATGCAGTTAAACCTGAAGATGCCGAAATACAGCACTCTTAGCAGCATTGAGCTGAAAGCTCCTTTGACTGCACTGGGAATGACTAAGGCATTCTCGCCAAACGCAGAGTTTGGAAAGATTACCAGCAGCAAGAATATATACTTCAACAGCATGGCTCAGCATGCACAGATAAATGTGACTGAAGAAGGCACAGAGATGGTGGCTGTATCTACTGGAGACATCTCGAGCCTTGGCGGCGGTGCGGATATATTTGGCACGGGTGAGTTCTTTGTTAATCGTCCGTTCGTCTATATAGTGACAGAAAACAACACGCAGGCCATATTCTTCGCCGGAGTATACAACGGTGACTAACGGAACAGAGGCAATGCTGTCATGTCACGCATGGCATGGCGAGGTAAACAAAAAAAGCATATAGCAGGATACGTTGTGTGTCCTGCTATATGCTTTTTAATATTATATCGTAGAATCCAGAGGGCTAATTCTCCTCCGTCGTCTCAGGCATCTCTAATGCAGGTATGTCATCGACGTCTATCATCTGCGGCAGCGGATTGCGGTCATTCTGCTTTGCACCGAGGGCGATAAGCCTGCGGGCGGTAGTATTTATGCTCTGTCCGCCTTCTGTAATTTTCTTCCTCGCCTTATCGTATGCCTCTGACGCCTTGCGCAGCTGCTGCCCCATCTGTTCATATTCCTTCCAGAACTGTCCGACACGGTTGAGCATTTCATTGGCAAGTTCATAGACACGTTCATGATTCTGTGCCTGCGCTATCTGTGTCCATGTTATATTAACTACGCGGAGTGCGGCAAACATGGTCTGCTCATCAGCAATGAATACGTTCTGCTCCATAGCCTTGCGCCATAGGTCGGGTTGAGCGTTAAGCGCTGTCCACATAGCACCAGAATGAGGTACGAACATTATGACATAGTCCATGCGCACCTTAGGGGCCTGGATATATGAGGAGTAATCTTTTGCTGACAATTCTTTCACATGTTTTGAGATGCTGTCAACATGCGCCTTAAGATAAATCTGACGCTGTTCCTCTGTCTCGGCATTGACATAGTCCATGTATGCTGTAAGCGAAACCTTTGAGTCTATGATTACCTCGCGGCGGCTGTCGAGATGCATGATTACATCCGGACGCATAAGCCTGCCGTCGTCTGTGCGTACCGTGGCACCACTGGCGTCACGGATGACAGCCTGCGTATCATAGTGTATGCCTCGGGTCAGCCCTTGCGAGGTGAGAAGCTCGTCAAGTACAGTCTCGCCCCAGTCGCCTTGAACCTTAGAGCCGTGCTTGAATACACGTGCCAGTTCGTCGGCACTCTTACGCGCTGCCTCGCTCTGGCGTATCATGTGTTCTATGTTCGCCTTCATCTCGCTGCCCATAGCTGTCTGCTTCAGCGTATTCTCGTCCATTGCTGTGCGCATCTTGGTGATGGTCTCGCGCAGAGGGTTTACTATCTGCCCGATATTGGCTGCACTGGCTTCCGAAAATTCCTTCTGCCGCTGCTTCAGCATGTCTTCTGTGGCATTCTTGACCTGCGCTGTCACCTTCGCCATGGTCTCGTCAAAGCGTTTCTGCATTGACTCGGTCACTTCCTTATGCCGTGTCTCCTGCTGCTGCATGGCAGACAGATGCGCCTGCTGCTGTTCAGCAAACCGACGTTCATGGAATTCCTTCTGTTCTGTATGCTGACGCTCAAACTGTGTTGTCAGTTCAGTCCTAAGGCGTACAAGGTCTTGCTCGCTGTCTCTACGCAAATCATCAAGCTGTTTCTTATGCTCTATACTTTGCTTGTCAAGCTGAGCAGCACATTCTTCCTTCGCAGCAGATAATGCAGCAGTGGTTTCATCCTTGATACGCTGATTATCAGCAGAAGTCATATCAAGTTTTGCCGCGAGTGCACTCGCCTTGCTCCTACCTATGAGTATGCCGATGACGACTCCCGCAACAATTCCTATGACGAGTAATATGATTTCCATTTCTTGGGCTTTAGTTAAAGAGAATGACTTAAGATGCTATAGGTGAGTTCTATTAATTTCCACTGCTATCTTATGCTTGTTATGTGCATTAGCGTTTTACCTTCTTTTTGTTTCTTTTTGATACAGACTGCCAGTTTCTTCAGTCATATAGCCCGCTATATTCCTTCAGCAAACTAACACTCTGCCCACAAAAACAAACTGAAAACAAGACAAAGTTAATTAATAGAACCCTCCTATAATGAAAATTGGCAAAAGATATGTGGGGATACTGTTTGCCTGTCATTAGATGCGGTGTGTAACCACTTATCTATTATAATCTGCTGTCAATTCACAGATACGTATGATTGTACGCATAGCCTTCTCCATAACCTGACATGAGACAAACTCATATGGACCATGGAAATTGACACCTCCTGCAAAGATATTTGGGCAAGGCAGTCCCATAAATGACAGCTGCGCTCCATCTGTTCCGCCACGGATTGGTTCTACGCATGGTGCAACTCCTTCGTCCTGCATAGCACGCAGAACTATATCAATGACATGCATCTGAGGGTCAATCTTCTCCTTCATATTGTAATACTGGTCCTTAACCTCCACCGCTACAGTGCCAGCTCCGTATTTCTCGTTTAGCTGTTCGCCTATGCGCTGAATGTCTATCTTGCGGTTCTCGAATCGTTCACGGTCATGGTCACGAATGATATACTGCAACTTAGCGTTCTCCACTCCGCCTTCCATGTGAATGAGATGATAGAATCCCTCATATCCTTCTGTAGTTTCAGGACGTTCGTCTGAAGGAAGGAGTCCGGCAAACTCCATGGCTACAACATTAGCATTAATCATCTTGTCCTTAGCGTATCCTGGATGAACACTCACGCCTTTTATAGCAACCTTTGCTGCGGCAGCATTGAAGTTCTCATACTCCAGATTGCCAAGGTCGCTGCCGTCAATAGTATACGCCCACTCACAACCGAATTTCTCCACATCGAAATGATGTGCGCCCATGCCTATCTCTTCATCAGGATTGAACGCAACGCGAATCTTGCCATGCTTCACCTCGGGATGCTCCTTCAGCCATACCATAGCCTGAACGATTTCCGCTATACCTGCTTTGTCATCAGCACCGAGAAGTGTATGGCCGTCTGTCACTATAAGGTCCTCGCCTACATGGCGGAGGAGTTCTGGAAACTTCTCTGGAGAAGAGACTATGCCTTCTGAAAGAACTATGTCCTTGCCGTCGTAGTTCTTTACGATACGGGCATTGACATCAGCACCAGAGCAGTCAGGAGAGGTGTCATAATGAGCAATGAAACCTATAACTGGTGCCTCATGCTTTATGTTTGAAGGAAGCGTAGCATATACATAGCCTTTATCATCCATCTCTACATCTTCCAACCCTTCATTTTCTAATTCCGCTTTCAGGAATGAGGCGAAAATCAATTGTTTCTCAAGTGAACTGGGGACGGTCTGCGAATCTTCGCATGACTGGGTGTCAAACTTTGTATAGTTTATAAATCGTGTTATCAAGTCCATATCGTTTTCTTATTTGTTTCTTGTATATAGTAGTTATTGTATAGGTCTATTTCGCTTTGAGTAATTACAGTAATCACTTTAGAAGGTCTGGACGCAGACGCTTGGTACGCTCCAATGCCTGCTCCATCTCCCATTCCTTAATCTTCGCTTCATGGCCAGATAAAAGGATGTCCGGAACACGCCATCCCTTATACTCTGCAGGACGCGAGTAGATTGGTGCAGACAACAAGTCGTCTTGAAAACAATCAGAGAATGCTGACTGCTCATCGCCTATCGCTCCAGGCAGCAAGCGGACTATAGCATCAGCCATAACTGCAGCTGGCAACTCGCCACCAGTCAGAACAAAGTCACCAATTGAAATCTCACGGGTTATAAGGTGGTCGCGGACACGCTGGTCTATACCTTTATAATGCCCGCAGAGAATAATGATATTCTCCTTCATCGAAAGGTCGTTCGCCACATGCTGGGTAAACTGTTCTCCGTCTGGCGATGTGAATATGATTTCATCATAATCTCGTTCAGCCTTTAAGGCAGAAATACACCGGTCTATAGGCTCTACCTGCATAACCATTCCTGCAAAACCTCCATAAGGATAGTCATCCACTCGCTTCCATTTGTCAAGAGTATAATCACGCAGATTATGAATATGAATCTCAACAAGCCCTTTCTTTTGGGCGCGAGCAAGAATGCTCTCATTCATAAAAGGTTCAACCATCTGGGGAAGAACCGTAATAATATCTATTCGCATTTATATAAATGTTTGGTCTTCTTGAAAATATATGAGTAATATGCAAATATACAAAGAAAAACTATATACGCCAAATATTTAATTTATATTTAACAAATAGTCAGCATTGAACTGTTCTTATCTATTCATATATACTATAATATCTTGCAAATATCCTCAAGCGATTCTACCGTATACATTACTTCATCACTCAACGGCTGGTCTTTTCTTCTGAAGTATATAGTGTCTATACCTGCGTTTCGTGCACCAAGCATATCCGTCACCAAGTTGTCACCTATCATTATCGTTGACTTCCTATCTGCTCCAGTCATTCTAAAAGCATAATCAAAGAATAATCCTGATGGTTTGTTTGCACCCGCATCTTCACTCAATATAATACTATCAAACTTATCTAACATATTACATGAACGAAGCTTCTTATATTGCACTTCATGGAATCCATTACTGCATATATGTATCCGATATCCCTTTTCACGAAGATAATCCACAAGCTCATGAGCACCTGGCACAACTCCTGTTTTATCAGAACAACACATGAGGAATGTGTTATTAATACTTTTACAGAAGTCATCATCCACGGAATCCATACCTAAAGAAAGAGGACGCTTAAAACGTTCAATAATTAGTTCATCCTTGGTTATTTCTCCCATAGCATACTTCTCCCACACCTCCGCATTAACCTTCCAGTATGTAGAAAAGAAAATCTTCGGGTCATCAAAATACTTTCCCAAATCATAAAGATAATAAACCTCGCGGAGTGCTAAATCTGCATTCCCGTGTGTATCATACAAAGTATCATCAAAATCTATAAATATATCAGAATACAATTTCATGTTTATGACAGTATAATTAAATGTGACTACAAAGATAAAGCATTTTTACCATTCAAACAAATTTATAACATAATAAATACATTAACAGAAATAATATCTTACATAACATCTTCATATATAAAAGGCAGCTCAATAATAGATTATTATATAGCATACAAGGATACTAATATCCAGAAGTATTCTATACTGGTTATTACTGTCCGATTCATCTTTCATCTAATTATATTCTTCTCATCACCCGTCACTATCATAGCGTAAATGGCTGTAAACTAACATATTAAGATGACTACAAAAACATCCTTGTTTGTCACAATCCGTCAATCAAAATTGTCAAATAAATTATCCCATTCTGTTTTTCGTGATTTTCTCTTCCACCTTCCACTTTTCTCCTGTAACACAATAGCAGTCAGGAGCTTACCTCAGTGGAAGAGAAACGTTTATCTTCCACCGAACTTCCACTGCAAGGGGTAAGGATTAAGGAATAAAGATTATAGATTAAGGTTCACATCAGTTCATCTACTTGACTACTC
>JAZUMR010000025.1:0-25824 GCA_045603685.1 Prevotella sp.
TCTTCAGGAGGACGCCAGCACAATGGACGAAGTCGTTGTAATCGGTTATACATCAAAGGCACGCCGCGACCTCACCGGTTCTGTAGGCTCTGTCTCTGGTGCTAAGCTTGCCGCTGTCCCTGTAGCATCTGCTGCTGAGGCGCTCCAAGGCAAGATTGCCGGTGTGCAGGTAACTACAGTCGACGGTCAGCCAGGTGCTGACATCAACATCCGCATCCGTGGCGGTTCTGCCATTTCAAGTTCACAGGATTCTAAGCCGCTCTTCATTGTTGACGGTTTCCAAACCGACAATATCAACGACATTCCTCCTACAGACATTCAGAGCATCGACGTACTGAAAGACGCCTCACTCACGGCCATCTATGGTGCTCGTGGCGGCAATGGCGTAGTTATCGTGACGACAAAGAACGCTCAGGCAGGCAAAGTAAAAGTAGAGTTCAACGCTTACGGACAGCTTTCTTATCTTGCCGGCAAGCAGGAGATGCTCAACACATATGAATTTGTGAAATACCAGCTTGATGACTGTATCGCCAACAATTCTCGCACATACCAGTTCCGTCGTGACTTCGGCAATCCTAACGACCTTGACATTTACAAGTCAAAGCAGACTCACGACTGGCAGGACGAACTTATGGGCGATGGTGCGCTGACACAGATGTATAATGCTACAGTGAACGGCGGTAACGACAAAATACGCTTCAGCACATCACTCACACAGCACAATCAGGACGGTATCATCACAGGTTCTGGGGTTCGCCGTACAAACATGAACACTAAGGTAAACATCCAGATAGCTCCAAATGTCCGTTTACTTATTAATCCACGCTTTACATATCGTCGTGACCTTGGTGCAGGCGCAAGCGGGATAGGCACAAAGGGACTTATTGGAGTTCTGAACTACAAACCGACAAACGGCCTGCGCGAATTTACTTCTGTAGAAGAAGAGTGGCAGGACTTCAACGTTGAGCGTTACTGGACTCTCGCCAGCCCACTTGATGACATCAACCAGAATTACAACCTCAAGCACTCTTACAACTTCACAAACCAGGCAAGTCTCACATGGGAGATTGTTAAGGGCCTGACATTCCGCTCTGACATAGCACAGTTCTGGAGTTTCTCAGACCAGAACCGTTTCTATGGATATCTTACAGATACTGCTGCAAAGCACGACAATATGCCAGTGGCAGAGATAACAAACCAGCGTGGATTCAAATATACATGGACCAATACCTTGAACTATGTGTTCACGCATAAAGAAGACCATAACTTCGCCTTCCTCCTCGGACAGGAAATACAACATAACCAGACAACGGTGAACTACCAGTCTTCACGCTATTTCCCGCAGGACATTCAACCACGCACAGCATTTAACAACATGGGACTTGGTAGTGCATACGAGTCAACATCATCTGTAACAACACCTAACCGCATAGCTTCTTTCTTCGGTCAGGCCAATTACAACTTCAAGCATCGCTACCTCCTTTCTGCTACATTCCGTGCCGATGGTTCTACACGTTTTGCTCCGGGCAATCAGTGGGGCTACTTCCCTTCAGTTTCAGGTGCTTGGGTGCTTTCAGAAGAGCCATGGTGGAACAAAGACGTTGTTGACAATCTCAAGATTCGTGCCGCTTTCGGCCTCTCTGGTAACAACAATATCGGTGATGACCGCTGGCGTTATCAATATTCAATCTATGCTAATGGCGGTCCTAGCTGGGGCGAGAATCCTATCACGCAGAACGGTGACAAGTATTACGGTTCTGATAATCTCTTCCCTAACACAGAAATCAAGTGGGAGACAACAGTAACACGCAACCTCGCTGCTGACATCTCACTATTCAAGGGACGTCTCACTATCACACCTGAAGTATATTGGAACACAACTCGCGACCTTCTATATCGTTGCCAGATTCCTACAACAACAGGCTATACATACCAGTGGCAGAACGTAGGCAAGGTTTCTAACAAGGGTGTAGAACTCACAATACAGGGTGACATCCTTCGCGGAACAGACCACGTACTCTCAGTTAACTTCACAATGGGTATGAATAAGACAAAGGTTGAGAAAATTAATGGTACTGACGCATATATCCCAGGCAAGAAGTGGGATTCTGAAGATAACTTCCGTCTCGTTGAGGGTGAGGAAGTTGGTCTTATATACGGTTATGTATTCGACGGTCTGTACGGATTCGACGAGTTCCACCGTGATGGCTTCAACTATGCTGCCAACGACGCACAGTATCTTGAAGAAAACCCTGGCGTACAGGCTAAGCCAACAGTTGAGGGACTCTTCGGCACCGCTCCAGGACGAATCAAGCTGAAAGACCTTAACGATGACGGCAAGATTGACATCAACGACCGCACTGTTATAGGCAATACCAACCCTAAATTCCAAGGCGGATTCGGTTTCTCGGGACAGTGGAAGAACTTCGACTTTACGGCAAACTTTAACTACATGCTCGACTTTGATGTTATCAACGCAACCGCATACGATTTATCGTCTGCATGCGGAGCCAGCGCCACCAATCCGCGAAACGTTCTCGCCAAGTTTAGCTATAACAATCGCTGGACATACTATGGAGACATCTATAATAAAAATGCTGATGGAACGCTCTCTATCTACAACCTCAACGAGCCTCTCATTTCTAACTCACAGCATCCTGACTATCTTGATGTTTACGAAGAGATTAACACAGGCAAAACCCTCTGGAACCCTCAGGACGTAACATCACGCTATACACTCTCCAACTTCGTAGAAGACGGTTCATTCCTCCGTCTCAACGACCTTACAATTGGCTATACTCTGCCAAAGTCAATAACAAGCAAGTGGGGCATTTCTCGCCTGCGTCTATATGTTACAGGCTCAAACCTCTTCTGCTTGACAAGCTACTCAGGATTTGACCCAGAAGTGGACATCCAGAATGGTCTGACTCCTAACGTCGACCATAACCGCTACCCACGTAGCCATAGCTTCCTCTTCGGTCTTAACCTTGGATTCTAATCCATAACAGTATAAACTTATAAGATGATAAACAACATGAAATTAAAAAACATATTGATAAGTGGCTTTGGTGTAATTGCTCTCACTGCCTGCAATGACTATCTCGATGTCGAGGCACCATCAAAAGTTACCGATGATTATGTCTTCGCTAACATAGAAGAGGCCAGCCGACTGCTCAACGGTGTATACCAGGCTACATGCAACAACAACACCTACGGCAATGCCTACCTTACCACATTTAACTTTAATAGCGACGTAGAATATACTACATCCTCTGCTGAAATCCAGAGTGCGAGCCACAACGAATGGAAGCTCTTTGATGGTGAGGCTGACGGCAGCAACGTAAAAAGCACATGGGACGCTGCATACGAAACAATTGAACGCGCCAACAACTTCGTTTGCGCAGCAGAACAGTCTGAGCTTTTTAAGAGCGGCAATGCTGAACTCGAGCAGATGATAGGCGAAGCAAAATGCATACGCGCCATGAACTATCTCGACCTCGTTATCCTCTTCGGAGACATACCTTTCACATTCACGCGCACATACGAGCAGGAGTCGCTCATTATGCCTATGGGACAGCGTGACGAAATTCTCACAGCTCTCATCAACGACCTAAAGGACGCAGCACCTAAGATGAAGTTTGCAAAAGAGATTTCTGATGGTGTTGAGCGTTGTTCAAAAGAATATGCCTGGTCGCTTATTGCACGTATCGCTCTTTTCCGTGCTGGCTATTCACTACGCCCTGGCGCAACACCAGAGGATGTAGGTACAATGCAGCGTGCCTCTGACTACGCTGACTACTATCAGATAGCACGCACATACTGCGACTCTGTAATGACACAGTCGGAGCACTCACTCGCAAACAACTATTTCGACGTGTTCACAAAGCAGTGTAATTATGAGGTCATAAGCAACGATGACGTTATCTTCGAAATTCCTTTCGCCCAGAACGTAAACGGCAATATCGGTTACATTCACGGTCCTAAATGCGAACTTTCAAGCGCATCTGACACACAGCATGCTTGGGGCGAAGCAAAAGGTAGCGTAGGTCTTAATGCTTTCTATCGTTTCACATTCAACGAGCAGGATATTCGACGAAACGTAGCAGGATTCTGGTCTTACTCATACGACGGTTCCCCTGTACTTCTCAACAGCTACACAAACTACTGCATGAAGTGGTCAAAGCTTTGGGACAAGGCTCACATACTGGGTAACACATCAGGAGGAAGCACTGGTATCAATTTCCCATACATGCGCTATGCCGACGTACTCCTCATGTTTGCTGAAGCCGAGAACGAACTAAACGGTCCTACCGAGGCTGCAAAGAATGCGCTCAAGACTGTTCGTGAACGTGCATTCCGCAATGCAACAAACAAGCCAGAGATGGTTGATGGTTATGTTTCCAAACTTTCTTCTAAAGAAGACTTCTTCCAAGCTATCGTTGACGAACGCGCATGGGAGTTTGGCGGCGAGAACCTCCGTTGGAAAGATCTTGTTCGCTGGAACCTCTACAATCAGATAATCTATAAGAACTTCTGGAAGTACTACGCCATGGGTTGCGACCGTGACGACAGCTACGACCATGAGGGAATATTCCAGAAACTTCCTGCACGTGTCCAATATAAGATTCGCAAACGCTCTGAATGGAATGACATCGTTAAAAATGACGAAACGGGCAAGTATGCTGCCGGCAACTATCCTGAAATAGAGAATATGCCGAACACTGACGAAAATATAGGCGTTATAGAATTCTATCATTATGAGTCAGACACTCTCAAAATCAACACTCTGTGGGAGAGCTGGGGACTTCACGTAAAGGAAATGGCTTCTGTGCCTATAACAGGTAGCGACGCATGGACAGAAGCAGATATGTTTAACTGGCTCGACGAGAACACCGGTATTGCTAAGGCTCCATGCCGTTGCTCAGTACGTGGATATATATACATTGACGAGGGCGGAACAATTTACCCTGCAGGTATGCCAGACTACTCATCTGAAGACGTACTGAAAAATCTTCCTCCTGTACGCTACATACTTCCTATACCTCGTGACGTCATTTCACGAAGCATCGGACAATACAAAAACTATTACGGATATTAAAAACTCACACAATGAAAAAGATATTTTTTTATTCAATGATGTTTGTTGCAAGCATGTCGCTCTTTACATCATGTAGCGATGACGACAATACATACGCAGGCACTGACGCTGACCGTCTATTTATGCCTATGTTCCGCACCACAACAAACACCGCATCATCAACAACACCATACCACTGTGATATAGCATCGAAGGTGGATGCGTATGAAGAAGTAGCATCCTTCTTGGCTGCAAGAGGACTCAAGGCTTCAAGCCACGTTAACGACATGCGTCTCTTCTGGTATGAGGTAGACGGTGCTGTAGGCTATGAACTAAAGGCTAAGGTGCAGGGAACATCATGGGAAAAAGAAGAAAATCCTAATCTCATCGATACAATTCTCGTAGGCGGCGATGTAAACACATTCCTTCACGAAGACCTTCAATATGGAACAGGTTATCTTTATGCTATCCGTGCACTTGCAAGTCTTGATAACCCTAACGATCCACGCAACTCTAAATGGTATGGCTATGGAGACGGTTCACACCAGAGCGACCAGTCACGTGACGACAACCGTGACCAAACTGGTGCACTCACAACAGGAATGCGTTATGAAGTCCCTTCTCTCTTCTGGACAGAGAATGTAACAAAGACAAGTATGGACATCTGCTTCAACTCTGTAGCAGAAGGCAGCTACGAGTCTGACTACAAAGACTTCTTTGAAGCTGGCGCAGAAGTGATTGACGGCAAATGGGTGTTCGATGAAATTCGTGTAGAACCTTCTGCTGACAATGCACTTCTTCCTACAGTCACTCACAAGGTGACTCCAGAAGACATTGCTGCGGGACGTATACACATTGAAGGTCTTGAATCAAACGCCGCATACATCGTAAAAGGTCAGAACAACAACATTAAACGCTACTATGACCGTCAGTACAATTCAACAATGGTACGTATGATGGGCGATAAAGGCGAACCAATTCTCATCAAGGCTAACACACCTGAAGAGGCTAAACAGGATACAATCCTGCAGAACATGGGTACTATCCAGGGCAAGACATTCGGTGTTAAAGACCTTGTGGCCACACGTATTGATACAATCTTGACAAACTACATGGGCGACAATACCATGGCTGAAGGACAGATATTCTATCTTGAAGGTGGCAAGACATATTATGTGTGTTCTACAGTAGAAATGACAAAGGGCTTTACACTTGCCACTAACCCTGATGATATCGCAGCAGGAAAGGGGCGTGCCACAGTACTTCAGGGCGTGGGATACAACAGCGAGGCTAAAACCAATGCCAATGCTGTAAACTGGGGACTATGCCGCAACGCTCGTTCTGGTGCAGAAAATGGTGTAGTACTTGCTATTCAGCCTATCGTTTTTGAGGATATCATCTTCCATCCTTATGCATGGTATAATTATTACGATAAGAAAGGAAGCGATGGTAACGAAAACCTTACTATCACTGCGAACTACTTCATGAATATGTATTCACAGGGACTTTCATTCGTACTTAGCGAACTGCGTGTTTCACGCTGTACCATGTCCGGACACGTACGTGGCTTCATCCGTTTCCAGGGTCCTAACCGTCAGGTTATTGAGAAGTTTACTGTTGAAGATTGCGTGTTCTATGACTCTGGCGGTTATGATACAAACGGACGTGGCTACTCATGGTTTGCTGGTCCTGGCAATAACCGCAATTCAAATTTCTACAAGAACCTTACTGTTAAGAATAACACAATCATTAACAGTTCACGCCACGCCTTCGTTTCTGAAAACAAGAATCTTGCATGGCCTGATGGCACTAAATGGAATATCAATGTTTCAAACAACACGTTCGTAAACCTTGCTCCACGTTCTAATAACAAGGGACATGGTCTCTTGTTCGAAATTTCATACGCTCCACAAGGTTCGCTCGTGACATGCAAGAACAATCTTTTCGTATTTGCAGGAAACAAGAACGATGCTGCTCGCGACTACTTCATGAAGGGCATGCTGGTAAAGACAACAAACATCACATACGACTTTGCAGACAACTACTCTACCGTAGTACCTGCGTACGATAAGTATAAAGCATCTAACGATATAAGCGGAACAACACTTATCGACGGAATGTTTGCTCAGCGTGCATTCTCCAACACATCCGAAGGTGCAGGTTATCAGAAAGGCATACTGAATTTAGGAGGGTATGAAGAGACGATGATTAAGTTCGGTGATAATCTTAATGGCAACGAACCAGATGCTGTAGGTTACCAGCTTACAGCAGAAGAACTCTTCAAGAATCCTTACACCATCGGCACAGTTGATGCTATGGAGAAATTTACAAAAGATGCTTATCGACATGCTGACATCAGCGGATTCTATTACAACAATACTGACCGCGTGAAGAATCATCCTATATACACCAAGAATATTGGTGACCCACGCTGGAAGAATGGAACTCCATGGGACGGAGGCAAGAACATAACAGTCAGAAGAGGAGAATAAATACTTGTATTAGGAATAATTCTTATACTCAAGTCTAAAAATGTACGAAGCATGCAGTAGCTAAAGGAAGTAAGAGAAGTCTGGTGAATTAAGCATAATGTCAAATTGATTACTGTGAGATTCTAACGACATAATCACACAGTCCCAAAGAGCCAGTGACTTCTAAACTACCATTAGCTACCAAAGTTTGAGCTACTATATAATTGAAGAAAGACGGACCACAAAGTTCGTCTTTCTTTTCATTTTTATATCTCAAATATAGACATAGCCAGGATAGACATCATCCAATAGCCGCATGACAAGAGTTGCATCCCACGACTCCAACAACAGGTAATTATCAAAGTTCAAGTAGGCAAAGTATGTATTTCTGACGGACAATAGGAAATACATGGCAGCATGGAGGATTTTGCAGAGCAGAAGAGTTGTTGGTGTTGTGTTAAACTACGTTAATGACACTTTACATATAACATTATTGTGCGTATATTTGCAGTAAGGTATAATTGGCTCTGTCGCAGACAGTGCTGTAAAAAACGATATAGCGAATGAGAAAGGACATTCTACTGCTCGGCATGACGTTGCTGCTGTTTTTCCTTCCTGCTGCACAGGCGCAGGAGAAGAGCGGCGGGAAAATCATGCTGAACCTGCGCGAGCATGCCGCCAGCAATGGAGTGTATGCGGTCAGTGTGGTTGATGCCGGTGCTGTAACGCCCGACACCACCACGGCAGGCATTCTCTCTGCCCTGCTGCTCGAGTCGGAACTGCGTGGCAGAGTGGAGCAGCCTGGCTATTACTTCCGCAACGACGATGCTCGCACACGAGAGCATCTCGACCTGCTCATGCTCACGCAGGGATGGCGCAGATATGACATGGACAGCATTCTCAGCGATACGGCAGCACGCCAAATGCCCCACGCCATGCAGACAGAACAGGTGATTACGGGCAGGGTGAAGGGCACATTCGGCAAGATAAAGCAGGGACAGCTGCGGCTGTTCATACCACGAACGGGATTCAGTGACACGCTGAGTCTGGGCGACAGCCAGCGGTTTGCGCTTCGCGGACTTGACTACGTCGACGGCACAACCATTCTGCTGCAGGCACTCAACCGCCATGAGAGCGACAACTTCATAGAACTCGTCATCGACGAACCGCACTTCCCCGACCTCACAAGCCAGTTGGCAGAACCTGAAAAGACGGTGCCGCTGCCGCCGCTGCTGACTGACGAGAGTTATCTGCGCACATGGCGCCAGCTCAATTCCGGCACATTCATGCTGCCGGAGGTGGAGGTGAAAGGCAGAAAACTGAAGCCCATGAACCGCCGCAGGTTTATGCCTGACCGCGGAATACCTGAAGGCTCGTCACTGTTTGAGACCGTCAAAAGCATGAACGTGCTGCTGAGCAGGCTCGGTCTGCGTTTTGGCATGGCTGAGATTTTAACCGAGGGCGGGCTGAATCTGTCATATCGTCCAGTTATAGGATTCTACTCGGCGAGGGCGAGAAAATTCGTGCCTGTCACTATCAGGCTCAACGACGACAAGATAGACAGCGAGGAACATGAAATGCTGTACAACCTCAACCCGTTAGAAATAAGGCAGATGGAGTATTTCCTGCCGTCAAACTACGAAACGGAGAGCACGGTGCTGTATATATACACCAAGTCGCCGACAGACATCTCACGCTTCAGAATCTACAAGCCGCTATCCATGAAAACCATCCGCCACATCGGCTACAAGCAGAACGTGGAGTTCTACATGCCTGATGCCGACACACAGCGCGACGACCCTTACCTGAACAAGCGAAGCACACGATACTGGAACCCGGCATACTGCGGCGGTACAGACAATGAGGTGGAGATATACGTGCCGGACAGCAGCGCAAGATACGTCATGACCATTGAGGGCGTGGCTGACGACGGAACGATAGTAAGAACGCAGAAAACACTGGAGTAGGCATGAAGAAATTATTTGCAGCATTGCTGTCAGCGCTGTGTGCCACGGCTGCCAGCGGACAGATAGAACAGAAGATTCTGGAGCATTACGCCCGAATGCCTCAGGAGAAGATATACATACAGACCGACAACGACACGTATCTGGCAGGCGACAAGGTATGGATGAGGGCGCATCTTGTCGATGCAGCCACAAACATACCGTCTACAAGCAAGGCGTTTCCTGAGCATCGCTCACGATATATATACGTAGAACTGCATGACAACCAGGCTGACACGCTCATACAGCGCATAATGCTCAAACGTGACTCGCTCGGAGTATTTGCCAGTGCCATAGACCTGCCGCCTGCTCTCGCCACAGGAAACTATACGCTTGCGGCATACACACAATGGATGATGAACTTCCCGCAGGAGCTCTTTGCGTATAAACGACTGAGAGTGAGTGCGCTGAATGCTGCATCTGCCGCACCGGCTGACAATATGCAGCCGGCTGATAAGGCACAAGGGAAGACACGCCGCCGACGCTCTGACGACGTGCAGGATACTGCCGCGACATACAGGATGAGAATAGCGGCGCTGCCAGAAGGCGGACATCTCATAGCAGGACACTTGCAACGGCTGGCATTCAAGGTGACTGACGGCAGCGGAACGGGTGTGGATGCTGCTGTGAGGCTGGTGCGGACAGACAACGAAGAGGTGGTGGCAGAGGTGCGCACGGAGCATCTCGGCATGGGCAGCATACACTTCACGCCAGAGAAGGGGCGGCATTACCGTCTCGAAGCGTATGCTGACGGACTGCTGTCATGCCATACCAACGTGCCAGAGGCATTGGAGCGCGGAGTGACAATGCGTGTCCTCCAGCGCGAAGGAAAGTTGCATGTGATTCCTATTGCTGAGGGTGTCGACACTCGCCACCTCGTTGTGGCTGTCTACGGCAGCGGGAATGTCCTGACTGCCAATATCGGCAGAGACGGTCATGTGACGATTGACACGGAGGGAATGAGCGACGGTACGGTCAATATAGCCATCGTCGACCGCCGCACGCTGCACGTCTATGCCGAGCGGATGGCTTTCGTGCGCCGCGCCGCCGTGCACTGACAGAGCGGCCATTCTGCCTGAACAATGTCATTTTATGAGGTTTTTCCTTTCTCCTTTAAATATTAATATGTAACTTTGCACCGTAAAATTATTTTCTAAGGCTTATAGAACAAAGTATGAAGAAATTATTTATCGAAACTTACGGCTGCCAGATGAACGTGGCAGATTCAGAGGTGGTGGCGTCAGTAATGAAGATGGCTGGCTACGAACTCTGCGACACTCTGGACGATGCGGAGGCGGTTTTCCTCAACACATGCTCTGTGCGTGAGAATGCAGAGAACAAGGTGCTGCATCGTCTTGACACACTGTACAATATATTCCGCAACCGCGGGCAGCATGTCATCATCGGTGTGCTGGGCTGCATGGCTGAGCGCATGAAGGAGACGCTCGTAGAGAAGCATCACGCTGACCTCGTGGCAGGACCAGACTCATACCTCCATCTGCCGGCAATGATTGCCGAATGCGAGATGGGCGGCAAGGCTGTCGACACTGACCTGTCGCTGACGGAGACCTATCGCGACGTGATGCCGCTGCGCAGTCATGGCAACCGGCTGTCGGGCTTTGTAAGCATCATGCGCGGATGTAACAATTTCTGCCACTACTGCATAGTGCCGTACACACGAGGCAGAGAGCGCTCGCGCGACGTATCGTCTATTCTCAACGAATGCCGCGACCTGCGTGACCGCGGATATAAGGAGGTGACACTGCTCGGACAGAATGTCAACAGTTACTGCGCCATAGCCGACGACGGCACAACAGTGGCATTCCCTGTACTGCTGGCACTCGTGGCGGAGGCTGTGCCGGAGATGCGCGTCAGATTCACTACATCACATCCGAAGGATATGAGCGACGACACGCTGCACACCATAGCGCGCTACCCTAACCTGTGCCGACACATACACCTGCCAGTGCAGTCAGGCTCAAACAAGATACTGAAACTCATGAACCGCAAGTACACCCGCGAATGGTATCTCGACCGTGTGGCTGCCATACGCCGCATACTGCCCGACTGCTCTATCACGACTGATATCTTCGTGGGCTACCACGATGAAACGCTTGAAGACCATGAGCTGTCGCTCTCACTCATGCGTGAGGTGGGCTACGACTCAGCCTTCATGTTCAAGTATTCCGAGCGTCCTGGCACATACGCATCGAAGCATCTGCCTGACAACGTAGACGAAGCGGAGAAACTGCGCCGTCTGAACGAGATGATACAGTTGCAGACTGAAATCAGCGCCGAGCAGTACCGCCGTGACATAGGCAAGACATTCGAGGTTCTGATAGAAGGATACAGCAAGCGTTCACGCGAGCAGATGTGCGGCAGAACGTCGCAGAACAAGATGGTGGTGTTCGACCGCACCGTCACTCTCGCCGACGGCACACAGCACACCTTCCGCACCGGCGAACGCTGCATGGTGAAGATAACAGAATCGTCAAGCGCAACGCTGAAGGGATATGCGGTAATGGACGAATGTGACGGCAAGTAACACACGTAACATTATATACAGACCATTATATACAGACAACGGGTGGCTAAGGATTGTCCTTAGTCACCCGTTGTTCATTCTTCCGTCTGTCGTCATCCGATCCAGTCTGCCGTGATGCCGTCTGCTATTATGTCGTCAGCAATACGGCATACAGTAATCAGGCAGTGGCGATGCGGCTGCATGCAAGGCATAGAACAGCGCTTGCAATACTTACTTCACGTACTCTGCGAAGTCTGTCAGATGCATGTCGCCCTTGCGGCGCAGTGTGTCGTGCATGGCGAATGCAGCAGGCAGGCAGTGGTGTGTATGTCCGCCTGTGGCAATCTTCAGATACTCGCGGAGGAGCGGACGATAGTCAGGATGAGCGCAGTTCTCGATTATCTCATGAGCACGCTGCATAGGGTTCTTTCCTCTGAGGTCAGCCACGCCCTGTTCTGTCACGATGACATTGATGTCGTGCTCTGTGTGGTCGTGATGCGAAACCATCGGCACGATGGCAGAGATAAGTCCGCCCTTTGCTGTAGATGCGCAGGTGAAGATTGAGATGTATGCGTTACGCTCGAAGTCGCCTGAACCACCGATGCCGTTCATCATGTTCACGCCAGAGATGTGAGTAGAGTTGGCATTGCCGAAGATGTCCACCTCGATAGCCGTGTTTATGGCAATCACTCCGAGACGGCGGATAACCTCCGGATGGTTAGAAATCTCTGACTGGCGCAGCACGAGGTGGTCCTTCAGGTAGTCGATATTGTCGTAAACCTCCTTCAGGCACTCGTTTGTCACAGAGAGCGAGCAGGTAGAGGCGTCCTTCACACGTCCCTCGAGCAGCATTGGCACGATGGCGTCCTGCAGCACCTCAGTGTATATATTGAAGTTTGGCACCTGCGGGTCAGTGCCGAGCGCAGCGAGGATGGCGTTGGCAGTAGTGCCCACACCGCTCTGCAGCGGCAGGAACTCCTGCGGGATGATGCCTCGCTTCATATCGTTCACGAGGAACTGTGCCACGTTGTGTCCTATCTGAGTAGTTACAGGGTCCTCGCCCTTGAATCCGCGTGCCTCGTCAGGAATATTGCATTCCACTACGCCGACAATCTTCTTCGGGTCGATTTCTACGTATGTCTTGCCTATACGGTCAGTCACCTTTGATATCATGATAGGCTGGCGGTATGGCGCATCGAGTGGTTCATATACGTCGTGCAGCAGTCCGGCACGTGGGTCGTGGAACGCATTGAGCTCGAGAATCACCTTGTCAGCAAGACGTGCCACAGTAGGCGAGATGCCGCCTGCTGATGTCAGATATGCCTTGCACACGTCCTCGCCCTCCTCAATGGCACACACCTCGAGTATGGCTACGTCAACCTTTCCGTAGAATCCGTAGCGTATCTCCTGTGCCATGTGGCTCAGATGCAGGTCAGTATATCTTACCTGTCCTGCGTTCACCGCCTTGCGGAAGTTGCCGTTGGTGGTGTATGGCGCACGATAGCCTATTGCGTCGGCCAGTGTCAGCACACCGTCAGTGCTGTCGCCCGTTGACGCTCCTGTAAGCAGATTAACCTTGAATTCGCGTCCGGCAGCATGCTCTTCTTCTGCAATCTTAGCCAGTTCGCGTGTCACAGCCTTCGGTGCACCCGCAGGAGTGAATCCTGAGAGTCCGAGTGTATAGCCGTTCTTGATGATTTGTGCAGCCTCCATGGCTGTCAGTCTTGTATATCCCATAATCTTTGCAATATTTTTATCCTGTTGTCTTTCGCATCCTTGCCTTTAGCGTCCGCAGCATAGAGATTCCTACTGTTCAGGCGTCAGGAGCAAGCCGCTGTCAGTGCAGATGTTGTGAAAATCGCATGCAAAGTTACACATTTTATTCAGAAATTGGTACAAATAAATAAAAAATGTGTAACTTTGCATCTGATATTGATAAAAAAATCGCATAATACGCTATAAATCTCAGAATTATATGGAACAGACTCTGCTCATATACAACACCCTTCACCGTCAGAAAGAACGCTTCGAACCGCTCAATGCGCCTAACGTCGGAATGTATGTCTGCGGCCCTACTGTGTATGGCGACGCACATCTCGGCCATGCACGCCCTGCCATAACCTTCGACATACTTTTCCGCTACCTGCAGCATCTGGGCTACAAGGTGCGCTACGTACGCAACATCACCGACGTGGGACATCTGGAGCACGACGCTGACGAGGGCGAGGACAAGATAGCTAAGAAGGCACGACTGGAGCAGGTGGAGCCGATGGAGATAGCGCAGTACTATACGCGCCGCTTCAACCGCGCCATGGAGAAGCTCAATGTCCTGCCGCCATCTATCGAGCCACATGCTACGGGCCATATCATTGAGCAGCAGCAGCTCGTGCAGGAGATTCTCGACCGTGGATACGCCTATGAATCAAACGGCTCTATCTACTTCGACATAGAGAAATACAATCAGGACTATAAGTACGGCATCCTGTCAGGCCGCTCGCTCGAGAACGTGAAAGATGCAAGCCGCGACACGCTGGCTGGAGTCGGCGAGAAGCGCAACCAGGCTGACTTCGCCCTGTGGAAGAAGGCACAGCCTGAGCATATCATGCGCTGGCCATCGCCATGGAGCGACGGATTCCCTGGCTGGCACTGCGAGTGCACTGCCATGGGCCGCAAGTATCTGGGCGAGGAGTTCGATATCCACGGCGGAGGCATGGACCTCATATTCCCTCACCATGAGTGCGAGATAGCACAGGCGCAGGCTGCCATGGGACACCAGCAGGTGAAATACTGGATGCACAACAACATGATTACCATCAACGGACAGAAGATGGGCAAGTCATACAACAACTTCATCACCCTCGACCAGTTCTTCACCGGACAGCACGAACTGCTCACACAGCCGTTCGCACCGCTCACCATACGTTTCTTCATACTCTCTGCACACTACAGGGGCACCGTCGATTTCTCAAACGATGCGCTCCTTGCAGCAGAAAAGGGACTGACACGCATGCAGACAGCACTCAAGGACCTGCAGCGCATACAGCCAGCAAAGGGCTCGCAGCCTGAGATAGAGAAATTCGTGAAGGCTCTGCCGCAGAAACTCTACGACGCAATGAACGACGACCTGCAGACACCTGAGGTCATCAGCCTTCTCTTTGAGGCATGCCGACAGGTGAATATCCTTGTCGACCGCAAGGCGAAAATCTCTGCAGCAGACCTTGAAGCTCTCTCACAGACCATGCATCTCTGGATAGAAGACCTCCTCGGACTGAAAACAGCGGCAGACTCTGCCGACCCAGCACGCGAGGCGGCATTCAGCAAGGCTGTAGACATGATTCTCGAGATGCGTGCAAAGGCAAAGGCAGAGAAAGACTGGGCTACGTCTGACCGTCTGCGCGACGCTCTGCAGGAGGCAGGCTTCGTCATCAAGGACACTGCCGACGGAACAGTGTGGAGCGTGTAAGAGAATATAGAAACTCTAGAACATCTAGAATCTCTAGAACATCTAGACCATCTAGACCATCTAGCCCCTCTAGAAAATCTAAATAACCCCATGCTCAACAGCGACACGAAGAAGGCACAGCTGCTGCGCTTCTGCATAAACGGCGGGGTGGCGGTGGCTATACAGTACGGAGTGTATCTCTTGCTCATTCCGTACATCAACGAGTTTGTCGCCAACACGGTGGCATACATCGTATCGTTTGCCTATAACTTCATCGTGACAAGCTACTGGACTTTCCATTCCAGACCGTCATGGAAACGTCTGGCAGGATTCAGCGGTTCACACGTCATCAACTATCTGACACAGCAGGCCGTGCTCGCCCTAGCACTATGGGCAGGCGTATCAAAAGAGCTGGCGGCACTCGTCGCCATGGCTGTGGCAGTGCCAGTGAACTTCCTCCTGCTCAGAACAGTATATAAAAAACAAAGATAATACAGACCCTCTAGATTCTCTAGAATATCTAGAAGCTCTAGACCATCTAGAATATCTAGACTCTCTAGAAACTCTAGACCATCTACCCCCTCTAAAAAATCAAAGAACAAAGAACTATATATGGCATTAAAATGTGGTATCGTAGGACTGCCTAACGTGGGCAAGTCAACACTTTTCAACTGTCTGTCGAGCGCAAAGGCACAGGCAGCAAACTTCCCTTTCTGTACTATTGAACCAAACGTAGGCGTCATAACCGTGCCTGACGAGCGTCTGACACGCCTCGCAGAGATAGTGAAGCCAGGACGTATCGTACCTGCAACATGTGAGATAGTCGACATAGCTGGACTCGTGAAGGGTGCATCACGCGGAGAAGGACTCGGCAATAAGTTCCTCGGAAACATACGTGAGACTGACGCCATCATACATGTGCTGCGCTGCTTCGACGACGAGAATATCACACACGTTGACGGCACCATCGACCCGATACGCGACAAGGAGATTATTGACACAGAGCTGCAGCTGAAAGACCTTGAGACCATCGAGGCACGCTATGCCAAGACACAGAAAATAGCGTCTACAGGAAACAAGGATGCAAAGATAGAATTCTCAGTGCTGACAGCCTACCGCGACGCCCTGCTCGCAGGTAAGAACGCACGAACAGTGACATTCGAGAGCAAGGAGGAGCAGGACGCTGCACGCAATCTCTTCCTCCTGACTTCAAAGCCGGTGCTGTATGTCTGCAATGTCGACGAGACAGCGGCAAGCACAGGCAACGAATGGACACAGCGCGTAGACGAACTGGCGAAGGAGGAAGGCGCAGAGATGATGATTGTGGCGGCTAAGACAGAAGAGGACATAGCAGGATTCGAATCGTACGAAGACAAGCAGATGTTCCTTGAAGAACTCGGACTGGAGGAGTCTGGCGTCAACCGTCTGATAAAGAAAGCCTATGCGCTGCTCAACCTCCAGACATTCATCACAGCAGGCGAGATGGAGGTGAAGGCATGGACATACAAGCGCGGCTGGAAGGCTCCGCAGTGTGCCGGAGTAATCCACACCGACTTTGAGAAGGGATTCATCCGCGCCGAGGTTATCAAGTACGAAGACTACATACAGTATAAATCAGAGGCGGCCATAAAGGAAGCCGGCAAGCTCGGCATCGAGGGCAAGGAATATGTGGTGCAGGACGGCGACATCATGCACTTCAGATTTAATGTGTAGTTTCCTAGAAGCTCTAGAGAATCTAGAATATCTAGAAAGTCTAGAACATCTAGAGAATCTAACCTCCCCCACCACCAAAAACAATCAATACTCTTATGAACATCCTTTCATACATCCTCTGGAACCCCGACCTGTTGGCACTCCAAATCGGACCGATAGGGCTGCGCTGGTATTCGCTATGCTGGCTTGTCGGACTCATGGCGGCATACTTCTACGTAAGGAAGATATTCAGCGACGAACGCATACCCGACGAAAAGTTCGAGCCGCTCTTCATCTACTGCTTCATAGGCATACTGGCAGGCGCACGCCTCGGCCACTGCGTGTTCTACCAGCCAGACTATTTCCTAACGTCCGCAACAGGATGGTTTGAGATGTTCATACCAATAAAACTGTTTGGCGAGGGAGTCATCGATTCGCTCACTTCCGGCCACTGGAAGTTCATCGGCTACGAAGGACTGGCAAGCCACGGCGGAACACTCGGACTCATGCTTGCGCTGCTTATATACAGCCGCAAGATGAAACTGCCGCTGCTCTTCCTCATCGACGCCATTGCCATCGCAACACCAATAACAGCATGTGCCATACGCATCGGAAACCTCATGAACTCAGAGATAATCGGCAAGCCGACAGACCTGCCGTGGGCGTTCATCTTTGAGCGCGTAGACAGCATACCGCGACACCCAGGACAGCTCTACGAGGCTATAGCATACGCCATACTCGGAGTGATAATGTACGTCATTTACAAGAAGACATCGCCGCAGAAAACCACCGCGGCGGTAAGGACAGACTTCAAGGCGCAGAAGAAAGACGGCGGTCAGAAGCCAGCAGGAAACACGCTCATCGGCCGCGGATTCTACTTCGGGCTCTGCCTCTTCTACATCTTCACAGCACGCATCTTCATCGAACTGACGAAAGAAGACCAGGAAGCCTTCGAGGCAGACATGCTGCTCAATATGGGCCAGCTGCTCTCCCTGCCCCTCGTACTGCTCGGCGCATACTGCATGTGGCGCGCGCTCAAGAAGAAATAACCACACATAAACAATAATAAATATGGAGTTATGATGTCAGCACGTCGTAACTCCATATTTTTTTCCCCACACAATCATAATATTATATATATACTTTAATATAATATATAATGATGATATGCTGTGGAAAATGTGGATAACCGGTGTTTTTCTGGTGGTGCATCTGGGACAACGCTCTCTTCGTCAGAAGAATATGGGGGCGGGGCGGAACGGGGCGGAGGTGTGGATATTGCGTGCATAATGTGTGGAAAACCATGGGGGTTATCCACAGCTGGCGGCGGTCAGAAAAATGGTGTGGAAAACTACGCAGGTTATCAACTGTTTTTCCACAGTCACAAGAGCTGAGTGTGGAAAAACTGTGCATAAGTTTGTGAGAAAAAACGAGAAATTGCAAGACGCTGCTTCTTACCTTGCAAGAAGTAGCGTCTTATCAAGCAAAAGGCTCTGTCTCAGCATGTTAAAACCTGTCTTTCAGAAAACAAGACATACAAAAATTCTGCGAGCAGGAACAGAATCAGCGATGCCAATGAAAATAACTCCTCTCACAAATATTATTAATTCATATTTGTGGCAGAATTATCCGTATCATGCGTATTCGTTTCCTTAACATGATTGAAGGCAGAGTGAAGAATTCCTCTCGCAAATATCATTAATTAATATTTGTGGCAGAATTATCCGTATTATGCGTATTCGTTTCCTTATCATGATTGAAGGCAGAGTGAAGAATTCCTCTCGCACATATATTAATTGAATTATGCGCAGATTTTCCCTTTAATTTCGTTTCTCTATCCCATCTTGCCAGTAAGGTATGCCTTTGTGCGTTCGTCGGCAGGGTTAGAGAACATGGTGCTGGTGTCGCCATATTCCACCAGTTCGCCCAGATACATGAACATCGAGCGTGAGGAGATTCGCATCGCCTGCCCCATGTTGTGTGTGACGATGAGAATGGTCACCTCCCTCTGCAGCTCCTGCATGAGTTCTTCTATGTGTGCTGTGGCTATAGGGTCAAGCGCAGATGTCGGCTCGTCCATCAGGAGCACGTCAGGCTTCATGGCCAGAGCACGTGCTATGCAGAGTCGCTGCTGCTGTCCTCCGGATAGGAATGTGCCCTTCTTGTTTAGCACGTCCTTCACCTCGTCCCAGAGCGCCACGCTCTTCAGGCAGCGCTCTACCGTAGCGTCGCGCTCTGTCTTTGCGAGGCTGATGCCGTTCAGTGTGAATCCCGACAGCACATTGTCGTAGATGCTCATGGTAGGGAACGGTGCAGGACGCTGGAAGACCATTCCAATGCGCCGGCGCACCTCGATAGGCTCCATGGAAAGGATGTTTTCGCCATTGAGCAGAATTTCGCCGTCTACACGTATGTTCGGGTATAGATTGTGCATGAGGTTGGCAGCACGCAGGAGAGTTGATTTGCCGCATCCCGATGGTCCCATGATGGCAGTGATGCAGTTGCGCTCTATGGCTGCCGAAACGTATTTCACAGCCATTGTCTGCTTGGTGTATGAAACGCAGGTTTTCTTAAATTCGAGTATAGGAGTTACTGATTCCATTTTTTTGCAAGATATTTAGCGGTGATATTTAGTGTGAGAACGAATAATAGCAGGAATAGCGATGCTCCCCATATCAGCTCCTGCAGGTTAGGGTCGTTGAAGAACTCCCAAATTAGGAGCGGCACGGCAGAGATAGGCTTGTCAATAGAGAATCGCACGAACGAGCATCCGAGTGCTGTGAACATCAGCGGTGCTGTCTCGCCTATTACGCGCGATATGGCAAGGAGTATGCCTGTGAATATTCCGCCGAAAGCTGCCGGCAGCTGCACCTTCAGCATTACGCGTGCACGGTTGCCGCCGAGCGCCAGTCCAGCCTCTTTCAGCGATGCCGGCAGAATTTTGAGCGTCTCTTCCGTAGAGCGTATGATGAGTGGCAGCATCATGATGAACAGCGCCACGCTGCCTGCTATGGCAGAATATCCCTTCATCGGCACCACCACCCAGATGTATGTTATTATGCCGATGATGACAGACGGTGTGCCCTGCAGCAGGTCAGTGAGATAACTCACGATTTGCGCAAAGCGTGTCTTGCTGTTCTCTGCGAGATACGCTCCGCACAGTATGCCTGTAGGCACAGCCGCCACGACCGCCATGCCGAGCATGAGCATTGTGCCTACGATGCCGTTGGCTATGCCTCCCGGTATTGGTTTTCCAGCCTCTATGGCCTTCATGGCCTTGTATGCTGTGGGTGTCGGTTCGGTGAAGAACGACCATGACAGCTGGTCGTAGCCGCGCAGCAGCACCTCGCCGAGTATGGCAAAGAGGGGCACGGCGGTAAGAGCGGCAAAGAAGCATACGCTGGCTTTCAGCAGCCTGTCTTTCGCCAGCCGGTGTTTTATGTTTATCTTCATCCTTATACTATTCTTGCACGTTTAATCATTATCTTTCCAATCATATTGATTACAGCCGTCAGCAGGAAGAGAATCAGCCCGATGGCTATAAGCGATGAGAGCCTGAGCCCGTCAGCCTCGCCAAACTGATTGGCTATGACTGAAGCCATGGAGTTGCCTGTAGCGGTCAGCGATTCTGGTATGTTGTTTGTGTTGCCTATGAGCATTGTGACGGTCATGGTCTCGCCCAGCGCACGTCCTATGGCGAGGACATACGAGGAGAATATGCCGGAGCCTGCCACGGGGAATATGATGCGTCGGACCACCTCGGCATGCGTTGCCCCGAGGCTGTATGCCCCCTCCTTCAGTTCGTTAGGCACCATCTTTATGAATTCCGCACTCAGCGATGCTGCATACGGCACTATCATGATGGCGAGCACGAGCGATGCGGTCAGTATGCCGGAGCCCTGCGGCGAGATGTCCAGCTCCATGATGACAGGGCGGAGCGTATAGAAGCCCCAGAGTCCGTAGATGATTGACGGTATGCCTGCCAGGAGGTCGGTCACGGTGCTCAATACTGCCGCTATGCGTGTGCCGCGGAAATACTCGCCCACGAACAGAGCCACGGGCAGCGAGAAAGGCACGCAGAACAGCAGCGCCAGCGCTGTGGTCATCAGTGTGCCCGTGATGAAAGGCAGCGCGCCATACTGCTCAGAGCCTTCGGTGTAGCTCCACTCGGAGGAGGTGAGGAAACGGAAGAATCCAAAGTGCTGGAAGGCGTCGTATGCGTCTGTAACAAGCGCATAGACCACCCCGCCGCACACCAATGGCATGATGAGCGTGGCAAGAAGCAGTAATATTTTGTATAGTCTGTCGTTCATTCTTTAGGAATAAATAATTATGACGAAGGGGAAGAGGAAAGAGGAAAGGTGAAAGGTGAAAACGGAAAGGGGAAATCTGCACTCTGTCCTCTTTCACCTTTCCCCTTTCAGTTTTCCCATTTCACCTTTCAGTTTATGAATTATTTAAGTATCGTCTCTCCGTCGTATGTCACAGTCTTCAGGTTCTGCATGCTTATCTCCTTAGCCTTGGCAGGAAGCGGAGCATAGTGCACTTCAGATGTGATGGCCTGCGCCTCGTCAGAGAGGATATACTGCAGGAGGTCGAGAGTGGCTGCTGCCTGCTCCTTTGTGCGGTTGGCATAGTTCTGCTCCTTGTAGATTATCATCCATGTGAACGTAGCTATTGGGTATGCTCCCTCAGCATCAGAGTTTGTGATAGAGGTGCGTGTGTCTGCCGGTATCTCGCCCGATGCCGCAGCAGAGATAGAAGCGGCTGTAGGCTCTACAAGCTCGCCGCGCTGGTTCTTCACCTTTGCGTATGGTATCTTCTGTGCGAAAGCATACTCAGAACCGACGTATCCGATAGAATTCTTTGTCTGAGAGATTACGCCTGCCACACCAGGGTTGCCCTTTGCTGCCTGTCCTGAAGGGAAGTTTACTGACTTGCCTGTGCCGTACTTTCCAGCCCAATTCTCGCTCACCTTGGTCAGATAGTCAGTGAATACGAATGTTGTGCCTGAGCCGTCAGAGCGATACACTGGTATGATGGCCTCAGCAGGAAGCGTAGCCTCAGGATTGAGCTCTGCAATGCGGGGGTCGTTCCACATCTTCACATCGCCTGCGAAGATGTCGGCTATCAGCTCGCCAGAGAGATTCAGTGTCTTCACCCCCTCAAGGTTATATGCTACGACCACTGCGCCCATGCATGTAGGGATATGTATCACTGGCGACATCTCTTTCATCTCCTCGTCTGAAAGGAAGGCGTCGCTGCCTGCAAAGTCTACAATCTTATCGTTCAGATTGCGCACGCCGCCGCCTGAACCTATGCCACCGTAAGCCACAGCGTCGCCGTTCTTCTCAGCAAACTTCTCGAACACAACGTTATAGAATGGAAGCGGGAATGTAGCGCCTGCACCTGAAAGCTCCTGCGCCTCACGCTCTCCGTTTGCTCCGCCGCATGATGCTACAGCAAGAGCGGCAACTAAAATCATTACTGATGAAACAAATTTTTTCATAATGTGATTGTATATTTTTTTATAAAGAAATTAGTAAAATACATTTGTTATCTGTCATCTGTTCTCTGTTATCTGTCATCTGTTCTCTGTTATCTGTCATCTGTTCTCTGTTATCTGTTATCTGTTCTCTGTACTCTGTTATCTGTACTCTGTTATCTGTACTCTTACACAATCCCTTGTGCCATCATTGCGCGGGCGACTTTTAAGAAGCCTGCGACGTTGGCGCCTTTTACATAGTCGATGTATCCGTCCTCGCGTGTTCCGTATTTTACGCAGGCGCTGTGTATGTTATGCATTATCTCGTGCAACATCTGGTCAACCTTTGCGCTGCTCCAGTTGATTTTGCCCGAGTTCTGGCTCATTTCAAGACCCGATACCGATACGCCACCGGCGTTGGATGCCTTTCCGGGAGCGTAAAGTATTTTCGCCTGCTGGAATGCGTGGATAGCTTCGGGTGTCGATGGCATATTGGCACCTTCGGAAACCGCGATGACTCCGTTGGCGAGCAGTGCGGCAGCGTCGTTGCCGTCAATCTCGTTCTGTGTAGCCGATGGCAGTGCTATGTCACCCTTCTCGCTCCAGGGACGCGCTCCTGCAACATATTTGCAACCATATTTGTCGGCATACTCCTTGATGCGTCCGCGACGTACGTTCTTCAGTTCCATAATGAAATCGAGCTTCTTGCGGTCGATACCGTCGGGGTCGTATATATAGCCGTCAGAATCGCTCATCGTAACGACCTTTCCTCCTAGGTGTAAAACTTTTTCAACGGTGTATTGTGCTACGTTGCCCGAGCCTGATACAAGGCAGGTCTTTCCTTTGATATCCTCACCGCGTGTCTTTAGCATCTCCTGCAGGAAGTATATGTTTCCGTATCCTGTTGCCTCAGGGCGTATGAGTGAACCGCCAAAGTCAAGGCCTTTGCCGGTGAAGACTCCGTTGAACTCGCGTGTGAGCTTCTTGTACATACCGAACATATAGCCAACCTCGCGGCCTCCTACGCCGATGTCTCCTGCGGGCACGTCCATCTCGGGACCGATGTTTCTCCACAGCTCGGTTATGAATGCCTGGCAGAAACGCATTACCTCGTTGTCGCTCTTGCCCTTGGGATCAAAGTCGGAGCCGCCTTTTGCACCGCCCATCGGCAGGGTGGTGAGTGAGTTCTTGAATGTCTGCTCGAAAGCGAGGTATTTCAGTATGCCCACATTTACTGACGGGTGGAAACGTATACCGCCCTTGTAAGGGCCAATGGCGTTGTTGTGTTGCACACGGTAACCGGTGTTTACCTGTACTTTGCCGCTGTCATCAACCCAGGTTACGCGGAATGTGAATATGCGGTCTGGGATGCAGAGCCTTTCGATAAGGTTGTTTGCCTCGAACTCGGGGTGCTTGTTATACTCCTCTTCAATAGAATTCAATACCTCCTCTACGGCCTGGAAATATTCAGGCTCATTGGGAAACTTTTTCTTCAGGTTCTCTAATGTGGTTGCTACTTTCATTGTTGTATGTCGTTTCTTTGTTATTTTATTATTGATGTTGCAAATATAACATATCGTTTTTTAAAAATAAAGAAATGCATGCGTTTTTTTTAAATAACGAACAAAATGTCTTGTTTGTTTGGGTTATTGTGTTGAAAATTGACTGTTTTTTGTTTTGTTTGTGGAAAAATGATTTTTAATAACTGGAAACACTCTCTGTTGTTCAAAATTGGGGTTGTTTATAAAATAAGGTAAATAAATGTTCAATTTTTGCGAATAATGAATTATCTTCGTGGCGTATTATGTTTCCACGTATTTAATTTTTACGCGGAGTGACATTTGCAAGATTATAATTAACGCTAAAATAGAGAATGATGAAGAAAATTTTTACTACATTATTTGCTTTTGCAGCTTTGTCGGTGCAGGCTCAGTATCTGCCAAACAGTGGTTTTGACAACTGGAAATCCTCTTGCGGCTCCTCTGAGGCTTTCGGAACAGGTGGTATGACAAGTGCTGCTACGGGTGAGATGCGTCAGCGTCCGGGAACAGAACCCAGTGATTGGAACGGCTCTTCGATTAACCAAAAGGTTATGATGACAAAACAGCAGGAACTTGTGTTCAATGAAGATGGTGCTGTCAAGTTACAGAATATGTTTGTCGGTGTCGGTTCAATAGGTTCTGTGGCGCCTGGATTCATTAACTTCGGTACACCTTGGGTGTATGCCGTTTCTACCATCTCGGAATGTGATGGCGGCAGCTATGGAGGCGTCTCATTCGGTTACAAACCCGATGCGATAACTGGCCGTTTTAAAAGAACTGATTCGACAGGTGAGAATTCTCACATTATCGTTTATATGTGGAGAGGTACATACAAGTCGAATGTCGGTAGCAAGTCTTCTCCTTCACAGGAGAGAGAAAATGTCGACAGGGCGATACTTGGTAAGGGCAGTGCTACATCCTATGGCACACTGGTTGCGCAGTGCGATTATACATTTGCATCAACCGGTGGCGACTGGCAGACAATTACTGTGCCAATCGAGTATCTCAGCAATGAGGCTCCTGAGATGATGAATGTTGTTATTTCGGGTGGTGACTACTGGACTCGTGCCAATATGCAGGATGGAACAACACTCTTTGCCGATGATGTCCAGTTTGTGTATTACTCGGAACTTGCATCGCTTTCTTATGACGGTGTGAACTATTTCCAAAAAGGTAAGACTGCGTATGAAATAGATGCGGATTATTACGAGAGCAAGCTTTCCGTGTCGACCAACGGTAAAGGTGCCACTATTGAGAAATCTTTCAACGAATCTACCAAGTTGCTCACTATAACAGTCAAGGGTAATGACTATGCTGCCAACAGTAATAGTTTCCACACTTATACCATTCAGTTCAAGAATGACGATGTGGTTGACCCAGACCCTACACCGGACCCAGACCCGACGCCTGAACCCGATGTGGTTGACTACACTCCTGTAAACAACGGAACAAGAACAAATACAAGTCGTGTAATCCGTGGTATTACCCTCACAGGCGAGTCCGGTGAGAATAGCTATACGCTTACATCTCAGGAGCAGACACAGGACTATACCGACGCTACTTCAACTGTAACATTCAATGTACAGGCT
>JAZUMR010000026.1:0-18276 GCA_045603685.1 Prevotella sp.
TGCACCAGAACCGTCGCTGATGGCACGTGTGCCGATGCCGTCTTCAAGAGCGAGTGAGAAGCTAACAGTAGCCTCGCTGCCTGTCTGTGATGATGTCAGCTCATCACTTGCACATGATGTAACGAACAGCGCTGCTGCTGCAGCAAACATCAATGAGAGAATTTTTTTTGTCATAGTAGTTTACATTTAATATGTACTATTGAATTGATATATTCTGAATGTAAATTGGAGATTTTATACATTCGTTTTATGTCCTTTTCCTCCTGCATGTTTTGATTTGTGTATCTTGAAAATAGCCCATAAAGCATTTAAGAACGCATCGTAATGACACGTTCGGTGCATGGTGGTTCAGCTTCGTCTTTTAGCCTTATATTTTTCATGTATAGAAAATGTCCAGCCTATAACAAACCCCAAATTTGGCAATGAAGATTAAGGAAAACAATAGACGTGGGTTGCTGTACTTGCGTAATCCTAACTCTTTAGGCTCTGGTAAAACCCGTGTTACAAGGATTAGCAATCAGTAGCCCACGTCGTAAGGAGATATACAAGTTGTAGTTCCAAAGGCAAAGTCTACTAATAACGTAGCATTTGCCATGAAAACACTAAAATGGATAATCTACCCACACGTGGACGTCCCGATGCGTAACCTTCCTGCAACATGAAAAATTTACCAGATTTTTAAGAGTTGGAAGATTAACGTTCGTAAACGTCCTTATGTTAGGACAGCCCTAAGCCCGTTGCCTAAGAGACTCTCCGTTTATTTATGTCAGTCAATAATAATTCTGCTTTGTGGCGTGTCTGTTAATTGCTTGATTCGTAACGTGTTGTTGCCATATGTTTCTTTACGGCTTTAAGAGGAAACTTGTTTCTTGAGTTCTATCAAAGAAACTATCCTGCTCCTCCTTATTTCCGATACGTCTAAATGCATTAACGGTTATAAATAATTGAATTTTCAGACAGCCTTTTTACAGAAATGTAATTTTCTTTTGCAAAGGTAATTAATATATTTGTTATTTGCAAATTTTTCTGTATTTATTTTTCTTTTGATGTGTTTGATTATTTTTTTTGTTATATTTTACATAGCGGGCAGTGGCGCAAACGTAATGGAAGGGTAGGGCTGCTTTAAGAAAACTTTACGATTTTTAATGCAGGAGAATCGCCTGTAAAATTTTTCTGTAAGTCTTGCATGAAATTTTGCGAAATTTCACGTGTTTGTATAACTCGCTGTTGCTGTGTGTGTTACGGTGAATTGCAAAACAATAGCCTATAGATTGTATCGCCACATGCTGCCAATGACGATGCAAGAAGTAGCGTTTGGCTGCATGAAAAGTAGCGAATCAGAAAATGCTTCGGAGCTTCTGGTGTGGCTGATATGTGTTTTTTATTGTGTTGATGTCAAAAAATACGATGGTTACGGGTGATTATTGATGTTTTAGCATAGATGCCCTGCTTATCCAATCACAAAAACCATGAAAACTCGGGGCATTTTACGGCAGTATAGTGTGCTGAATCTAATTCATGCTATATCGGTATCTTCTACGTACAATTCTCCTTTCCTATATGCCGCAAATGCCTCCTTCCCCGGTCTTTAATTGTGAAACTTTAGTAAAAATAGGGAAAAACCTCTTGTGTTTAGGGAATTTCCTGTATATTTGCATTGTATTTCTTGATAACTTTGCATAGGGTACTGGATAGCGGGAGTAGATTCACTCGTGGAACAGGAGTGATGCGCCAGCTTTCCAGATTCCCATAAACGAACATTATTAATAAAAACATGTAATATGAGAAAGTATATCTTATCAGTTTTATTGCTGGCGTTGATTGCGCCAGTCAATGTTGTTGCGCAAGATGACCTATACTTTACTCCTACGAAGAAGAGTGTGGAGGAGGGCAAGAAGGCTCGTCGCGCAATAAAGCAGGCGGAGGATGCCGGAACCTATGGAACATACTATAGTGGTATAAACAAGACCGATGATGAGTATAACCGCAGGAATAAGCGTGATGGTTTCACGCCATATAAAATTAACGAGGAGACACTATACAGCCCAGACTCTATAGCCAGCGACGTGATAGAGTTTTCGGTGGGCGAGGATATGGTGGCAGATTCATTCCGTGTTGACACGGTATATAAGTATGTCATTCTTGACGATGACGATTATCAGTATTCTCGCCGCCTGTCGCGCTTTGACGATTTCTATTGGTGGCGCGGATATTACGGCCCGTCTTACTGGTCGCGTCCGATAGGATGGTATACAGGCTGGTACGGTCCGTGGTATGACCCGTGGCATGCAGGCTGGTATGACCCATGGTATGCAGGCTGGTACGACCCATGGTATGCAGGCTGGTATGACCCGTGGTATGATCCATGGTATTACGGATACTATCCAGGATTGTGGGCTGGCGGACCTCTGTGGGGATGTTATCCAGGCTGGCACGGTCATCATCATATAATTGTCGGAGGCAAGCCATCAGGCGGCGGCAGTACGCACGCGTTTGCAGGAACCAGCAATCACCGGTATTCTCGTAGCACGGGCGGCAACAGCTATGATATAGCAAATCGTAACGGTGACCGCATTACGGCTCATCGTGGCACTGGATACCGCAGAAATTCGTCGCGCACGGATAATTACCGATATAATAATTCATACAATTCTTACCGGCAGCCAAATTATTCTGCATCTCCGACATACAGCACCCCGTCATATTCTACCGGAGGGCACGCTGGCGGAAGCCGTGGCGGACATACAGGCGGAGTTTCTGGCGGCAGCCGCTCGGGCGGTTCGTTTGGTGGCGGCAGAAGGTGATAGGTGAAAACTGAAAGCTGAAAACGGAAAACGGAAAGCGAAGCTCTTTCATCTTCGCCTTGTGTGGAGTATTATAAATAAAGTATAAGGAAAATAATTAGAGGACAACAATATGAAGAAAATATTTCTTTCAGCCATGATGGCTGTAGCATGTATGAGCGTATCAGCTCAGGATACATATCAGAGTGCTGCAATAGCAGATAAGGACCTGAATGGTACAGCGCGCTATGTAGGTATGGGTGGCGCAATGGAGGCACTGGGTGCTGATATCTCTACGATGAATAGCAACCCTGCCGGTATTGGCATGTTCCGCAAGTCACAGGCGGCTGTGTCTTTCGGGCTCCAGAGCGTTACGGGTAATGATGTAGATATGCTCGACGCATCAAAAACAAAGATGAGCTTTGACCAGATAGGTGCAGTAGTATCTGTAAAGACTGGATATGACACATATCTTAATTTTGGATTTAACTATAATAAGTCAAAGAATTTCAATCAGCTTCTGAACGCAGCTAATTCTTTGTCGCTCGCCTCTCAGAACAAGCTGTCTTTTATTAAGGAGGAGCTTGGCGTGTTCGGCGAATACAACTACTCGCAGGCAGACTATCTCTATGACTATGTCCTGAACGGCATAGTAGATGACAAGGGTGAGATGGTGGAGCCGTTCTATGAGTACTACAATGCTGATGGCTTCATGAAGCAGCAGGTGCAGGAAGGTTATATCGGCGACTACGATTTCAATTTCAGCGGAAACATCCATAATCGCTTGTATCTTGGATTGACGATTGGCATAAAGGACGTGAACTATCATAGTTCGAGCGTATACTCTGAATCGCTTCTTGCAGCTGACGACGAGACACGCCTCGGCACGGTAGACCTCGTTGACTCCAGAAACATTTCTGGCACAGGCGTAAACCTGAAGTTCGGCGCAATAGTACGCCCCGTTGCCACATCTGCCTTCCGTGTAGGTGCGTACGTCCACACACCGACATGGTACAGCCTGACAACATCAAACTTCACTACATTATATAATAATCTGCCAGAGCAATGCGGCAATTATGACAGCATGAACAGCTCTGAGTCATTGAAGTTCAAGCTAAATACGCCATGGCTGTTCGGACTTTCGCTCGGACATACCGTAGGGCAGACCTTAGCCCTTGGCGCGACATATGAATATAGCGACTATGACAATCTTGACAATCGGGTCATAGATGGAGAATACTACGACTATTACTATGGCTCATACCATGAGTCTTCTTCTTCTGACCATAGGATGAACAAGAATACGGAGCAATGCCTGAGGGGTGTGCATACAATAAAGGTCGGCGCGGAGATGAAGGTAGCCCCAGAGGTAGCTCTGCGTCTGGGATACAACTACGTATCGCCGAAATATTCTGAGGACGGATACCTTGACGGCACAATAGAGTCGCAGGGCACATACTATGCTTCACAGACGGATTACACGAACTGGAAGTCGACCAACAGAATTACTGCCGGCATAGGATATGCTAAAGGCAATTTCTTCGCTGACCTGGCATATAAGTACAGCCAGACAGATGGTGAGTATTTCCCATTCATGAGCTATTATTCTGACGACGAGCTGAATAATGTTTGTGATGTGACCAATGTGTCTGACAAGCGTCACCAGGTACTGCTTACTGTTGGCTATAAATTCTGATAATTTAGAGAGTAGTGCACATAGATAATTACGTATTATTTTGGAACAGCAATATCCCTCTCTGCTATTAGAACGAGCAATAAGCGAATTTTCACGGCTGCCTGGCATTGGACGCAAGACAGCCCTGCGTCTTGTGTTGAATCTTCTGCGTCAGGATACGGAAGATGTGGAAAAATTTACCGATGCCATCCTGCAGTTGCGAAAAGAAGTTTTGCATTGCCGTGTGTGTCATAATATCTCTGATACAGAGATATGCCCTATATGCTCTAACCCTCACCGTGATAGCAGCCTGATTTGTGTAGTGGAGAACATACAGGACGTGATGGCTGTAGAGCGAACAGGACAGTTCTTCGGACTCTATCATGTTCTGGGCGGAATAATCTCTCCGATGGATGGTGTCGGTCCGAGCGATTTGGAGATAGAATCGCTTGTCGAACGTGTTAAGAGCGGCGGAGTAAACGAAGTGATCTTTGCGCTCGCCTCGACAATGGAGGGCGATACAACAAATTTCTACATATCACGCAAGCTGCAGCCGTATGGCGTGAAACTCTCTGTCATTGCACGAGGAATATCCGTAGGCGACGAACTGGAATATACTGATGAGGTGACATTGGGGCGTTCTATACTTAATAGAACTGAAATAAAATAAGGTCTTGCGGCTTCTGGCCATGTATTATAAAGAAAACAGAATGAAGAAAAATAGTAGATGTCTTATGTCTGCACTTGCAGCGATGGTCGCACTCTCGCTGACTATCATTATCCTCTATGAGACAAATGTGCTTCTTGAGGGTAGCTTATGCGGTGATGCTAATACAGAATTTATTGCAGTAATGCTGATGGAACTGGTCACTATATGTGCCCTTCCCGTAGCCCTGCGTATGTTCCGCTTCCGAGTGGTCCGAGCCTATATAGAGCGTCATGGCTTGCCAGGCCATCTGCGTATGGCTATGCTGCGCCTCATGATTCTCACTATACCAATGGTTGCGAATGTTCTGTGTTATTATCTCTTCATGAAAGTAGCCTTTGCATATCTCGCAGTTATTCTTGCCATATCATTAGTGTTCATACTGCCAACAACAGAACGATGCGAATCAGAGCAATAGAACCAGAAGACCTTGAACTTCTTTACACAATTGAGAATGACACATCTTTATGGTGGCTGAGTTCACAGACTGCTCCATTGTCGCGCTATCATCTGCGTCAGTACATAGCAAGCTGCGAGGCTGATATATACAAGGACGGGCAGGTCCGCTACGTCATAGAGATTACATCTGCCAGCGGACAGCCGACACCTGTAGGACTTATAGACTTGTTTAATTTCTCTCCGCAGCATCGCAGAGCGGAATTAGGCATCGCAATTCTTCGAGAATACTGCGGTAAAGGCATCGCACAGCAGGCAGTAGCAGAAATCATCGAGCTGTCACGCCAGGTGCTTAGTCTACATCAGCTATATGCCATAGTCCCAGAAGACAATTCTGCATCGCTCTCCATGCTCCAGAAAGCGCAGTTCAAACAGTGTGCAGTGCTCCCTGACTGGCTTTTCTATGCGTCAGAATACCATAATGCATGCCTGATGCAACTTTTTTTGCAAAAAACTTGACGAAAAAGTTGGCAGGTTCAAAAAAAAGTAGTACCTTTGCATCCGCTAAGAACAAAGCAGCACATTTTGGTGTGTTAGTTCAGTTGGTTAGAATGCCAGCCTGTCACGCTGGAGGTCACGGGTTCGAGCCCCGTACACACCGCCACGAATGTTGTCTGCCCCTTATGTTCATGCCGAGTCATGGTGTGTTAGTTCAGTTGGTTAGAATGCCAGCCTGTCACGCTGGAGGTCACGGGTTCGAGCCCCGTACACACCGCTCAGAAATACAATAACAGCTAACCATGGTGTGTTAGTTCAGTTGGTTAGAATGCCAGCCTGTCACGCTGGAGGTCACGGGTTCGAGCCCCGTACACACCGCATAAAAAGAAGTTTCCCTTTCAAAGGGAAACTTCTTTTTTTTATGTTGTACACTCCTGCATGTAGTAGATTATTACTTGTCTACTTGTTTACTTGTCTACTCGTCTACTTGTCTACTTGTCAACTCTCTGTGCGTGACAATTCAGATGAAGGGTGGAACGAATATCAATGTGTACGCTTAGAATCGGAGACACACCTCTATGCCTGCGTGTGCGGGAGCTGCATGCTGTCGGAATTCGCGTCCCATGCTTTCGAAGCAGAACGTATCGTAGCTTGAATTGGTGAGGTTCTTAGCCCACAGGCGCAGCGTTCCCAACTTTGTCTCCATTGAGGCAGACGCTCCGAGTGTGGCGTAGAAGGGCTGCGACATGGTGTTGCTCTCGTTCCAGTATATTCTGCCAGCTGCTGCTGCGTCAGCTGCAAGGGTGATACTGCTGACCCACTGATTGCGTATGCCGATACGGTATGCTGCGCAGAGTGCTGCGGTGTGTTCTGGCACGAACGGGATGCGGCGACCGCTGTAGTCGGTTTCTGCTCCGTCATCGTAGCGTGTGAATGTAGCATGAGTGAATCCGTATGCAGCTGTTATGGTCAGCGGCTGCATGGGCTGCGCATGCAATGATAGCTCTGCGCCGTAGGAGCGCGCCTTGCCAGCGTTGGTCATCATTCTTCCCATACCAGAGGGAGTGAAGCGCGCCACCTGCTGGTCGGTGACGTTCATGAGGAATATGGCAGCATCGGCTTGCAGAGCGTGGTTGAAGAGAGAGAGGTGTGTCCCGACTTCGTAGTTCCAGGAGTATTCAGGCTTATATATAAGATGTGACACTTCTGCGCGTTCAAATTGCGGGAGCTTCTCGTTTAGTATGCCCTCGACCAACCCTGGTACGAATGAGGGCATTGACGACTGCTCTGCCATTTGGTGAAGACGGGATATGACTGCCCCCTTCACTTCCTCAATCATGTCAGCCCTTAGATGGCTCTCCATGAAATCGCTCAGCATCTGTATGTTGTATCCTCCAGAACGCTGTCCCATGGATACGGAAGCGTAGATGTTGTTATATTTGTTGAACTGATATTTCAGCGAGAATTTCGGAAGCAGTTGCAAGTAGTCGTCTTCTGCCTCTCCGCCGATATGTTTGAGCAGATCTATGTGTGGTATATGGAGTGCCATTTTCTCATTGGCAGGATTATCCATTCGGAAGCTTATGCTTGAGAAGGTCCTGCTATCGAATGATAATCTCTGAAGCTCGTAGTCCAGACGAAGTCCGAGGGAGGCTGTCAGACGGTCGGTTATGCTAACCTCGGACTGATGGAACAGTGCGCCAGAGAATAACGGAGTGTTGCTATGGCTGTCAATGAGCATTGTTTCTCCATTGAAGCGAATGCCCATGTCAGTGAACCCCATCATGCTGAGGGTGGGGATGCCAGCCACTGGCGGTATGTAGGAATTGATATTGCCCGCCAGCCATTCCAGTCCGTCTTTTCTGAATATGACAGGTGCTTTTGTGTTCAGCCACTGGTATGTGACGTTAGCGCCTGTAACACGTTTCCATCTGCTGTTGCCGATGCTCTTTACTATCACTTCTTCGTTGATAGTATTGATATGCTGCCGTTGCTCAAGAGTGAAGATGTCTGCAGAGAGGAAGTCCTGGTCGAGAAACATTCGGTCGGCTATGTGCTGATAGCTTGTTATGGCATTTAATTGCCATCTGTCTGCTCTGTAGGCCATATTAACTGCAGCATTGACCATGTTACGACGATAGGTGTTCTGCCTGTTGTTAGTAATCTTCCCGATATTATCTTCATATTGCTCTTCTCCGTTGAGCGAGCCGTAATAGTAATACGGATATGCTCCTTCGCTATTATGGTCGAAGGAGATATTAGTGTCAAGCTGCCATCTGCGTGTCAGCTGCCATATAGCGCGCATTCTTGCTCCTGCAGCCTGCGATTCATCGGCATTTTCCCCAGTATAATCGTTTTTGAAGAATCCGTCGCTGGCAGTGTAGTATCCTCCAGCAGAGAATGCGAACTCGCTTGATGGACGGTGATAGTGTGTGAGTGCTACGTTTCGTGTATTATCACCAGTGTTGTATCCAAGTTTGAGGTCAGTGCCCTGATAATCGAACGGATTTCGTGTTGTTATACGCAGAAGTCCGCCCATGGTGTTTCTTCCGTACAGAGTGCCCTGTGGCCCATGCAATACATCGATACGTTCAATGTCGTAGAAAGGGAAATCGAACGCAGACTTGTCAGTATACGGTACATTATCAACATATAGTCCTACGGCAGGAGTATTTATGCGGCTGCCAACACCACGGATATATATGGCACTTGTCAGTCGGCTGCCATAGTCTGGAATAAAAAGGTTTGGTACGTATGGTGCTGATTCTTTGAGCGATGTGATGTGTCTGCTTTCAATCTGCTGGCTGTTGATTACGGAGATAGCGGAAGGCTGCTGGCGTATTCCGCCATGCTCCTTACTTGAAACGACTTCTATTTCATCAAGTTCATAATTCAGTGAATCAGCCTCGTTAGCAAGGCATAGTGCTGGAAGCAATACTATAAATGCAATGATATTCTTGTGTGACATCTTTTTGGGTTATTAATCCTGAAACTATACGAGGGTGTGTCAAAATAGGCACATCCTCGTTTTTGTCTTGTCTTTCTCTTATCTCTTTATTTTGTTACTTAGGTTTCGCATGTGCGAAACTTGTAGTAGATAAAGAAGTTAGAGAAGTTATCACTTCGCTCGTCGGTTGACTTTGTCTTCCTCCTCCTTGCAAGGCATAACTCAAGCAAGCTTGGTTCTGCTCTTGCTGCGTTCGTCGGTTCGGACAGAAGTTAAGAAGCCATTAGTTTCTCGTCAACTAAACAATCAACTCGTCAACTAAACGTAATGGCTTAACTTCACAGGCTTGAAGAGCCGATAACTTCTTTAACTTCCGAAACTTAATTCTGTTATATTTATTCAGCCCTCTTTCCTTATTTCAGTTCAGCCACATCTACCATGCCGGTCATGACTGCGTATATTATGATATTTGCGAGCGAACGAGCCTGTAGCTTCTCCATTATGTTTTTCCTGTGTGAGATAACGGTTGTTACACTGATATTCAGTATGTCGGCTATCTCCTTGTTTATATGTCCTTTACACAGTAGCACCGCCACTTCTATCTCACGTGGCGTTAGCTGCACCTCTTGACGTCTGCCACTAATGTCGGGCATCATGCTGCTTCCATGTCCACGCTGGTGCATGGAGAGGATGTCTCTGACAATGGAATTCTCGCTTTGGCATACATTGATAGTCTTAACGCCAGCTATGCTCATGTCGCCGTTAACCAGCACAATGCTGCGCCTCATGTTCTCACGAAAGAATGATGCATGCTCGAAGTATATTCTTGAGGAAACAAAATAATGCACGTATGTTGTTTCTCCATTAGACAGCATGTCGTCGAAAGAACCGAACAGCATTATTTCTGCAGGGGGGATAATCTCCTCCAGTAGGCGTTGCAGGCCGATTGCTGTTAGAACATTAGCGTCAATTATGGCTATTGATATCTGGTGCATAGCAGGGGAATGAAGGGAAAGAGTGTAGATTACAGAGGAGGGCTGCGATTTGGCTTTTCTTCTCCTCGATTTCTCTATGTTATGAAATATTGGTGCAAAGGTAATATATTTTTTTGATTCTTGCAATCCTTATTTATGAGGAATGTGGTGGTAAGGAAAATAAGAAATGTTGTTTTTTTGGTAATATGACATAAAAATATTATCTTTGCACGAAAATCCCTTATTCGCAATTTTCAGTTATATGTTAACAGTTTACAAGGCATCGGCTGGTGCAGGCAAAACATTCCGCCTGGCTGTGGAATACATAAAGCATGTAATAATCTCTCCGTTAAGATATGAGAGCATTCTTGCCGTGACATTTACCAACAAGGCCACGGAGGAAATGAAAATGCGTATAATATCGCAGCTATACGGACTGAGCCACAGACTGCAGAGCTCAAGTAAATACATGGAGATAATCGTGAAGGAACTGCATGAGCGTAACGAGGTGCAGCCTTTCACAGACGAACCCATCACAGACGAATTTGTTGCCAGACGGGCGGAGATTGCGCTGAGGAATATCTTGCACAAATACCATAGTTTCCGCATAGAGACTATAGACCGTTTCTTTCAGACGGTGTTGAGAAATCTGGCACATGAACTTGAACTCACTCCGAATCTGCGTGTCGAGATAGGAGAGAAGGACATTGTGCATGAAACCGTTGACCGATGGATAGACGATTTGACAGATGGGAATGCCGAATTGAAATGGATTATGGACTATATCCGTTCAAACATGGATAATGACAAGAAATGGAATGTCATAGAGTCTATCAAGAGTTTCGGAATTGTTCTGCTCAGTGATGAATACAGGAGCATCAAGGATGGCCTGAACGCTGCGCTTGAGAGAATTGATTTTGATGATTATGTAAAAAGACTTCGCAATATACCGAAAGTTTCAAAGGAAAAAATAAACAAAGGAGCGAGGGAATTGCGTGAAATGTATGGACGGAAGGGCTATACTGAGGCCGATTTCTTTCAAGGCGGTCGAGGAGTAGGGGGCTTTATAGAAAAGATGTGTGACGCAGATATAGACGGTGTTAAGATAAACAGTTACGTCAGAGCCGCATGTGACACATGTGATGTGGATGCAGACAAATGGGTTGGAAAGAAAGCCCCGGACGCATTAAGGAAATTCTGTATTTCAGAGCTGAAGCCTAAGTTTCAGGAATACATGGCGAGTCTTGAGAAAGATTTGAGAAACGCGAAGTCTGCGTATATAACATTGAGGCACATATCCAAGCTTCGCATGCTGCATGCTATTGAGGCAGAGATGCGCAGATTTAATAAGGAACAGAATCTTTTCCTGCTGTCTGACACGCAGCTACTGCTGTCAAGGATGATAGGGGATAGTGATGCCCCGTTTATCTTCGAGAAGATAGGAACACAGATAAAGAATATCATGATAGATGAGTTTCAGGACACTTCTACCATGCAGTGGCGCAATTTTAAGGTGCTGTTAGCCGACCGCATGAGTCATAATTACGACTGCATGATTGTGGGCGATGTAAAGCAGAGCATATACCGGTGGAGGTCGGGCGACTGGCGTTTGCTTAATGATATCGAAAGTGAGTTTAATAGTAACGTTAATGTTATTCCACTGTCTGAAAATTATCGTTCTTCAAAGAATATAATACGCTTTAATAATGCATTCTATAACAGAGCGTTATCCAGGACCGTGGATGATTTGGAAGAGAAGGGGATTGAATGTGATGGGCTTAAGAAAGCATACGAATCAATAAGCCAGCATTACTCAGACCATAATCCTGATGGAGGGTACGTAGAATTGGTATCGTACGATAAGGACGACGACTATGCTGGCAGGACCCTGGCGTATGTACGTGATGTTATTGCAGACCTCATAGAGACTCACGGAGCGGAACAGAAAGATATAGCTGTTCTTGTCAGAAACAGCAAGCATATTGCCGCCATAGTGCAGTATTGTATGGAGGCTTTTGCCAAATCAGAGAATGAGCGCCTGAGAAAGGTAAGATTTGTATCGCAGGAGGCATTCCTGCTGCGCACATCCCCTGCGGTTAGTATAATTGTTGATGCACTTCGATATATATGCTGCGATCACGACAAACTGACGAAAGCGCGGCTCTCGCTCAATTATCAGACTCATGTGCTGAAGAATGGCAAGACTCATGCGCAAATGCTTGAAGAGATGCTCTTGCCTGAGCAGTTCATCATGTCAATAGATGAGTTAGTGCGTATTCCGCTATACCAGTTATGTGAGAAAATCTGTGTCTTGTTCTCCTTGACGGATGATGAGATGCAGCAATCTTATCTGTGCTGCTTCTTCGACCACCTGCAGGAATACCTGCAGAACAATGTCGCTGGTGTGGAGGAGTTTATAAAGTATTATGACGAGAATATGCAGAAGATATGCATAGACAGCGCATCAGACAACAGTATACAGGTCATGACCATTCATAAAAGCAAGGGGCTGGAGTTTCCATATGTCATAATTCCGTTCTGCGACTGGAAACATATACTGGAAAAAGGCAATCTTCTATGGGCGGAGGCAAAGGAGGCTCCGTTCAGCCAGCTGCCGTATGTTCCGCTCGACTATAGTGCCAAGGCTTTCTCTGGAACGATATATGAGGATGCGTACAATGAAGAATATGCGCAGTACATCGTAGATAATATGAATCTGCTATATGTCGCCACCACACGCGCCAAGACACGTCTGTATATTTCTACGCAGACAGGGCAGAAAGAAAATTACAGAGGCAATATGATTAACGCTGTTGCTGAGAAAGTGGCGTCAGATTTGGGAGCGTTCTATGAAAACGGAGTTATGAAGTATGGCGAGAGTGAACGGAGAAATGGGAAAGGAGATATGGAAAATGAGAAGGGAGAAATGAGAACAGAGAATTCTGCGAGTAAGCGAGAGCAGAGGGCAAGCGTGATTGCACTATGCCGAGCGGGAGCAGAATCGGCGAAGCCAACAGAGAACAGAGAACAGAGCAAAGAGGGCGATAACAGCATGAATGTGTTTGATGCTCCGTCTGTCAATCTCTATCCGGAGGTGGCAATAAGCAGCAGGGAGCCTGTTTTCCTTGAGAGTAATATGAGTAGGCAGTTCACGCAGTCAGATGATGACGAGATCTGCGGCACAGACAGATACATACGTCTCGGCTCGCTGCTCCATTACGCCATGTCATATATACGCACGGCGGAAGATATAGACGATGCTGTGAGTAGGGCAGAGATGGAGGGGCTGTTCGATGGAGAGGATATAACACCAGACCTCCTTCGTGAGAATATCATACGTTGTTTCGCCAATCCCCATGCTTCCGAATGGTTCTCCGGCAGATGGCAGTTGCATAACGAATGTACTATCCTTTCATATAATGGCCAGAGCGGTGAAACCGTGACACTGCGCCCTGACCGTGTGATGACTGACGGCGATACGACAATAGTTGTAGATTTCAAGCTTTACTCCCTTCGTTCCGAATATTTCAGTCAGGTAAGAGAATACATGTCATGCCTCAGAAAGATGGGACATAAGAATGTGAAGGGATATCTGTGGATGCTCCTCGCCGATAGGGTGGAGGAGGTTGAGGCTTAAGGAGCAAAGAGAACAGAGGAGAAAGGAGAATAAGAGGTCTGCGAGTTGAACTTGCGAAACTTGAATGAATATGAAAACTTTACATTTCTTAACGTGTGAGAATCGCTTGTAGAATTTTGAAAGCTGAAGTGCTGTGAAATATTGCAAGGAAATTCGACTTGTGGTAAATATCTGTAATACAGATGATTAACGTAGAAGTAGGGTTGGATGTACAAGTGTGATGCTGTAAATGGCAATACTTTGCAAGGTAAAAAGCAGCAAATGACGATGCAAGAAGTAGCGAATGGCGAGACGATAGACACTCGGTGAACTGATTATTTGTTGCTATTCAGTTGGAAATTTGGCTATTTCTGTTATTAAAACAGCAAAATACAAGAGTTCTGGAGCCCAGAAGACAGAATCAGAGAATGCAAATCTGGAAATTTTAAAGAAAACTCATGCAGATTTCACCTTATATTCAAGGTAAGGAAATAATGCAGAACAGCGAAATAGAAACCATTATGAAAACATACATGCAACTTGTAGCGCAGGATTTGGTGCATCGTTTCGGGAGAGACCTTTCGAGGGTGGCTGTGATATTTCCCAACAAGCGTGCTGCACTGTTTCTCAACAGGGAGCTGGCAAAGGCCTGCGCCCAGCATTTCGGTGACGGCGAAGTAGCTATGTGGAGTCCGTCGTATATTACGATAAGCGATTTCTTCCGCAGACGCTCCAGCCTTGTTGTCGCTGACCAGATAGAGCTTGTCTGCCGGCTGTATGATGTCTATCAGCGATGTCTGGGCGGCAGCGGGGAGACGCTCGACCAATTCTATAGCTGGGGGGCTGTCCTGCTGTCTGATTTCGACGACATAGACAAGAATATGGCTGATGCGAGGAAGGTGTTTCAGATTGTCACTGATTTGCATGAGTTAGATAACGTGGACTACCTGGACGAAGAGCAGCGAAAAGTGCTGACGGAGTTTTTTAGTCTGTTTTCTGCAGACCATGATTCCGCTATACGCATGAAATTCACGCGTCTGTGGAGTAGACTGTATGATATATACACGGAATTTCGTGCGGCATTGCGTCAGAGCGGCATTGCGTATGAAGGCATGCTCTATCGTGATGTGGCAGAATCTGCCGAGTTCAGCGTGGAATACGACACCTGCTGTTTTGTGGGGTTCAATATGCTGCAGAAGGTTGAGCAGCGCATCTTTGACAAACTGAAAGATGCGCCATCTGCTGGAGACCAGCCGCGGGCGTTGTTTTATTGGGACTATGATGAATATTATATGAATGCCAGCCATGAGGCGGGGCATTTCATACGTGAATATCTACAGCGTTATCCTGACGCTCTTGAAGGAAAAGGCAAGAGGAACTTTGAACAGTTGCCTGAAGATAATGACATAGCATATCTAAGCTCTACGACAAATGACATGCAGGCACGTTATGTGCACGATTGGCTGCTGGAGAATGACAGATGGAAGGCGGGGGAGCGCACCGCTGTAGTAATGTGCGACGAGCGTCTGCTGCAGACAGTGGTTAGTTCTCTGCCAGAAGAGATTGAGAAGGTTAATGTGACAACAGGGTTCCCTCTCAGCCAGACTCCAGCCGTGGCACTACTTCAAAGCCTGATAGATATGCAGACAGACAGGAAACAGGCGCACGGACCGTTTGCCTTGAAGAATGTGTGGCGTGTGCTGCGCAATCCTTATATAAGGATGATTACGGACAATGCGTCTGCTTTATATAAAAGGTTGCAAAACAAAACATATTATTCTGCAGATGAGGAGTTTATGGGTGATGAAAGTCTGGCTGTTATACTGGAAGATATTAACTTGCAGAAATCATCAGAGAACTTCCCGAATTATAATATGCGTCTGGTGCAGTGGTTGCAGAAGGTCATTCACATGGCGGCACGAAACCGTACACAGTTGTCGGATATGGAGCGTGAGGCGCTGTTCAAGACACACCAGCTGCTGCAGCGTTTCTACTCGCTCAGCGCCAGCGGCATCCTTCGTGTAGACGTGCATACTCTCTGCCGCCTTATACGTCAGGTGACGGCTGCCACGTCTATACCGTATCACGGAGAGCCGGTAGAGGGAATACAGATAATGGGTGTGCTTGAGACCCGCTGTCTTGATTTCGACCATCTGCTGATTCTGTCATGCAATGAGGGCTATATGCCGAAGGGCGTGAACGACACATCATTCATACCTCATATTATACGTAAGTCCTACGGTTTGACTACAGTAGAGCATAAGGTGGGAATCTATTCATACTATTTCTATCGCTTGCTGCAGAGATGTAATGATGTGTCAATCACATATAATTCATCTACAGAAGGACTGAACACAGGAGAGATGTCCCGATTCATGCAGCAGATAATGGTAGAGAGCCGCAGGCGTATCTCCCGTTTCTCATTGCAGGCGCATGAGGCTACAACGATAGTCAGCCCTTGCTCTGTACATAAAAGTGACAATGTCATGCAGCAGATAAGGGCGCTTTTGCTCAACCGCTGTGTCACACCGACATCCTTATCCCGCTATCTCAGATGTCCTTTGTCATATTTCTATCAGTATGTTGCAGCTCTTCGCCCGATAGACGAGAACGACCCAGAGGAAATAGACAACAGGAAGTTCGGAAACATTCTCCATAAGGCTGCCGAGAATATATATAATGAGATAAAGGACGATAATAATTGCATACATAAACAGCAGATTGAGAGGGTGTTAGCTGATCCGTCGCTGATAAGCCGTGTTGTAGATAAGGCATTCCATGAGGAACTGTTCAAACTTGGGGCAGACTGCAATCGCAAGATAAAATACAACGGACTCCAGATTATCAATCGTCAGGTCATTATAGACATGTTAGGCAATATGCTCAGCTACGAGAAAGAGCATGCGCCGTTTATGATTATTGGTACAGAGAAGAAAATTAGTGCTGCCATGCAAATCATGATTGACGGACAGGCGCATGATATTACCGTGGGCGGATATATCGACCGTCTGGATATGGCAGAGCAGTGCGGAATGAATCCTCCTTCTTTCTCGCGCATCCGTGTCATAGACTACAAGACTGGATGGAGCGAGCCTGGTGTGATAAACACCGTTGAAGAGATATTCGAGGAAAAGAAAATTGAAAGCCATTCTGATTATTATCTTCAGGCTATGCTTTACAGTCTTATTGTAAGCCAGTCGGCAGAATATAACCCAGGGCAGCTGCCGGTATCGCCTAATCTGTTATACGTACAGAAAACAAGGAGGAAGGACTATAGTCCGACGCTTGTTATAAACAAGCAGAAGGTAGACGATGCAAAACAGTATGCAGAAGAGTTCTGGCAGTGTTTGTCCAATCTTATTGCTGATATCCTCAATCCGAATATCCCGTTCAATCCCACTACGGATATACGGCGATGTGAATACTGCGACTTCAAGAAACTATGCGGAAGGTAGACGAGTTGACAAGTAGACGAGTTTCGGAAGTTAAAAAGAAGTTAAAAAGAAGTTAAAGAGAAGTTATCGGCTCTTCGAGCCTGAGGAGTTAAGCTATTACCGTCGAGTTGATTGTTTAGTAAACAAGTAGACGAGTAGACAAGTAAACGAGTAAACAAGTAGATTGGTGACATTAACCATTAACCCTTAACCTATAACCTTCATTCCTCATTCCTTATAACCTATGATAATAGAAATAGATAATGGCAGCGGATTCTGCTTCGGAGTAACCACAGCCATCAGCAGAGCAGAGGCCCAGTTGGCCGAAGGACGGCAGTTATATTGCCTCGGCGACATCGTGCACAACGAAACGGAGTGCTCGCGTCTTCGTGATCTTGGTCTCATTACAATATGTCATGATGATTTGCAGCAGCTGCACAATGCGCGCGTTCTTTTGCGTGCGCATGGCGAACCGCCGCAGACATACATCAAGGCAAGGGCTAATAATGTAGAGATAATTGATGCCACCTGTCCTGTGGTGCTTGCACTGCAACGCCGCATACGTCAGCAGTATGCAGAGACTCCAGATGCCCAGATTGTTATATTCGGAAAGAAGGGCCATGCAGAGGTGTTAGGGCTTGTGGGGCAGACTGACGGCCATGCCATAGTCATAGAGCATTACGACGAACTGCCGGCGTCATCCATTGATTTCCATCGGGATATATACTTGTATTCGCAGACCACCAAGTCGCTCTCTGAATATCAGCGCATCATAGCCTATTTTGCTGAGCATATTCATCCTGACTGCATATTCCGCAGCTTCGATACTATCTGCCGTCAGGTGGCAAACCGCATGGACAATATCCGTCAGTTTGCCATGCGCCATGACCTGCTCATATTTGTGGCTGGGAGAAAGTCTAGCAACGGCAAAGTGCTCTATGCGGAATGTCTGCGGGTAAACGCTAATACCCACCATGTAGAGAATGCCACGGAAATACAGCGGGAATGGCTTAGCGGTGTACGCTCTGTCGGGATATGTGGCGCCACCAGCACACCTAAATGGCTCATGGAACAATGTCGGGAACAGATAGAGCAGATGAGGAATGAAGGTTAAAGTTTAATGGTTAATTATCGTAGCTCAGGAGTTCGTTTACACTTTTACCTTTCCTTAGAAGGGGTGTGATGACATTCTTTAGAGCTAGTCATAACAGTTATTTAGACCCCCTAGGGGGTCGCGTCGCTAAGGC
>JAZUMR010000027.1:0-11767 GCA_045603685.1 Prevotella sp.
GAACACTCGTATCCTGCAAAATGAGCTATTGAGCATTTTCATACGTCGAAATGTGTCCTGAAACGTTTGAAACTCTCAGAACACCTGTAGGAATCGACCTTTGAGGGCTGTTCCATCCTGCAAAATGAGCTATAGGTCAAAAAAGACAGCCTGATAGTGTTGAGGCTGTCTTTTTTTTTGTGCTATTATGCTTTTTGTGTAATATGCAGAATGTCAGTTATGTGGATAAAAATATGCTTCCAAACTTTAAGGAATGGCCAAAGACTGGTTAAGGAGATGGTGCTGTGTTCTTATGATACAGCTATGATTCAGCCAGCTTGAGCGGTTTTACCTGCGTCTGGCTTGCACAGCCTCCCTGATTCGGAATGTCATGCACACCTGATGGTAGAAGAGGCGGAGCGTAGGGAGCAGGAAATAGCGTGGCTTCAGTGCTGTCGTGAGTGGCAGTTCGCTGAAGTGGAATGTCTTGTATGCTGTCTCCATGCGCAGCCATATATGCTGGCGGTCAGGCTCAGAGAACTGGCTGGAGTGCTTCCAGAACAGATAGCATGCGCCGATGAAGTCTATCCAGCGCACACGGTTCTGCCGCATTATGGTCTTGCTGTCTGCTCCTGCCTGCATCAGTTGCTGCCGGAGGGCGAGCCGTCCTTCAAGAATGTCGAAGCGGCGGATATTGACTACGTGTGTCACAGACGAGTCGTTGACGCTGTAGAAATGCTTTCCTGCACACTGGCGCACCTCTCGGCAGTGGAGCAGTTGCAGGTGTGTGGAGTTCTCGTCGCCGTAAAGCCCGGCGTCGGTCTGGCACGGGAAGCGGCGGTAAATCTCTGTGCGGCATAGCCCCCAGCCGTGTATTCCCCATCCGATGCTCCAGTGGCACGCCTCTGCTCCTGTCATGACGCTTTTCACGCCCTTCTCTATAGGGTACGGGCTCTGTGTGCCTGTGTTCTCGTCAGCGAGTATGCTGGTGTATAGGATGAAGTCGGCCTGTGTGCTTTTCGCTGCTTCTTCTGCCGCTATGGCTATGGCGTCGTGCGCCAGCCAGTCGTCGGCATCCACCTCAGTGATGTATTCTCCCCTTGCCACTGCCAGCCCCTTGCATCGTGCGGCAGAGGCCCCTGAGTTGCATTCGGTGCTTAATACGCATATTCTGGAGTCGCGCTTTGCATAGTCATCAAGCAGCAATCGTGTGGCGTCAGTCGAGCAGTCGTCCACCACGATAATCTCGATATGCGGATAAGTCTGGGCGGTCAGGCTGTCCAGACATCGGCATATGAATCGCTCGGCGTTGTATGCTGGGGTCAGTATGGTGATTAATGGCGCTGTGTTATTTTCCACTTTCCTGTTCTTTTCTTTATTTGCAGCAGCGAGTTCAGCGCTATGGCGAATGTCAGCACTCCTGTGACTGTTATGCGCATAAGGCTGTCCTGCATGGTTAGTGTGAGCATCATGACCGTAGCCACGAGCAGAACGTTGACAAGTGCGAGGAGCATGGTCAGGCGTGAGTATGCCACACCGTATCTCCAGCGCACCATGATGGTCGATGCGATGGAGTCGAGCAGTCCGTTTATCACGGCGGCATATCCCAGTCCGGTGAGCCCGAAGAAGTGGTATCCGCCTATGAATAGCAGGAGCATCTTAGCGTTTGTCCATATACCCTCTATGCAGAAGAAGAACGCCTTGTCGCCTTTTGCCAGGCAGATATAGTCCAGCGGGAAGTAGTATGCCCGCATGAGGAAGGCGAAGCTCATCATCTGAACGAGCGGCACGATAGTGTCAAACTCAGATGTAAACAGCACTCTGACCACCACGGGCGCACAAACCATGAGGAGTGCGGATATAGGTGCGGTGATGAGTATCACTATCTGGCTCTGCTGATTGATGAGGCGCAGTGTCTTCAGCTTGTCGTCTATGACCTGTGTCAGATGCGGATAGTAGTCGGTGGCGAGTGCCGTGAACACCATGGTGGTGCATTGCACGGTGATGATGCTTGCTGTCTGGTAGAACGCCACATGCTCTGTCGTTCCGCTGATATTGATGAATGTGTTTACGGCATATATGCTGAGGCTGCCGAGAAGCGCCGCCACCATCATCGTGATGCCCAGCATTATCATCTCGCGGCTCAGCGACAGCGTCTCGCGCCACGGCTGGCGGGTGGATATGCGCATCTTCTGTGTGTGCCACCGGGCAAAGCTCCATGAGATGACCGCTGTCATTATCATCGACGGGACAATGCCCTCCACACCCATGACGCAGACGATAGGAATGCCTATGAGCACACCTGACACGGCGGTTGCTATATTGCATAGCGCCAGACATTTCAGGCGGCGGAAACTCTGCAGTATGGTGTTCTCGCATGCTGCCAGCATATTGAGGAATATGGCGGCAGAGAGTGCGGCAAACCATAGTGTATAGTCCTGTTCTTTGCCGAATGTTACGATGCTGAAGAGTTTAGAGCTTAGTATGATGAACACTGCTGCCGCTATGGCGAGGAGTAGTGTCGAGCGTCTGAGTGCTGTCGCTCTGCGGCGCTTTTCGCTCTCGTCCTCCGTATGGGCTATGCTGCTTACGGCTGCCGACGGCAGTCCCATGGCGAAGAACTGCTGCACGGGCTGTATGGCAGAAGACAGGAGTGACGATATGCCCATGCCGTGTGCGCCGAGTATGATGGCGAGAAACTTGCCTCGGAGCAGTCCCGCCAGCATGCTTATCATCTGTGTGCCGCCGAATATGGCAGTACCTTTGATGATTTCTCTGAATGCTGACATCTGTCGCTGGTTTATGTTTGCTGGCATAGGGAGTTATTTTTAAGGGAGGGGCGGAGTGGTCGGAGTAATCGGAGTAGTCGGAGTAGTCGGAGTGGTCGGAGTGGTCGGAGTAGTCGGAATATTCAGAGTATTCAGAATATTCGGAGTATTCAGATTCTCAGACTCCTCTGAGTTTTCAGCCTCTTCTTAATCCTTTATCTTCTTAATTCCGTTAGGTGTCTGAATAATGCGCTGCTTTCGTGTGTTGCGGCGTATGGCTTTATTGTTCTCAATCGACTCCTTTGTCTTGTAAGGACGCTTATGATCGAGGTGCAGCACGATGGCGGAATAACGCAACTGCTTAGAGCGCAGCCCCATGTTTGTCAGTCGTTCGCCGAACTCACGGTCTTGTCCGCCGTAGTGCATGTCTTCGTTGTATCCGTTTATCTTCAGCATGTCCTCGCGCCATCCGGAGGCGTTACATCCGTTCCAGCTTGCTCGTGCCGGTGTGATGGTGTTCAGAATGGCGGCGTAAAGCTTCGAGCGGAACAGTTTGGTGCATTTGAACGAGCGTTTCAGTCCGCGCTTATGCAGCCAGCGGAGCGAGAAGGCGTTGCCCGAAAGCACATCATCCTGCGTGATGTCGAGGCTCAGCTGCATAGGCAGCTTGAAGTATCCGCCAGAGAGGAAGTAGCCTTTCTCTGCATGCTTGGCATGAGTCTGCACGAAGTCTTCGCGCGGGATGCAGTCCTGGTCGGTGAAGATGAGATAGTCAGCGGTGGCAGCCACGAGCGCCTTGTTGAGTATCTCCGATTTCTGGAATCCACGGTCTTCGTGCCATACGTGCTTTATCGGCATCGTCTTGGCATAATTTTCGATGAGGCGTCGAGTCTCTTCGCCCGATCCGTCGTCAGCAATGACAATCTCGTCAGGCATTCTTGTCTGGTGCATATAGCCCCAGAGAGTTTTCTCAAGCCATTTCGGGTTGTTGTATGTTGATATTACTACGCCTATAGTCATATGTGGTTAAGGGGGTAAAGTTTAATGGTTAAAGGTTAATGTTTAAGGGTTAAAGGTTAATGTCGTCAAGCAACTTGTCTACTTGTCAACTTGTCAACTCGTCAACTTGTCAACTAATAAATCACTCTTCCTGCAGAATGTAATTAGTATTTCTGCCTCCTTCGCCCGAATCGCAGAGCAGTCCTTTCTGCACCAGATCTTGTATGTCACGCAGTGCGGTGGCTGTCGATGTGTGTGTCATCTTCGCCCATTTGCTGGTATTTAGTTTTCCTTCCATGCCGTCCCACAGGCGATTTATTATTTTCACCTGTCGTTCATTTAGCTGAGTAGACACATGTTTCTGCCAGAAGAGAGTTTTTTTCAGTATACGCTGCACACGAGCATGTGCTGTAGTAATGGCATCTTCCAAAGTTTCAAGAAACCATATAAGCCATGGAGTGATGTCAAGACCATGTTTGCCTATATACTCTAATATTTCGTAATAATCTTTTTTATTGCGCAGAATAACAGATGACATACTGTAGAACCGGTGAGACATGCCATCAGCACGTGCCAGCAACATATCTGTTATGGTACGTGTCAGCCGTCCGTTGCCATCGTCAAAAGGATGGATATTGACAAACCAGAGATGAGCGATGGCCGCTTTCAGCACTGGGTCTATGCTCTGTTCGGTGTTTATCCACTGTAGAAACTGCTCCATCTCTTTCGGCAGGCACTCTGACGGCGGTGCTTCGTAGTGCACCTGCTCTTTTCCTATTGCGCCTGAAACTATCTGCATAGGCTCTGATTCCTTTCGCCATGCAGCCACGGTGATAGCTGTCATGCCGCTGCGCCCTGTTGGGAAAAGTGCTGCATGCCAGTTAAACAGACGTTTCTCAGTAAGTGGTGCCCCAGCATTTTTAACAGCATCCATCATCACTTCCACTACTCCTTCAGTGTAATGATCAGCTTCTGGCATGCCAGCAGTGTCTATGCCCAGATGCCGGGCTACAGACGAGCGCACATGATTAGGATTGAGCAGCTGTCCTTCTATCTCTGCATTGTGCAGCACATCTTCAGTCATCACCTCCAATGCGTTAAGATTTTGCGTATCAAACCCCATCGAGCTCATCAGCCCTAACAGTTGTCCTTGTTTCTGCCGCACACGCGCCAGCAAGGTTATGATATTGCTATCATTCCAACAGAAGTGAGGCCACTGCTCGTATTGCCATATCCATATAGGATGTGTCATAATCAAATCATTTTTTGAAGTGAATAAATTCGTTTTTCACTGCAAAAGTAGTAATATTTATTATTTCTTGCAAGTTTTGAAGCGAAAGAGTTGATTATTCACGTCAAATTTTGAAGGGAATAATGACTGATGTGTGTATTAGTTATTGTTTTTTATCCGTCAATATGCTTCTTATAGCATCGGCGGCGCTTATGCACCTTCGGATTGAGGTATTCCCATTGTGCCTGCGACTGGAAGTTGTCTTCGAGCTGCGGGTTTGTCTCCGCCCATTTGAATCCCATCTGCTGGTATATAGGTATGAGGTCGTTGAATATCAGTGCGTTTACGCCCTTTCCCTGATAGTCGGGGCGTACGGCTATGAGCAGCAGCTCCACTCCGCTTTCGTGCTTCCATTTGAGCGATTTCAGCAGATGCCACCAGCCGAAAGGGAACATCATGCCGTGCGATTTCTGCAGCGCACGCACGATGCTCGGCATTGACAGTCCGACGCCCACCAGTTCGTCGTTGTCGTTCATGACCAGACACTGCATCCTGAGGTCGACGAGCGGCATGTATGTGTTTACCATCTGGTCAATCTGCCGTTCGCTGAGGCGCGAGTAGCCGAAGAGCGGAGCGTAGCTGTCGTTAATGAGCTGGAAGATACGCTTTCCGTATTCGTCATGCTTCACCTCACGCATGTTCTTCAGTTTCTTCACTCTGAGTCCGAAGCGTTTCGCCACAAGCTCCGCCACGCGGTGGTATTTGTCTGGTATGCTGTCGGGAGTGGTCATTTTTCTCTCCACCCAGTCAATCTCCTTCTCCATTCCGTAGCGTTCCATGTGCTCGGGGTAGTAGGGGTAGTTATAGTATGTCGACATGGTGCCGAGCTGGTCGAAACCCTCTATGAGCATGCCCTCACGGTCGAAGTCGGTGAATCCGAGTGGTCCCTGCATTTCGTTCATGCCGTTTTCTCTGCCGTATTGCGCTACGGCATTGAGCAGCGCAGCCGACACACGCTCATCGTCGATGAAGTCAATCCATCCGAATCTGACGCATCGGGTGTGCCATGTCTCGTTGGCGCGGTGGTTTATTATCGCCGCCACTCTTCCTACCGTCTTTCCGTCCTGCTCTGCTGTGAAGAGCCGGTAGTCGCAGAACTCGAGTGCGGCATTCTTTTTTTGCGAGAACATGCCCTTCATGTCGGCGTACAGTTCCGGCACGGCATATTCGTTGCCCTCATACAGTTCGTAGTTAAACCGTATGAAGCGGTCTAACTGTTTCTTTGTCCTTACCTCTGTGATTGTTATGTCTGACATCTTTGCTTGTCTTTTCTGAATATCTGTGTCAGTTGGTATGTTTTCCCAGTCTTTTCCTTCTGTTTTTCCAGGAAGCAGCATCTTGCGTTGCAGGAAGCCGCTTTTGGGCGTGTAAGAAGCTCTTTCTTGCATGGCAAGAAGCAGCTTTTTGCGCAACTGTATCTATCTGCCTGACTGACAGGCTTTTGTCTACTGTATTTTTGTGCGGTCGTATATGGCGGCGAGTGCGTAGTAGAACACAGCTCCGAACACCAGTCCTGCCAGAGCGTCGACAGCGTAGTGCGCCTTGATATACACCGTAGAGAAGCACAGCAGTATGTAGAGCGGCATGAACCAGTACATGGTCTTCCATGTCTTCTGCTTTCGGCAGTATCTTACGGCGAGGAAGAACAGCACGGTGGTTGCGCCCACATGGCTTGAAGGGAAAGCCGCAGTGGGTCGTTCGCCAGCGTCGTGCATAATCTGCACGAAAGCCTTGAACGGTCCGTCGGCTCCCGGTATAGGCAGACACTCCTGATGTGTGGCGAAGTATGTGCCCATCTCAGGGAATATGCCCTCGCGTATCTTGTCCAGTCCTACAGCCTCGAAATAGAACTGCGGGCCAGCGACAGGGACGAGGTCGAAGAAGAGATAGAAAGCGAAGAATGCTGCGATGACGATGAAGCTGGTGCGCAGAAACTCGTCGTAGTGGTGCAGGAAGTAGAGCAGCGGTATTGCTCCGAGGAGGAAGTAGTATGAGCCGTAGCCTATGTGCATAGGTTCAGAGAACCACCACCACGGCAATGTCTCGGAGAAAGTCTGTCCGGGCTGTGTGTGGAAAATGTCCTGCTCCCACTGCGCCACTATGTGGTCGAGGTTTGGCAGAATCTGGTTCAGCTCGTATGTATCGGGATACCATTCGCCGAGGAGCAGCAGCTGCGCCACCACACGCAGGAAGATGGTGAGGCGGCATGGCGCGAGGCGGTAGATGCCCCACAGCGCCAGTGTGGCTGCAACGAGCTTCACACGTGTCCATACCAGTGATTCGGGGTGGGCGTATGCGTCCCATCCGATGAGAGCGAACACCAGTGTCAGCAGGGCATAGCCTATGATTACCCATTCAAAGAGCAGCAGCCCTTTCGGTGCTTTCTTGTCGTTCTGCAGTATTTTCTTTATATCCATTTGTTTTCTTTATACCATTTTACTGAGTTCATCACGCCCTCTTCGAGCTTCACCTTCGGGTCGTAGCCCAGCAGGCGGCGTGAGTCAGAGATGTCGCATCGCCAGTCGCGCTGGCTCAGTATGTTGTATTTATCGTTGTTGAGGGCTATGAGCTGTCCTGTCAGTCGTATGTAAGCCTCGCCCAGTGCGCATACGGCACGCAGGATAAACAGCGGAGCTTTCAGGCGCAGCACCCACGGCTTGCGGCCCTCTATTTCCTTGAGCGATGAGATGATGAGGTCAGAGAAAGTCTCTGAGGTATACTCCTTGCCGTCGGAGAGAGCGAAAATGTGTCCGCACACGTTCTCTGCCGGCTGTGTCATGGCGAGCATGATGGCCTGCACGACGTCGCTGACGTAGACGAAGGTGAGAATCTGAGGTGAGTAGCCGGCGGCAAAGTCAGTGTGCTGCTTTATTGATTTCACCATGAGGAAGTAATCCTTCTCCCTCGGTCCGTAGACACCCGTAGGTCTGAGTATGACGTAAGGCAGACGGCTCTGCTGGACTATCTGTTCGGCGCGGAACTTCGATTCGCCGTACATGGTAGGCTCGCCCAGTTTCTCCTCCGGTATGGAGTTGACCACAGAGAGCGAGCTTACGAATACGAATCGCGGCATGCTGCCTTCTGCGTACTGCTGCTCTATGACCTCCACCAGATTGCGTGTGCCGTCGGTGTTTATCCTGAAGAAATCCTCTTTCTTCAGGCATTTGGTGGCTCCGGCAGCATGTATGATAGCGTCGAAGCGGTGAGGCTTCAGAGCCTCGCTCATCTGCTGCTGCGAAGAGAGATTCAGTTCGATGAAGTTAAGCCGTGGGTCAGTGAGATACTGGCGTGATGTAGATTTTCTTACAGCACACCACACATCATGGCCGGAGAGCAGAAGAGCCTCCGCCAGGTGTGAGCCGATGAAGCCAGAGGCTCCCGTTACGAGTATTTTCATATATTCATTCTGCGGCAGAATAGCGCCGCTGGCTATATTGTTTTGCAGACAACTGTAGTCTCTGCTGTCTTTCCTGTCCTTGATGACAATATTCTTTACTCCCCTTCAGCCTCCCCTCTACTTGCCGAACATTTCAGCTATTCTGTTCGTAATCTGCTCCTCAGTAGGATGCTCGTCGTCAATGTAGAGTATCATGTCGTCTAAGGCTATGCGGTCCTGGCGCAGCATCATTATGGTAGTGGTGATGCAGGCTTGGCTGTAGCCTCTCTCCTCCATCATGCTGTAGAGCGCCATCTGCTTAGAACTCATCATCATTGTTAAGTTGTTGTTAAATTAACATTAATTTAATACGATACGTTTGCAAAGGTACAAAATATTTCGTTACTTTGCAAAAACTAATTATATAAAGACTATGAGCAAGGGGAAAAAAGTAAGAAAACGCATCACTAAGAAGCAGTTGGCTGAATTGCTGGCTGATTTTTTCCAGCAGGAGCCTAACAGAACGTTCTCGTTCAAGGAGATATTCAGAAATCTGAATCTCGATACGCATCCGCTGAAGATGCTCGCTGTAGATATAATGGAGGAGATGGCATGGGAGGACTATCTGACCCGTGTAACCGACTCATCATATAAGCTCAATCTGAACGGACAGGTGCTCGAGGGAGTATTCATCCGCAAGCGTACAGGAAAAAACTCGTTCCAGCCTGACGGCACAGACCAGCCGCCAGTGTTCGTGGCAGAGCGCAACTCGATGTATGCGCTCGACGGCGACCGTGTGCAGGTGACAATGATGGCACGCCGCGACCGACACATAAAGGAGGCGGTGGTGACCGCTGTGCTCGAGAGGAAGAAGACACAGTTCGTGGGCAAGGTAGACATACAGCATGACGTGGCATACATATCGCCGGAAGGGGAGAATCTCTACCGCGACATCATCGTGCCAAGACGCAAGATGAACAAGGCGAAGAAGAACGACAAGGTTATCGTGCGCGTCATAGAATGGCCGAAGGATGAGCGAGGGCATATCATAGGCGAGGTGATAGCGAATCTCGGACAGACGGGCGACAACAATACCGAGATGCATGCCATTCTCGCACAGTACGGACTGCCTTACGAATATCCGAAGAGCGTAGAGGATGCCGCTAACCGCATATCTGCCGAAATAACAGAGCAGGACTATGCTGAGCGCGAAGACTTCCGTAATGTATTCACATGCACCATCGACCCGCACGACGCCAAGGACTTCGACGACGCTCTCTCGCTCAGAATAATAGAGAAGGGGCTGTATGAGGTGGGTGTGCATATAGCCGATGTAAGCCATTACGTCAAGGAGGGATCAATCATTGACAAGGAAGCACAGAAGCGCGCCACAAGCGTCTACCTCGTCGACCGCACGATACCGATGCTGCCAGAACGCCTCTGCAACTACATCTGCTCGCTCCGTCCGAACGAGGAGAAACTGGCTTACTCCGTAATCTTCACCATGAACACCGACGCCGAAGTGAAGGAGTGGCGACTGAGACATACGGTCATAAAGTCTGACCGCAGATTCACATACGAGGAGGCGCAGAGCCTCATAGAGGGCGCACAGGGCGAATACAAGGAGGAGGTGAACACGCTGTGGAGCCTGGCAAGCAAGCTGCGTGAGGCAAGAATGAAAAACGGAGCGGTAAACTTCGACCGTGAGGAGATGCGGTTCGACATCGACGAAACAGGAAAGCCGACACGCTGCTACTTCAAACGCTCAAGAGAGGCTAACAAACTCATAGAGGAATTTATGCTGCTGGCTAACCGCACCGTGGCGGAGAGCGTAGGAAGAGTGAAGAAGGGAGGAAAAGCGAAGACACTGCCTTACCGTGTGCACGACACGCCTGACCTCACAAAACTCGAGACGCTGCGCGACTTCATCGTGAAGTTCGGCTACAAGCTCAAGACGGCTGGCACACGCGCCGCCATAACACGCTCGCTCAACAACCTCCTGTCTGACGTCAACGGAAAGAAGGAGCAGAAGCTCATAGAGAGCGTGGCGCTCAGAGCAATGATGAAGGCTAAATACACCGTGCACAACATAGGACACTACGGACTGGCGTTCGACTACTACACACACTTCACATCGCCTATACGCCGCTACCCAGACATGATGGTTCACCGCCTGCTGACTAAATACCAGGAAGGAGGACGCTCAGCCAACGTAAAGAAATACGAGGACCTGTGCGAACACTCAAGCGACATGGAGCAGACGGCAGCACTCGCTGAGCGCGACTCAATAAAGTATAAGATGGTTGAGTTCATGCAGCAGTACATCGGCGAGGAGTTCGACGCGCATATCTCTGGCGTGGCGTCATACGGCATATACTGCGAGATAGACGATAACCACTGCGAGGGCATGGTGGCAATGCGCGACCTCAGCGACGACTACTATGAGTTCGACGAAAAGAACTACTGCCTGCGCGGCCGCCGCCGCCATAACTGCTATTCGCTCGGCGATGCAGTAAGAATAAAGGTGGCTGCAGCAAATATCGACAAGCGCCAGCTGGATTTCACGCTCGTGAAAGGAAAGTAAGCAGAAGGAAGAATTTACAAATAAGGCGATTGGATGATATAATGACATTCATTTCCCTGAGTGCCGCTTCGCTTGCCCTGGGCTATTGACAACCATTGGGCTTTCAGCCCGCAATGGTCATGAACGAATTAAACGCCCTGAAAGGGCAAGCGCAAAGCGTACATAGCCCAACGGTAAGCGAAGCGACACCTTGGGGGATAATGATAGCAGTTAAAAATAACCGCCCTGAAAGGGCAAAAGTATTATGTTATGATATTCATTTCCCTGAGTGTTGCTTCGCTTGTCCTAAGCTATTGACAACCATTGGGCTTTCAGCCTGCAATGTTCATTAAAGAATTAAACGCCCTGAAAGGGCAAATGCAAAGCGTACATAGCCCAATGGTGAGCAAAGCGACACCTTGGGATAATAATGATTACAATAACAATTAACGCCCTGAAAGGGCAAAAGTATTATGTCACAATCGTTAAGCAAAATATACATACATATTATCTTCCATATAAAAAATATAAGCCCAGAAATTCGCGAAGAAGATTTGCAACGTGTGCATGCCTACATCGGACAACTCATTAACAATGCTGGATGCATAAATATTTGGGCTAATGGAACAGGTGACCATGTTCATATTTTATGCTTGCTTGGAAGAGAGGTGGCAATAGCTCACCTCGTTGAAGAGGTGAAGCGTAACAGTAGCCGTTGGATTAAGAGCATAAATCCTATATATAGTGAATTTGCATGGCAGGGAGGATATGCAGCGTTTTCCGTTAGCCAA